>NZ_JBQSUN010000001.1:0-805378 GCF_052384325.1 Streptococcus sp. cx1 | reverse complement strand
TCAGGGGTCCTCCTTTTGTATATTAGTTAGTGGTCGGGAAACCTTATCTAATATAACACTTTAGGGGGACTTTTTTGATACATCGCTAAAAGCTTTTCGGAACCACTAGCACAGCTAGTGGTTTTCGAGAGACAACAAAAAGCGCTGAACGTAATCGTTCAACGCTTTTGATGATTTTGGTTTTATTCCCACTCTACAGTTGCAGGTGGTTTACTTGTAATATCGTAGACGATACGGTTAACGTGGTCAACTTCGTTAACGATTCGAACAGAAATCTTTTGAAGAACTTCCCATGGAAGTTTCGCAAAATCAGCTGTCATACCGTCGATTGAGGTGATAGCACGGATAGCGATAGTGTAGTCGTAGGTACGTCCATCACCCATAACACCGACAGAACGAACGCCTGTGTTAACAGTGAAGTATTGCCATACGTCACGGTCAAGACCAGCCTTAGCAATTTCTTCACGAAGGATAGCATCAGACTCACGAACAGTTTCAAGTTTCTCTTCAGTGATTTCACCCATAACACGGATAGCAAGTCCAGGTCCTGGGAATGGTTGACGCCAAACGACTTCGTCAGGCATTCCCATTTCAGTACCAAGGGCACGTACTTCATCTTTAAAGAGGGTATTAAGTGGTTCAATCAATTCAAACTGCATGTCTTCTGGAAGACCACCAACGTTGTGGTGAGATTTGATTGTTTGAGCTGTCTCAGTACCTGATTCAATAATATCAGTGTAGAGTGTTCCTTGAGCTAGGAAATCAACGCCTTTAAGCTTACTTGCTTCGTCATCAAAGACATAAACAAATTCGTTACCGATAATTTTACGTTTTTTCTCAGGATCATCAACTCCAGCCAAGAGGTCTAGGAAGCGTTTAGAGGCATCAACACGGATAATGTTAAGGCCAAATTTTCCTCCGAGCATCTCCATAACTTGATCGCCTTCACCTTTACGGAGAAGACCGTGGTCAACGAAGATACATGTCAATTGATCTCCGATTGCTTTTTGCAAAAGGACACCAACAACAGATGAGTCAACCCCACCTGAGAGTCCAAGAAGGACTTTTCGGTCACCAACTGTTTCACGGATTTGTGCAATTTGCATATCTACGAAGTTAGCCATTGACCAGTCACCTTTGGCACCACAGATACCAAAAGCAAAGTTTTTCAAAATATCGTTACCATATACAGAGTGACGAACTTCTGGGTGGAATTGGATACCGTAGAAGTTTTTCTCAGTATTTTCCATTGCGGCGAATGGGCAATCTACTGAGTCACCAACAAGATGGAAACCTTCTGGAATTTCTGTAACAGCATCACCGTGGCTCATAAGAACGACTTGTTCTTCAGGAGTTCCTGCAAAGAGTTCTGATTGGGCACGAAGGCGAAGTGTTGATTGGCCATACTCACGGTTACCAGCTTCACCAGCAGGAACAACTTTACCACCAAGTTTGTGGGTCAACAGTTGCATTCCGTAACAGATACCAAGAATTGGAATACCAAGTTCAAAAATTTCTTCGTCAATACCAAATGCATCTTCGGCATAAACAGAGTTAGGACCACCTGAAAGTACGATACCGATAGGATCGATGGCACGGACTTCATCAGCGGTAATTTTATGGCTTTTCAATTCAGAGAAAACGCCGAATTCACGAATACGACGTGCAATCAGCTGATTGTATTGGCTACCATAGTCTAGAACAATGATTTTCTGCACATCATTCAAAGTAGAAATGTCAGTCATTATTACCCTTTCTTTTTACGTCACACATGGACTCTTATGCAATCATTGTATCACAATTTTAAGGACTTAGCACCTAGATTTATACGATAAACTGTAAGACTTGTCGTCACCTTTACAATTCTATTAGTTTTTTTGTAAAATAGGGGTAAAGAAGGGGGTATTAGATGCTACCAGCATATATTCGCATACATGATAAGATTAAGGCAGATGTTGATGACGGCACTTGGAAAATCGGGCAACGTCTCCCTAGCGAGCGGGATCTTTGCGAGACTTTTGATGTGAGTCGTATGACTGTGCGTCAGGCTATAACACTTTTAGTAGACGAGGGAATTTTAGAGCGTAAACCAGGTAGCGGTACTTTTGTGGCTAGCAGTCGAGTTAAGGAAAAGATGCGTGGAACCACGAGTTTCACAGAGATTGTTAAATCCCAAGGCAAGAAACCGTCTAGTGAGCTTATTTCATATAAACGTGTGCATCCCAATGAATTTGAAATCAAAAATTTAGGTGTCTTACCACAGTCCTATGTGATTCGTATGGAACGTGTTCGTTTTGCGGACGATCTTCCAGTTGCCTATGAGATTGCCAGTATCCCTGAGAAAATTATCCGAGGTTTTAAGGAGTCAGAAATTACGGAACATTTCTTCAAGACACTGACTGATAACGGTTATGAAATAGGGAAAAGTCAGCAGACCATATCAGCTAGTTTGGCCAATAGTAGTTTAGCCAAGCACCTCAAGGTTAAGACTGGTGATGCTCTCTTGAGTTTGACACAAATTTCCTTCCTCCAAGACGGTCAGGCTTTCGAATATGTACGAAGTTACTATGTTGGTGACCGTTTTGAATTTTATTTGGAGAATAACTAAAAGTCACTGCTTTTTTCTGCACAAGAATCGTGCTAACACCATGATTTTATGGTAAAATGGAGCTTATGGAAATTGAAAAAACCAATCGCATGAATGCCCTTTTTGAGTTCTATGCTGCACTTTTGACAGATAAGCAGATGAACTATATTGAGCTCTATTATGCGGATGATTACAGTTTGGCAGAAATTGCCGAGGAATTTGGTGTAAGTCGTCAGGCAGTATATGATAACATCAAGCGTACTGAGAAGATTTTAGAAGCTTACGAGATGAAATTACATATGTATTCAGATTACATCGTTCGTAGCCAAATTTTTGATGATATCATGGAAAAATATCCAGACGATAGCTATCTTCAGGAACAAATTGCTGTGCTCAGCAGCATTGATAATAGAGATTAGATTCAAGCAGAAAGTAAGAGAGGAAATGATATATGGCTTTTGAAAGCTTAACGGAACGCTTGCAAGGCGTTTTCAAAAATTTAAGACGTAAAGGAAAACTTTCAGAGAAAGAAGTTCAAGAAGTCACTAAAGAGATTCGTTTGGCACTTCTTGAAGCAGACGTAGCGCTACCAGTCGTTAAGACATTTATCAAACGTGTTCGTGAACGTGCTGTAGGTCACGAAATCATTGATACTCTTGATGCTTCACAACAAATTATCAAGATTGTTAATGAAGAATTGACAGAGATTCTTGGGTCTGAAACATCTGAAATTGAAAAATCTCCAAAGATTCCAACAATCATTATGATGGTTGGTCTCCAAGGGGCTGGTAAGACAACCTTTGCTGGTAAATTGGCTAATAAGTTGATAAAGGAACAAGAAGCCCGTCCAATGATGATTGCGGCGGACATCTATCGTCCAGCAGCCATTGATCAATTGAAAACTTTGGGGCAACAAATCAATGTTCCTGTTTTTGATATGGGAACAGAGACACCAGCAGTTGAGATTGTCAAAAATGGTTTGGAACAAGCGCGTGCCAATAAGAATGACTATGTCTTGATTGATACGGCTGGTCGTTTGCAGATTGACGAGACTCTCATGCAAGAATTGCATGATATTAAGGAGTTTGCTCATCCAAATGAAATTCTCTTGGTTGTGGATAGCATGATTGGTCAGGAAGCTGCTAACGTTGCCAAGGAGTTCAACGAACAGCTAGATATCACTGGTGTTGTTCTTACTAAAATTGATGGGGACACACGTGGTGGTGCAGCTCTTTCTATTCGTGAGATTACAGGCAAGCCAATCAAATTTACGGGTACTGGTGAGAAAATTACGGATATCGAGACTTTCCACCCAGACCGTATGTCAAGTCGTATTTTGGGTATGGGTGACCTTCTTACCCTTATCGAAAAAGCTTCTCAAGAGTACGATGAGAAAAAATCTCTTGAGTTGGCTGAAAAGATGCGTGAAAACACCTTTGATTTCAATGACTTCATCGACCAATTAGACCAAGTACAAAATATGGGTCCTATGGAGGATTTGCTTAAGATGTTGCCAGGTATGGCTAACAATCCAGCCTTGGCTAATGTTAAAGTAGATGAAAAGCAAATTGCGCGTAAGCGTGCCATCGTATCATCTATGACACCTGAAGAACGTGAAAATCCAGATCTTTTAACGCCAAGCCGTCGTCGCCGTATTGCCAATGGTTCAGGGAATACCTTCATCGAAGTAAACAAGTTTATTAAAGACTTCAACCAAGCCAAACAAATGATGCAAGGTGTTATGTCTGGCGATATGGAGCAAATGATGCGTCAAATGGGTCTTAACCCAAATAATCTGCCAAAAAACATGCCAAATATGCCTGATATGGGTAATATGGATATGTCTGCTCTCGAAGGCATGATGGGTGGCGCTGGTATGCCAGATTTTGGAAATTTAGATCTTAGCCAAATGCTTGGTGGTGGCCTTAAAGGTAAGGTTGGTTCATTTGCCATGAAACATGCGATGAAGCGTCAAGCTAATAAGATGAAAAAAGCTAAGAAAAAACGTAAATAAGAAACTTAGAACGCTAGACATTTTGCTCTAGTGTTTTTTTTGAAAAATATTGACTTATATAACTATACACTGTAATATACTAATGTATATACAATAAAAAGGAGTAGATTATGAAACCGAAAAAGAGAATTCAAGAAATGACCTTTGCAGCTTTATTAACTGCAATTGCTATCCTTATCCCAAGTATCATGCCAATTAAACTAATCATCCCACCGGCTTCGTATACTTTGGGGAGTCATGTTCCAATATTTCTAGCTATGTTTATATCTCCCTGGGTAACTGCTTTTGTTATCTTAGCTTCTAGTTTGGGATACTTTATGGCTGGCTATCCGATTGTGGTTGTTTTTAGAGCATTCTCTCATATTATATTTGGCTTTTTAGGCGCACTCTATTTGAAAAAATTTCCACAAACGATAGAAAACCATAAATCATCATTACTTTTCAACTTTGTTTTAGGACTTATCCATGCCATAGGTGAAGTTCTTGCTTGCGTGATTTTTTATTCCGTAACAGGAGAGGATTTCCAAAAACTGTTCTATGTTCTCTTTGTTTTAGTTGGTTTTGGCACTATTGTCCATAGTATGATAGACTATGTTATAGCATTAACGATTTTCAAAAGTATTCGAAAAATACGCTAATTGAAAGAGGTATGGTTGGTCTATGGCTTCAAATCGCAAACAAGAATTATTGGCACTCTTAAAGGGAGCTAAAGAGGCAATGAATGGACAGAGTTTGGCGGAGCATTTTGGTGTGACACGTCAAATCATTGTTCAAGATATTGCACTCTTGCGTGCAGATGGTGCCCAGATTATTTCAACTAATAGAGGATATATCTATAAAAGTAGCGATGACAATTCTTATGTACGTCGACTGTTTAAGGTGAATCATAAAGTGTCCGATATGGAGGATGAGCTTTTGGCTATTGTTGATAATGGAGGCCGTATTCAAAATATCATGATAGATCATCCAGTTTATGGAGAAATTCAGACTTTGTTGAAATTGACTTGTCGTCGAGATGTTAGGCATTTTTTAGACCAAGCCTCGTCAAATGACTTTCGCCCCTTATCTGATTTGACAAACGGTGTTCATTATCATCTTGTCGAAGCAGATAGTGAGCAAGATATAGATTATATTGAAGAGGCACTTAACCATCTAGGATTTTTAGTTAAATAATGAGATAAAAGAGAAATGTAAAAGTAGTTAGTTTCACTTGAAAACAACTGCTTTTTTTGATAAACTTATGTTAGTTTATTAACTTACGGAGGTAGCCATGTTTTCAGGACAAAGACTTAAGGAAATTCGAGAAGCACAAGGAATGAGCCAAGCATCAGTAGCTAAGCATCTAGGAATTTCACGCTCCTCTTATTTTAATTGGGAAAATGGTAAGACGAAACCCAATCAAAAGAACCTTTCGGTTTTGGCCGAACTTTTTGGTGTAGCTGAGACTTATTTTCTGTCTGAACATGAGATTGTAGAAGTCTACTTGGAACTAAATGAGGAAAATCGCCAAGAAGCTTTGCGACTCACTAAGGCTCTCCTAGAAGAGCAAGAAACAGAAAAGCAAAAAGCTCCTGTTATTCCCCTTTACTCATACAAAGTTTTCGAGCGTTTATCAGCCGGAACTGGTTACACTTACTTTGGTGATGGCAATTATGATGAAGTTTTCTATGATGAAGAATTGGATCATGATTTTGCATCATGGGTATTTGGAGACTCTATGGAACCTACCTACCTAAATGGTGAAGTAGTGCTAATCAAACAAACAGGTTTTGATTATGATGGAGCTGTTTATGCTGTAGACTGGGATGGTCAAACCTATATTAAAAAAGTTTATCGCGAGGAAGATGGGCTACGTTTAGTTTCTCTCAATAAACGTTATGGTGATAAGTTCGCACCCTATGACGAAGATCCTCGAATTATTGGTAAAATTGTCGGTAACTTTATGCCTGTTGAGGCTTAAGCAGCTTGTATCGATTAGGCATCTCAAACTAAATCTGTTATAATATAAGTAAAGTAAAGCCAATTTTTTGGCTTTTTTTAAAGAATTTAAATCATATTTTATTAAGAAAATAAAGAGGAGAGATATACATGGCTACTATTCAATGGTTTCCTGGTCACATGTCCAAAGCACGCCGACAGGTCCAGGAAAATCTTAAGCATGTTGATTTTGTAACGATTTTAGTGGATGCACGTTTGCCACTGTCAAGTCAAAATCCCATGCTGACTAAAATTGTTGGCGATAAACCAAAGCTTTTAATTCTCAATAAGGCTGACCTTGCTGATAGTAATCGTACAAAAGAGTGGCGTAGCTATTTTGAGAGTCAAGGAATTAAAACCTTGGCCATCAACTCCAAGGAACAATCTACAGTTAAATTGGTGACAGACGCTGCTAAGAGTCTTATGGCTGACAAGATTCAACGACTACGTGAACGCGGTATCCAGAAAGAGACCTTGCGAACCATGATTATTGGGATTCCAAATGCTGGGAAATCTACCTTGATGAATCGTTTGGCTGGTAAAAAAATTGCCGTTGTAGGAAATAAACCTGGTGTGACAAAAGGTCAACAGTGGTTGAAGTCTAATAAGGACTTGGAAATTCTGGATACTCCGGGGATTTTGTGGCCTAAGTTTGAAGATGAATTGGTCGGTTTGAAACTTGCTTTGACAGGTGCCATCAAGGACCAGCTATTGCCAATGGATGAGGTTACAATTTTTGGACTTAACTATTTTAAAACTTACTATCCTGAACGTTTAGAGGAACGCTTTAAAGGGATTGACCTTGAAGAAGAGGCACCAGAAATCATTATGGAAATGACTCGAAAACTTGGCTTCCGTGAAGATTATGACCGTTTCTATAATCTATTTGTCAAAGAAGTTCGTGATGGAAAACTAGGACGTTACACACTTGATATTGTTGGGGTCGATACTGATGGCGACAATTAAAGAAGTCAAAGAGCAATTGGCCACTTTAACAGACCTTGACGATCACCGATGGGCAAGTTTTGAGGAAGATAGTCGAGCTGGTATACAAACTGCCATTAAGCAACGCCGTAAAGCTATACAAGCTGAGATTGCTGAGGAAGAACGCTTAGAAAAGATGCTAAGTTACGAAAAAGCGCTTTATGCTCAGGGAGTTGAACTCATTGCAGGTGTTGATGAAGTTGGACGTGGTCCTTTGGCTGGGCCAGTGGTAGCTGCAGCGGTGATTTTACCAAAGCTTTGCAAAATAAAAGGTCTTAATGATAGTAAAAAAATACCAAAATCAAAACATGAAGCTATTTATAAGCAGGTCATGAAGGAAGCGGTAGCCGTCGGGATTGGTATAAAGGACAATCATGTGATTGACGATGTCAATATTTATGAAGCAACCAAGCTTGCTATGACTGAAGCTATTGAAAAACTTAGTCCCAAACCTGAACATTTGTTAATTGATGCTATGACTTTGGACCTACCAATAGGACAAACATCAATTATAAAAGGGGATGCTAATTCTTTATCAATTGCGGCAGCATCTATCGTAGCAAAGGTAACCCGGGATAAGATGATGGCTGATTATGATCAGGAGTTTCCTGGTTACGCATTTGCCAAAAATGCAGGCTATGGTACCAAGGATCATCTGTCTGGCATAGATAACTTTGGTGTTACTCCAATTCATAGAAGAAGCTTTGAACCCATAAAGTCAATAATAAAAAGTAGGTGAAGTGGCGTGATTTTAGCTATTGATATTGGAGGGACCTTTATCAAGTTTGGGTTAGTTGATGATGATTTTAAGATTAGCAATCAATCTAAAGTGTCAACACCACCAACGTTAGACGACTTTTGGTTGACTTTAGAGCATATTGTCTCGTCTCACAAGGATATCATTTCTGGGATTGCCATTGCGTGCCCAGGAGAAATAAATAGTAAACGTGGCTTCATTTTCAAGGGCGGTCTTATCCCTTATTTAACGGCTATTCCTCTTGGGTCACGATTGACTAAAACATTTCAACTGCCTGTAAAGGTTGTCAATGATGCTGATGCGGCAGCTTTGGCTGAAGCCAGATATGGAAGTCTACAAGACTTAGATTGTGGGGCAGCCTTGGTTTTAGGTACGGGTGTTGGTTTAGGACTTGTTTCACAGAAGGACTTGCTATCACCTCTGTCAGTCACCCAATATCTGAGAGCTCCAAGTCCCCAAAACATGAGTCAAACCTCTCTGCCCTTCCAGTGGGAATTATTTATGCATGGCTTAGTAAGCCTTGTCGATAATAAGGGGTCTGCAGTAGGCTTTGTTCATGAAGCCAGTCAATTACTTGGGTTAGATCAAGACGATGGTCCAGCCGTATTCTCAGCTATAGAGGGAAATCAATCGGAGGATCTAAATCTTTTATTTAAAGACTATTGTCATGAAATTGCTGTTCTTGTGCTAAATTTGCAGAGCTTCTTTAGGCTGGAAAAAGTTGTTATCGGTGGAGGTATCAGTAGGCAGGGTACTTTAATAGAAGGAATAAGTGATGCCTATGAGGAGTTATTTAAGGATAAGCCTGAATTAGGTTTTGAGCCCATAACTATTCAAGCCTGTCATTTCCATAACGATAGTAACTTACTAGGAGCCGCGTCTTATTTTGCTTCTGAAAATGATTTGTAATCACGGAAAGTTCCATAATGGAGCTTTTTTCTTTTCTGTTACGAATAGTGAAAAGGAGGTATCTATATGAATAATTTTGAACTTTTTAAACTTAAAGCCGCTGGGTTGACGAATTTGAATATCTTAAATATTTTGGACTATCAAAAGACTCAAGATAGAAAATTGAGTTTACGTGATATGGCAGTGGTATCCAAGTCTAAAAATGCCGTTCTTTTTATGGAAAAGTATAAGAGTTTAGATATTAAGCAACTCAAAGAACAATTCGACCGTTTTCCTACGTTATCGATTTTTGATAAAGAATATCCCATTGAGCTGAAGCATACCTATAATCCTCCTGTCCTCCTTTATTATCAGGGGAATCTTGATTTACTGAGTAAACCAAAGCTAGCTGTTGTTGGGGCAAGAAAGTGTTCTGAAACAGGCAAACAGTCTGTTCGAAAAATTGTTAGTGAACTTGGGAATCACTTTACTATTGTGAGTGGATTGGCGCGTGGGATTGATACTTGTGCGCATATGGAGGCCTTGAAAAATAGGGGGAACACCATTGCAGTTATCGGGACTGGACTTGATGTTTATTATCCTAAAGAAAATAAAGCCTTGCAGGACTATATGGCCAAAAATCATTTAGTTCTTACTGAATATGGATCGGGTGAACAGCCGCTTAAGTACCACTTTCCTGAACGCAACCGGATTATTTCTGGATTGTGTCAAGGAGTTATGGTCGTAGAAGCAAAACTTCGCTCGGGGAGTCTGATTACTTGTGAGCGTGCCATGGAAGAAGGTAGAGATGTTTTTGCTATTCCAGGAAATATTTTAGATGGCAAGTCAGATGGATGCCATCACCTAATTCAGGAGGGTGCAAAGTGCATCACGACAGGGTTTGACATTCTTTCAGAGTTTTCTTGAAAATCAAAGTTCTCCTATAGAGATAAAGTTTTTTATTGACAGTTAAAGAAAAGGACGGTATCATGTTAGTTGCTCGGTCCAAGATGTTTCATTTTTTAATGTCTTGTGACTAGAATTTAGACAAATTAGTGGCGCAGCCAGTTTATAACAATATAAGGAAATAGTCTATGGCGACAGCAACGACAACAAAAACGAAAACTAAAACAACAAAGAAAACGACAGCCAAAAAGGCGACTAAAAAGAGAGCGACACCAAAGAAAAATTTGGTCATCGTGGAGTCTCCTGCTAAAGCGAAAACGATTGAGAAGTATCTTGGCCGCAACTATAAAGTTGTAGCCTCTGTTGGGCATATCCGTGATTTGAAAAAATCAAGTATGTCTATTGATTTTGAAAACAACTACGAACCTCAGTACATTAATATTCGAGGTAAGGGACCTCTTATCAATGAATTGAAGAAAGAAGCTAAAAAAGCCAAGCAAGTCTTTCTCGCAAGTGACCCGGACCGTGAAGGGGAAGCCATTTCATGGCATTTGTCACATATTCTTGGATTAGAGCCAGATGATAAGAATCGTGTTGTTTTTAACGAAATTACTAAAGACGCAGTAAAAAATGCCTTTGTAGAACCACGCGCCATTGACATGGACTTGGTAGATGCCCAGCAAGCTCGTCGTGTCTTAGACCGTATTGTGGGTTACTCTATTTCACCGCTTCTATGGAAGAAGGTTAAGAAAGGTCTTTCGGCAGGTCGTGTACAATCAGTAGCGCTTAAGCTTATTATTGACCGTGAAAATGAAATTAAGGCCTTTAAACCAGAAGAATACTGGACTATTGATGGTGCTTTTAAGAAGGGTGCTAAGAAGTTTCAGGCTAGCTTCTATGGTTTGGATGGTAAAAAGCTTAAGCTCAACAATAATGACGATGTTCAAGCCGTTCTCTCTCGTATCACAAGTGATGACTTTAACGTAGATAAAGTAGAGAAAAAAGAACGCCGTCGTAATGCGCCATTGCCATATACAACATCATCTCTCCAACAGGATGCTGCCAATAAGATTAACTTCCGTACACGTAAGACCATGATGGTTGCCCAACAGTTGTATGAAGGAATTAATCTGGGTTCAGGCGCTCAAGGTTTGATTACTTATATGCGTACGGACTCAACACGTATCAGTCCAGTGGCACAAAACCAGGCTGCTGAATTTATTACGGAACGCTTTGGTTCTAAGTATTCAAAACATGGCAGCAAGGTGAAAAATAGTTCGGGAGCACAAGATGCCCATGAGGCTATCCGTCCTTCAAATGTTTTCCAAACGCCCGAAAGCATTGCTAAGTATTTGGATAAGGATCAGCTCAAGCTTTATACTCTTATCTGGAATCGTTTTGTGGCGAGTCAAATGACAGCTGCTGTATTTGATACGATGAAGGTGACCTTGTCTCAAAACGGAGTCATTTTCACTGCAAATGGTAGCCAAATCAAGTTCGATGGTTATATGGCCGTTTACAACGACTCTGATAAGAATAAAATGCTTCCTGATATGGCAGAAGGTGATACGGTTAAGAAGGTTGTGACAACGCCTGAACAACACTTCACGCAACCACCAGCCCGCTATTCTGAAGCGACTCTGATTAAGACGCTGGAAGAAAATGGTGTTGGTCGTCCGTCAACTTATGCACCGACACTTGATGTTATTCAACGTCGTTACTATGTCAAATTAGTAGCTAAACGTTTTGAACCAACAGAACTTGGTGAAATCGTTAATAGCTTAATCGTCGAATTCTTCCCAGACATCGTGGATGTTAAATTCACAGCTGAGATGGAAGGGAAACTCGATAAAGTTGAAATCGGTAAGGAACAGTGGCAAAAGGTTATTGATGAGTTCTTCAAACCTTTCCAAAAAGAATTGGAAAAAGCTGAAGAAGGTATTGAAAAAATCCAAATCAAGGATGAGCCTGCCGGTTTTGATTGTGACCTCTGTGGTCACCCAATGGTCATCAAACTTGGTCGATACGGTAAGTTCTACGCATGTAGCAACTTCCCAGATTGTCACAATACTAAGGCCATTACCAAAGAAATTGGCGTTACTTGTCCAACCTGTGGTAAAGGACAGGTTATTGAACGTAAGACCAAACGTAATCGTGTCTTCTATGGTTGTGATCGCTATCCTGACTGTGAATTTACATCGTGGGATATCCCTGTTGGCCGTAACTGTCCTAAATCAGGTGATTATCTCGTTGAGAAGAAAGTCCGTGGTGGCGGCAAGCAAGTTATCTGTAGTAACGAAGAATGTGACTACAAAGAATCTGTTGTTAAATAAAAAGAAAGCTATCTCAAGTTAAAACTTGGGATATTTTTTTTGCATTACATCAAAAACTGATACTTTCCTTAAATTTGTTTTTTATACTAAGGATGAAAGAAAGGAGAGTTACTATGAAACGTTTAAGTCTATCAGGTTTCCAACTCAAATATATAGCCCTAATTACTATGGTATTTGACCATATTCATTACTTTTTTGACTATACAGGGAAAATACCCATTTGGTTTACTATGATTGGGAGATTAGCGGCCCCCTTGTTCCTTTTTACTGTGATTGAAGGTTTCGTTCATACACATAATCGAAAAAAATACTTCCTAAAGATTTATGCTTTAGCAATTTTGATGGGATTGATTCAGTTTGGGTTTTATAATTTTTTACATCCTCTTGTGAGACCAGATGGTTTCTTTCCACAAAATATGATGTTGTCGTCATTTGCTATCTTGCTCGTTGCTCTTCAAGGTATCGCTTGGATTCAAGAAAAGAAATATCTAAAAGGAATCCCAACCTTACTTTTCCCATTATTGCTTCCATGGTTAATGGTACCTTTTTATCTGCTAAGTGTGAACAAACCTACGTTAGGTTTTCTACTAAATTTACTCAATTTTACAGTGCTGCCAGTTCATACATTCATCAGTGACGGAGGAACATGGTTACTTTTGACTGGTATCGCTATGTATCTTTGTCATAAGAATCTTAAGAAAGAAGTGCTTGCTTTTGTGAGTGTTAGTCTTGTTTGGGTACTAATGACGATTGTATTAGGTAGACTTTCTATTCACGACTTAATGTTTAAATACATTGAATGGATGGAAATATTTGCAGCTCCTTTGATGCTTTGCTATAACGGTGAGAGAGGGAAAGGGTCAAAATATTTGTTCTACATCTTTTATCCAAGTCATATTTATCTACTTTACGCCTTGTCAGTTATCTTCTATAGATGATATGATAAGGGTAACTGTGAACGAAAGGAAAGCTTATGGCTCAGATACTTGTTATTGATGATCAGGAAGATATTGTGAAATTGGTTGTAAAGGCCTTAGAGCTTCAAAACCATAAGGTGACAGGATTTACGAGTGTTTTGGACTTGGATAAGAACTCGTTGCCACGGTTTGACCTGATATTACTAGATATCATGATGCCTGATGTTGACGGTCTCCAGTTTTGTCATGAGATTCGTGATCAGGTGGATTGCCCCATACTTTTTATTACAGCCAGAACGCAAGAAGGGGATATCGTTCAGGGATTGAGCTATGGGGCGGATGATTATATTTGCAAACCATTTGGGGTAAAAGAACTCCAAGCGCGTGTTGCGGCTCACTTGAGACGTGAAAGTCGTGAACGTCACCATAAGCTTTCACTTGGTGATTTTCAGTTTGATTTGTCAGCTCAGGAGCTTTATGTTGAGAATCAGTTGTTAGATTTGACTAAGTCGGAGTACGGTATTTGTCAATTTTTGGCTGAAAATAAGGGCCAAGTCTTTTCAAAAGAACAAATCTACACGCATTTGTACGGCTATGAGGATAAAGGAAGTCCAACAGCAGTGGCTGAACATATTAAAAATATCCGTGCAAAGCTCAAAGATGTTGGGCAAAATCCTATTGAAACAGTCTGGGGGATTGGTTACAAGTGGCACTAATTAAAAAACGAGAACACTCTCTAAGAACAATCTTGTTATCTTATGTCGTCAGCCTGACGGTCCTCTCGGCAATCAGCAGTCTTCTTATTTTGTATTTGTTCAGCTTGTCTTATCGTTTTGGCGTTGTGATTCCAGCAAATCAGGTAGAAAGTGATTTGTCTGCTGTCAGGAATGATATTGAAACTTCTAAGGTTTTTAATCCAGATGTCTTGCCCGATGGTACTCGCTATGTCTTTTTGACTAGAGATTTTAAGCTTAAGAAGTCTAACATGCCAGTTAACTTGCAAGAAGAATCCTTACTAAATTACCAATTCAAGAATGCTCACGGTGGGATATACGGCTATTTTCAGTCTTTTGAACGGTCAGATGGCATAGTCATTGTCAACTATCAATTATCACCTAGGTATCATAATGCGTGGATGAATCAGCATTTTCCCAATGCTGATCTATTGATGATTGGCTCAATGATTGTATTCATTCTCCTCATATTTATTATTTTAACTTTTTACTATGCAAATAAATTAAGCCAGCAGCTTAAACCTATATTAAAAGTTACTGAAAAAATTTCCCAACAAGACTTGGATTTTCAAACCTCCCAGTCTACAATTAAGGAATTCAATCAGGTGTTAAGTGGCTTGGATGACATGAGGGGTGCGCTCCGTGAATCTTTGATGGGAAATTGGAAGGCAGAGCAAGATAAGCAAAATCAGATTTCAGCCTTGACACATGATTTAAAGACCCCACTGACAGTTGCTCGTGGGAATGCAGACCTCTTAGCCATGACGCCCTTAGATGTAGAACAGATGGACTTGTTAGAGCATTTTCAAAAGGGGATTACACAGGTTGATGCTTATGTTAAAGAGTTGTCCGAACTCAACAAAACGAGTTTGACGAAAACCTTGACGCTTGAAGATATTTCAGTTAGGGAATTTGTTGAAGACATTTACGATCAAAACTTGTCACTAGCTCAAATCAAACAAATCAATGTAGCAATTGATAAGAAGGATATTAAGAAAGCAATCATAGGCCATTGGGACAGGTCCTTGTTGAATCGAGCTTTTATGAATATTGTTTCAAATGCCGTAGAGCATACACCCAGTGGCAGTCAGTTGCTCCTGACCGCTAGGGTAGAAGAAGATGAATTCAAGTTTATCTGCCTTGATTCTGGCCCTGGATTTTCCCTTGAATCTCTTGAAAAGGCTACTCAGCTCTTTTATCAAGAGGATAAAAGCAGACAGAGCCGCAATCATAGTGGCCTTGGTCTAACTATTGCCAATGATATTATTCGCTTACACCATGGTAGTCTTGCTCTTTCGAATGACGATAGCACGGGTGGTGCTAAAGTGACTATCGTTTTACCACTTTAAATACAGATGACTCCTAGTCGCCAGATGAGGAGTTTTTTGCTATACTACTAAGAGTAAAAATGAAGAAAGATTTGTGGGGGCAGGATTTCATCTTGTTCTCGAAGAGGTATTAGTGTCATGTCTCAATCAAAAGCAGATTATATTAACGTGATTGGAGCTGGATTGGCCGGCTCTGAAGCAGCTTATCAGATTGCTAAACGTGGTATTCCGGTAAAACTATATGAAATGCGTGGGGTTAAAGCAACACCTCAGCATAAGACAACAAACTTTGCAGAATTGGTTTGCTCTAACTCTTTCCGTGGCGATAGCTTGACAAATGCTGTAGGGCTTCTTAAAGAAGAAATGCGTCGCTTGGACTCTATCATTATGCGTAATGGAGAAGCTCACCGTGTGCCAGCTGGTGGTGCCATGGCTGTTGACCGTGAAGGTTATGCAGAAGCAGTGACAGCTGAAATTGAGAACAATCCATTAATTGAAATCATCCGTGAAGAAATCACAGAAATTCCTGATGATGCCATTACAGTTATTGCTTCAGGTCCTTTGACTTCTGATGCTTTAGCTGAAAAAATTCACAAGCTTAACGGTGGAGATGGGTTCTATTTCTATGATGCCGCTGCACCGATTGTTGATAAAGCGACTATCGACATGAACAAAGTCTACCTTAAGTCACGCTATGACAAGGGTGAAGCAGCTTACCTAAACTGTCCAATGACCAAGGAGGAGTTCATGGCCTTCCACGAGGCCTTGACAACAGCTGAAGAAGCTCCTTTGAATTCTTTTGAAAAAGAAAAGTATTTCGAGGGCTGTATGCCTATCGAGGTTATGGCTAAACGTGGTATCAAGACAATGCTCTATGGTCCTATGAAACCAGTTGGTTTAGAGTATCCTGAAGATTATAAGGGTCCTCGTGATGGTGACTTTAAGACACCTTATGCGGTTGTTCAGCTTCGTCAGGACAATGCGGCTGGTAGCCTCTACAATATCGTTGGTTTCCAAACCCACCTCAAATGGGGAGAGCAAAAGCGTGTCTTCCAAATGATTCCAGGTCTTGAAAACGCTGAATTTGTGCGTTATGGGGTTATGCACCGCAACTCGTATATGGATTCACCAAACTTGCTTAAACAGACTTTCCAGTCAAAATCAAACCCTAACTTGTTCTTTGCAGGACAAATGACTGGTGTTGAAGGTTATGTTGAATCGGCTGCTTCAGGTTTGGTTGCTGGAATCAATGCTGCCCGTCTCTTTAAGGGTGAAGATGAGGTTATCTTCCCTCACACAACAGCTATCGGGAGTCTTCCATATTATGTGACCCACGCTGAAAGTAAACATTTTCAACCAATGAATGTTAACTTTGGTATTATCAAAGAGTTGGAAGGGCCACGTATTCGTGACAAGAAAGAGCGCTATGAAAAAATTGCTGAGCGAGCTCTTAAAGATTTACAACCTTTTATTCAAGCTTAGACAACATTAAAATCCCTTACCGAATACGGCAAGGGATTTTCAGATTTAAAAGTATTCAATTAACCAAAGAATTTCTTAGCGATTTCTTGACCTTGTTTGATTTTAGCCCATTGTTGAGGTGTTGCTAACTCATTACCTGAGTCACATGAGGCGAAACCACATTGGTGAGAGAGGAAGAGACGTTCTTTTGGGAGGATTTGACTCGCTTTTTCAAGCAAATCGAGGACACGTTCTTCGTCATCAAGGTCAGTAGTTTTAGAAGACAAAAGTCCTAGTACAACTTCAGCTTTGCTGTCTTTGAGGGCTTCGAGAGCTTTGATATCACCAGCGGTGTCGCTATCCCACTCAAGGAAGAAACGGTCATAGTGTTGCTCTGCCAAGAACTTCTTAGCGATGGCTTCGTAAGTTCCTTCGGCAGCAGAACGGCTTTCATAGTTACCACGACAGTTGTGCGTCCAAACCGTTAAACCAATTTCGTGAGCATAGTCTACAACCTCGTTATTGATAGCTACAAACTCATCAGCCAATTCTGCTAAATCAGAATTACCTTCCGCAAAGAAACTTGCAGGGTTTGATGGGTCAAAAAGTTCCCAGAGACAGTCGTCAAATTGAACGATTTTGCCACCGACAGCCTTGTATTCTTCCAAGAATTCTTTATAGGCATTAATCAAACCTTTTTTGAGGTCTTCATTTGTTTCATAGACTTGTCCAGGACCAGCCAAACGGTCAAAGATAGCAAGTTCAGTGTAGGCATGAGCAGGACCCCAGATAGTTTGTTTGGTATCTTCATCACCAGCTTCAGCCTTAACCAATTTATAGATATCTAGGTAATGGTGTTTTTTACCTGAGAGTGGTTCAGTAATACGAATACCAATATCTTTACGAGTCTCATATTGGCCACCATCATGGTCTTTAAAAGTGTAGCCATGCTCAGCAATGTAGCGTTCAATTCCTTTAAATCCCCAGACAAAGTCTAAATGCCACATAGAACGTCCAAACTCACCATCGGTAAGGATGTCAATACCATTAGCCTTTTGGTCAGCCACAATTTGCTTAATATCTGCAGTTTCAGTTTCTTGATAACCAGGAAGGGCATCATAGAAAGGATACTGGATGTCGTCACGGTGCTCGATTTCGTCCTTATATTTACGGAGATCTGCAGGACGAAGAAGAGAACCGACTAATTGGAATTTAGATTTTGTCATTGTATTTACCTCGAAATGTCTATTTATGTCTATAGTACTTCTTATCTAGACTAATGAAAAATAGTTAATTTTTTGCTGAGGTTATAGTTTTAGGCTATATATACTTTATCTCTGCAAAATGATACTTCCTATGGTAAAATGAAAAGAAAACAATGAAGGTTGGGAACATGCAAAAAACATTTTTTATTATTAAACCAGATGCTGTAAAACGACACTTGATGGGACAAGTGATTGATCGTATTGAACGTCGTAGCTTCATTATTGAACGAATGGAAATGTTGACACTTGACGAAGAACGTCTTAAAGAACATTATGCTCAATTGGTTGATAAACCTTTTTTCCCTAGCATTGCAGAATTTATGATGAGTGGTCCATCAGTGATTGGTATTATTTCTGGTCCAGGTGTTATCAAGTCATGGCGTGATATGATGGGAGCAACCAATCCAGGCGATGCTGCTCCTGGAACGATTCGTGGAGACTTTGCAACCGCACCAGATGGTGACATGATTCCAAATATCGTTCATGGCTCTGATTCAGAAGAATCTGCGGCTCGAGAAATTAAGATTTGGTTTGGTGAGTAGGATGGATTTAGCACAAATTCAGTCAGATCTAGCCAAGGGTGGACTGTTAATTGATGTCAGGAGTCCAGAAGAGTATGCAGAAGGACATGTTAAGGATGCCCTCTTAATACCTCATACCCAGTTTTTCTCTGCTGACATTCCAGCTGAAAAAGACGCTTCCATTTACCTCTATTGTAAAATGGGGCCTCGTGCAGAATTTGCTGCATCGGTCCTTAAAGAGAGAGGCTATACTAAGGTGACTAATCTAGGTGGTTTGGACGATATGGAAGCAATAGGTTTTGAATTTGAAGAATAATAGAAATAAGGTCACCTCAAGGTGGTCTTATTTGTTTTCAGAAAAGTTTGATAATTACTTGACAACGTTTTCATAAAGGGGTAGAATTTTAATTGAGTTAAGACAAAGCCTATGAAAAATGACTTTGCCAGAACTTGACTAACTTAGCGTATTCCAATTGAGATAAGGCTTCTTATTAAGCTAGTGACTCTAATTGGTAGAGGAGGATTTCGTATGTCAAAAGTTGCTATTGTTACAGGTGCAGGTCAAGGTATTGGTTTTGCGATTGCAAAACGTTTGGTTGAAGATGGTTTTAAAGTCGGAGTATTGGACTACAACGCTGAAACTGCAGAAAAAGCGGTTGCTGAATTGTCAGCAGATAAAGCATTTGCAGTTGTAGCTGATGTATCTAAACAAGCTGAAGTAGCAGCTGCTTTCCAAAAAGTTGTTGATCACTTTGGCGATTTGAATGTTGTTGTTAATAATGCCGGTGTGGCTCCAACAACACCTCTTGATACAATTACTGAAGAACAGTTCCAACGTACATTTAACATCAATGTCGGTGGTGTTATTTGGGGTGCTCAAGCTGCACAAGCACAATTTAAAGCACTCGGTCATGGTGGTAAAATCATCAATGCAACATCTCAGGCTGGTGTCGTTGGTAACCCTAACTTAACTGTATATGGTGGTACTAAATTCGCTGTGCGTGGTATTACTCAAACTTTGGCGCGTGATTTGGCTGATTCAGGCATCACTGTCAATGCTTATGCACCAGGTATCGTTAAGACTCCAATGATGTTTGACATTGCCCACGAAGTTGGTAAAAATGCTGGTAAAGATGATGAATGGGGTATGCAAACTTTTGCTAAAGATATTACCCTCAAACGTTTGTCTGAACCTGAAGACGTAGCAGCAGCAGTTAGCTTCCTTGCTGGACCTGACTCAAACTACATCACAGGTCAAACAATCATCGTTGATGGTGGTATGCAATTCCATTAAGATTAAAAGGGAGAGCGAAAGGCTCTCTTTTTTTGCTTGATAAATTGTAAAATATAGTTTAACAAAACTGCTTGTGAAACTTTTGTGGATGGATCGAGTAAGTGTTGCACTTATTCTTGAAATTTATCATGAAAGTCTGTTAAAATTAAATAGACGAAATGTCTTTAATAAAGAGTGCCCTCGACCCAAGGTTAATGTGTGATAATAGTTATGGTAAAAAATAAATTAAGCTAGGAAGTTAAGAATATGGAAATCAAAAATCACTTTGGGGTCTATGGCATTTGCTTTGAAAATGGGAAGTTACTCTGCATTGAGAAAACGAGAGGTCCATATCAACATCGCTATGATCTACCTGGTGGTAGCCAGGAAGTAGGTGAAGGGCTGACAGAAACTCTCAAGAGAGAAGTTCTGGAAGAGACGGGATATATGCTTAGCGATTATTCAAACCCTAGAATCTATGATGTAATGGTTCAAGAAAATGGGCAAGACTTTGCCGTACACCATATCATGGCCTTTTATGATATATTACTTGACTTGGAACACTCTCAAAAATCCCTTCCTCATGAAGTTCTTGATGGAAGCAATGATTCAGCAAATGCAATTTGGTTGAATTTGGAAGAAATTACTGCAGACAATGCTTCGCCTTTAGTATTGAAGGTGAAGGCAGAGTTGCGAGGATTTCCAGAATTAGAACTGACAAGCTATAATAATTGGAAAGTAAAAGAAATAAAGGAGAAGAAATGACACCTCAAGAAATGTGGAATGCCTACAAGCAAATTAACCCCTCAATCGGAGATGAAATCGATGCTTGGGCTTTTGGAGTAGAAGCCGATCTCTTGGCAGATTTGGTGTTAAAAGGTGAAAAGACGGCAACTGCATCAGCCTATGATCTTTATGCAGTTGATAACGACCCCCTGCCACAAGAAGGGACCTTTGATGTTGTTTTAGACAGTCAAGATCAAGCTGTCTGCATTGTCGAAGTCACAAAGGTTTCCGTTCAGCCTTTCCATCAAGTGTCAGCCGACCATGCCTACAAGGAAGGTGAGGGTGATAAATCTCTGGCCTATTGGCGTCAGGTTCATGAGGAGGTTTTCACCGAGTGGATGAGCGAGGCCGGACTGACTTTTACACCTGACAGCAAGGTTGTTTTAGAAGAATTTCGTAAGGTTTATCCATTATAGAACACACTCTCCTTCTTGGAGAGTTTTTTGATCTGGATCTTATTTTCCAAAAGGGTTAAAAAATGATGTAAGCGATATTATACAGAAGCACAGGAGCAGTACGACCGCAGGGCTAAACAAAAAGGTCGGAAGTCTCGTTTGACACCAAAGTTGAAAAAGGAAATTGAGAACGGTTTTAAATCCTCCTGGTCGCCCGAACAGATTTGTAGCCACTATCTCTGATGAGGCTTTGAACAAGGACTTATACGATATCAATCACCGACCACGAAAATGTTTAGATTACAGAAGCTCTAATGGATAAGTTAAAGTAATTGTTGCACTTATTCTTGCAATTTATCACTTGAAACAATATAATTTTTCTGATACTATAATTGTAATTAATTTTGGTTTTAAAGGTGGATTCCTATGTCAGACATTTTACACTATATTGCTGAGCACCCATTTTTCAGTCTTATTCTATTGGGAATTGTTGTACTAGCCTTTGGTTTGGCTCCATTTTCAAGTAGTTCAACAGAAAACAAGCGTTCAGCAATTATTAATAAGCATTACAACGATACTTTTAAGAAATAAGAAGGACTAAATGCAGTCAGAAAGCAGATATTAGAGATAGGCAAAAGCCTGTCTTTTTTGTATAATAGAAGGTAACGATTAGTTTTTTTATAATCACAAGTAAGAACTAGGAAAGATACAAATGCCAAATATTGAAGAATTAAAACAACGACAGGAGAAGATTCGTAACTTCTCTATTATTGCCCATATTGACCACGGTAAATCAACCCTTGCTGACCGTATTTTGGAAAAGACTGAGACAGTATCAAGTCGTGAGATGCAGGCGCAACTCCTTGATAGTATGGACCTCGAGCGTGAACGTGGTATCACTATCAAACTAAATGCCATTGAGCTTAACTATACAGCTAAAGATGGTGAAACATATATTTTCCATCTTATCGACACACCAGGACACGTGGACTTTACTTATGAAGTGTCACGTTCTCTTGCTGCCTGTGAGGGTGCAATTTTGGTAGTGGATGCTGCTCAAGGGATTGAAGCGCAAACACTTGCCAATGTTTACTTGGCCTTAGATAATGACTTGGAAATCTTACCAGTTATCAATAAAATCGACCTTCCAGCTGCAGATCCTGAACGTGTGCGTACAGAGGTTGAAGATGTTATCGGACTAGATGCTTCGGAAGCCGTGCTTGCATCAGCTAAAGCTGGTATCGGTATCGAGGAGATTCTCGAACAAATCGTTGAGAAAGTTCCTGCACCTCAAGGTGAAGTCGAGGCGCCTCTCCAAGCCCTTATCTTTGACTCTGTTTATGATGCCTACCGTGGGGTTATCCTCCAAGTGCGTGTGGTTAACGGAATGGTTAAACCAGGCGATAAGATTCAAATGATGTCTAATGGCAAGACCTTTGATGTTACTGAGGTTGGTATCTTCACGCCTAAAGCTGTTGGCCGTGACTACCTTGCTACAGGTGATGTTGGTTATATCGCGGCCTCAATCAAGACTGTTGCGGATACCCGTGTCGGTGATACAGTAACACTTGCGGATAATCCAGCAGCAGAGCCACTCCATGGCTATAAGCAAATGAATCCAATGGTCTTCGCCGGTCTTTATCCAATTGAGTCTAATAAATACAATGACTTGCGTGAGGCTCTTGAAAAGCTCCAGTTGAACGATGCCAGTCTTCAGTTTGAGCCTGAAACGTCTCAAGCCCTTGGTTTTGGTTTCCGTTGTGGTTTCTTGGGTCTTCTTCACATGGATGTTATCCAAGAACGTTTGGAACGTGAGTTTAACATCGACCTCATCATGACAGCGCCATCGGTAGTTTACCATGTTAATACTACTGACGGTGAGATGCTTGAAGTGTCTAACCCATCTGAGTTCCCAGATCCTACACGCATTGATGCCATCGAAGAGCCTTATGTTAAAGCTCAAATCATGGTTCCTCAAGAATATGTTGGTGCTGTTATGGAGTTGGCACAACGTAAACGTGGTGATTTTGAAACTATGGAATATATCGATGATAATCGTGTGAACGTTATCTATCAAATTCCACTTGCCGAAATCGTTTTTGATTTCTTTGATAAATTGAAATCATCAACACGTGGTTATGCAAGCTTTGACTATGAATTGTCAGAATACCGTCGTTCACAATTGGTGAAAATGGATATTCTCCTTAATGGTGACAAGGTCGATGCCCTTAGCTTCATCGTTCACAAGGAATTTGCCTACGAGCGTGGAAAACTTATCGTTGATAAGCTTAAGAAAATTATTCCACGTCAACAATTCGAAGTACCTATTCAAGCAGCTATCGGTCAAAAAATCGTTGCCCGTACAGATATCAAAGCCCTTCGTAAAAACGTCTTGGCTAAGTGTTACGGTGGTGACGTTTCACGTAAACGTAAACTTCTCGAAAAACAAAAAGCCGGTAAGAAACGTATGAAAGCCATCGGTTCGGTTGAAGTACCACAAGAAGCCTTCTTGTCAGTGCTTTCAATGGACGAAGATGAGAAATAAAAGTAATAGTCAGAATGTGATGTTCTGGCTATTTTTGTAAAAAAAGTTATGATAAAGAAGATTTTAAGATTTCCCTTTTCGAAGAGTGGAAGGATTTATACTGCGACTTTACTGACACTTTTCTTTTTAGGAAATGCTTATGTCAAACATAAATTTCATGAAAAAGCTGTAGAAGAATTACAGACTGCTTTAAAAACGGATAAGGTAACAGACAATGAGATTTTTGGTAGTCGCCATCAGTATATTGCCATTAGTCAGGAAGAACCCACTTACTATAATTCTGAAGATAACGTAGCTACTGAGATGATTGGTAGAAATCATTTTGTAAGGTATTACGATACCATGAGCAGTCTGCATCAAGCTCATTTAGTGGTTTATGATATTAACAAAGATTTCAAAAAGAAAATTATTAATTTGACTCCATATTTGAAGAAAGTCAAAGATTTTAAGGAAATCAAAGAATTGGCTGTGTCTTTAAGAACGATCGATGGTTATGATTATGTTTTCTTGAGGAATACTCGAAGCGACAAGCAATTCGCTTACAATTTGGATACGAATCAATTTTTAACTAGCAATTTACCAGATTATTCTTATAGTAAGGATGAACTGCTTTATTATGGTGATAAGAGTTCTGCTCGAAATCAGATGAATGATAGCACCATGTGGGGATATTTAAAGAGAGAAGGAAACTTGGATGAGCTTTTAAGGAAGTCACCAGCCCCAAAGGACAGCTATTTATCTGCTCAGCTAAACCTTATCATAGAAATTGATAAGGTAGACATTTCCAAAGATGAAAGTCAGATTAATCTATTTAATGACAATCCCGAAGTCAAACATATTTACGAAGAAGCTGTAAATCAGACACCGACAAATAGTAATACAATAAAGAAATTTAAAGTATTGACCCGTCAAGGTAAGGAAGGAGATTTTCCAGCTGGTCCAACTGAGCCAGTGAAAAGGAAAGGACCTGATAAACCAAGTGCACCAAAGAAAGTTTCAGAATTAAATGTTTTTTCTGATTCTATTTTTCCTGTTAAAACTTTAAGTTTTAGTGAGATTCTTAACAAAAAGGCTCAACAAGACTATCAGAAAGACTATCGAGCTTACGAAAAAGCACGTCAAAAAGTTCAAAAGGATTACGATAGGGAATATAATGCCTATAAAAAGCAATTAGCTCAATATGAGTCTTATAGAGATAGAGAGTACGAAACACAATCACAAATCTATTTTTCTCCTGAAGAGCAAACAAATGATATTTTACATTGGTTAGGAACAAATGGTGAAAATGCGATTGTGGTTTCTGTGGAGGACAGTGCTGGTATTAAGAAAGACATTCATTCATTTGCTGATATAAAGGATTGGGTGGATAAACATGATTATGATTCCAGTATTAAGTCAGACTTTAGAGACTTCAAAGGGGGCGACTAAGTATTCTTGAATGTCTATGTGGCTTCTACAAACCCTACACAAGCTTTTTTCTCGGCTTTAGGCTATAATAGATAAAAAGGAATGTTGGGAGGGCCACTATGGATATCACGAGTTTTATTCCTAGTCAGCGACAGACTATTCTGGAACGTTTTCAGCAAGTGGAGGCCTTAGGATTAGGCGCAGTTCGTATTGAGTTGAAGGTTGCGAATCCTGTTGGCATCATCTATGAGTGCTACATTATGGCAGGGGAAAATTATTTTTCTGATCACGCAGTGGTATCCTTCCGTATTCTTTACGAAAAGGACTTGGACCGCATTTCTTTGGATGTCGTTGATATCCCTGGTCGCTCAAGTTTGTCTAATTATCTTCAGTTACTAGAGATTTTTGAAGGCCTGCAAAATTATCTCAATCGAGAATTTGCTAAGGTAAAAAATGCATAAACATCTGATAGCAATCAGGTGTTTCTTTTTGTGCTGGAAGTTCAAAATTTCACAATCTTTTTTTCACAAGATTGTCAGAAAACTGTGCTATAATGATAACAGAATTGTGAAGTGACGAAAGTTTGTGAAAAAACGAGCAGACTTTGACACTTTGTGACTTATACTTGAAAGGAAAGTTGGCTCTATCATTTTAGGGCCAGAAGGACTGTGTTCATGTCAGAAGAAAAGCAATTGTATGGTGCGGATTTAGTGGTTGATAGTTTGATCAACCATGATGTTGATTATGTCTTTGGGATTCCAGGCGCAAAAATCGATAGGGTTTTTGATACCTTGGAAGATAAGGGACCTGAATTGATTGTTGCCCGTCATGAGCAAAATGCTGCTTTTATGGCTCAAGGTGTTGGACGTATTACAGGGAAACCTGGTGTAGTATTGGTAACATCTGGCCCAGGTGTCTCTAATTTGGCTACTGGTTTGGTAACAGCGACAGATGAAGGAGACCCTGTTCTTGCTATTGGTGGTCAGGTTAAGCGTGCAGATCTCTTGAAACGTGCCCACCAATCAATGAATAATGTTGCCATGCTTGAACCAATTACCAAGTATGCTGCTGAAGTACATGATGCTAACACCCTTTCTGAAACGGTAGCAAATGCCTATCGTCACGCTAAGTCAGGGAAACCAGGTGCAAGCTTTATTTCAATTCCTCAAGACGTGACCGATGCTCCAGTCAGTGTTAAGGCTATTAAGCCTATGACAGATCCAAAACTTGGTTCAGCATCTGTTTCTGATATTAACTATCTCGCACAAGCCATTAAAAATGCAGTGTTGCCAGTCTTTCTATTGGGGAATGGTGCCTCATCAGAAGCCGTCACTTACTCTATTCGCCAGATTTTGAAGTATGTCAAATTACCAGTTGTTGAAACTTTCCAAGGTGCTGGTATCGTGTCACGTGACCTTGAAGAAGATACTTTCTTTGGTCGTGTAGGTCTTTTCCGTAACCAACCGGGGGACATGTTGCTTAAGAAGTCTGACTTGATTATTGCCATTGGGTATGACCCAATCGAGTATGAAGCACGTAACTGGAATGCTGAAATTTCAGCCCGTATCATTGTAATTGACGTTGAACCTGCTGAGGTGGATACTTACTTCCAGCCAGAACGTGAATTGATTGGTAATGTTGAAGCAACTTTAGATTTGCTCTTGCCAGCTATTCAAGGTTATAAATTACCTGAAGGATCAGTTGAATACCTTAAAGGATTGAAGAATAACGTTGTTGAGGATGTTAAGTTTGATCGCCGACCTGAAGAAGGAAAGGTACATCCGCTAGATTTGATTGAAGTTTTGCAAGACCAAACCAAAGATGATATGACAGTCACCGTTGACGTTGGTAGTCACTATATTTGGATGGCTCGCTATTTCAAATCTTATGAACCACGTCATTTGCTTTTCTCAAATGGGATGCAAACTTTAGGGGTTGCTCTTCCGTGGGCCATCTCTGCAGCTTTGGTTCGTCCTAAGACAAAAGTCATTTCTGTTTCTGGTGACGGTGGTTTCCTCTTCTCAGCACAAGAATTGGAAACGGCGGTTCGTTTGAAATTGCCAATTGTTCATATTATCTGGAACGATGGCCATTACAATATGGTGGAATTCCAGGAAGAAATGAAGTACGGTCGTTCATCTGGGGTTGACTTTGGTCCTGTAGATTTTGTAAAATATGCTGAGAGCTTTGGAGCGAAAGGTTATCGTGCAACTAGTAAGGAAGAGTTTGCTAGCTTGCTTCAAGAAGCTTTGGCTCAAGCTGTAGATGGACCAGTCCTTATTGATGTTCCAATCGACTATAAAGATAATATTAAACTCGGCGAAACTATTTTGCCAGATGAATTTTACTAAAAAGAGGGTGTAGACATGTCTGAAGCCATAAAATTATTTCAATATAATACTTTGGGAGCCTTGATGGCTGGGCTTTATGGAGGTACTTTAACAGTTGGAGAATTGTTGGAGCATGGAGACTTGGGTCTCGGTACATTAGATTCTATCGATGGTGAATTGATTGTTCTTGACGGTAAAGCCTATCAAGCCAAAGGGTCTGAGGGTAAGGTCGAAGTGGTAGAAGTTTCTCCTGATGAAAAAGTACCTTATGCAGCAGTCGTACCTCACCAAGCTGAAGTTATTTTCCGTCAACGTTATGAAATGACTGATAAAGAGCTTGAGGATCGTATTGAATCTTATTATGATGGGGTTAATCTTTTCCGTTCTATCAAAATTAAGGGTCATTTTAAACATATGCACGTGCGCATGATTCCAAAATCAAATGCCGATATTAAGTTTGCGGATGTTGCCACACGCCAACCTGAGTACGAGGTTGATAATATTTCAGGTACTATCGTTGGTATTTGGACGCCAGAAATGTTCCACGGTGTGAGTGTTGCTGGGTATCATCTCCATTTTATTTCAGACGACTTGACATTTGGTGGTCACGTTATGGACTTTGTTATTGAAAATGGCATTATCGAGGTTGGTCCAGTTGACCAACTCGACCAACGTTTCCCAGTTCAAGACCGTCAGTATCTTTTTGCAAAATTCAATGTTGATGAGATGCGTGAAGATATTACCAAAGCTGAATAACATTTTTTAAGACATCAAAAATCATAGAAAGGACTTTCCTAGATAATTAGGGAAGTTTTTTTGTTTTTTTAAGGTACTTCTATATCGAAGTAGTTGACAGATGTAATTAAAGGTGTTACAATTCGTGCTATAAAGTTCGATATGGAACTAAAACTCAAAGAAAGACATGGTGTTTTATAATGGATTATTTGAAAGTGCTAGTCGAAGAGATTCATTCAGTTGTAGTGGCAACGGTTGATGAAACGGGACATCCGCATACAGCTGTTATGGACATGATGTGGGAGGACGGGAAAACAGTTTATTTTTTGACTGCCGATTTTAAACCCCTCTACAAACGGCTTAAGGAAGATGGACGTGTAGCAGTGACAGGGATGACTCAAGGTGCCGGAACTATGGATCGTAAATCTATTTCCCTAACCGGTCAGGTGGAATGGATTGGAAAAGAACATTTAGAAGAGTTGTTAAAAGCCAATCCATACATGTATGAGATTTATCCGACGGAGGAGGGACGTAGTCACCTACAAGTCTTTCGTTTTAAAAATGCAGTAGGCAATTTTTATGATTTGACGCAATTGCCTCCCTATCAAGCAAGATTTGAAATTGAGGGATGATAAGATGACAAAGATTCAAGATGCAAAGAAAATCATTGAAGAAGCAGATAAAATTGTGATCGGAGCGGGAGCTGGCTTATCTGCAGCGGCTGGTTTAACCTACTCAGGCTCACGTTTTGAGGTTTTCTTTAAAGATTATATTGTTCGTTATGGCATGCAGGATATGTATTCTGCAGCATTTTATCCTTTTGAGACCGCTGAGGAGCGCTGGGGTTATTGGGCTAAGCATATCTATCATAATCGTTACCAGCCAGAGGGACTTTTGCTTTATAGAGATCTTTTCGACTTGGTTAAGGACAAGGATTATTTTGTGATTACGACCAATGTAGATGGGCAGTTTATGAAGACAGGATTTTCTCAGGAGCGTTTCTTTGAAGTGCAGGGCAACTACGGAGAATGGCAGTGCTCCGTCCCTTGTCGTCAGAAAGTCTTTGATAATAGAGGAGCTGTCATGGAGATGCTAAAAGAAATCAAGGACTTGAAAATTCCAACTGACTTGATACCGTATTGTCCTCATTGTGGGGCGCCAATGACCATGCATTTACGTGTAGACCAGGCTTTTGTCCAAGATGAGACTTGGGAGGCTTCTTATGAAGCTTATCTAGGATTTTTAGAAGGGATGGAAAATCAAAAGGTTGTCTTCTTGGAATTGGGTGTCGGATACAATACGCCGTCCATCATTCGCTATCCTTTTGAGAAAATGACAGCAGTATTTCCAAAGGCCCATTTGATTCGCCTCAATCGTGATTATCTTGAATGTTTTGCTGCTTCAAAGGAAAAGACAATTTCTATAAACGATGATATGAGGGAGGTACTCCAACAATGGCTAGCAGACTAGAATATTTGATTGATGTTTTAAAAAGCGAGCAAGGATTGACAGAGCTAGAGATTCCTGAAAAGGTAGAGGAGCAAGAAGTGTTATATCGGGCTCTTCAAAATGTCCGCTATCCGGCACCAATGACAGCCGACTTTCTCTACCAACAAGACCGTTATTTACAAGAAAAACTAGTAGAAAAAGGAGTTGTAGACTTGAAAGACTTGACTCCCATTCTGCCCAATCTCTACCTGTGGCAAGGCGATATCACTCGCCTGGCAGTCGATGCCATTGTCAATGCGGCCAACAGCAAGCTTTTAGGCTGTTTTGTACCTAATCATTCTTGTATTGACAATGCCATTCACACAGCTGCGGGGGTTGAACTACGTTTAGCCTGTCAGGAGCTCATGCAGGAGCAAGGAGAGGATGAAACTACGGGTCAGGCAAAGATGACCAAGGCCTATAACCTACCTTCCCGCTATGTCCTTCACACAGTTGGGCCTATTATCTATGACGAAGTGACAGATTTGGAAAGACAACAGTTGGCCTCTTCGTACGAAGAGTGTTTGAACTTAGCTTATGAAAAAGGTCTGAGAAGCTTGGCCTTTTGTTGTATCTCAACAGGAGAATTTCGTTTTCCAAATGAAGAGGCAGCTAAGATTGCGATAGAGACGGTTCTACAGTTTCAGAAAAAACACCCTGATATGACAGTTGTATTCAATGTTTTTAAAAATTTTGATTATACGATTTATCAAACATTATTAAAAAAAATGTTTCTATATAGAAACAGTTGACGGATGTAACAAACAGTGATACAATAGCTTTAATATTTCGATATAGAACAAAAAGGAGACAAAATGGACAAGATGTTAGGGGGCTACCAAGCTCTACAGATACGCTTATTGAACGGGCGACTTTTTCAAAAACTCTTGAGCAAGGAACCAGATGCCAAATACCGTAGTGAACAAGGAAAAATCTTAACAGTGCTTTGGCAAAAAGAAGATGGTCGAGCAACTGCGACAGATATCGCCCTCGCTTCAGGATTAGCTAACAATACACTGACCAGTATGATTAAGAAATTAGTGGACCAGGGCTTGGTTACGATTAAACAGAGTGACCAAGACAAGCGCAAGAAGTTTGTCGTTTTGACCGATCTCGGTTGGGCGCAAAAAGAAATTGGAGACCGTGTTAGCAAAGAACTGGGAGAGATTTTCTACCAAGGCTTTTCTGATCAAGAAATCCGAGAATTTGAAGCCTATCAAGAGCGTATTATCACAAATTTAAAAGCTAAAGAAAATGATATGTAGGGAAAGGAAGTAACAGTTATGATTGGAATAACAGGTGTAACAGGGAAATTAGGCTCTTATGTGGCTGATCTTGTCGATCAGCAAGGAATTTCTTCTATCCATCTGGCAAGAAGCCCAGAGCGTGCAAAAGTCTACGCGTCAGCGGAAATTCGTAAGATGGTGTATGCCAATACTCCAGAGGTGGTTGAGGCCTTAAAGGGAATCGATGTCTTATTGATGGTCTCTGCTCGGGAAAATCCAGAGCGTGTTGAGGAACACAAGAGTTTTTTAGATGCCGCAAAGCTTGCTGGAGTGCAGTATATCGTCTATACCTCCTTTTACGGAGCAGATGAAAAAGCAACTTTTACCTTGTCTCGTGATCATGCCCAGACAGAAGCCTATATCAAGGAGTTAGGATTCACCTATACATTTTTGAGAGATAATTTTTACTTGGACTTCTTTATTGATATTGCTCTTGAAAATGGAGAAATTCGTGGTCCGGCTGGCAGGGGCCGTGTGTCAGCTGTTGCCCGTAAGGACACTTCTAGGGTCGCAGCAGAGATTCTCTTAAACCCTAAGGAATGGGAAAATCAAACCTTGAATCTAACAGGACCAGAGGATCTTTCTATGGAAGAAATCGTAGAGCTTCTCTCAAAAGAGACCGGTAATGCCATCACGTATGTAGACGAATCGGTAGAAGAGGCCTATGAGTCACGGAAAAAATGGCCACCACAAAACTGGGAGTACGATGCTTGGGTCAGTACCTATACAGCTATCAAAGTTGGGGAACAAGCTGGGGTTTCAACAGATGTCGAAAAAGTCTTAGGACGTCCAGCTATGAGTTTGGAAGAAGTTTTAAAATCTAGTTTATCGCAATAGAAATGTCGAAGAAGCATGACGTTCTGTGTATAGATTGAGGGGGTAGTAATGAAAGCAGTTGTTGTGAGCACTCCAGGTGGACCAGAGGTATTAGAAGTTGTCGAACGACCAAAACCAGTCCTGAAGGCAGGTTGGAACCTGGTTAAAATACAAGGATTCGGTATCAATCACAGTGAAATTTTTACCCGTAAGGGAGAGTCACCATCTGTGAAATTTCCTCGTGTGTTAGGGATTGAGTGTGTCGGTCTTGTGGAAGAAACGACACGACCAGATTTGAAGATTGGCCAGCAAATCATTTCCATTATGGGGGAGATGGAGCGAGCCTTTGATGGAGGCTATGCAGAGTATACCCTGCTCCCAAATGAGCAAATTTATCCAATCAAGACAGAACTTGATTTGGAAAGTTTGATCGCCCTTCCGGAAACCTATTACACTGCTTTTGGCTCTTTTCTTAACCTTAAGATTGAGGAGAACGATAGCGTGTTAGTTCGCGGGGCAACCAGTGGTGTAGGAATTGCCTTTGCTAAACTGCTGAAAGGGAAATTTCCTGAGATTCATCTGGCAGGAACTAGCCGAAATTTAGCTAAGGAAGAACGACTGAAAGCGGTCGGATTTGATCAGGTGATTTTGGAGAAGGATGGTGTCTTGCACACGAAAGAGCAGTTCGATAAGGTTTTGGATCTTGTTGGTCCAAGCGCTATTCTCGATACTTTTGCGCGGACAGCAGAAGGTGGGATTATCTGTTCTTGTGGGCTACTGGGTGGTCAGTGGACTGTTCCAGACTTTGATCCGATCGAGATGCTCTCTCGCAATCTCTACTTGACGACCTTTGCTTCTGGCAATGTGTCTCATGACAAGCTCCAGGCTTTGGTAGATTTTGTCGAGCAGTATCGTGTGGATGTACAGCCTGAAAAAGTTTATCAGATTGACCAAATTCAGGAAGCGCATGCTTATCTAGAAGGAAGCCATTCTTTTGGTAAAGTGATCGTAAAAAATGAGGAAGATTAAATGATTGATTACAAACATGTAGCCTTGCGCTACACGGAAAAGGACATTTTAAAAGATGTCAATCTCCGTATTGAAAATGGAGAATTTATGGTTCTTGTGGGACCTTCAGGATCTGGTAAGACCACCATGATTAAGATGATTAACCGTCTTTTGGAGCCGACAGATGGCAATATCTATATGGATGGGAAACGCATCAAGGACTATGATGAACGGGAGTTACGTCTCAACACCGGCTATGTCCTTCAAGCCATTGCCCTATTTCCTAACCTGACAGTTGCGGAAAATATTGCTCTCATTCCTGAGATGAAGGGCTGGAGCAAGGAGCAAATCGCTTCTAAAACAGAGGAACTCTTGAACAAGGTTGGCCTGCCTGCTGCAGAGTATGCAAATCGCATGCCTAGTGAATTATCTGGTGGAGAGCAACAACGGATTGGCATTGTGAGAGCTATCATTGGGGAACCAAAGATTCTATTGATGGACGAACCTTTTTCAGCCTTGGATGCCATCTCTCGCAAGCAGTTGCAAGAATTGACAAAGGCCTTACATAAAGAATTCGGCATGACGACCATCTTCGTAACACATGATACGGATGAGGCCTTAAAATTAGGGGATCGAATTGCAGTTTTGCAGGATGGAGAAATTCGTCAGGTCGCAGAACCTGAAACAATTTTAGAAGCGCCTGCGACAGACTTTGTAGCAAACTTGTTTGGAGGTAGCCTTCATGTCTAATTTGATTTCAACTTTTCAAGAACGTTTTGGGGACTGGTTAACGGCCCTCGGACAGCACTTACAATTGTCCCTTTTGACCTTAATTATTGCCATTTTCCTCTCAATTCCTTTGGCCATTTATCTTAGCACGCGCGAACGTGCCAGTAACTGGGTCTTGCAACTCGCTGGTGTCTTTCAAACCATCCCTTCCATGGCCCTTCTAGGACTCTTTATCCCTATTATGGGAATTGGAACGCTTCCTGCTTTAACAGCTCTAGTCATTTATGCGATATTCCCAATTTTGCAAAATACTATTACAGGATTGCGTGGGATTGACCCTAGTTTAGAAGAAGCTGGGATTGCCTTTGGGATGACCAAGTGGGAGCGCCTTAAGAAGTTTGAGATTCCACTGGCTATGCCTGTGGTGATGTCAGGGGTAAGAACATCTGCGGTAATGATTATAGGGACAGCGACCTTGGCAGCCTTGATTGGGGCTGGAGGACTTGGTTCCTTTATCCTTCTAGGTATTGATCGAAGAAATTATAGCTTGATTCTGATTGGGGCCATTTCTTCAGCGCTTCTTGCTATTTTATTCAATATTGTTCTAAAATGGATGGAAAAGGCCAAGTTACGCACGATTTTTGCAGCTTTCGCTATCATGGTGCTTGGTTTGGGAGCAAGTTACGCACAAAGCATGATGCCTCAGAAAGAGAAAGAAAATCTAGTCATAGCTGGTAAATTGGGACCTGAGCCAGAGATTCTCATGAATATGTACAAGCTTCTCATTGAGGAAAATAGTGACATGACGGTGACGGTTAAGCCTAACTTTGGGAAGACAGATTTCCTTTATCAAGCGCTTAAAAAGGGTGATATCGATATCTATCCAGAATTTACAGGGACCATTACAAGCTCTCTCTTGCAACCAGCTCCTAAAGTCAGTAACGACTCCAAAGAAGTTTTCGAGGTTGCGCGTGATGGTATAAAGAAACAAGATAATCTAGCTTTACTCAAACCGATGGCTTATCAAAACACCTATGCGATTGCTGTTCCGAAAAGTATTGCGAAAGAGTATAATCTGAAGACGATTTCTGATCTCAAGAAAGTTCAGGACAAGCTCAAAGCTGGTTTCACGTTGGAATTTAACGACCGTGAGGACGGAAACAAAGGACTTCAATCAGTTTATGGACTAAATCTTAATGTGGCTACCATGGAGCCGGCACTTCGCTATGAGGCAATCCAACAAGGCAATATTCAAATAACAGATGCCTATTCAACAGACCCAGAAATTGCTCAATATAATTTAGTTGTTCTAGAGGATGACCAACACCTCTTCCCACCTTACCAAGGAGCACCCCTCATGAAAGAAGCTCTTCTTAAGAAACATCCAGAATTGGAAGGCATTCTGAACAAGTTGACTGGTAAAATCACAGAGAGCCAAATGAGCCAAATGAACTACCAAGTGGGAGTAGAAGGAAAACCTGCTGCTCAAGTAGCGCGTGACTTTTTGGTCAAACAGGGATTATTGAAGAAATGATCAAGCAAGAAAAAATACAAGAAACTCTTCTGCGACTCTGTGAGCACTATGGAGAACAAAATTGGTGGCAATCGGATAATAAGATTGAAGACTTGGTATCGACCATTCTGATCCAGCGAACAACAGAGAAGAATGCTAAGTTGGCTTTAGCTGGTCTTATGGATGTCATGACAGTAGAGAAAATCCTGGCTTTACCGCTAGAAGAGTTACAGGAACGTATTCGACCTGCTGGATTTTTTAAGCAAAAATCTCAAACGATTAGGGGACTTCTGATCTGGTTAAGAGAAGTTGGTGGTTTTGAGGTTCTGTCCAAGATTGGAACAGAAGAGTTACGGAAGCAACTTTTGGAGTTAAAAGGGATTGGACCAGAGACTGCAGATGCACTTTTACTTTATCTTTTTGATCGTCCAGTTTTTATTTCTGATGAATATGCGAGAAGACTCTTTCGACGCTTAGGATTTGGAAACTTTGATACTTATAATGACATGCACGCTGTTTATGGTAACGTTTTGGAAGGCCTCACTCTTAAACAATGCCAAGAGATTCATGCTGTCATTGATGAACATGGGAAAGCTTTTGGCAAAAGTAAAGGCCAGTTAGACGAAAGTTGGTTACGATAAAAAGAGCCTAGGACAGTAGTCCTTTGACTCCACAAAAGAAACGGATTTTGTACTAACCTAAAGTTAGACAATTTATTTAAGCAAAGGATTTAGTTCTGTATTGCACAGGACTAAGTCCTTTTAGTTTTATCTTAATGCGTTTGTTGTTGTAATAATTAATATAGTCTACAATAGCTTGTTCCAAATGCTCAATTGACTTAAACGTCTTCTCATGACCATAAAACATCTCAGACTTCAGAATGCCAAAGAAGGATTCCATCATGCCGTTATCTGGACTATTGTATTTACATGACATAGATGACTGGAGTATAAGAGTCATCCAAAAGTATGTGCCTCCTTGTTAAATATCAAAAGATTGGTGAAATGAATAGCGAATATCCCTTTTTATTTTACTTAAAATCAGATTTTTGGATGGAAATACCAGATGATAAAGTAAATCATTTAAAAAATAAAAAAGACAAACGCCCAAAATGACGTTTGTCTAGAATAAGGAAGTTATCCTTGTACTTTAGCTCTACTTATTAGCTTAGATCGTATGTTACTCAACAGATTTTAGGGCTTCGAGCATATTGACTTTCTTAAGGTGTTGGTTCACAAAGATACCGAGACCTGTCAGAATGATAATGACAACAAGTGTTGGAATGGCATAGATGAGCCAGCTCAGACCTGGATTGAACATAATATTTTCAGGAGGGATAACCTCTACCATGTATTGATGCAATCCCCAACCAAGTCCGAATCCAACCAAGATACCAATGATAGAGAGATAAATGGTTTCTCGATAGATGTAGAGTGTCACTTCTCTATTAAAGAAGCCTAGAACCTTAATGGTTGATAACTCACGGATACGTTCTGCCACATTGATATTTGTCAAATTAAAGAGAACAACTAAAGCAAGAAGAACAGAAATCCCAATCAATACTGCCATAACACGGCTAAGGGAGTTGACGATGGTCTTGATTTGTGCCTTTAGAGTAGTATTTTGAACAACCCCTTTGACACCATCAAGCTCCATAAATTGACTGGCTGTTTGCTCAACGTTTTTGTCTGAGTGATTCTTCAGTGTTAGAATAGTAGCGTTTTGGCTCGCCTCTTTACCAAAAGCATTTCTGTAAGTAGTTTCATTCATAAAGATGAAGTGGCCCATATACATTTCAGAAATACCAGCAACTTTGAGTTTGATATCCTTGTCTTGACTATTTTGAACGGTTAACTCATCTCCTACAGAAACGCCAGCTAGGTCTGCCAATTTCTCAGAAATAATAATCCCTTTGTCGGTCAATTCGAGTTTTTGACCAGTTTCACGATTATTGAGCTTGATGTAATGTTGTAGAGTTTCTTGATCCTTGTCTTTGACCACAAGGGTTGTGATATCTTGATGATCGTTATTAGTTCCTGCCTCTTTTGAAAGCATTTCGTAATGAATAGAAAGATGTTCCTTGACCTTGCTATCGTTAATTAATTTTTGGATATTTTCCTTTTCCTGCTCATCCAGATGATCCTTGTTTGCGACAATCATATCATAGCGAATGATGTTAGGGAATTGGCGTGTGTTAAGGTCTCCAATAGAAGAACGAATACCGAGTCCAGCAAAGAGAAGTGCGATGGAACCGCAGACACCAAAAATAGTCATGAACATCCGTTGCTTGTAGCGGAAAATATTACGGGCAGTGACTTTTTGTGTAAAGTTCATCCGGTTCCAAAGTGGGGTGATGCGCTCCAGAAGAATCTTAGAACCAGATGTTGGAGGTTTTGGAAGAAGAAGTTGGGCTGGCTTTTCTCCTAATTCGCGCTTGGCTACCATGAAAGCAGGAAGAACTGTGGACAAAAGACCAAGTACAATAGCTAGAAGAGTCTTAAACGGATAAAAGTGTAACTCAATCGGTGCGAGGAGGATTCGCTCTTTATAACTATTGTATATGATAGTTGGAAGGAGAATGTGACCTGCAGCAACCCCAATAGCAGTACCAATCATACTTGTCACAAATCCATAAATAATAAATTTACGGATGATGTCCTTGTTTTGGTAACCGAGAGCTTTGAATGTCCCTGCCTTAATCCGTTCTTCTTCGACGAAGCGTCCCATTGTTACAAAGGTAACCAAGGCAGCAATAAAGTAGAGGATAACAGGGAAGATATTACTGAGGTTCTGAAAAACAGAAGCGTTGGTCTCATATGAAACGTACCCTTCTGACCAACGAGCTTCACGACGTGTGTAGACATCGTAGCTTGGTTCAGCAATGCTATCGAGTTTTTCTTGAGCTTCCTTTATTTGCTCCTTCTTTTCAGCGATTTCATCTTGTGCTTGTGTCAATTGTCCCTGGACAAGAGGATTCTTATCCTGACCGCTCGCTTTTGCTTGTTCTAGTTTCTTGTTAAGTTCAGTCTCTGCCGTTTGAAGTTGACTTGTTTGTTGGTCAATCTCAGCCTGTGGATCAGCTTTTAATTCTTTCAAACGGTTAGCAGGCTGATCTTTCACTAATTTTTCGAGCTCATCCTCGTGTTTGGAAACCTTGTCAGTGTAATCCTGGGTATAGGGGTTAACAGTACGGACGTCTTTGTAAGCTAAGCGTGCAATCATGTAGACATCGGAATCAAAACTAGATTCAGGAACAACCGCATAACCTTTGAGTTCCCCACTACCAGCTGTCGATGAACCGAGATCAACACTTGATAAGATTTCAGATGACTGAACAAAGCCAGTGATGGTAAAGGTGTGTTCTTTTAAGACATCCTTACCATTGTCACCTTCTTTTTCAGAAAACGAGATCTTGTCACCAATTTTATATTTGTCTTGATAGACTGAAGAAAGAGCAATTTCACCTTGCTTACTTGGAAGTTTTCCTTTTACAACCTCATAAGTTGAGATATCTTTTGGTTTTGAAAATAATCGAAAGGCATCAGTGGAATCTTTCAGAACTTCATCTTTAAAGTAACCGTACTCAATGTTTGCCTCTGATGAGACTTGATTTAAGAGGTCTTGATCTGACTGGTTCAGTCCATAGCTACCAGTAACTGTGAGGTCAGCTGTTTGGTGTTTAGTAAAATAGCTTGTTCCCGTGTGTTGCATATCAGGTGTCGTCACCTTTAGACCCACAAGAGCGAAAGAACCCAAGGCCATAAGTGAAGCAATAGAAACCACCCGTCCTTTAGAACTAGAGAAAGACTTTCTGACATCTTTCCAATAAGTTTTACGATTCATGAGACATCCTTTCTAGTACTCGAGGCTATCAATATCTTGTGGAGTTGCATTGAGTTCAATACTTTGAACACGCGCATCATGCATACGAATCACACGATCTGCAATCGGTGCAAGCGCCCCATTGTGAGTGACAATAATAACAGTAGCTCCTTCATTGCGAGCCTTATCTTGGAGAATCTTCAAGACCTGTTTTCCAGTATTGTAATCCAGGGCTCCTGTAGGTTCGTCACAGAGGAGAATTTTAGGATTTTTTGCGACGGCGCGAGCAATAGCTACTCGTTGTTGTTCACCACCAGACAATTGTGCAGGAAAGTTGTTGATGCGTTTTCCTAGACCAACATCAATCAAAGTTTGTTCCGCATCTTTAGCATCCGCGACAATTTCAGAAGCCAACTCTACATTTTCTTTGGCCGTTAAGTTTGAGACCAAGTTATAGAATTGAAAGACGAATCCGACATCGTTTCTGCGATAAGCTGTTAATTGTTTCGCATTATAATTGGAGATGTCTTTCCCATCGATAATGACTTTTCCTTCATCGTTGGTATCCATACCACCAAGAATATTGAGAACAGTTGATTTTCCTGCGCCTGAAGAACCGAGTATAATCACTAACTCCCCTTTTTCAATCTCGAATGTGATATCATTGTTTGCGATGATTTCCACATCACCTGTTTTATAACGTTTGTAACTATGTTTCATTTCAATATAAGCCATGTGTATTTGTCTCCTTTAAAAATTATCAGCTGCTAAAACGACAACCTGTTGAATAATTACGAAGGTTATTTTATGTTTTTTTTTATACGATTGCTACAACAAAAAACAACAATGTGTTGAAATAAGGATACGAAAATGGTATTAATAAATGAAAATCCTTGATGATGGTTGACAATTACAAAAATCAAGATATACTTTAATCAACAATATGTAGAAACAAGGGGTTTGTATGCAGCAGAGACAAACGACAACTAAGTCAGATATTAAAGAAGCCTTCATTCAGCTTTTGGCTACAACAAGTTTAGAGGATATTACGATTAGTCAGTTAACTAAAAAAGCGGGTGTTAACCGCTCGACATTTTATCTGCACTACCTAGATAAACAGGATTTTTTAGAGCAGTTAAAGGAAGAAACCTTGACGACGGTTCGTATGATTTTAAGGAAAGAAACCTTTCATCCCAAAGAAGCGTTGCAATCCATCTTGTCTCATTTTCAAGAGAACAGTGCTTTTTTTGTTGAAATTGCAAAAAATCCAAGCTTTCGTTTTGCAGACAACATTCGTTCTTTTATTTTGGGAATGATTGAGTCAACACCACGTTCTCGACCAGTCATTGTGGCAGCTTATCAAATGCCAGAGCGCTATGCTATTACCATGTATGTTTCTGGTTTGACAGGACTTATTGTCGACTGGATTATCAATGGGACTCAAGAAAGCCCACAACAATTGACCAAAATTATACTAGGTTCTCCAGGAATGGAGTGGTTTCAGGGGTAAGGTGTAGATGGACAAGAAATAATTTAATTTGATACTTTACTAAATTTTCTACACTCACTTGTAGTTTTAAAACAAGGTTAACAATTTAAGGAGCTGAACTTATCAATGAATCAATATACCATCCAACAATTTATCGTCGATGCTTTTACAGATACCGTTTTTAAAGGCAACCCGGCTGCTGTTTGCCTTTTGGATAAATGGCTGTCAGATGATACCTTACAGAATATCGCTAAAGAAAATAATCTTTCTGAGACAGCTTTTACGGTTAAAAATGATAATCACTACGAATTACGTTGGTTTACTCCCGGTGGAGAAATCGATTTGTGCGGTCATGCCACCTTGGCAACGGCTTTTGTTCTTTTTAGATTTTTTGAAAAGAATGCTGAAAGTCTAACTTTTGCTACACAGAGTGGGGAACTTTTAGTTACCCAAAAAGATGAGTACTATGAGATGAATTTTCCAGCATACTCCATGCACCAAGTTGCAGTCACAAGTGAGATGGAAGAAGCAATCGGGGTCCGTCCACTTGAAGCATGGCTTGGAAGAGATCTAGTTTGTATCTTGCCACATGAAAATGATGTCATCAATGCAAGTCCAGATTTTGATAAAGTAAAAGCTTTAGATGGGCTCCTCCTGAATATCACTGTAAAAGGAAGCGAGTATGATACTGTGACTCGAAGTTTTGCCCCAAAATTATCAGTCAAGGAAGATCCAGTCTGTGGCTCAGGACACTGTCATGTCATTCCTTTGTGGGCTAATAAGTTGGCACAAGCAGAATTTAGGGCTTACCAAGCCTCTGAAAGGAGTGGCATCCTCCTTTGTCGTATAGAGGGTGATAGGATTTACCTTGCAGGAAAGGCTGCCCTATATAGTCGAGGAGAAATTTATGTCATGGACTAAATTTCTGTCGATTACGAAAACGTAGAAGTATTAGTGACAGTAATGAAAACAAAATCCCAGTCGAAAGATGTCTAGCTCAGCTAGGCATTTTAAATTTCACAACATTTTTTAAAGAATTTTCAGAAAAGACTTGACAATTTTGAAAATAAGCGTATGATAAGATTATGAACTTTTAAAAATAGTAATTTTACTATATTAACTCATGTCGACTACGGATGGTATGGTAAAGTGACTATATGGTTCTAATAACTATTCTATAGAGCGTTGCGTCCGAAAGTCATTCCTGACACGGCTCTTTAAAAACAAAAGGAGAAGATTATGAAAACAGAACCGATTCATCGTACCAGTATGTGGAAATTTAAGTTAAGTGCTGCCACCATGACTTTGATTCCCGCTGCCGTGGGGATTAACTATGTTGCCAAAGCCTTGGCGGAGGGGTTAAAGTTGCCCGTTTGGCTGGGGTCTTTGGGAACCTTTCTTGCCAGCATGTTGGCTGGGCCGGTTGCCGGTGCCATCAGTGGTTTCATCAACAACGTGATCTATGGGCTGACCTTATCGCCAATTTCAACCGTGTATGCGATTACCAGCATCGGAATTGGGATTGCTGTCGGAGTTTTGCACGCCAATGGGTGGTTCTCGTCAGCGCGACGAGTATTTGTTTCTGCTATTATTATTGCCTTCGTTTCAGCTGTCATTTCAACGCCACTCAACGTCATCTTTTGGGGTGGTCAGACCGGTATCGCTTGGGGTGACTCATTGTTTGCGGTAATGGTCGCCAATCATGCACCAGTGTGGCTGGCCTCATTTACCGATGAGTTTGTCTTGGATATTTTGGATAAAGTCTGCGTGGCCTACCTCGCATTCTTCATCTATCGTCAGCTGCCGAAGCGGATGGTGCACTTCTTTAGCGGTGATAAATGATGACTGATCAAACATTGATTTCTGGAGCGCCACGGGTCAAGCTCAAGTGGTACCAGGTGATCGATCCGATTACTAAGCTCTTGTTCATCTTGGACATGACGTTGTTGAGCTTTACCAGTATGAATTTATTGCTTCAGGCCGGATTAATTCTTGTCGCAACACTGCTATTGTTATTTTCCAAATTGAGTTCTACCATCTTTAAGGCGCTGGGATTCAGCCTGTTTCTGATTTGCACCATGCTGATCATCCAAGGGTTATTTTACAGTCGGAATCAAACTGTGCTGTTTTCTGTGCTTGGTGTGTCGTTCTACAAAGAAGGCCTGATTTACGCCACCACTCTGGGTTGTCGAGTATTGGTGATTATTTTGACCAGTGGCTTTTTTATGGTGACCACGAGTATTTCAGAAAACGCGGCCTATTTGGAACTGTCCGGATTGTCTTATAAAACCGTCTACGTTCTGATGTCGGTGTGTTATATTTTACCGGAAATGATGCGCAATATGCGGAAAATCCAGCAGGCACAAAAAGTTCGCGGAACCAATCCGCAAAAAACGTTGATTCAGAAATTAAAGTCAGTCCTGCCGGTTCTAATTCCATTGGTGATTAAGACCTTGGATCAATCGATGGCGCGGTCGATTTCTCTCCAACTGAGAGGTTTTGATAATCTCAACCGGACTGTCAGAACCTCCCAACGCGTGTATCGCCTGTCGCGGACGCTGCACATTGGTCTGACTGGATTGGCAATTTTATTGATTGGGTGGAAGATATGGACGAAGATAAACGGATTGTAATTGAAAATTTGACTACCCGTTATCCGGGTACTGAGCAACCACAACTGCGTCAGATTAACGCGGAGGTTCATACCGGCCAGGTGGTTGGGATTATCGGGAATAGCCACTCCGGCAAATCGACTTTGTGCCATGTGCTAGCAGGGGTCATTCCCAAAATTATGTCTGCTGAGATTGAGGGCGACTGGCACATGTTTGGCCAGCGAGTGTCCGACAATTGGCCCGTTTATAATGCCATGAATGGAGTTGTACTGCAAAATCCAGCTGGCCAACTAAGCGGGTTGGCAGACACGGTTGCCGATGAAATCGCCTTTGACTTGATTAATCAGGGAATGGCTGAAGGACTGATTCAAAAACGGGTTGAAGAAGTTGCCACGCAAATGGGGCTGATTGAACAGCTGAATTTGCGTCCCGAGAGCCTTTCCGGTGGTCAGAGCCAGCGGTTGGCAATTGCCACGGCGATTGCGGCTAACCCGGCTGTTTTGATTATGGATGATCCGACCAGTCAGATGGATCCCCTTGGCCGCCGACAATTTTTCCAATGGCTGGCCCAAGTCAAAGAGACGACTGTCTTCATTGTCACCAGTGAAATTGACGATTTGTGCGAAGTCGCCGACGTTGTGTGGGTGCTGCACGAGGGTCAAATGGTAGCCCAGGGCAGGCCGGGTGAGGTGTTTAATCATTTGGCAGCTGACTGGCAGATTCCAGCCCCGACAATCCAGCAACTTGCTCAAAAAATGGATTGGCACTTGGCTGATGGCCGGTATCCGGTGAATTACGCTGATCTGAAGGAGGTTCGTTATGTCCACAATTGAACTGAACAACCTGACGTTCACTTATCCGGAACGGTCCTTTAGTTTGGATGTTGAAGACAAACACTTCGCCGATCCGATGGTGGCGATTGTCGGCCAAAATGGTGCCGGCAAATCAACGCTCTTCAAATTGTTGACGGGCTTGCTGACACCACAAACCGGTGTGATTAAGATCGATGGAGAAAATTTTAATGATCTTAAACCAGTTGAAAAGTTACTGAAGGTTGGGATTACTTTTCAGAATCCTGACGATCAGCTTTTCAACCCGACCGTTCAACGAGAGGTGGAGTGGAGTGTCGCGCAGGTCATGGATGACCACGACACGATTACGAGGCGGGCTTTAGCGGCTCTAAAAAGAGTTGGCTTGGATGATAAAACAGCTGAAAGTCCATATGACCTGTCATTGTCGGAACGCAAGCTGTTGAGCGTTGCCACAGTTTTGGCAGTGGATCCGGCGATTTATTTATTTGATGAGCCGATGATGTCGCTTGATTGGGAAAGCCGGCGCAAGTTGACCGAAATTTTCCATCAGTTGGCTGATTCGGGCCACCAAGTTGTGACCATCACCCATGACATGGATTGGGTCGCCGCCGAGTTTGAGTCGGTGTATGTTATGGAACACGGGAAGTTTGGCTTCGCCGGCAGTCCACGGGAATTGTTCAGCAATCACGAACTTGTCCAGCGAGTGGGATTACTACCACCGCGGATTATGGACATAGCGGAGTCGATGGGTGATTCACAGACATATTTATCGGTTGATGATTATTGCCAGAAAAATCGAGATGTATAGAAAAAGTCACCTCTGCGGGTTTTCCAGGTTGAAGGATTAACTTCAGCTTCTGGCAAGAACTCACATGGGTGACTTTTGTGTTTAATAGGCTCTATGTCAACTGTAGTGGGTGACGAAAAGCTAACATCTAGAGAGGACCAGATAGGTCTTCTCTTTTTTATGTTCAGAGTGATGAAGACACGCTTCCTAAAGTTAATAAAGTTTCTAAAACCGAAGCCCAAGCGTTTTATGTCTTTGATCAACTTATTAGTCGCTTCAAGTTTTGCGTTTGAATAGTGTGTTTCTAGTGAGTTTTTGATGTATTGTTTGTGTCTAAGAAAAGTCCTAAAGACAGTTTGAAAATAATGATTGACGACGTTTAAGTTTTCTTGAATGAGTTCAAAAAACTCATCTGCTCTTTTCTCCTGAAAGTGAAAAAGCAAAAGAGTCGGTTAGCTCTTCTGAAAAGTCTAGTGTCTTCTCAATGACTTCATGTGGACTAAAGGTTTGACGGAAAGTCTTTGAATAAAAAGAGTTGAGAGATAGTTTACGGCTGTCCTTTTGAAAGAGTCTCCAGTGATTTTTCAAGGCTCGATAGGGTAGTGACTTCTTATCAAACTGGTTCATAATCGCAATTCTTTTCTTTAAAAAGGCTCGACTAAGGTGCTGGATAATGTGGAAACGATCAAGAACGATTTTAGCGTTTGGAAAAAGCCTTTTGGCAAGTGGAATATAAGCCCCAGACATATCCATAGTGATAAACTGCACCTGTTGACGAGCTTCATGCTTTCCTGCTGCAATTTCACACAAAGGCTATTGCACCATGAAAAGCTAGATTTGTAAAGGGATTTTACGGTTTTATTTCAAACTAAGGCTGAATGTAAACTTGCTTCCTAAGCCATACTGACTTTCTACTGTAATTTCGCCACCAAGCTGATAGGCTAGTTCTCGTGCAATCGCAAGACCTAAGCCATGCCCACCTGTTTTCATATTACGCGAAGTTTCTACACGATAAAGTCGTTTAAAGATCTTTTCCAAATATTCAGGAAGGATCCCCTGACCCTCGTCTTTCACACTGATTGTCAGCTCTTGTTCTGTTAATTGGGCAAGAACCTCGATTCTGGTTCCTGGTTCTGAATATTTAAAGGCATTGTTTAACAAATTGACCAGAATGCGAGAAAGTTTGTCAGAATGGCTCTTGATTTTCGCCGACTCAGGTGACACTTGAATGTAAACATCTCGCTCTTCTTGTTCAATCTGGAGCTGGAATTCACTCATTGACTCAATCAACAGCTGATCTAAAAAGATCTCTTCGACTTCTTCATCAGCAGTATCTTGAGGTTGTGTATTAAGAGTCAAAACATCCAATTCCTCCACTAGCTTGTTTAGACGATCAGTTTGCCGACCAATCGTGGATAAGTAGTGGAGCCACTCCTCTTCCTTAATCACTCCATCTAGAATTCCCTCCACAGTAACCTGAATGGAGGTAATGGGAGTTTTAATATCGTGAGAGAGCTGCGCAATCATCATTCTCTTTTCTTGCTCGCTCTCATCAAGTGATTGAAAGGTAGCCTGCAATTTGTGGGACATGTCATTAAAAGCCTGGTCCAGCTCTTGAAATTCTAATGGGCCTTTGGTTTCAATTTCTGTGCTGAAATCCTTGCTTGCTATATTCTGAGCTTGTTTTTTCAAATGTTTCAGAGAGGAAAAAACAGGTGACAAAAGAAAGATGCTCACTGCAGCGCCAATGAAACTAGCAATCAAGGTCATTCCAACTAGAAAGTAAACTTCACTTTTATCAATCAACATTCGTTGGACTGCCCAGAAAACGACCAAAATAGTTAGTATAGTAGACACTAGATAACCCACTAAAATATAGTTTTTTAATTTCATTTTCTACCTTTTGGTTTTTCCATCTTATAGCCCAAACCCCAGACAGTTTTGATAGCAGGAGCATTTGAATTCGTATACTTGGTCAATTTTTGCCTCAAAGCATGAATATGAACATTGAGTGTATTGGTATCATCCACATAGTCCTCTTGCCATACCTTCTCGTAAAGTTCCGTCTTTGAAAAGACTCTCTCAGGATTGCTGGCCAATACCCATAGAAGTTCAAAGGATTTTACTGTCAATTCCAAAGGTTGCTCCCCAAGGCGGACCTCATGAGTCACATGGTTGATTACCAAGTCACCAAACTCGATCTGTTCTGTCTCTCCCCCACGGCTAAGGCGACGCAAGATATTATTCACTCTTAAAACTAATTCGCGTGGGCTAAAGGGTTTGACTATAAAATCATCTGCCCCCAAACTTAATCCATAAATCTTATCCTGTTCGCTTGTCTTAGCAGTTGTAAAGAGGAAGGGTTGATTCGGGGCGATATACTGAACTTCACTGATAAAATCATAACCGTCCATATTGGGCATCATGATATCTGTGATAATAAGGTCGATAGATTTTTTTCTAAAAAGCTCTAATCCCTCTTTACCATCATGGGCGACTAAACCGTCATAACCAGCCTGTATAAGATAGCGGTTTTGAATATCTAGAATATTTATCTCATCATCAACCAGCAAAATTGTCTTTTTCATTTGACACTCCTTCGATAAAAACAGTGTTACACTTGCTTTAGTATAACACTGTTTTCTCTAATGTTTAAGTGATTTGAATCTTAATCTTCTCGTTTGGTTGTCAAACCCAAAAGTCCAACAAGCCCTGCCAAGGTTAGACCAAAGATACCAAGGCCAGCTGTAGCTGTTTTAGCTTCCCCAGTATTTGGTAGCATCGCTTTATCATCTTTTTTCATCATATTAGCCATTGGGCTAGAAGCTGGTTGATCTACTTTCATATCTGACATATAATGATTTGTACCCATCATACCCTCAGTCGTACCTGTAGAGCCTGTTTCAGAAGGCTTCGTATTCATCTGACCTTGTTGAGATGGTATTGTCGCCATTTCTTTTCCACGAAGCTGAATCGTTACTTGACGAGTAGCAATCAGATTGGTCAAATCAGGTTTGCCGTCTTTAGCGCCATAGACTTTAACAGTAGCTAGATACGTATGGGTTCCGTTAGCTCGAACTTGCTCCAGCAAGGCCTGACCATCTTTGCCAACCGTATTGCCATTCAAATCCACTTCGTAGAAATATTGGCCTTTAGCCAAGCCTTCAAGTGGCAATAAAGCAGGATTTTTATCCATTCCATTGTCTGACCAAGGGGCCTTGTCAGATGATTTCAAGATAAGGCGAGTCAACATCCCATCTCCACCAAAAGCTTCGTATGGTATAACTTGGTTGACTCCGGCCAAGAAAGGTCCAGGAACCTTAGCCTTATCAAGGTAGCTAGCCGGAACATCAATCATGTCTTTGACATTGTTAACAATAGACTCTTTAATCTGAGTTGGAGTGGTTGAAGCGTTCAAATTAACAGTCAAATCTTTAGTCGCTACAAGATTTGTTAAGTCAGGTTTGCCATCTTTAGCTCCGTACACTTTAATAGTAGCTTTATAACTTTGAGTACCATTTTGTTTCAAGAGGTCAAGAAGCTCTTTATCTGATTTTCCTTGGGTATCTGCCAAGTCTACTTCATAGAAGTAGAGGCCTTTGCCCAATTTCTCTACTGGTGGAAGGACAGGATTTTTAGCCGAACCGTTGTCTGACCATGGAGCCTTGTCTGATGCTTTCAAGATAAGGCGAGTTAACATACCGTCACCAGCGAAGAATTCATATGGAATGACTTGGTTAACACCGGCTGTGAATGGACCAGGGAAATTGGCCTTGTCCAAGTATGTAGCTGGAACATCAACCGTATCTTTAGTGTTGTCGGCTACACCTTTTTGTACTTCAGCTGGGGTGGTTGCTGGTTGAGCTTCACTTGCATCACGGTCTTGTCCAGAGACGGCAGGCGCAGGATTTGTCGCAGGTTCAACCACATCTTCTGTTTCTTTCTTAGATTCTGATTTTGCTTGCACTTCTTCTTTTGGTGCTACTACTTGGTCTTCAGCAGTCACATCCGATTTTTCTGGAGAGCTTGTAGTATCCAAGCTTGCTTTAGGTGCTGAGTTTACCTGTTCTGAAGGAAGAGCTGTATCGACTGCTTCTTTGAGAAGTTCAGCTGGTAAGTCGCTCTTTTCACTCACCGAAGCAGCGTCTGGTACGACTTGAGCAGGGGTCGGATTGACGACATCGGCACTTGCATAACTTGGTTGCCCAACTAGGACAAAGAAACCACTAGCCACAACAACTGAGGCAACACCGACACTGAGACGGCGAATAGACCAACGAGTATATCTTTGATTTTGATTGAATTTCATAGGATTCTCCTTAGAGTTTTTCTTTATTTGATGGCTCTAGTATAATATCCTAAAATAAAAAAGGCTTAAGTAAAAGTTAAATTTTTCCTTAAATCCCTCTTAAAAATACTTATATTGATTCATTAATCATTGGGGAAGAAAGCAGCCCTTCCTCTCCAACTCACTCAGCTCTGTTAGAGTATCCAAATGTTAGTTATTAATCACCGCCATGATATAGGTATCTGCCTGTAAGAGGTCATAGTGCTTTCTAAGTTCTTGAGAGTATGAAAGCAGCTTTTCTAAAATCTCTTTATTGGTCAAGTGTGAGCGAAAAGTCGGGCGATAAAAACGTCTATCGCTGAGTTTACTACTATCCTGTTGAATGAGTTTCCAGTTACGAATGACTGTCGAAGTAGAGACAGATAGACTGTCTGCGATAGCCGTCATAGGGACTTTCTCGATTAATTTTTGAGTGATTTTCTGGTTGACGATGGTCGCGATTTGGTGATTCTTTTTGACTAAGGAAGTCTCTGAGACAGCCATTTTCCCGCAGACTTTACAACGGAAACGACGTTTTCTTAATCGAATGAGTATCTTATAGCCTGCACACTCTAGGTAGGGGATTTTAGATTCTTTTTGGAAGTCATATTTAGCCATTTGTCCTAAGCAGCGAGGGCACATAGGTGCAGGATAATCATCTAGCTTATCGATGACTTCTTTATGTGTTCCAGCATCAAAATAATCAAAAATCTTGATGTTCTTGTCTTTAATTACGAGTAAGTTTGTGATAAAATTTAATTGTTCCATAAGATTCTTTCTAATGATGGTTTGGTCACTTTTCATTATAGGTCTTATGGGACTTTTTTTCTACAACAAAATAGGCTCCATAATTCCTATGGTGGTTTTACCCACTACAGAAATTATAGAGCCTTTTATTGCAGTTTACAAAGACTTTTTAAGGATTTTAATTGCATTTTCTTCAGTCTTACTTGTATAATGAATAAAAAAGTAAAAATAGTATTATGAAAAAGAAATGGAAGGTAGAGGCCAATTTCTCCAGCAGTGCAACGATTTCTTATATGCATGGAAGAGAAGTTTTCTGGATTGCTAAAGACAACGCCTTGATACTTCGTCAGCTTTTGGTACAATAGTACAAATTTACAAGAGGTGATTTATGATTTAGCAACACACGATTCCCATTTTAGAGTTTGACAACAAGTCACATGGCCTGATCATTTAAAAAAAGTGAAGTAAGGAAGTCTTGCTTTACATATCCTAATGATGATTAGTAAGAGCAAGGAGTCATTGCGTTCTAAAGCACTAGCAACTAGCCTTGGCACCAATGCTAGTCACATTCGAAAGGTAATCGCTTTTTTGAAAAATGCAGTTTTGATTCGTTCCTAGCAAGAAAAAACAGTCCTCACTTTTAAAAAATAGAAAATAGGGGAGTTAAAAAGGATATAAACTGTAAAAGGTATAGCATTTTGGATGATGTATAGAATAATAAAAGAGCTCAAGTTTTTTCTGAAAACTTGAGCTTTTCTTATAACAAGGCTAACAAGATGGTAAGGACCAGAGCGATGCCCACCCGAATCAGGTGGTGGACTGGGTGGAAGTTTCCTTTGTGTTTCCCATTCCAATAGGCCCCGTAGCAAATCAAACCACAGCCGATCAGCCAAAGGACTAGAGCGACAATCGGTAAAAAGAAGTAGAGGATGAGAGATAAGGTCGCAAGGCTACTTCCGATGAGGAGAAATGTATTTCCTAGAGTGCGATTCCCTTTTTTAACTTCAGAAAGAGAAGCCAATAAGTGAAGAAGAGCAAAAGCAAGGGCAAAGAAGACTGTAAAAAAGCCGATAAGAATGTGGAAGAACATAGGGTTTCCTTTCTATGATGAATGATATGAAGTCGGTTCTTAGTTAGAACCCACTTTCAAAATCTCCAAATAAAACTGAATCACTTCTTGTTCGGTGTAGGACTTGCCTTTTTTCAACCACCAGCTGAGGGTTTCGATGAAATGGCTGACGACCAAGTGTTTGAGGTAAGAGTAAGGGAGAGTTGGATGGGCTTTGATGAGTTCGTCGGCTACCATTGGGTAGACATCATGTTCCAGCTCTTTTCGCAGTTGCCGGATAAAATAATCGTTTTTAGAGAGCAAGAGACTGGTCACATGGTCTTGATTTTTCTTGAAATGCTGAAAGATATGGGCCAGATAGTCTTGTGGGGATAGGTGTTCAGCACGCTCAAAGAGATGGTGAAAGAGCTTTTGACAGAGTTCATCTAGCAATAATTCCTTACTTTCGTAATGGCTATAAAAGGTTGATCGCCCCACATCGGCTAAGTCAATGATTTCTTGAACCGTGATGGCCTCGTAGTCTTTTTGGTTGAGTAATTGTAAAAAAGCTTGATAGATAGCTTTTCGAGTTTTGGTTATGCGACGATCCGGTGCTGTCATATGGACACTTTGAACAAACTGTTCAGTAACGGACAGCCTAAACAGTTTGCTTCTATCCTTTCCTTTTAGAGTTAGAGATAATACTAGTGAAAGGGATCATTCTACTACTATTATACCAAAGGAAGGTGGAAAAATGAGTACAAAACATGCGGTCTGGATAGCTTTTTTCTTGAATTTGAGTTATGCCATTGTTGAGTTTATTGCAGGAGGGATTTTTGGGTCCAGTGCAGTTCTTGCTGATTCCGTCCATGATTTGGGAGATGCGATCGCTATTGGGATTTCCGCCTTTCTGGAGAGTATTTCCAATCGTGAAGAAGACAGCCACTATACCTTGGGCTACAAGCGCTTTAGCCTTTTAGGGGCTATGGTAACAGCTGTGATTCTCATGACAGGGTCCGTTCTGGTTATTTTGGAAAATATAACGAAACTCTTTCACCCACAACCTGTCAATGATGAGGGCATCCTCTGGCTTGGAATCATAGCTGTCAGCATCAATGTGCTAGCGAGTCTTGTCATTCGCAAAGGGCAAACCAAGAACGAATCCATTCTCAGCCTGCATTTTCTTGAAGATACCTTAGGTTGGGTGGCTGTCATCTTAATGGCCATTGTTCTCCGATTTACCGACTGGTACATCCTAGATCCACTCTTATCTCTTGCTATTTCCATCTTTATTCTGTCCAAAGCCATTCCACGTTTTTGGAGCACGCTCAGGATTTTCCTGGATGCTGTGCCAGAAGGAGTGGATATCCAGCAAGTCAAGAGTGATTTGGAGCAGTTGGAGCATGTGGCTAGTATCAATCAGCTTAATCTCTGGACCATGGATGGTTTGGAAAAGAACGCCATTGTCCATGTTTGTCTAGAGCATGTCAACCACATGGAGGTCTGTAAAGAGTCTATTCGTACCTTGCTCAAAGATTGTGGCTTTCAAAACGTCACCATTGAGGTCGATGAAGACCTGGCAACCCACCGAGCCCATAAGCGCAATATCGAAGAGTTGGAAGTGAATCAAAGTCATGGACATATTCATCACCATTAAGAATAGTTATTTACACTCTTAGAGTTTATCTCTAGGAGTTTTTTTGATACTAAGCTCACCAAAGTAAGCCTTTTCATGGTAAAATAGTGAAAAGTATATAGTAAGGAGTAGTTATGAGTAAAAGAGCTGTGTTGATGATGACTTTTGGTTCGCCAGAAGAGATTACCTATGAAGGAGTGGCAGAATTTTTCACGAATATACGGCGTGGAGTTCGTCCTGAACCCCATGAAATTCAAACCTTATATGACCATTACGTCCGAATTGGTGGAACGCCGCTCCAAAGGATAACAAAGGAAGAAGTGAACTTGGTTGCCTCCGCTCTTGGAGATCAAGCATCGGTCTACTTTGCTAATAAATTTTCCCGTCCTTTCATCACTGATACGATTAAAGAGATGGAGAATGACGGAATTGAAGAGTGTTTGTGTTTGATTCTAGAGCCCCATTATTCCTACTATTCTGTCATGGGTTATGAAAAATTTTTAGAAAGTGGTCAGATAAAATTCCAAATTATCAAGGACTGGTACCGAGAACCTGACCTACTCCACTATTGGGCTGATGAGATCCAAAAGATTTTAGATCAGATTGGAGACGACAGTTATAAGGTGATTTTTTCAGCCCACAGTGTCCCAGTTTTGGCACTAGATTTTGGTGACCCTTATATCGATCAGATTTATGACAATAGTCGCTTGATTGCGGGGATTTTAGGGCTTGAAGAGGAGCAGTACACCAATACTTGGCAGAGTGAGAGTGATATTGGTATTCCTTGGATTAAGCCGGATGTCTTAGAATACCTTCGTAATGAGAGGGAGCATCCTGACCACTATATTTTTGTTCCGATTGCCTTTATTAGTGAGCATATTGAAGTTCTTTTTGACAATGATGTGGAATGTAAGGAGCTTTGCCAAGAGCTAGGTGTAGCCTATCACAGACCTCCTATGCCAAATAGCGATCCTCGTTTAATCAAGGCACTTCTTTCGACAATTCAGTCTCATATAGACGGTGACTATAGTGACTATCAACCTCAGCTGGAGACCTTTGATGAGTTGGAAGCTCCATCAAGCACGAGTCAGATTTTGGAAGAAGGGAATGATATCCAAATGCCAGATTTTGTGAAGAAGTTAATTGCCAAGAAAGGCCGCGAAAATGTCAAAATGCCCTATTTGATTAAGAAAATGCTAGAAAAGAAGTATGGGAAAAAATATGATTAATTGCTCTTGTTTGAAAATAATTTGGAATGCTTGATTTGAGCCAGAGCTTAATTAAAAGTGTATACTAACAGTAACTAAAGAAAAAGAGGTAAACATATGAAATCTGCAGTTTACACTAAAGCTGGTCAGGTTGGTCTGGCAGAAATTGACCGCCCACAAATTGAGGCTCAGGATGATGCCATTATTCGCATTGTCCGTACCTGCGTTTGTGGTTCCGACCTTTGGAGTTACCGTAATCCAGAAATCGAAGAAGGGCATAGTAATAGTGGTCATGAGGCTATCGGAATCGTCGAAGAAGTTGGCGATGACGTTACTACGGTAAAAGCTGGTGACTTTGTTATTGCACCTTTCACACACGGTTGTGGTCAGTGTGATGCTTGTCGAGCTGGTTTTGATGGTTCTTGTGACAATCACCCAGGTAACAACTGGTCTGGTGGCGTACAGGCTGAGTATATCCGTTTCCACTTTGCTAATTGGGCACTTGTCAAAATTCCTGGTCAACCTTCAGATTACAGCGAAGGCATGCTTAAGTCACTTTTGACTCTTGCTGATGTCATGCCGACTGGTTACCATGCAGCGCGTGTGGCTAATGTGCAAAAGGGTGACAAGGTAGTCGTTATCGGGGACGGTGCCGTGGGTCAATGTGCTGTCATTGCAGCTAAGATGCGTGGTGCATCGCAAATCGTCCTCATGAGTCGCCACGAAGACCGTCAACAGATGGCCTTGGAGTCAGGTGCGACAGCTGTTGTGGCTGAGCGTGGTGAAGAAGGCATTGCCAAGGTCCGTGAAATCCTTGGAGGAGGAGCGGATGCTGCTCTTGAATGTGTGGGTACTGAAGCAGCAGTTGATCAAGCTCTTGGTGTTCTTCACAATGGAGGCCGCATGGGATTTCTCGGTGTTCCTCATTACAATAACCGTGCTCTTGGTTCAACCTTTGCTCAAAATATCTCAGTGGCAGGTGGAGCAGCTTCAGTTACCACCTATGACAAACAAGTTTTGTTAAAAGCAGTTCTTGATGGCGATATCAATCCAGGTCGCGTCTTTACTAATAGCTACAGCTTGGATGAGATTAATCAGGCTTATAAAGACATGGATGAACGCAAGTCTATTAAGTCTATGATTATCATTGACTAAGAAAAAATTCTAGTAGAGGATGTCTACTAGAAATTTTTTTTAATACAAATCCCAATTCGGAGTTGAAAATTTCTTGGTTCGGGTCATATAAAAATGCGTAAAATGAACTTCCATTGCTAAGGTCATTACAGTTGCGATGGAGATGACAATGGTCGGATAGGCAGAAAAAAGAAGGGAAAGAACCGGTCCAATAAGGAAGATTCCTGCTTGGAGTCCGTAAAAAGTCTTGTTATAACGAAGGTAGCTCTTGTTTTTCTGAAAAAAATTTAATTTTCCACTTGACAAGTGAGTGAACACTCACTACAATATCACTTGTAATCGAAAGTGAGTAAATACTCACTAAGGAGGATGCATATGAAAACATTGCTACATTTACAAGATTTACAAAAATCTTTTGGTCAACAACTTGTGTTAAACCACGTAGGTTTTGAATTACAGTCTGGGGAAATCATTGGTCTAATCGGTCCTTCTGGTGCTGGTAAATCAACCATGATTAAAACCATGTTAGGGATGGAAAAGGCAGATAGCGGTAACGCTTTAGTCTTAGACCAGACCATGCCCAATCGTCATATTCTGGGAGATATAGGCTATATGGCCCAGTCAGATGCTTTATATGAAGCTTTGTCAGGACAAGAAAATTTGGAATTTTTCGGTCAGTTAAAAGGTCTTTCAAAAAAAGCTTTAAAGGATGAAATAGCTCATGTGGCTCAAATAGTAGATCTGACTGCCCACTTAAACAAGTCGGTATCTGGTTATTCAGGAGGGATGAAACGACGCTTGTCTCTGGCGATTGCACTTTTAGGAAATCCGCAACTTTTGATTTTGGACGAACCGACAGTTGGAATCGACCCCTCTCTTAGGAAGAAAATCTGGAAGGAATTAATCACGCTTAGAGACAATGGTGTAGGAATTCTGGTAACAACCCATGTCATGGATGAAGCAGAGCTGACAGATAAGGTCGGACTACTATTAGGTGGAAAAATCATTGCCTTTGATACACCATCCAAGCTAAAAGAATCTTATGGTGTTTCAAGTATTGAAGAAGTCTTTTTGAAAGCAGAAGGAGAATGAAATGAGAACAATTGCCATTGCAAAAAAAGTCGTCAAAGAATTGCTTCGTGACAAACGGACACTGGCCCTAATGTTTGTAGCACCAGTCTTTATCATGTGGTTGATGAACCTCATGTTTTCAGCAAGTACAACTGTAAATGTCAAGTTAGCGACACAAGATGTGCCAAGTAGTTTGGTAAGTAAGATGGACGACTTAGAACATGTCAGTGTCAAAACCTACAAAGACTTGGATCAAGCTAAAGAGGCTTTAAACGATGAAAAAGTAGATGCAGTTATCTCTTATAAGGATGGGGAATATCATGTAGCCTATGCCAATACAGATGCCTCTAAAACTTCGGTGACCCGACAAATATTACGCACCAGTATTGCCAGTGAAGGCACCAATCAATTATTAGCACGTGTGAAGCAATCCCTTCCACAATTACAACTAAAGGTAAAATCTCCTGAAATTAAGGAATCTTATGAATATGGTAACGAGGACACCGGCTTCTTTGCTAAAATGATTCCTGTTTTGCTTGGGTTCGTCGTTTTCTTCTTTGTCTTTTTGATTTCAGGGATGGCACTCTTGAAAGAACGTACTAGCGGAACCCTAGATCGTTTGTTGGCAACCCCAGTCAAACGTTCGGAAATTGTTTACGGCTATATGTTGTCTTACGGCCTTATTGCCATACTGCAGACAGGAGTAGTCGTTCTAGCAGCCATCTGGTTGTTGAACATTGAAGTTGTCGGAAGCCTGTTAAATGTTATAATAGTTAATGTGGTACTGGCTCTGGTGGCACTAGCCTTCGGAATTCTCTTGTCTACCTTGGCAAAATCAGAATTTCAGATGATGCAATTTATTCCTCTTGTGATTATGCCGCAACTCTTTTTCTCAGGAATCATTCCACTTGATTCAATGGGAGACTGGGCAAAAACTCTAGGGAAATTCTTGCCTTTGACCTACTCAGGTGATGCGATGAGTCAGATTATTCTTTACGGACGTGGACTTGGAGATATTTTACCAAATATTGGTGTTCTACTAGTCTTCCTTGTCGCTTTGACAGTTCTCAATATTGTCGGCTTGCGTCGTTACCGTAAAGTATAAAATATAAATATACGAGGATGAAAATGAGTGAGAGTGTTTTTGAGTCGTTTGAAGCTTATCTAAAGGGTGCAGACTATCCCAAGGGAAAGAAAAAAATCATGCAGGCGGCGGTCGATTTGATTTCTACTAAGAGTTACAATGGAACCTCCACCTTACAAATTGCCAAACATGCGGGACTTAGCCAAGCAACGCTCTTCAAGTATTTCAAGACCAAAGAAGATTTATTAACGGCTATTTTGCACCCTGTTGTTCCAGGACTTTTCGGTCGTTTTTTTGAAGAACTTTTAGCCTTAGAAACGACTGAAGAAAAGGTGCATTATCTGGTCCAAAATCGTATGGCCTATCTCAAAACGAATCGCGCTTTGATGAAAATTATTCTTCAGGAAATTTTTTCAAATAAGAAACTGAGAAAAGAACAACTTTATATTTGGAATACTCTTCAGGATAAATTATTAGTACTCCATAAGGAATTGATAGCAGATTCACGAGTGAATCCTGAAATCACGGTTCCTCAAATGGTTCGTATTTGTATAGGTCCCTTATTGGCCTACTTTGCCCAACTCTATATCGTTAGCGACAATGGTGACATAAGAGAAGAAGACTTAAATTTGTTGGAAAAACAGATTTTAGGTGGTTTGTGGAAATAAAACCTGACTGCAATCATATTTCTTAAAGTAGCATACAAAAAGACATGTTTCTATCTAAAGCAGATTCATGTCTTTTTTTGTTGGATTTATAATTTTAATTATAATCCTTCAATCACCTGACACAGTGCCTCCACATCTTCCTTTTGAGTGGACCATGAGGTCGCAAAGCGAATGACAGTCAGTTCGTCATCATACTTTTCCCAGAAGGAGTAGACCACTTTCTCAGAGAGTTTTTCCATCTGCTCTTTTGTCACCAAACAAAAGATCTGGTTGGTCGGATTTTCAAAATAGAGAGGAAGTCCTGCTCTTTTACAAGCTTGACGGATCTGATTAGCATAAGTAATCGCATCATGGCCGATAGTGTTATATAGATGGTTTTTGAACAATTCGTCAAATTGGATGCCTAACAGTCTGCCTTTGGCTAAGAGAGCGCCATGTTGCTTGATGATGGTGGTCATATGAGGAAGGAGACGAGGATTAGGAATGACCACCGCCTCTCCAAACATGGCCCCGCACTTGGTGCCACCGATGTAAAAAGCATCACAGAGCTGGGCGAGGTCAGCTAGAGTCACATCATTTTCAGGACAAGCCAGAGTATAGGCTAGACGTGCTCCATCGACAAAAAGCTTAACATCGTGCTTTCTGCAGACTTGAGCAATAGCTTCCAATTCTTCTCTTGAATAAAGTGTTCCAAGCTCAGTCGGTTGTGAGATGTAGACCATGCCTGGCATGACCATGTGTTCGTGATTGCCATCTGCCCAATAATCTTCAATAGTTTCTTTAATTTGTTGGGCGGTCAATTTACCGTCTGCTGTATCGAGTTCTAGAACCTTGTGGCTGCCAAACTCGATGGCCCCAGCCTCGTGCACACTGACATGCCCAGTTTTCGCTGCGATCACTCCTTGATAAGATTGAAGGAGGCTATCGATCATGATTTGATTGGATTGGGTCCCGCCCATAAGAAAGCGAACTTCTGCTTGGAGACAGTCACAGGCCTCTCGAATCTGTTCAATGGCACTCTTGGTAATCGGATCTGTCCCGTAACCTGTCATTTCCACTTGGTTGGTTTCCATCATACGTTTGAGAATGTTAGGGTGTGCTCCTTGTAAATAGTCATTGGCAAAATTCAGTTGTGTCTTCATTTGAATGTTTCTCTTTCTTTGTTGATGATATTAGTTTAAAATACTTATTGATATAACACAAACGGCAAAAACTCATCGCATCTATGATATAATGTAATGGATAGAGAGGAGCAGTTTATGGATGCCAGTAAATGTCAGGCTGTTTTAGTAGCTAGTGAGACCGGTTCTTTTTCAGCAGCAGCAGAACAGCTGAACTATACCCAGTCAGGGATTACGAGAATGATTTCAAGTTTAGAGGAAGAATTAGAATTCCCGATTTTCATACGCAACAAAAAGGGTGTTCGCTTAACGGAAAATGGCAAGTTGATGATTCCCTATTTCAGGGAGATTGTTGATGTCAATCAAGTAGCTACCCAAGTCAGTGAGGAAATTAAAGGGGTAGTCAGAGGTTCCATCACAATTGGTTGCTACTTTAGCGTGTCCTCCATGTGGATGCCTAGCCTCCTAAAGACTTTTTCCGAAACCTATCCATTGATTCAAATTACTCTGTTAGAAGGTGGCAATAAGGAGATTGCCAAGTGGCTAGCCGAAAAATCTGTCGATATTTGTCTGTGCGCTGAGCCTCAGGATAGTGGGGAGTACAGCTGGAAAGAATTGTATCGAGACCCCTTGGTGGCTTGGTTGCCTAAGAATCATCCCAAAGCCAAACAAAAGACTTACAAGATTAAGGATCTGGAAACAGAAGATTTTATCCATACCTTACCTGGTCAAGATACAGACCAGGACCGCTTAATCAAGCAAGAAGGCCTTAATCTGCAGACACGATTCACAACCAAGGACGGCTTTACGACCTATCAGATGGTCAAGGCTGGTCTAGGAGTCAGCTTCAACCAAGCTATGATTGCAAGAGACTGGAAAGAAGAAGTGGTGCAAGTTCCTCTTAGTCCGAAACATTTTGTTTCACTGGGAATTGCTCTTCCTAAAAAAGAAAAAACTTCCCCAGCTGTCCAACGATTTATGGATTGCCTTGATTCTTGGTTGAAAGATTTGTTGAAATAATCTGTTATTAGCATATTAGGAGAGAGTATGATACATAAACATGAAATCCCAATTTTAGAGTTTGATGACAATCCTCAGGCTGTGATTATGCCGACCCATGAGGATTTAGGTTTGGACTTGCCGCCTAGGTGTGTTTACGGCTTTTTAGAGGAAGAAGTCGATCGCTATGCGACTTCTGTTGGCGCTGAAAAAGTTGGTGAATTTGTCTCTGCAACCAAAACCTATCCTGTTTATGTCATGACTTACAACGGGGAGGAGATTTGCTTAGCTCAAGCTCCAGTTGGATCAGCTGCAGCTGCACAATTTCTTGATTGGCTAATTGGTTATGGCGTAAAGCAAATCATATCAACTGGAACTTGTGGCGTCTTGGTAGACATGCCAGAGAATGTTTTTTTGATTCCGACGAGAGCTTTGCGAGATGAAGGTGCAAGTTACCACTATGTTGCGCCATCTCGCTATATAGACATGAATGAAAAAGCTCTTGTAGCCATTGAGAAAACTTTAAAGCAAAAGAAAATCCCCTATGAAGAGGTCATGACCTGGTCGACAGATGGCTTTTATAGGGAGACATCGGACAAGATTTCCTATCGTATTGAAGAGGGCTGTAGTGTTGTAGAGATGGAATGTGCCGCACTAGCAGCAGTTGCTCAATTTCGTGGAGCTATTTGGGGCTTACTTCTCTTTACTGCAGATTCCCTTGCAGATATAGAGAATTACAATCAACGAGATTGGGGTTCAGAGGCTTTTGATAAGGCTTTAGAGCTTTGTCTGGATATCATTGTCCAGATGTAATCCTAATTCAATAGAAAAAGAGCATGACTATATAATCGTGCTCTTTTTAGATTTAAATTATTATTTCAAAATATCACAAAGTTCTTGGGTGGTATCAGCTATAAAATCAGGATTTTCTGCCAAAAGGGTTTCGTTTTTCCCAAATCCCCAGGTCACCGCTATTGTTTTGATGCCAACCGTTTTTCCACCAATCAAGTCGAACTTGGTATCACCAACAATGACCGACTGGTCTTTAGGTGCTTGATTTTCAGTAATGGCACGCTGCAAGACATCAGCCTTATGAAAGGCACTAGGAGTAGATCCATAAATGCCATCAAAATATTCAGTAATTCCAAGGTGTTGGCACATCTCCAGAGCGATAGGTTCATTTTTTGAAGTTGTAATAAAGATTCTCTTGCTAGAAGCTTGACTAAGTTGTTGAAGGATTTCTTTTATGCCATCATAGAGCTGAGCCTCCAATTGCCCTTTAGTCTCATAATAGTCACGATAAATTTTGACAGCTTGGTCAGCACCTTCTTCACTAATCTCTTCTTTAAAGGTTACTTCGAGAGGTGGTCCCATAAAGGTACGAATTTTCTGATCACTAGGAACGGGGAGGCCTAGTCTTTCAAAGGTTTGAACAAAACCATTGTGGATTCCCTCAGAACTATCAACGAGAGTCCCATCAAGGTCGAAAAAAATGTGTGTGAGTGTCATAGAATTCTCCAATATAGTGTCCTTGGTTTATTATATCATGATAAAAACGGTTTAAGTGGTTAGGTCTATTTATCATTCTAAAGTTGACATAACTTTTTTATGTGTAACGGTACGTTCTTGCTTATTTCCAAGTGCTTTGATACGAGCTTCCAGAAGAATAGGACGACCTTGAACACTTCGCGTATAAATGAGGTTATATTTTCCGACACTTTTTTGGATGTGTCGGAGGAAAGACTCTGCATCTGCCTTACGCTTTTCAAACATACTTGGAACGGCAAAAAATTCGGTTTGATCTTTCACCTTGTGACAAGACTTTAAGATATAGCGTTGATTTTCGATAGGAGCGAAAAACTCAGTCAAAGCCTGAGCAAAGATTTCTTTCTCCCTCATGCTAGCACCCTTGAGATAGATAGCGTTATAAATCGCCTGTTTACTATCTTTTACCACTCTAGGAGCAGACTCTTTAGTCTCAATCTGATCTGAATCAAGAAGGGCTTGGTGGATAGCTTTACCAAAAATTTCCAAACGTTTATAGGGACTCTTATAGATAAAATATCTTCCCCAAAAGACAGCCATTACTAGCAGTGCAAGTAGGAGTATCGGTAGACTTTGGGCAAATGGCTTCCCAACAATCAGATATCTTCCCAGATCAATAATAAAATAAGTGACAGCAAGGGCTTGGGAAATAAGTAAGGCCTTCATCCAATCATTAAGGTATGCCAAAGGTAGAAATTGTTTGTCGACCTCAACTTGGGTGACCACTTCCATTTCTTCGTATAACGGGAGAGCTTCTTGCCAACGGTCTTTAAGTTCCTCACGTTTTTGAGAAAGTGTAATGGCTTTTTGATTAAGTTTTTCTAGACCCTTTCGGCTAAAAGTTATTTGATTGAGGTCAAGGCGATCAATGCCAGATTCGATAGTGGGCTCTTGATAATGAAGACCTAAAAACTGTGTCATACGTCTATCTAACAACTCTAAGTCAGGACTAAGTGCATACAACTGTAGTTCTAATGTCTCGTCATATTTTTCTTCGGCATTTTGAATTTCAAACCATTTCTTTGGTGATAAATTAATAGAAACCAAATGCCAGATATTACTCGTTTTATTAGGATTGTCTGGCCAGACACGGATAGCGCGGCCTCGCATCTGATTACTTAGCATAAAGCTTCCAACAAAACTGGCTAATATAAGGGAGTTAACACAAGGTGCATCCCAACCTTCGCCCAATAAAGACTTTGTCCCAATAATCACTTGGATATACCCATCTTGGAAAAGTTGAGTAAGGGCTGTAACCAAATCATGATAGGAACCAGAAATACTTACCTTAAGATAGTCCTCTTGGCTCAACTGTCCAATAACATCATAGGATAAACGAGAATTAGGAATGAGTCGCTCTAGATGTTCTTTAGCTGAAGTTGGAATAACCACTAAACTTCCTGTCAATACAGCCACAGGCACCGTCCAAGACTGTTCAATCATTTCTCTACGAATAGATTCAAAGTAAGAGAGGACACCTAGTTGGGTAAATTGAGCATTTTTATCACCTAAATGAACTTGAAAATCCTTACGTATAAAGTCTGTCAAAACAAGTTGACGAAGATTATTTCCTAGAGACTGGTATTCTGCCTTAAAAATATCTCTAACGGCATTGAGTTTTCCCAATGATTGATTGAGCAGGACATCTTGTTTCTTATTCCGGATAAGTTTAACTTGATTTCTTTCGATAAGACCATTTGCTTTCAGATCACTTTTCAGTTGGTTAAAGGCCTCCTCAGTAAATCCAAACCAATTTGGAACCTGAAAAATAATGCCATTAAGCAAGGTTTCAAACCACTCAAGCGTAAAAGTTGGCAAGGCTTTTGCAGCGAGAAGTTCTTGAAAACGTTGAGGAAAAGGTAATTCTTTAGACCGTAAAAAAATCAGAATAGCAGAAAGATATTTAGGATTAGCCAATAGCTCATCATCGCTAATTTGGTTACTTAGTGCCGGACTAGACTGAATGGTGTTTGAGAAGTTTATATCTGTAGACAGTTTAGTTAGAAAGTTAAGTTTCTGCTTTTCAAACTGATCTAATTGTGTTCGTTCTTCCATAGTTGGAAAGGCGAAGTAGACATAGTCCTGGTGAGGACAGAGCGTCCCTTCCTTAACCAGTTCAGGCACTGTAATTTCTTCATCAATCTCACCACACATGCTGATGTAACGCTCCCAAAGAGCAGGTTCTCCTTCGTATGGAGGGGTCGCTGTCAAGGAAATCATCTTAATTTTAGGAAAGGATTTACGAAAAATCTCTAAACTCTTCCACCATTCATTTCTTAAATGATGGCACTCATCCAAACAAAGAGTCCCTAAATCTTTATCCTCAAATGTTTTTCGGATATCAAAATCTTGAAAATTAAAATGCTCTTGTTGAGCTGTATCATCTGTGTCTTCGATAAGACCATAACCAACGACTTGGTTCATGGCACTATGTAATGCCTGATAAGTCGCAACCGTAATCATTTTAGGCCTCTTTAAGTCTTGTGAAATGAGTTGTTCTGCTTGGTTAGCATCACTTAAAAAAGCTTGTTTGATCCGGTCCACCCATTGTTGGCGGATAGTAACTGTCGGAACTAGAATTAAAGTTGGATTACCAAAACGCCGTATGAATTCAATTCCTAAGGTCGTTTTTCCAGAGCCAGGAGCAGCGACCAAGTGAATCTTTCCATCATCCATAAAACTTTCTGATTTATCAAGAACACGTTGTTGATACTGTCGCCATTGTCCTTTAAATGAAAGCTGATCTAACATAATTTCCCTCCAATGTTACTAACTATTATATCATAGTGAAGATAAATAGAACTGGCCATATGGATGGTATGAAAAGTATAGTTTTTATGGTATACGTGTCACATACCAATCCAAAAACACCCCAAAATTAAGCTTTTGGGGTGTAAATCACGGGGTGTAATAATTAAGTGTTTAACTCAAACGAAGAGTTAGTTACGTTTTGGTTTGACTGCCATGCCTAGGCCGAGGGCCGCACTGATAGGACCAAGTGAAACTAGAGCAGCAGATTGGCTAGAACCTGTTTCTGGGAGTTCTTTATGTGTTGGTTGCAATGGCGTTGGTGCCTCGTAGACCGTACCCTCAACGTAGTATACATTTCCTGGTACAGTTGGAGTTGCTAGTTGCGCCGTTTCAGGCTGGCTAGTTGCTTTAGTAACCAAGTGAGTCGTAGCAATCACTTCGTAAGTATCTGTTTGAATACGATAAACACGTCCTTCTTGAACAGTTTCAATAACGTGGTTTGAGAATTGCTTGTTCAAAAGATCAGCGAAATCTTTATCGATATCGAGGTAAAGACCATTCGTTCCTTTTACCAATGGGTCAAAGTCTTTTTCATCATATTTCTTACCAACTACGGTCAAAGAAATCCCAGCATTTTGAAGGGCTTTTAATGTAGCATCTTTAGTTGGTGTTTTGAGAGTAAGGTCTATATCTTCGTCAGTGACCAATAAGGCGAAGCGACGATTGTTCTTACCAGTTCCCCAAGTATAATCAGGTGAAGTTGCGATATGTGATAATGCTGTTGTTGCTTCCTCGTCTGAACCAGTAGTACGAATGGCTTTTAATTTACCAATAAAAGCGTTCGTATCCGTGGTGAATTTAGAACCTCCGAAATCATGGTAAGTTGTGTTTTTGCTTGATTCATAGTCAACCAAACCAAGACGTGCTTGCACATTTTTAGATTCCAAATCCCGCACTAATTTTTCAATGTTATTAGCTACGTCAGTGATGTGGCTATCCATTGAACCAGATTTATCGACAATAAAGACGATGTCAGTAGTTCCTTTGACTTCTTGGCGATTCACCACATCATCCTCTTTAACAACTTCGACAACAGTCGAATTATTGACAGTTTTAGTCGTTGTTGCCACATATTCATCTGTTTCTTCAGTTGATGTTGCTGTCTCGCTTGATTTGACAGGCTCTGACTTACCAACAGGTGTATTCTTGTCAGCAAGCGTTGTTGTTTTAACGGTTGCTGTCGCAGATGCTGTTGCGATAGCCTCAGTTCCATCAGTGCTTTCTTTTGCTGTTACTGTTGGCTCTGTAGCATTAACATCGACGCCTACAACATCTCCCACTTTTGCATTTTCTACTGGGATTACTGGCGTATTGGCCTTAGCTTTAATCTCTTCAGTTGCTTTGGCAATAGGTGTTTGAGCTGTTGTTGATTGAGTTGCTGCCTCAGTCGTCGTAACAGGAGTTGCTGGCGTTGTTGTTGCTGTTTCATCGGCTGATACAGCAGTCCCTGCAAAGATAGTAGCAAGAGCTACAGAAGACAAGATAAGCGATTGCTTACGAAAACGAATCTGTTTTTCCATTAATACATCTTAGGAATCAAAAACACTCAATTCCTTCCAAAAAATCTTAGTCATAGATTGACATTAAAGAAGTTTTAAGATAACTTTAAAGTAACGATTTAATCCGATTTTATCGAGGAGTTGCCATGAAAAAAATAAATCTTCTTTATTTACTAGCCATTTTGGCCATCATTTCTGGTCTTTTACTGTATTACTTGCCAGACATGACGTCTGGACATAATGCAGAGTCAAATAAAACAAGTCAGACTTTTAAGGAGAAAACGATTGTCCATGATTTTGGTACGACAGAGTTGAAAAAAGCTCCTAAACGTATCGTTATCCTCGACAACCTCTATGGTGAAATCTTGGATCCTCTCGATATCACTCCTGTAGGTGCGACAACTGGTCGAGCTGATAGTCAAGAATTTTCAACCCTCTTTAAGAAACAATACAAGGATGCAAAAGTGGTTTCAGTTGGTTGGCAGGGAAATCCAGATTTGGATAAGATTGCTGAGTTAAAACCAGATTTAATCCTTATGACAGGCGAGCAGGAAGACCTCTACGAGGAGCTGTCTGAAATTGCACCAACTGTTGGCTACCAGATCAACACTGATGAAAACTGGGACTATCACGAAACCTCATTAAAGGTAGCAGAAATCTTCGACAAACGTGATGAGATGAAGAAGGACCTGGATAGAGTGGATGCTAGGGAGGCTGTTTTCGCAGAGAATGTCAAAGCTAAGTTTGGCAATCAAAAACTCATGTACCTGCGCGTGACAGACAATGACATCCGTTATTACGCTTATGGGCATTTTGGTTATCTGTATGATACTTATCATTTCAATCGTGCTGAAACCTTCAATCCAGATGATATGTTCCAAGTTATCGATCCAGATAAACTAAAAGACATTAATCCGGACCTCCTGATTGTTCAAGCAGATTCTCAAGAACTCCTAGATAACAAACTTAAAAATAACCCTGTCTGGAGTAGCTTAAAGGCAGTTCAAAATAACAAGGTAATTTATGCTGATTACTCAACCTACATGCTAGGCTTTGGGATTGTCTCCCAAGAGGCCATAATGAAACAGATATCTGATGAATGGGGATTAAATTAAACTAAAAACGACCTTGATGGTCGTTTTTTCTATGTTCAAAAGTAGTCTAACTGATAAACAAGCGTCGAATATGTTTCCTCAAGGCAAAATAGAGCTGAATGGTCATGGGAATCCAAATCAAGGGCTCGCATAGGATAACGCCAAGGTAGCCCATAGAAGGAATAACCAAAAGAACAAAGAGAATTTTTCCAAAAAGCTCAATGAAACTAGAGGTTAAAGGCGTCAGTTTCTTACCTAGACCTTGTAGGCAATTTCTAAAACTAAAGAGCATCCCCAAAATAGGATAGAAGAGAGAACTGATTCGGAGGTAGCGGCTGGCATTGTCAATAATCACAGCATCATCTGAACCAGAGATAAGACCAGCTAAGAAGGGGCTTGCTACATAGAGGAGGACACAAGCAATGACAGACCAAGTTATAGATACAAGACAAGTTTGCTTTAACCCAGCTACTATGCGCTTAAACTGTTTGGCACCGAAGTTCTGAGAGGTGAAGGTCGTCACCCCGGCAGCAAGTGAAGTCAAAGGGAGAACAGCAAAGGACATAATCCGTCTTGCCGCCACTTGAGCGCTAATGATGAGAGGACCAAAGCCGTTAATGGCATACTGTAAGGTTACAGTCCCAATAGAAACAATGGAATTCATGAGTCCCATGGCCATTCCTTGTCCAAAAAGGTCCAAATAAAGACTTGAATCAAGAACAAAATCTGACTTGCTTGGTAGAAGGAAGGTCACTTTTTTCTTAATATAGTAAAGACAGAGAATTGCGGAAATCCCTTGAGAAATAATAGTTGCTAAACCTGCTGATTGAACACCAAGATGGAGTTGAGTAATAAAGAAAAGGTCTAAAACGATATTGACCAGAGCTGAAAATATCAGAAAATAGAGGGCTGTCAGACTATCACCAACCGCTCTGAGGAGACCTGCACACAGATTATAACCCAAAGTAACCCCAACACAGGAGACAATCATAGAAATATACTGGTAGGACTGCCCAATGATAGAAGCAGGTGTTCCTAAAAATCTTAGTAAAGGATAGAGTCCGAAATGTCCTAGAATCATAACCAAGGCACTTAGGCCCAGACCGATGACAACTGTGGCCGCCACAGACTGACGAAGTTTCCTATAGTCTTGCGCACCATAATAACGTGCGATAACAACCCCCATACCATTTCCAACACCTAAGGCAAATCCGATAACCAAATCAAAAATAGCAGAAGAAGCTCCTACAGCAGCCAAGGCATCTGGACCTAGAAAGCGTCCTACAATCATGACATCCGCAGTATTATAGAGTTGCTGGAAAATATTGGATATCAGAATTGGTAGGGCAAAGATTAAAAGAGACCGCAAAATAGGGCCTCGTAAAAGATCAACTGACGAATTTTTCATAGAACTATTATAACAAGATTGTAATTGTGAAACAATGACAAAAAGCCATCCTAGGATGACTTTCGAAAGAAATGATATAAATCAATGCTCACGGGCATTCCATTTAAATGCAAAATTTGAAATAAAGATAAGTATAACTACCCAACAAATTAAAGCAAACACACTTGACTCAAATATTTGAAATTTTTCAAGTTTTATAAAATATTCTGTGTTAGCTCCTATAAAAGAAAATCTCGTGATGTAGCTCATAATTTTATTGCTCATATCAGATGAAAGCATAGGTAAAAAAGTAGCAATAATCAAGACAATCATACTAAATAATGTTGTGTGAGTTTGAGTCTTAGAAAACAATCCTATTGATAAATTCAACAGAATAAATGCTAACGTGGTCAATACTACTACAACAAAATACGTTAGCCAACTTGGAATAGCTATTCCAAATATTACAGGCATAAACAAAGCCGATAAAACAGAAAAAATAAAAGGAAATGAAATGACAGAAATTATATAATTATACTTTGTAACACCACTCAATATCAATGTTCTTAAATTCTTCTTCTCTTTTTCTTCAGAAATCATCATTGAAGTAAAGGTGCCAGCTGTCATACTATAAATCAAACTAAGTCCCATGTTTAAAAAATACATTTCGCCATGAATCATAGGGATAGCTTGTAAAATAGCAAAATCAACAAACGGTGTAACTACACATACAAACAACAAAACTTTATTACTGATTAAGTATTCCCAACGCAACCATAAAAGTGCCATCAATCTATGCATTTTTTGAATCCTCCGAAATCTTTATAAAAATATCCTCAAGCGTATTTTCTAAAGTATGCACACTAGCTACATCAGAACCACCTAAATATTTAGCCGCCTCTACTTGAGATACCATTATCGAATCTCCATTTTTAAAACGAATAATAGCCTTATCTTGCTGACTATATTTATCTATGATTTCTTGAGGAGAACCATATTCTAATATATGACCTGAATTCAATAATGATATACGGTCACAAATCTTAGTAGCTTCACTCATATCATGAGTTGTTAAAAATATTGTTGTTCCCTCATTTTTTAAATTCAACAGAATATCATGTACTTTATTTGATAAAGCAGGGTCCAACCCCGATGTAGGTTCATCTAAAAAAAGAATTTTAGGATGATGCAAAATTGACCGAATAAGAAGCATACGCTGTTTCATACCAGTTGATAGTTTTTCTGCCTTCTTATCTTTATCTTCAAATAATTCCAGTTCCTTCAACAAAACATCAAGTTCATCTAAACTCACATTGTGATACTTAGCAAAGAATTGCAAGTTCTTATAAACTGTCATCTTTCCATAGAATCCAACAGTATCACTCATTATACCAATATTTAAAAAATCCGAAGGAAGTAACTGATTGGACTCTTTATTTAAAATATAAGCTTTTCCGCTATCCTGTGATAACTGCCCCGTCAAAATATTTATAGTCGTCGTTTTACCAGCTCCAGAAGGACCTAAAAAACCAAAGATTTCTCCTTCCTTAATCTCAAACGAAATATTATCCAAAGCAACTTGATTCCCAAAACGCTTAGAAAGATTGTCGACTTTTATCATTATATTCCTCGTTTCTAATGTAAACACTTGTAATCATTATAAAAATGTTGAACTATACATATATTATAACTGCGAAGGTGAATGACATATTTGCTGCAGCTATCGCTTACAAGGTTACAAAAGTTATTATCATTGCTCATATTACTTGTCATGTGACCACTCACTAATAAAATAATGATATAACAATGAAGCTATACATTAGTTTTTCATTATATCACTTTTCTTATCATTATCTAATAAAGCACTGATATTTTATCATATTTCGAGAATATTTATAGTTAAAAAGCCATCCTAGGATGACTTTCGACTATTTTTTAGATAGCGGCTAAGTATTTGTGTCATATGGTTGTAGCCCGCCGCAATCATTGGAATTTGTAAGTAAATATAAGGTAAAGTGTACTGACTTTTAGTCTCTGAAATGAGGTGAAAGAGGATGCCACCAAAGAGATAGAGGAAGGCATAGAGGCCTAGTGTTGCTCCATCTCCCATTCGTTTATAAGTGAAAGCGTAGTAGAACACACCACCAAGATATAGGACTAGGAGATAGCCTTGCATATAGGTTACGAAAAAGAGATGCAAGGTCCCGTCGTGATAGATGGAAGTCGCAAACCTATTCCACAAAGGCTGAAACTTGTCTTTACTTGGGCCATTCCAGATGGACTGGAAGCTTCCCTCTGTCCAAGAACTGATAAACTTGGTGCTGAAAAACCAACTGGCTTCATCGGGATGTGCTAGGAGATATTGAACACGCTTATCAAAAAGGTGATTGGCACTTTTTTCAATCTTTTCGATATTGCCTTTTTTTTTGGCGTAAATGTCACGGACATAGCCGGTATACCATCCTGGCATGCGTTTAGAATCGGGTTTGTCCTGTAAGCCCATAGCCAGCCAAGCAATCTGAGGCGTTCCAGGAATTTTTTGATGAGTGGTAATCTCATAGTAACTGGTCGTCGCCTTATGCAAACTCATAGGAAAGGCAAAGAAAGCTAAGACTAAAAGCAAATAGCGATACCGTTTTTCTCTCAGAGTCAAGAGTATTAGAATACCAGATAGCGCAATAATGAGAATGATGTTATTGCTCCTTACCCAGTAGGCCAAAGATAGCATGACCACCGAAAGAATCGCATTCCTAGCCTTACCACGTCTTAAGTAACGTAGAAAGAAAAGAATGGCAAAACTAGAAAAGAACAAGCCATACATAAGCCCATAGGCAAACATAATGTTAAAGACTAAGGGCAAGAAACCAAAGCTCATGATGACAGCCAAACGACTAACTAAAGGCCTCGTAAACAATTCATCCGTGATTTTCCAAGTAGCATAGTTCATACCAATGACCATGCCAAGATTCAATACATAGAAAACAGAGATAACTGGTAATGGAATCAGATAGAGAACCAAGCGTTCAAAACTGAGCAACCCCAACTGATGCGGATAGCGGAAGAAGTAGGCTCCTGGTTTTATTAGGGAGAAGTCACCAGCATTAAACTGAACCGCCCCCTTAAAGACAGTACCTGCATCGTCTCGACCAGCAAAACTGGTCAGAAAAATCAACAGTAGGCCAAAACTCACAAAGCAAACGGAAAAAAAGATGAAAATCTGCTTTGTTGTCAGTTCCTTTAAGATCTTGGGCCAGAGAAGGGTCAAAAGCAGAATGGCCCCACCTGAAACATAAACATACCAAGGAACGCTACTAATCTCTGCCCACTCAAAGTATCCCGTCATCATGGTTGTGCGAATGAACAAAGCAGTCACAAATAATAGCCCAAAGACTAAGAGCCCCACATAGCGCCCTAACCATTCTAAAAAAGAACTCGTATATGACATAAGAGCCTTCATGCTGAAAGTCTCCTTTAATATAGGTAATTACCCTTATAGTTTAGCACAGTCGTCGGAAAAATGTAATGAAAACCAGAAGAAAATCCCATTCATCAACGAAAGAAATTGCTCTAATGAAGACATAGAAAAACTCTCTCGTTTCTAAAACAAGAGAGTTTGATTTTATAAAGCAGATTACTTCATCCGCATACTATCAATTTTTTCTTCAGTCGGTGTGACACGTAAGGTCTTTTGTCCCGTATAAGTTACGAATCCAGGTTTACCTGCCGTTGGTTTGTTGAGTTTCTTAACATCAATCATATCCACTTGAACCAAGTTTGATAGACGAGCCTTAGAATAGTAGGCTGCCAATTCAGCCGCATCGGTCTTGACCTCGTCAGTTGGGTTAAGATTGTCCTTGATAACTACGTGACTTCCTGGGATATCCTTGGCGTGGAACCAGAGCTCACCTTTTTTAGCCATCTTGAAGGTCAACTCCTCATTTTGCAGGTTGTTACGACCAACCATGATAATGGTCTTACCATCAGAAGCTAGATACTGTTCAGGTTTCTTACGCTTGTGGCGCTTGTCAGTTGAACGACGCTTCATAAAGCCAGCCTGAACAAGCTCCTCACGAATATCTTCGATTTCATCCATGTTGGCTTGAGAAAGACTGAATTCAACACTTTCCAAATAATCAATAGTTTGCTTGGTTTCCTCAATCAAACCAGTCAAGTGCTTAACAGCTTCCTTGAGTTTCTGGTATTTCTTGAAGTAACGCTGAGCATTTTGGTTAGGTGTTAGAGCTACATTTAGTGGAATTGTAATCTTTTCACCAGTGTAGTAGTTGTCTAGCTCGACACTATCCTTGTCGTTTGGCACCATGCTAAGGTAGGTTGTCAAAAGTTCACCTTTTTGACGGAACTCCTCGGCATTCTCAGTCGCTGCAAGCTCTTTTTCCTGTTTAACAAGTTTTTTCTTGTTTTTTTCCAGCTCATTTTGCACCCGGTGGATCAAATCACTAGCTTGTTGTGCCACACGATCACGCGCGGCCTTGTCCAAGTAGTAGTAGTCCAATAGGGCTGACAAGGTTTCAAACTCAGGTTGGTCCTGACTATCTGAGAATCTTACAGCTGAAAATGCCTTAGCCGTTAAGTTTGGCTCTACTTCACGATTGAAGAAGGCTCGGAAATTCTTGAGCTTATCAGTCTCAAGTAAGGCTGATAATTCATTGGCCGTGTCACGTCCCAAACCTTGGAAATGTTTTTGAAGGTTTCTAGCTGACAAATCCTCAGTCTGTAGGATTTCAAAGAGTTTTTCGTCTGGAATATCAAAAGGATTCTTGGCGTCGGTCTTCGGTGGGGCGATATAAGTTGACCCAGGCAGAATAGTACGGTAACTATTTTGTGAGAAACCAACATGCTTGATAGACTCAATGATTTTGCTCTCGTTCTTGTCAATCAGGATAATGTTGGAATGTTTCCCCATGATTTCCATAACAAGAGTAACCTTAACGCTGTCACCGATTTCGTTTTTGTTAGAGACAGAAATTTCAAGAACACGGTCGTTTTCCAGTTGCTGGATATCCTCGATAACCGCTCCCTGAAGGTATTTCCTCATAATCATGGTATAGGTGTTTGGATTCTGCGGATTTGGCAAGTCAGCCTTGGTCGTCTGAATACGCCCAAAAACAGGGTGAGCCGAAAGCAGAAGCTTGTAATTCTGACGATTGTTACGAATGGTTAGGACCAACTCACGCTCAAAAGGCTGATTAACCTTCTGGATACGCCCGTAGAGCACTTGCTCACGCAACTCAGCCGTCATATGATGAAGAAAAAAGCCGTCAAAAGACATGATGTACTTCCTTTCTTGTTAGTGATAATAATTGTTTTATTTTAAAAATAAAATTTTCTGTAAGACTTTCCTTAGGTGTTGGCGGACGTCAGCGAACTTTTACAAAGTTCCATGACTAATTTTTGAGCCTACCTAACGTCTCAAAAATTCCGAGCGCCTGAAACCTTTTAGTTTCAGGCGCTTTTAACACGGCGGAAAGTCTCGGTTAATTGCTCGCTCTGCTCGCAAAAAAAGATATTTCAAAAACTTGCAGAGTTTATGGGCTTTGTTAGTTTTTTTAATAATTGCATACGTTATAAACGTAAATATTGCCTAACTATTATAGCATAAAGCCTCTAGAAATGCTTGGGATGGGTAGTCGGAATTGAGTTTGTTATTCTTATGGACCATTCTTTATTACAAAAATTGTTCCGCTAAAATAGTTAAAAAGTTATGGCTTTTATTATCCCGAATACCTTTGAATTTACATCTGACTTGTGGTATCATTTAATATGCTGAAAATTAAAGGAGCATTAAATGAACGATATAAAAAAGATATGCAATGCGACTAATTTAAAATACCTAGCTGTTGCACTTATGTTTTTGGACCAAATCTATCAGATGTTCGGGAGTATGGGGGCACCTATATGGTTGACGATGTTGGGACGCCTGGCTTTCCCGATTTTCCTCTTTCTTGCTGCTGATAGTTTTCACTATACACACGATCGTATGGCTTTTCTCAGACGGTTGCTTTACATGAGTTGGTTTATGACCATTGGCAACGCCATCATTGGTAGTATTTTTCATAATGGTAGTATCGGTTTAACCAATAATGCCTTCTCAACCTTCTTTATTACAGGGATTTTTATATGTTCTTGGGATTTGTTGGCTAAGGGGCTTCGCGATAAATCGAACAAGGAGTTAATTCAAGGGATTGGTGTCTTTCTCCTGCCGATTCTTTCATCTATTCCGGTTGTAATCCTTTCAGGCATATTTGAAACGCCACATGCAAACCCAATCGTTGTGCAGATTGTAGCCTTTATCTTGTCACTTGTGCCAAGTATTATCATGGTTGAGGGTGGCTTTGTCATGGTTATTTTGGGGTTGTTATTCTATATTTTCCGTACCAATCGCATGGCTCAAATCATTGTCTTAGCTGTTATTTCAGTGATTGCCCATCTCTTTGATCCGACAGGAGTTCAGTGGATGATGGTTTTTGCTGCGATTCCTATGTATTTCTATAATGGTGAGCGTGGTAGTGGTAACAAGAATTTCTTCTATATTTTCTACCCAGCCCATATTTATCTCTTGTGGATCCTAGCAAGTTTGTTTAGATAAGATGACAAAGACAGTCCTTGTACTGTCTTTTTTTCGTGCTCAAGAGCCATTTTTATGGTTTGTTTCCTGCTTCTAAAACTGCTATAATTTAAGGCGTAATAGAATCTTGTGATAAGCAAATTGGAGGTATATCATGACAAAAGTAGCAGTAGTATTTGCGGAAGGATTTGAAGAAATCGAAGCCTTGAGCCCAGTGGATGTTTTCCGCCGAGCAGGGTTTGACTGTAACATGCTTGGACTTGAAAGTGCGTCAGTAACTGGCTCACATGGGATTCAAGTTGCTATGGATGGTGTATTTGATGGTAATTTTGCGGATTATGACTTGGTGGTCCTTCCTGGAGGTATGCCTGGCTCAACTAATCTACGCGACAACGAAACTTTGATTGCCTCTCTTCAAGAGGCTGCAAAAGCTGGAAAATATGTTGCTGCCATTTGTGCGGCACCAATTGTTCTCGAACGTGCTGGTCTTCTTGAAGGTCGCAAATTCACATGTTTCCCAGGTGTTGAGGAACAAATTGCTTCTGGCGAGCATCAAACTGACTTGGTGGTTGTTGATGGCAATATTGTCACTAGCCGTGGTGCCGGAACTGCATTAGCCTTTGCTTACGCCTTGGTTGATTTGTTGGGTGGCGATGGTCAACAGTTGGCTCATACTATGGTTTACGACAGATTGTTTAAATGATGTTATTTATGACCCTAGCTCAAAAATTCTAACACCTATTGTTAGGAATATTGACAATTTAAGTTACTCTATGAGATGATAGAGAACGTATCAAACAGACGGCCTAGTTATAGGCTGGAGTGACCTTAGCTTAATTTTATGAGCTTTGGTTTTTTCTTTTCTCCTTTGACATCCGTCTTGAAAACGGTTATAATAATCACAAAATAACCTTTAAATGAGTCCAGAGAGGCTTGAAAGGTCGGACAGGTGAAAAAACAGGGTTCTCCTGTGATTTTTTGTGCGACCTTGCCATGTGGCGAGGTTTTTTTGATGACATTTTGCAGTTTAGAAAGGGTTGTCATGATATTAGTTGAAGATTTAACCATTGTGAGTCAGCGTGAGATTGCACCTCGTATTTTCGAGATGGTGCTTAAGGGAGAGATGGTTGCGGATATGAAGGTTGGTCAGTTCGTTCATCTCAAGGTACCAGACCCAAGTAAGCTCCTTCGTCGTCCGATTTCCATTTCAGAGATTGACTATGACAAGAATGAGGCAACCATTGTTTATCGTGTGGAGCGTGAGGGTACAGCTATTCTATCTAAGATGGTAGCTGGTCAAACCATTGATACCATGGGCCCTCAAGGAAATGGTTTTGATATTTCTGTTATTGAGGCAGGGCAGAAAGCCCTCCTTGTTGGTGGTGGTATTGGTGTACCGCCTTTGGTTGAGACGGCCAAGCAGTTGAAGGCTAAGGGAGTTGAAGTTATATCAGTCATTGGTTTTGCCAATAAGGATGCCGTCATCTTGGAGGATAAACTCAGGGCTTGTGGTGATGTCTATGTGACGACCGATGACGGTTCATACGGTATCAAGGGTTACGTTTCGACAGTTATTGATGGTTTCGACTGGACACCAGATGCCGTTTACAGTTGCGGAGCTCCAGGCATGCTTAAATATGTCGATAGCAAGTTTGAAAATCACCCTCACGCCTATGTTTCTATGGAAGCCCGCATGGCTTGTGGTATGGGTGCTTGCTATGCCTGTGTGGTTCACGTTAAAGGAGAGTCGGACGCCAAAAATCTTCGTGTTTGCGAAGAAGGACCAGTCTTCCCTACCGGAAAAGTCATCGTCTAGGAGGTTACCATGTCAAAGATTAAATCAGAAAATCGTTTAGCTATTAGCCTTCCAGGGCTCGACTTGAAAAATCCTATTATCCCAGCCTCAGGTTGCTTTGGTTTTGGTCAAGAGTATGCCAAGTATTATGATTTGGACAAACTAGGGTCAATTATGATTAAGGCAACGACCGCCAACCCTCGTTTTGGTAATCCGACACCCCGTGTGGCTGAGACCCCATCAGGCATGCTTAATGCCATTGGCTTGCAAAACCCTGGTGTTGATGCTGTCTTGTCTGAAAAACTCCCTTGGTTGCAAGAGCATTATCCTGAGCTTCCAATCATTGCCAATGTAGCTGGATTTTCAAACGAAGAGTATGCGGAAGTCTCTCACAAGATTTCCAAAGCCAGCAATGTCAAGGCAATCGAGCTTAATATCTCATGTCCAAACGTGGACCATGGCAATAACGGCCTTCTCATCGGACAAGTCCCAGAGCTTGCCTATGCGGCAGTAAAAGCCAGTGTTTCTCACTCTGATGTGCCTGTCTATGTCAAACTGACACCAAGCGTGGCTGACATCACAAGTGTCGCCAAAGCAGTCGAAGATGCCGGTGCGACAGGTTTCACCATGATTAACACCTTGGTCGGAACACGCTATGACTTGGCTACTCGCAAACCTATCATTGCCAACGGTCAAGGTGGCATGTCGGGGCCAGCCGTATTTCCAGTAGCCCTTAAACTTATCCGACAAGTTGCTCTAGCTTCAGACCTTCCAATCATCGGTATGGGTGGCGTTGACAGTGCCGAAGCGGCTATCGAAATGTTCATCGCTGGTGCCTCAGCCATCGGTGTCGGAACAGCCAACTTCGCAGATCCATATGCCTGCCCTAAAATCATCGACCGACTCCCTGAAGTCATGGACAAGTACGGCATCACAACACTTGAAGACTTACGTGAGGAAGTTCGAACAGACTTGTTGGGGAAATAGAATAATTGATTTAAAAGTAAAAAGATGGAAACTAAAACTTCCATCTTTTTTTGATTATTTTCTTCTTCGAGCTCTGATTCCCTCAATTACAGTGGCAATTGCCTCTAATTCCCCATCTGTTAACTGTTCGCCATCTAGAACTAAGTTAAGTTGAGAGAGTTGTGAAATCTCAATTCCATTTGAATTCTCTTTCTTTATTTCTTCTTCAAGTCCAAATTTTGTAAGTGAATAATATATTTTCTCGTAAGACTTGGGTAACTCATCAAAAGAGTCCTCAATAAGTTTTTTTAGTTCATCTCTGTATTTCTCAAGCCAATACTGCGTAACTTCTGCGTCTATATCTAATGTTTCAATAAGATCAATTTTTTTATTAAGACGATTTGGTGTTGATTTTAATACATCAATATTCAGTTCCTGTTTCAAGTAACTATTTTGATAATCAGCAAAATCACTCCAACTATAACCTATGAAATATACATGCAAATCATAAGGTTCGATGTTCTTTAGATATAAACCTTTAGAATCCACACAAATTTTTCGACCACAGCTATAATATATAGTATCTTTTCCTTTATGTTCAATGGTAAGTTTACTTTTCCATTTCTCAAAACACTCAGTTGTTGTATAGCGATCCCGTAAAGTCTCGTCAAAACCACTAGCTTTAGCAAGAACTAAAAGATAACTCTCTAGGAATTTTTCTGAGGGAAGTCGTTTCCCAGTTTCAACTAGTGAGATAAGTGTTGATGATGTTTTTGTTTCCTGCTTGATATCTTGAGCAGTCAAAGATAGATTTTCACGTTTCTCTTTTAACCATTTTCCAATCATACAGCAACCTCTCTCGTAGTAATATCGATAATGTGTCCATCCGAAATAATGTCTTCACTTATAAACATTTCTATATTTTCTGGCCTCACGAAACTAGAAAATAAGACCTGTTGACCTTTATTTTGTAACCATTTTGTTAGTTTAATAAGTTCTTTTTTAGCCAATAAATTCAGTTTTGAGGGAGTCGACACCCTCAAAAACAAGAAAATCAATTCCTTCAAAAATTTCAGAAACGTTCTGAGAAATTCCATCATCTTTATTTGATGTAATAATATCTTCAAATTCGGAGGCATTGAAGTATTCAACATTTAGTTCTGGGTGTAATTCATTTATTTTCTCGTAAACCGAATTTAGTACTATTTTTGTTGTTTCTAGTTCGTTACAATATAGAATAAGAGGAATAGATTCTTCATCCAAATTAGTGATAACTTTTTCAATAGTTTTATCTAGTAACTTAGTAGATTCATTGTTGAAGTTTTCTTCAAAACTATCTGAATGTTGATTACTGTAATATTGTAGTGTGTCATATAGATTCTGAGCATCAAATCCTTCCCCTAGAAAAGTAACCTTATTTTGTTCACCTGTTGGGTAAGCTTTAATTAATTGGTTTAGTAGAACCCCTAGATCTATACCGTTTTTTAGAATTGCATCATAAATTTCTGAGTCGTTTTGATTTAATATATTTCCTTGATTTTCTATAAAATCAAGGAAACTAATGACAATTTTTTCTTCTTCTGGAGAAAAAATTTCAATAGGAGCCTTAAGTGTTGTTTGTAACTGAACTACAAATGTATCAATTACCTCATTCTTAAGTTTAATTTTCTTTTTCGTCTCATAGCGTTCTTTAATTATATCCCATATGTTATTCCTCTTATCTTCTGAAATACTCATAAAGAAACGATCCAAGTAATAAATTATAAAATCTCCCGAATCAAGTTTTTCGATATGAATATTATCTTTCCATTCCAAATAGTCAGTTTCATCGTCTGTCATATTATCACTTACTGAAAGATCTGCTAGCTTATCTAGTATATCATAAAGCATGGTAGCCGATGGCAAGTGCTTTTCGACTTGATAATTTTCTATCTGTTTCATTACCTTCTGATATTCATCAGAGTTACTGTTAACTCGAATTTTTTCAGCATGCATTTTCAATAGTTGTTCAAGCATGTTAACACCTCTTTCTTATTTTACAAGATTATTTTACAATGTAAAAATATAAAAAGCAATAAATTTTACATTAAATTTTTACAATGTAAAAATGGATATAATCAATAGAAGTAGAGGTTTAAGATTAGGTATTTAGAACAAAATCCCCCTTTGACATTCCCATATAAAAGCGCTATAATAGAACAAATTGAACCGAACCTTTAATCGAGTCCAGAGAGGCGAGAAAGGTGTACTGAGATGCTACGGCATCACTAAAGGGTAGGAACTGCCCTATTTTCGTGCAACCTTCGCTGACTGGCGGAGGTTTTTTGTGTGAAAGGATATAAGAAATGAGAGAAAATCGTCCTGTTATTGCCCTTGATTTCCCGACTTTTGAGGATGTGAAGGCTTTCCTTGCTAAGTTTCCTGCTGATGAAAAGCTCTATGTGAAGATTGGTATGGAGCTCTACTATGCTGCTGGGCCTGAGATTGTGCGCTACGTTAAAGACCTTGGCCATAGTGTTTTCCTTGACCTTAAGCTTCACGATATTCCAAATACTGTGAAATCAGCTATGCGTGTCTTGTCTAACCTTGGCGTTGATATGACTAATGTGCATGCGGCTGGTGGTGTGGAAATGATGAAGGCTGCGCGTGAGGGCTTGGGAGATGGTCCAATCTTGATTGCTGTAACACAGTTGACCTCTACCTCTGAAGAGCAGATGCGTGATTTCCAAAATACCCAAACCACACTTCAAGAATCAGTGGTTCATTATGCTAAGAAGACTGCTGAAGCAGGTCTTGATGGTGTTGTCTGCTCAGCACACGAAGTAGCAAAAATCAAAGAAGCGACAAATGAAGATTTCGTTTGTTTGACACCTGGTATCCGTCCAGCAGGAGCAGCAGTTGGTGACCAAAAACGTGTCATGACACCTGCCGATGCTCGTCAAATTGGTTCAGATTACATTGTTGTAGGTCGTCCAATTACACAAGCTGATGATCCAGTAGCAGCTTATCACGACATTAAGGTCCAATGGAACGGTCAATAAATTTTCAAAAAGACCTTATTTCATAGGAAAATAGATGGAATTAGGTTATAATAAAGAATAGAAAACGCTTTACGGAGGATAATAATTATGACATTAGCATCACAAATCGCATCTGACTTGCTCGATATCAAGGCTGTTTACCTTAAACCTGAAGAACCATTTACATGGGCATCAGGAATTAAATCACCAATCTACACAGACAACCGTATTACTTTGTCTTATCCAGAAACTCGTACACTTATTGAAAATGGTTTCGTGGAAAAGATTAAGGAAGAATTCCCAGAAGTAGAAGTGATTGCAGGTACTGCAACTGCTGGTATTCCTCACGGTGCGATCATCGCTGACAAGATGAATCTTCCATTTGCCTACATCCGTAGCAAACCAAAAGATCACGGTGCTGGTAATCAAATCGAAGGTCGTGTGGTTAAAGGCGAAAAAATGGTTGTTGTTGAAGACTTGATTTCAACTGGTGGTTCAGTACTTGATGCTGTAGCAGCTGCAGAGCGTGAAGGGGCTGATGTTATCGGTGTTGTTGCTATCTTCACTTACGAATTGCCAAAAGCTGAGAAAAACTTTGCGGATGCTGGTGTGAAATTGGTTACTCTTTCAAACTACACTGAGTTGATCAAAGTCGCTAAAGTTCAAGGCTACATCACAGCAGATGGACTTCAACTTTTGAAGAAATTCAAAGAAAATCAAGAGACTTGGCAAGACTAATTATCAAGATTTAAGGCGGAACGTTTTAGGCGTTTCGCTTTTTTTAGTATAATTTAGGAAAAGATAAGCAGGGAGAGTATATGATGACAATTAATGAGTGGTCAGATGCAACGGCAATGGCTCAAGCCGTGAAAAATAAGACGGTCAGTTCCCGAGAACTAGTGGAGGTTACCATTCGTGAAGCGGAGAGGACGAATCCTAAAATAAATGCTATCGTCAGTCAACGCTACGAGAAAGCATTGAAAGAAGCAGAAGCTAGAGACTTCTCAGAGAAACCTTTTGCTGGAGTCCCGATTTTTCTAAAAGATTTAGGTCAAGAGCAAGCTGGTGAGCCGTCAACCGCGGGTTCTCGTCTATTTACAAGTTATCATGCAACGGAAACAGATAATTATGTTAAGAAATTTGAGGAATTGGGCTTTATTATTTTAGGGCGTTCTAGCACTCCTGAGTTTGGCTTCAAAAATATCAGTGATGCTCAGATTCACGGTCCTGTTAATTTGCCTGACGATGTGACACGTAATGCTGGTGGCTCAAGTGGTGGTGCGGCAGCTCTTGTGAGTTCTGGCATTTCTCCCTTGGCACCAGCTAGTGACGGTGGAGGCTCTATCCGTATTCCAGCTTCCTTTAACGGCCTAATTGGTCTTAAGCCTACAAGAGGACGGATTCCTGTCGGTCCTAGTTCTTTCCGTGGCTGGCAGGGAGCCTCTGTCCAGTTTGCCTTGACTAAGACTGTACGAGATACAAAACGTTTACTCTATCACATGCAGACGTGTCAGATGGAAAGTCCCTTTATTATACCGAAGCTTAGCAAAGTGTCTTTAGAAGAACCAGTTAAACCTTTGAAGATTGCTTTTTCGACTCTCTCTCCTATTGGTGGTAAGGTGTCTGAATCTGCTATTGCAGCGACAAAAAAAGCTGCTAGAAAATTGGAAAGTCTAGGACATTATGTGCATGAAATCAGCGACCAGCCCTTGAATGGGGTTGAAGCCATGCAGTCTTACTACATCATGAATAGTGTCGAGACGGCTGCCATGTTTGATTCCATAGAGGCTGGTTTAGGACGGAAGATGACCTTTGAAGATATGGAGTTGATGACTTGGGCTATTTTCCAATCTGGGCAAAAGATTCCTGCTAAAATTTACTCTAAAATTCTAGCCCAGTGGGATCAGTATAGCCATCAGATGGCGAATTTTCATGAGACTTACGATATTCTTCTAACACCAACAGTTGCGGATGTGGCACCTAAGCATGGACAGTTTGCCCTTTCTGAAAACTTACAAAATCAACTCAAACATATGGCTGATTTTGACTGGCCAAAGCAGCAGGAACTTATTTGGGAAATGTTTGCGGACAGCTTAGACTGGACACCTTTCACGCAACAAGCTAACCTGACGGGACAACCATCGATTTCTTTACCTGTCTATCGGGACGAGCAGGGTCTCTCACTCGGTGTTCAACTGACAGCTGCCAAGGGAAGAGAGGACCTCCTCTTACACTTGACCCAACAGATGGAAGAATGTTCGGTTTTTAGCTAGACATTCTCATTTGCAGTTCAATATTTTGTGAAACCCTTTCAAATAGTGTAGGCTAAGATTATAAGTTTTTAACTTAACTTCATTTTTTAAGGAGACACACATAGATGAAAAAGAGATTTTTCGCCGTATTTAGCCTAATTTTGGCTGCGGTCTTTTTGGTTGCCTGCTCGTCACAGAGTACAGGTGAGAAGAACTGGGAAAAGATTGAGAAACGTGGGAGCATCAAGGTTGCGACTGCTGGAACTCTTTACCCACAAAGCTACCACGATGATAAGAACAATTTGACTGGTTATGACGTTGAGATTCTCAAAGAAGTTGGAAAACGTCTTAAGTTGAAAATTGACTTCACGGAGATGGGCGTGGATGGCATGCTTACCGCTGTAAATAGTGGTCAAGTAGATATCGCTAACTACTCACTCGAAGATGACAACAAGAACGTTAAAAAATTCTTGCGTTCTGAACCATACAAGTATTCATTTACATCCATGGTAGTCCGTGAATCAGATAATTCAGGAATTTCTTCATGGAAGGACCTCAAAGGCAAGAAAGCAGCCGGTGCTGCAAGTACCAAGTACATGAAGATTGCCAAAAAAATGGGTGCTGAACTTGTCGTATATGACAATGTTACCAATGACGTTTATATGCAAGACTTGGTAAATGGTCGTACAGACGTTATCGTCAATGATTACTATTTGCAAAAGATGGCAGTAGCCGCTATCAAAGACAAGTACCCTGTTAAGATCAACGATGGTATCTACAGTAACCCTTACTCAACAAGCTTTACTTTCTCATTGAAGAATAAAACTCTTCAAGAAAAAGTTAATAAAGCTATCAAAGACATGAAGAAAGATGGTACCCTTACCAAGATTTCAGAGAAGTTCTTTGCTGGTCAAGACGTTACAAAGAAAACGAAAGTTGACTACACTGAGATTGACATCTCTGATGTTGAATAATATGAGCGATCCAATTGGATCGCTTATTTGCTAAAGAATTGTTTAGAAAGATAGACTTATGATTATTGATTTTTCACTGATTCTAAAGAGCATTCCCTATGTTCTATCAGGTTTGCCCTATACTTTGGGGATTTCCCTTTTAAGCTTTATGGTGGGGAATGTATTTGCCATCATCCTTGCCTTTATGCGGATGTCGCAAAAACCTTGGTTGAAGTATCCTGCCCGTGTTTATATTTCCATCATGCGTGGGGTCCCTATGTTGGTCGTGCTCTTCATTCTTTATTTTGGTTTGCCTTACGTTGGTGTTCAGCTGCCCGCCCTTCTTTGTGCCTTTATTGGTTTCTCCTGTGTTAGTGCCGCTTATATGGCAGAGATTTTTCGTTCATCCATAGCTGCCGTAGATAAGGGGCAGTGGGAAGCCGCTCGCTCTCTTGGTCTTCCTAAGAAGTCTATTATCCGTCGAATTATCTTACCTCAGGCCATGCGTATAGCAGTAGCACCTCTTGGTAATGTCATCATTGACATGGTAAAGAGTTCCTCGTTGGCGGCTATGATTACAGTGCCTGACATTTTCCAAAATGCTAAGATTATCGGTGGGCGTGAGTATGACTACATGTCTATGTATATCCTAATCGCCCTTATTTACTGGACTTTGAGCTTTACTTTTGAACTGCTTCAAGGCTATCTTGAAAAACGTTTAGCTACCTATTGATTATTAAAAAATTGTTTTATTATCTAATAAAACATTGAAATTTATTTAATTCTAATCTTATAAATGTGGTATAATAAAAACGATTTAACAATCAGAAAGGTATTTTGGAATGAAGAAGAAAACAGTCGTTGCAACGACCCTATCAACCCTACTTGTCTCAACTGCCATCTTGGCCAATGCTGTCCAAGCAGACGAGGTAGAAACTCATGCAGCTGTAACAGCACCAAGCACTGAAGTAGTAGCTACAGAGGCAACTACCAATGCGACATCTACTGTAGCAACAACTGCATCTAGCGAGTCTGCAGCACTAGTAGCTAGTTCAACATCAGTTGTTACTGCTTCAACAGCTGAAACAAGCGAAACACCTGCTGCTACAGCAAGTGAAACAGCAACTGCAGCCGCAACTCCTACAACAGAAGTCGTGACAAATGCTAGCACAAGTGCCAGCAACGACACTGTAACTGTCCTTCACACCAACGATGTTCACGGTCGTATGGTTGAAGATGATCGTAACGGAGTTATTGGTGATGCCCTTTTGTCTGGTATCGTAAATGATTCTCGTTCAAAAGGAACAACCCTTGTCTTTGACTCCGGGGACTCATTCCAAGGACTTCCAATCTCAAACAGTTCTAAGGGTGAAGACATGGCAAGCGTCATGAATGCTGTTGGTTTTGATGCCATGACAGTGGGTAACCATGAGTTTGACTTTGGTCTTGACCAATTGCGTCGTTTGAGCAAACAAATCAATTTCCCAATCATCACATCTAACGTATATGTAGATGGCGTCCGTCTTTTCCAACCATCTACAATCGTTGACAAAACACCTGGTGTTGATGGAGATGAAGTAGTTGTTATTGGTGTCACTACACCTGAAACAGCTACTAAGACACACCCACGTAATATCCCTGGTGTCTCTTTCACTGATCCTATTACTGAAGTTAAGGCTGTTGTTGACCAAGTGGAATCAAATGCCCGTGCCGAAGGTAAGGAATACAAGACTTATGTTGTCCTTAGTCACTTGGGTATTGATACAACAACTCCAGTTGAATGGCGTGGATCAACATTGGCAGAAGCTCTTTCAAACTATGCACCTTTGAAAGGAAAACGTGTTCTTGTCCTTGATGGTCACTCACACACTCTTCACACAGCAACATACGGCGATAATGTCACTTACAACCAAACTGGTAGCTACCTTAACAATGTCGGCCGCGTCGTTTATAATTCTGACCGTATCTTGTCACATGGCGTAATCTCACACGACGAAGCTAAGAAGAATTATCAAGTTAACCCAACAGTTAAAGCTATGATTGATGATATCCAAGCTAAATACAAGGCAGATTCTTCGAAAGTCGTTATCGAAAATAGTCCAGTTAAACTTAGCGGTAACCGTATGGACGTTCGTGTTCGCGAAACTAACCTTGGTAATGTTGTCGCTGATTCTCTCTTAGATTATGGACAATCAGCCTTCACACACAAGTCTAACCTTGCCGTAACAAACGGTGGTGGTCTTCGTGAGACAATTGCCAAAGACAAACCAATCACTAAAGGTGATATCATTGCCGTTCTTCCATTTGGTAACTCAGTTGCTCAAATTCAAGTGACAGGTCAAAATATCCATGATATGTTTGTCAAATCTCTTGGTTCTATTCTCCAAGTTGACGAAAGTGGTAAAACTGTTCTAGATGAAAATGGTCAAGCTCTTCTTGAACCATCTGGCGGTTTCCTTCAAGTATCAGGAGCTCGTGTTTATTATGACACAACACTTCCAGCAGAAAAACGTATCTTGTCAATTGACATTTTTAATCCAGAAACTGGTACCTATAAACCACTCAACACTAATGAAACTTACTACCTTGTAACGAATGACTTCTTAGCTGCTGGTGGTGATGGCTACACAATGCTTGGTGGTCCTCGTGAAGAAGGTCCTTCAATGGATACCGTCTTTGCGGATTACTTGACACATGCAGACCTTTCTAAGTATGCCGTTATCAATCCAAATTCACGTACCATTTCAATTTCAAGTGCTGATTTTGCTGCCTTGAACAAAAAAGAAAATGCAGCAGACCCTACACTTAATCCTTTGGAACCTGTTACTCCATCAACTATTGCTAAAGATTTAGAAACTAGCAAACCAGTCGTATCTAAAGTAGTGACGACTCCTAATGGCAAAGTATTCTTCATTTCAACAAGAAGCGAAGCACTTAAAGAAACTGGAAAAGTGACAGAAGCTTCTGCTCAAACTGAAGTTCTTCCTACAACAGGTGACAAGGGCTCACACGCAGGTCTCCTCGGACTTGGCATGTTGCTAACTCTCTTTGGACTTAGTGGTAAACACAAAGGCAAAGAGAAAAACTAAGAAGTTTGCAGATAAAAAAAGAGTTAACCATTTGGCTAACTCTTTTTTGTTTTCTTCTTGTTGCTATGTGTTTTTCGATACTGGCTTGGAGTTTGGTCGTAATAGTGTTTAAATTGGCGGTTGAAATTGGATAGGTTATTAAAACCAACATTAGTAGCAATTTCCAAAACTGGTTTAACGGTATTACGAAGCTCCTCGCAAGCAGCATTGAGTCTTGCTTGAATGATAAATTCTGTACAAGAGGTACCTGTATGTTGCTTAAAAATCGTCATAAAGTGGGTCTTACTATACCCCATAAGCTCTGATAACTTTTCAATAGTGAGATTTTCGGCATAGTGTTGGTTAATGTAATCAATGATTTCCCGAATCTTTTCATTCTTACGATAATGATCATCTGAAGTTTTTCGCTCTACCAAACGATAGAAGTAGAGGAGGTAGATTAATTCTTCCAACTTTGACTTGAGAAGAAGTTCATAGTGACGATCTTTCTGACGAATCATCTTAAAAATCTCAAAGAGGAGAGCTTTGACTTCCCTATACCCCTCGTCTGACGGTCTCAGGCATTGTTTAAACTTGAAATTAGAATTCTGTAAAGGCTGTAGGTAGCGTAGACTAAGCGGGTCCACCAGCGACTGTCCCAGCATATCCAAATGAAAATGTAAGGTGTCCGTATGATGAGGCTGATTATCTACGGGGTGAATCGAATGAAGGCCATTCGGACGAATTAAAAAAATATCTCCAGCCTGACTGTCAAAATAGTCATAATCAATGTGATAACGAGCCGTCCCCTCATAAACGTACTGAATCTCAAGCTCTGGATGCCAATGAAAAAGAATATCAGGGCGTCCATTTTCAACCTTAGTTTCCGTCAATCGAAATGGAAGCAGATTATCGTCGAAGTCTATCAAATGTTTAAAATCTGTATCAGTAGCTGCTTGACTCATGGCAAACCTTTCAAAATCATAGGATAGTACCATAATAGCATTTTCTTTCTTAAAAAGCATGAGTAAATCGTCTTATGGTATTGATAGTTTTTAGTTTACATAACTTTATTTCTGTATTAGCTACAAGCAAAACAAAAAGATGACAGAGCATCTTTTTACATAAATTTAGTTATGTTTATTTCCCTAGACAGAACTGACTAAAGAGTTGCGTAATGAGTTCATCTGGGGCAGCGTCACCAGTAATTTCTCCCAAAATTTCCCAGGTACGTGTCATATCAACTTGTAAGAGGTCAACAGGCATGCCTAATTCAAGACCTTGATTGACTGCTTCAAGACTTTCGAGAGCTTTTTCAATGAGTGAAATGTGACGGGCATTTGAGAGATAAGTAGCATCTTTCTCCACTAGACCAGCATTATCAAAGAAGAGTTGATTGATGCGATCTTCAATTTTGTCGATGTTTTCATTCTTGAGGACTGAAATCGGAATGACATCTTCAGGAAGCTCTTCCATTTGGATTGCTTGTGGAAGGTCTGTCTTATTTAGGAGAAGAATTCGATTACTATTTTGGCTGATTTCGAGTAATGTACGGTCTTGCTCAGTTAACGGTTCAGAGCTATTGAGGACAAGAAGAACCAGGTCAGCCTCTTCGAGAGCTTTTTTAGAACGCTCTACACCAATTTTTTCAACAACATCGTCTGTGTCACGGATACCAGCGGTATCAATTAACTTAAGTGGAACGCCTTTGATATTAACGTATTCTTCAATGACATCACGTGTTGTACCCTCAATATCTGTGACGATAGCTTTCTCTTCACGTAGGAGATTGTTAAGAAGACTAGATTTTCCGACATTTGGACGACCAATGATTGCCGTTGAAAGACCTTCTCGTAGAATTTTTCCTCGTTTAGCAGTAGCCAAAAGATTTTCTAGAAGTGCTTGGAACTCTTGCGTTTTTTCACGGACTAGATTTGTAGTAACTTCTTCAACATCATCATACTCTGGGTAATCAATGTTCACTTCGACTTGAGCCAAAGTATTAAGGATTTCTTGGCGCGTGTTGTTAATGAGATCCTTGAGCGAACCATCAAGTTGAGAAACGGCAACGGCCATAGCCTTATCAGTCTTAGCACGAATCAAATCCATGACAGCTTCGGCCTGGGTCAAGTCCACACGACCATTCAAGAAGGCACGTTTGGTAAATTCTCCAGGTTCGGCCATACGAGCACCAGAACGGATAAGGAGTTGAAGGATTTCATTGGTTACAGCGACACCACCATGTGTGTTGATTTCAACAACATCCTCACGTGTAAAGGTCTTTGGTGCACGCATAACACTGACCATGACTTCATCAATGGTTTCATCATTTTCCACGATATGGCCGTAGTTGATAGTATGTGAAGCGACCGTTTCTAGATTTTTTCCTTTAAAAACCTTATTAGCAATAGCAACAGCATCGCTTCCAGATAGGCGAACAATACCGATAGCACCTTCACCTAAAGGCGTTGATATTGCAGTAATCGTATCAAATTCTTTGGTAATTGACATAGTTATTCCTTTGGATTTTTTCTGTATTAGTTGTAAAATGATTTAATTTCATTGTAACGCAAAAAAACAGTAGTAGCAAGAATTGGTGCTGATAAAGTCAAGAAAAAAGAGCCTAGGCTCTTTAGTTTATTTGTGACGTTCAAAGTATGATTTGGTTTCTTTGAAGATGATTGGTGAGAGGACAAGGAGAGCAATCAAGTTAGGCAATGCCATCAAACCGTTTACGATATCCGCAATTTTCCAAACAACATCAAGAGTGAGGTAACCACCAAGCGCAACCATGACTACAAAAATGAGGCGGTAGAGTGGAAGGAATTTCGTTGATTTGAAAATGAATTCGAAACAACGTTCACCGTAGTAAGACCAACCCAAGATTGTTGTAAAGGCAAAGAGAACCAAAGAAAGTGTTAAGGCAATTTCACCAAATGTACCAAAAACAGAAGAGAAGGCTGCTTGTGTCATTGGGGCACCTTCCAGGTTACCTGACCATTGACCCGTTACAAGGATAGCAAGACCAGTAAGCGTACAGATGATAATCGTATCAATGAAAGTACCTGTCATTGAAATCAAACCTTGTTCAACAGGTTCTTCAGTCTTAGCAGCAGCTGCAGCGATAGGAGCTGATCCAAGACCTGACTCATTAGAGAAGACACCACGCGCAATACCAAGACGCATAGCAACCATGACTGTTGCACCAGCAAAACCACCAACGGCTGCTTTACCAGTAAAGGCAGATTGGAAGACCATTTCAAGGACTGGAAGAAGTTGATTAAAGTTAGTAAAGATAACCACAAGAGCTGCTAGGATATAAAGTCCAGCCATAAATGGTACGACCTTTTCAGAAACTTTAGAGATAGATTGGATACCACCAAAAATGATAGCAGCAGTGATAAGAGCAAGAATGACACTTACGATTTTTGGTGACCAATCAAAGCTATTTTGAAGCGAAGCGGTGATTGAGTTAACTTGAGAGAAGGTACCAATCCCCAACCATGCAACTAGGACACCTGCAAAGGCAAAGAAGTAGGCCAAGGGTTTAGCAATTGTTTGCCATTTCCCAGAAAAACCGTGTGTGATGTAATACATTGGACCACCAGAGACATTACCTTGGTCGTCAAGTGTACGGAATTTAATAGCCAAAAGACCTTCAGAATATTTGGTTGCCATACCAAAGAAAGCAGCAATCCACATCCAGAAAAGGGCACCAGGTCCACCCGTTTTGATGGCAGTAGCTACACCGACAATGTTACCTGTACCAACAGTTGCTGCAAGAGCAGTCGCAAGGGCTGCAAAACTAGAAATATCACCTTCCCCTTTATCTTCAGCAAAGATAAGTTTAAAAGCTTTAGGAAGACGAAGAACTTGCAAAAGACCAAGACGAATTGTCAGGTAAACCCCAGTTCCTACAAGAAGGACTAGAAGGGGGGGACCCCAGACAAAATCATCAATGGTAGTAAAAAAGTCTAACATAAATTTACAATCTCCTTTAACCGAGACGTCAAAAAAGAGGTTTGGCTTAACCAGACCTCTGAGAATACAAAGCTATTTCTACAAGTTTAAAAACTTGCTATGCTTTCTGTCCTTTTACCTGAGAGTTTCGGTTGTTACCCCTTGCCCCTTCGGTGTCTTGTATACAGCTAAGGCTGCTTCAAGATCTCTCCAGAAGTCCGTCAATCACCAGTCATCCTGATGACATCACTCGGTTCTTATTTTATTGTGATTCTATCTTATCGAAAAAACCGAACAGTGTCAACACTAATTTTCATAAAAAGTATAAAAATCCGAATATTATTCTTTAGAATGTCTTCCTCTAAAGCTAGAAAAAGCTAGGAATATGGGCAATCTTAAGCAAAGTACTTCCAAAAAAAACAAACAATTATTTTCTAAAGTTATTTCATATGCATTATGAATAGAGTCTGCATTTTCATCCAAAAAATGATAAAATAGTAGAGCTTATTTTTGAGAATGGAGAATATGATGAACCCATTATTAACTGGTATGAATGACAAACAGGCCGAAGCCGTCCAAACGACTGAAGGGCCTTTATTGATTATGGCTGGTGCAGGATCTGGGAAGACACGTGTGCTTACCCACCGCATTGCCTACCTCATTGACGAGAAAATGATTAACCCCTGGAATATCCTAGCCATTACCTTTACCAATAAGGCAGCTCGTGAGATGCGTGAACGTGCTATGGCTTTAAATCCAGCAACTTCAGAAACCTTGATTGCGACCTTCCATAGTATGTGTGTGCGAATTCTTCGTCGTGAAGCGGACCATATTGGCTACAACCGAAACTTTACTATCGTAGATCCTGGAGAACAACGTACTTTGATGAAACGTATTCTCAAGAATCTGAACCTAGATCCTAAGAAGTGGAATGAACGTGCCATCTTAGGGACAATTTCCAACGCCAAAAACGACCTCTTGGATGAAGTGGCCTATGAGCACCAGGCCAGTGATATGTACACCCAAATCGTTGCTAAATGTTACAAGGCCTATCAGGAAGAGCTCCGTCGTAGTGAGGCCATGGATTTCGACGATTTAATTATGATGACTTTGCGTCTCTTTGACAAAAATCCTGATGTTCTCGCCTATTATCAGCAACGTTATCAGTACATTCACGTGGATGAGTACCAAGATACCAACCATGCTCAATATCAGTTGGTAAAACTCTTGGCTTCTCGCTTCAAGAATATTTGTGTCGTTGGTGATGCGGACCAATCAATCTACGGTTGGCGTGGGGCTGATATGCAGAACATCCTTGACTTTGAAAAGGACTATCCTGAAGCCAAGGTAGTTCTCTTGGAAGAAAACTACCGTTCAACCAAGAAAATTCTCCAGGCGGCCAACGAAGTTATCAAGAATAACCGCAACCGCCGTCCAAAGAAACTTTGGACTCAAAATGACGACGGTGAACAAATCGTTTATTACCGTGCTAATGACGAACGTGATGAAGCTGTTTTTGTTGCTTCAACTATTGATAACATTATTCGCGAAGAAGGTAAAAACTTCAAGGATTTCGCTGTACTTTACCGTACCAATGCTCAGTCTCGTACTATTGAAGAGGCCTTGCTCAAGTCTAATATTCCTTATACCATGGTTGGAGGTACTAAGTTCTATAGCCGTAAAGAAATCCGTGATGTCATTTCTTACTTGAACTTGATTGCCAATCCTGCGGATAATATTAGCTTTGAACGTGTGGTTAATGAACCTAAACGTGGAGTTGGACCTGGTACGCTCGAAAAGATTCGTACCTTTGCCTATGAGCAAAACATGAGTCTCCTAGATGCTTCAGCTAATATTATGTTGTCACCAATTAAGGGGAAAGCAGCTCAGGGCGTTTACGATTTTGCTAACATGATTCTGAATCTACGTGACCAGCTAGACGGGCTAAGTATTACTGAAGCGGTAGAGGCTGTTTTAGATAAGTCTGGTTATCTGGATGCTCTTTCTATGCAACAAACACTTGAAAGTCAAGCACGCATTGAAAATATCGAAGAATTCATGTCTGTTACCAAGAATTTTGATGAAACCAACACCGATGGTACGGAAGACGAGTCTGGTATCGACCGTCTAGGCCGTTTCTTGAATGATTTGGCTTTGATTGCTGATACAGACGATGGTGACATGGAAGCAGCAGAAGTAACCTTGATGACGCTTCATGCTGCTAAAGGACTTGAATTCCCAGTTGTCTTTCTTATCGGTATGGAAGAAGGAGTCTTCCCCTTGTCTCGTGCTTCAGAGGATCCAGAAGAACTCGAAGAAGAGCGTCGCTTAGCTTACGTAGGTATTACCCGTGCGGAAGAGATTCTTTTCCTAACCAACGCTAATACGCGGACGCTTTTTGGTAAGACTAACTATAATCGTCCTAGCCGTTTCCTACGAGAAATTTCAGACGATTTATTACAATATCAAGGCCTAGCTCGTCCAGCCAATTCATCATTTGGTGTTCGTTTTACCAAGGAAGAGCCTACACAATTTGGTCAAGGCATGAGCTTACAAGAAGCCCTTCAGGCCAGAAAAGCCAATGCACAACCTCAAAGACATTCAGGTGCTCAGTCATTTTCAAAAACTACTGGAGGAATACCATTTGGAAAAACTTCAGACTCTGGCAATTCAGCTACTGACTGGGAAATCGGAGATATTGCTCACCACAAGAAGTGGGGAGATGGGACCGTTCTAGAAGTAACTGGAAGTGGCAAGACACAAGAACTTAAGATAAAATTCCCAGAAGTGGGACTTAAAAAGGTTTTGGCAAGCGTAGCACCTATTGAGAAGAAATAGAAAGGGACCGAAAGGTCCTTTTTATAAGCCCTCCCTATCACATTGATAAAAAATTTCTATTAGACAGCTAGCTGTTCTGGGTGTAGAATGAAGGCAACTTTTGTTTTGGAGGACACCCATATGTCACGAGAATTTTCATTTGAAACCTTACAATTACACGCTGGACAAACACCTGACAAGGAAACAAAATCACGTGCTGTTCCAATTTACCAAACGACTTCATATGTTTTTGACGATGCTCAAGAAGGTGAAGATCTCTTTGCCCTTAGAAAACCGGGTAATATTTACACACGTATTACCAATCCAACAGTAGCAGTACTTGAAGAACGTATTGCAGCCCTCGAAGGTGGTGTTGGTGCCCTGGCTACGGCTTCAGGTATGGCTGCAATCACCTATGCAATCCTCGGCTTGGCACATGCTGGCGATCATGTTGTTGCTGCGACAACCCTCTACGGTGGAACATTTAATCTCTTAAAAGAAACTCTTCCACGCTATGGTGTCACAACAACTTTTGTAGATGTTGACAATCCTGAAGAAATTGAAGCTGCTATCAAAGATAATACCAAACTTGTCTTGATTGAGTCTTTGGGTAATCCGCTCATCAACATTCCTGATTTTGAAAAGATTGCTGAAATTGCTCACAGTCATAAAATTCCATTGGTTGCTGACAATACTTTTGGGACTCCATATCTCATCAATGTTATCTCCCATGGTGTAGATATCGTGGTTCATTCTGCGACTAAGTTTATCGGTGGACATGGAACAACTATTGGTGGCCTTATCGTCGATTCTGGTAAATTTGACTGGGAAGCTTCAGGAAAATTCCCACAGCTGGTTGACGAAGACCCATCTTACCACAATATCAGCTATACACGTGATGTTGGTCCAGCAGCATTTATCACTGCCCTTCGTACACAACTCTTGCGTGACACAGGGGCTGCTTTGGCACCTTTCAATGCTTTCTTGCTCTTACAAGGACTTGAAACACTTTCACTTCGTGTAGAACGTCACGTCGAAAATACGAAAAAAATCGTAGACTTTTTGGAAAATCATCCAAAAGTTGAAAAAGTGAACTATCCTGGATTGCCATCAAGTCCTTACTATGACTTGGCACAAAAATACTTCCCTAAAGGACCAGGTTCTATTTTCACTTTCCATGTTAAAGGTGGGCAAGATGAGGCGCGTACGGTAATTGATAACCTTGAGATTTTCTCTGACCTAGCTAATGTAGCTGACGCAAAATCTTTGGTAGTTCACCCTGCAACAACAACTCACCAACAATTGGCAGAAGCAGATTTGCTAGCTTGTGGTGTCACTCCAAATCAAATTCGTATCTCAGTTGGTTTAGAAAATGCAGATGATTTGATTGAAGATTTAAAACTAGCCCTTGATAAAATTTAAGTATTCTGATACTAAATATTTAAACCAGCTCTATAGCTGGTTTTTTGTTATACTATCCCTATGAAATTTGTTTTTGATTTGGATGGAACCCTATGTTTTGATGGTATGACTATGTCAAAAGAACTACAAGAGGTTCTTTTAACAGCACCTAAATTCGGTCATGAGATTATTTTTGCAACAGCACGCTCTTACAGAGACTGTCTTAGTATTTTGGAGGGAGAATTGAAAAAGCTGACAGTAGTTGGCTTAAACGGTGGTGAAGTCTTTCAAGATGAGTGTTTAGTATCGCAATACACAATACCTTCTCATGCTCTCAGAACGATTGTTAGCTACTGTGATACCTATAATCTCCCTTATTTTATTGATGATACCTTTAATTATGCTATTCAAAATCCTAAACAGATTCCTTTTCTCTCAAATGTTGACCCATTAAACAAAGCAAAGATTTTGCCTGTCCAAGAACTTAATAAGCCTATTAAAGCTGTTATTCCACTTGCAGAGCATGAGGATATCCGAGAAGACCTTATCTTTAATCTAAACAAATTGGAATGTTTAGACCTTACTTACCATGATATCTAAAGGTGTCTGTACATTAATCTAAAAGGAGTGACTAAGGCTAGTACTGTTTTAAACCACTTTGGTAGAGACTTTGTAGCTTTTGGAAATGACCAAAATGATATTTCTCTTTTCAAATATGCTATATATAGTGTGCAAGTTGGCGATTATCCCTATCTGAAAGACTTTGCGGATGAAGTCATTCCTGCAATTAATACAGTGATTGCTGAAAAAATTAAACTACTGTTTGAAAAGTTCTAAACAAATGCTTAGGCTTCTTGCTCTATTTGCAGTATAATAGTAAAAAAGTATTGGAGGGCTAACATGCCAACATTTATTGGAAAACCAGTTACAGTAGCAGAAGACAAACAACTTCAAGTTGGAGATACCTTGCGTGACTTTAACTTGACTGCAACAGATTTAACGAAAAAATCACTTTCAGAATTCGATGGAAAGAAAAAAGTTATCTCTATCGTTCCATCAATCGATACTGGTATTTGTTCAACTCAAACACGTACCTTTAACAAGGAATTGTCAGAACTAGATGATACTGTAGTTATTACTATTTCAGTGGACCTACCATTTGCGCAAGCTCGTTGGTGTGGTGCTGAAGGCCTTGAAAATGCCATCATGCTCTCTGACTACTATGATAATAGTTTCGGTAAAGACTATGGTGTCCTTATTGAAGAATGGCACTTGTTAGCGCGTGCCGTTTTAGTGGCAGACGCTGACAACAAGATTACTTATGTCGAATATTTGGACAATATCAATACTGATCCAAACTATGAAGCAGCAGTAGCAGCAACTAAAAGCTTATAAAAAGGGGCCCAGGTCTCTTTTTTATTTTGCCTTTCTTACAGTTTTTACTTGCAAAAGTATTAGCTTCTTGCTATTATTGTATAGCAATACTCAATGTGGATAGTGAAATATAAAAAAGGAGATTCAATGTCTGAAAAAGAAAGACCTCAACTGATTATCGATTACGAAGCTAACACAGACAAACTTGTTCGTTTAGGCGATGTTGTCGATCAATTTAAAGGAAAAGCTGTTCCAGCTAAGGCAGAACCCGGTGAATTTGCTGTCATTAATCTATCGGATATGACACCCAACGGCATTGCCTACGATGACCTAAAAACATTTTCTGAGGAACGCCGCAAACTTTTACGCTTTCTCTTAGAAGATGGAGATGTGCTTATTGCCTCTAAGGGAACTGTTCAAAAAGTTGCTGTTTTCGAAAATCAGGGCAAGCGTGAAGTTGTTGCCTCATCAAATATCACAGTATTACGACCTAAGGAAAAACTCCGTGGTTTCTACATCAAGTTCTTTCTTGAGACCGAAATTGGTCGTGCCTATTTGGACTATGCTGATAAGGGAAAGGCTGTCCTCAATTTATCGACAGCTGACCTCTTGGACATCAAAATTCCTGAGATACCGATTGTTAAGCAAGATTACCAAATTGCGGCCTACCTACGTGGGCGTGCCGATTTCCACCGTAAGATGGTTCGTGCAGAGCAAGAGTGGGAAAATATCCAGCATAATGTTACAGAAGCTCTATTTGGAAATTAATCAAAAGCCAGCAAACTTGGATTTGTTGGTCTTTTTTTATTATTCTCGTGTATAATGGTAGTAGTAAATATGTTATTAGGAGGTCATTATGACTACCAACACCATAGATTTATCACAACCAGTCGCAACAATCATAAAAGAGCATCCAGAGGTTAAGGATTTACTGATTGACCTTGGTTTTAAGCCCTTGTCTAACCCAGCTATGCTAAATACTGTCGGTAAGGTAACCAGTCTAAAAGCTGGTTCTAAGTTAGCTAATATTCCCCTAGATAAAATCAAGCAAACTTTACTGTTCAATGGTTATGATGTCATCGGAGACTAATATGGAAAACAATCGTATTCAAATACTCAAAGAAATTCTCCTAGATTTACATCATGGAGCTAGTCCCGAAAGTGTTCAAGAGCGCTTCAATCAACACTTCAGGGGAGTATCTGCCCTTGAAATCTCTATGATGGAGCATGAATTGATGTCTTCTGAAGATGGAGTTACCTTTGAAGATGTTATGAGCCTTTGTAATGTCCACGCTAACCTCTTTAAAGGAGCTATTGCAGATGTGGAAGTGGCGGACGCTGATCAAGAGGGCCACCCTGTCTATGTGTTTAAACAAGAGAATTTAGCCCTACGTTCAGCTATCCTACGTATTCGACGTATCATCGAAAACATTAGTAAGCCTGAAAATGAAGATTTCAAATCTGACCTAGTCAATGGGCTTAGACATCAGATGTCTTTATTGGGACAATTTCATAACCATTACACACGTAAAGAAAAGCTCTTCTTTCCAATAATGGAGCGTTATGGTCATGATTCTCCTCCAAAGGTTATGTGGGGTGTAGACGATGACATCCGAAAACTTTTTAGAGCGGCAGAAGCTAAACTAAAAGAACTTCCAGATGCTGATTTAGAAGAATTTTCAAAGTCCTTTGAAGCTTTTTCAGAAGAATTTGAAGCTATGATTTTCAAGGAAGAGGCTATCTTACTGATGATTCTGCTTGAAACCTTCACACAAGATGATTGGCTTTCGATTGCCGAGGAAAGTGATGCCTATGGCTATGCAATTATAAAACCTACAGCCGTCTGGAAACCTAAGCGTGAGCGTTTTGAGGAAGACAATACGGAAACATCACAAGAACAGTCTGGTCTGAGCACTGACGCACATACGGGCAATACCCGAATTATTGAAACCCCAGAAGGGCAATTCACCATCAGCTTCACCCCAAAACCAAAAACTGAAACTGTCGTAGATAGAGAAACAACGCAACCTTTTGGCAATGGTTATCTTTCTGTGGAGCAGGCCAATCTTATTCTAAATCATCTCCCTTTGGAAATTACTTTCGTCAATAAAGACGATATTTTCCAATACTATAATGATAATGTTCCTGCCAATGAAATGGTTTTTAAACGAACACCTAGCCAAATTGGACGAAACGTTGAACTTTGCCATCCGCCAAAAGTACTTGATAAGGTCAAGAAAATCTTTGAATTACTAAGAAGTGGAGAGCGTGACCAAGTTCCAATGTGGTTCAAATCTGAACGTTTAGGAAAATTCGTCTATGTTACCTATGCAGCTGTTAGAGATGACAAAGGAGACTTTCAAGGTGTCCTAGAGTATGTACAAGATATTAAACCTTTCTTTGAACTAGAAAGCGATCTTAAAAGAGACATTGATTAAAAAAGCTAGCAGTCTTGCGATTGCTTGTGATTATAATTCTCAAGAGGTTAGAGACTTTGCTCTCTGCCTCTTTATGTTTCTACCTAGCTCTTTAGGATTGCTTTTGATATAATTATAAGTATGATTTCAGGAATTATTAATCTAAAAAAAGAGGCTGGAATGACCAGCCATGATGCTGTATTTAAACTACGCAAAATATTACAAGAGAAAAAAATCGGACATGGTGGTACCCTTGATCCAGATGTTACTGGTGTCCTACCTATAGCAGTTGGAAAAGCGACTCGTGTCATTGAATACATGACTGAAGCAGGGAAAGTCTATGAGGGAGAAATTACCATCGGCTTTTCGACAACTACTGAGGATGCTAGTGGAGAAATCGTCCAAATAACTCCAGTCACAGAGCTTGATGAAGAAGCCGTTGACAAAGCAATGGCTAGTTTTGAGGGAGAAATCACACAAATTCCCCCTATGTACTCAGCAGTTAAGGTCAACGGAAAGAAACTTTATGAGTACGCACGCGCTGGAGAAGAAGTAGAACGTCCACAACGTCAAGTGACCATTACCGAATTTGTCCGTACCTCACCCATCGAGCTAGAAAACGACACTGCGAGATTCACCTTCCGTGTTGCTTGTAGCAAGGGAACTTATGTCCGTACCTTATCTGTTGATTTGGGTGCTAAACTCGGCTACGCGAGTCATATGTCTGCTCTTCGTCGAACAGCCTCAGCTGGTCTAACCTTAGATAAGGCACTAACTCTCTCTCAAATTTCAGAAATGGTAGAAGCAGGGAATACGTCCTTCCTCCTTCCTATCGAATTTGGTGTTCAGGATCTGCCAGCAGTACAAGTCACTGAAGATGATGCTAAAGAAATCTCATTTGGTCGCTTTATTGCTATTGATAGCCAAGAACCCTTGGTTGCGGCCTTTTTAGGAGACAAAGTTCTAGCCATCATGGAAAAGCGAAATCAAGTTTATAAACCTAGAAAAGTATTAAGTCAATGAAAATAACTTCTATTAACGATTATAAAGATATCCATCAGGAAAAGGGTACAGTCCTTGTCTTAGGCTATTTCGATGCTCTTCATCGTGGTCATAAGGTCCTTTTTGATAAGGCGCGCCAGATTGCTGATGACAAACAGCTTGAAGTAGCTGTTCTTACCTTTAATGAAAGTCCTCAACTGACTTTTCAACGATATACAGATGATCTCCTTCTGCATATTACAGCACCTCAAAGGCGTTGTGATCTTTTTGAAGCCTATGGAACAGATCAACTTTATTTAACAGATTTTAATAGTGATTTTGCTCGAACGAGTTCAGATGATTTCATTGCCCGCTATATTAAGCGTTTAAAAGCTCAAGAGGTTGTTGTGGGCTTTGATTACAAGTTTGGACACCATCGAACAGATACGGACTATCTATCCCGTAATTTTTCTGGTAATGTTCATGTTATTGAGGAACAACAAAGCGATGGTGAAAAGATTTCGTCAACACGTGTACGTCAATTGATACAAGAAGGTAAGGTTAAAGAAGCCAATAAACTACTTGGCCACGAATTCTCGACACGTGGCATCGTGGTACATGGTGATGCCCGCGGACGTACCATTGGTTTTCCAACTGCTAATTTAGCACCAATCGACAGAACTTTTCTCCCTGCTGATGGTGTCTATGTTGCCGATGTGGTAATTGATGGTAAACGTTATCGTTCCATGACCAGCCTAGGTAAAAATGTTACCTTTGGGGGAACAGAACTCCGTCTTGAAGCCAATATCTTTGATTTTGAAGGCGATATTTATGGAAAAACAATTGAAGTTTTTTGGCTAGATTATATCCGTGATATGATTAAGTTCAATAATATAGACGAACTATGCGCTCAACTGAAGACCGATAAAAAAATCGCGGAAAAATTTTAAGAAAGCGTAGCCAAAACTAATCAAATAATGTATAATGATTAGGAATGTTAAAGTGAAAGGGGTGTTTGCATGGTAACTTTATTTTTATCACCTAGCTGCACCAGCTGTAGGAAAGCACGAGCCTGGTTGACCAATCATGAAGTTGCTTTTGACGAACACAATATTATCACGAGCCCATTAACTCACGATGAGTTGATGAAGATTTTATCTTACACGGAAAATGGTACTGAAGATATCATTTCAACCCGTTCAAAAGTCTTTCAGAAGCTGAATATCGATGTGGATGATTTGACCATCAAGGAACTCATTCAATTGATTTCTGAATACCCAAATCTTCTTCGTCGACCTATCATTATGGACACCAAACGCATGCAAATTGGTTTCAACGAAGATGAAATTCGTGCCTTTTTGCCTCGTGATTATAGAAAGCAAGAATTGCGCCAAGCGACCATTCGAGCTGAAATTGAGGGTAACAATGACTAAAGGAAATTATTCCTACCCACTCGATCCATCATGGAGCACTGAGGAAATTACCACAGTGCTTCATTTTTTGAGTCAGGTAGAAAAAGCATACGAGAGCAAGGTTGACCGTGACCAACTCTTGCAAGCTTATAAGGCATTTAAAACCGTTGTTCCAGGCAAAGCGCCTGAAAAACAACTAGACAAGGCCTTTGAAGAAGCTAGCGGTTTTTCAACCTATCAAGCTGTCAAAGCTGCTAAAGCAAAAGATAAAGGATTTGTATCACTTGGAAAATAAACTGATTTTCGCCAAAGAAATCATCAAAGAAGCCGGTGCTTTTATTAAAGAAAGTTTAAGTAAAACTATCACGGTCGAAGAAAAGACGGCTTATGATGATTTAGTAACTAATATTGACAAACAAACACAAGATTTACTCGTGGCACGTATTAAATCCTCCTTCCCTTCAGACAATATTTTCGCTGAAGAAAATGGCTTGGTTCATAATATCAAAGATGGAAATGTCTGGGTCTTGGATCCTATTGATGGAACGGTCAATTTTATTGTCCAACAAGATAATTTTTGTGTTATGATTGCCTACTATGAAGAGGGGCAAGGAAAATTTGGCCTCATTTATAACGTCATGGCTGATCAACTTTTCTATGGTGGTGGCCAGTTTGATGTGTATTGTAATGACAAGTTGCTTCCAGCATATAAAAACCGACCTTTAGACCGTTGCCTAGTCGCTAGCAATGGAGCTATGTATGCTAAAAATTTTCACGGCTTAAAAGACCTTATTGATAAGACCTTGGGCGTTCGTGTCTACGGTGGTGCTGGTTTAAGCATGTCAAAAGTCCTATCTGGTCAAATTTTAGCTTACTTTTCAGTAATTTACCCATGGGACTATGCCGCAGCAAGTATTATGGGAGAAAAATTGGGTTATCACCTTGAGACCATTACTGGAGAACCACTGGATTATTCTAGTCGTCAAGCTGTGATGCTTGTCCCTAAAGACAGACTTGAAGAAATCAAGCATATTATGGGCTCAGAAAATTAATTTGAAACATAAAACCATACTGGACAAATCAGAACAGCAAGTTCTCTTGGTTAGTCCAGTTTTTTGATAGAAAGGAAACTATGCAATTTCCATCAGACTTTATAGAAAAATATAATAACCTCCTTAGAGATGAAGCTGAGGACTTCTTTGCATCTTTTGATCAAGAAGCCGTATCCGCCTACCGTACCAACCCTTTGAAAAAGCAACAGAAGGACTTTCCTGATGTTATCCCTGAAACACCTTGGGGCCATTACGGTAAAATTTCCGGAAAATCTGCCGATCATGCAACTGGTTTGGTATATTCTCAGGAACCAGCTGCTCAAATGGTTGCTCAAGTAGCAGCTCCTGCCAAGAGAAGTCGTGTCTTAGACTTGGCAGCTGCTCCAGGCGGAAAGTCTACTCATCTTCTTAGTTACCTAGATAATACAGGACTGTTGGTCAGCAATGAAATCAATCCAAAGCGTAGCAAAATTCTGGTTGAAAACATTGAGCGTTTTGGAGCGAGAAATGTTATTGTGACAAATACGTCAGCTGATAAACTAGCCAAAGTTTTCAAAAATTATTTTGATACGATTGTCTTTGATGGACCATGTTCTGGAGAAGGAATGTTTCGTAAGGATCCTGATGCAATCCAATATTGGCATAAGGAGTATCCTAGTGAACTGGCACAATTGCAGAAGGATATATTGTCAGACGGTTTGAAGATGCTCGCTCCTGGTGGACAATTGGTCTACTCAACTTGTACCTGGTCTCCTGAGGAAAACGAAGGGGTTGTCGCTTGGATTTTAGAAAATTACCCTGATCTTGAATTGGTGGAAATCCCTAAATGGAATGGCATGAGCGATGGGATTGATTTTCCAGAAACAGCTCGAATGTATCCGCATCATTTCAAAGGTGAAGGTCAGTTTGTGGCAAAATTCCAGGATAAGCGCATCCCTGAGCAGATTCGTATCAAAGAAGGAAAATCTAACCTAAACAAGGAGCAGAAGCAACTTTGGGAAGATTTTGCAAAGAAACACCTTAAGACTGATCTAGATGGTTTACTCCAAGTTTTTGGGGACAATCTCTATCTGCTTCCTAAGGGACTTCCAGATCTTTCTAAAGTTAAAATTGCTCGTAATGGTTTGCATCTTGGTGTCTTCAAGAAAAAACGTTTCGAACCAAGTTTTGCGCTTGGAATTGCGTTAACCTCTGATGAAGTTGTTTCAAGTATAGAGCTAACTCAAGACCAGTTTGCCCAATATGTTTCTGGTAATGTGGTCACTCTAGATCAAGCGCAACCAAACGGTTGGTATCAGCTTTTAGTGGATGGCAATGGATTTGGATTTGCCAAAATCGTTGGAAACACGGTTAAAAACTACTATCCTAAGGGATTAAGATTCCATATATAAGAGCCTGTAATCAAACTTTAATATGACTTAATTATCTTATACTTGGTATAATTAGATAGATGTCTTTTTACAGCATATATATGAGACACTATCTTACTTAAGTTACAAAATGTCGGAGGACAAAAATGAAAAAAACAAAAGTCCTTACAGTGATTATGTCACTGGCAATGGCCATGCTAGTCTTAACTGGCTGTGCTTCTTGGATTGACCGTGGCCAGTCCATTACAGCAGTTGGTTCTACGGCCCTTCAACCCTTAGTGGAGGCGGCAGCAGATGGGTTCGCTGAAAAGAACCCTGAGAATATCGTTAACGTCCAAGGTGGCGGTTCTGGTACTGGACTTTCTCAAGTACAATCCGGTGCCGTTCAAATTGGGAACAGTGACCTTTTTGCCGAGGAAAAATCTGGAATTGATGCCAGTAAGCTTGTTGACTATCAAGTTGCCGTTGCTGGAATTGCAGTGATTACAAATAAAGAAGTCTCTGTCGATAACCTGACAACCGAACAACTTCGCAAGATTTTCACTGGGGAAATCACAAACTGGAAACAGCTTGGTGGTAAAGACCTTGAGATCACTATTATTAACCGTGCAGCCAGCTCAGGATCACGCGCAACTTTCGATGCAGTGATTATGGACGGTAAATCACCAATCCGTACCCAAGAGCAAGATTCTAATGGTATGGTTAAGTCAATCGTTGCTCAGACACCAGGTGCTATTTCCTACCTATCATTTGCCTACCTTGATGATTCTGTTAAAACATTGAAGTTAAATGGATTTGAACCAAAAGCTGAAAATGTTGCAACTAACGATTGGCCGATTTGGTCTTACGAGCATATGTATACCAAGGGAAAACCGGATAGCTATACCAAACAATTCTTAGATTACATGATGAGTGACGAAGTCCAAGAAAACGTCGTCGCAAAAATGGGTTACATTTCCATCCATAGCATGAAAGTTACCAAGGATGCTGACGGTAACGTCTCAAAGAAGAGTGAGGAGTAAGCATGAAAAATGAAGAATTGGTGAAACAATTAACATCACCCTCTAAAAATTCACGCCTCGAGAAGTTTGGTAAAACAATCACTTTCCTTTGCCTAGCTTTGATTGTTTTTATCGTAGCCATGATTTTACTTTTCGTTGCTCAAAAAGGGCTGGCGACTTTCTTTGTTAATAAAGTTAGCTTGATCGAGTTTCTCTTTAGTGGCGATTGGTCGCCATCTGAAGGCAAGTTCGGAGCTCTTCCAATGATTTTGGGATCATTCGTAGTTACCTTGCTCTCAGCCTTGGTAGCAACGCCATTTGCCATAGGAGCAGCCATCTTTATGACTGAAATTTCTCCGAAAGGGGCTAAATTCTTACAACCAGCTATTGAACTTTTGGTCGGGATTCCATCTGTTGTTTATGGTTTCATTGGTCTCCAAGTGGTGGTCCCATTTGTTCGCTTAATTTTTGGTGGCACAGGGTTTGGTATTCTTTCAGGTACCTTTGTCTTGTTCGTCATGATTCTACCAACCGTAACCTTTATGACAACAGATACGCTTCGTGCAGTGCCTCGTCACTATCGTGAAGCCAGTCTTGCCATGGGAGCTACACGCTGGCAAACGATTTGGCGTGTGACACTTAACGCGGCAAAACCAGGTATTTTCACGGCCGTTATCTTTGGTATGGCCCGTGCCTTTGGTGAGGCTCTTGCCATCCAAATGGTTGTCGGAAATTCCGCAGTGATTCCAACTTCTTTAACAACACCAGCAGCAACATTGACATCTGTCTTGACTATGGGAATCGGAAATACAGTCATGGGTACTGTTTCAAACAATGTCCTTTGGTCTCTCGCCTTGGTTCTCTTATTAATGAGTCTTGGTTTCAATATGTTGGTGAAATTCATTACCCGTGAGAGAAAGAGAAATTATGAACGCTAAAAAAATTGATAAAATTGCCATCAGCACACTCTATGTGATTGCTGGCATTATTGTAACAATCCTGGCAGCCTTGATTCTCTATATCTTGGTTCGCGGGATACCACATATCAGCTGGTCATTCTTGACTAGTCGATCATCATCTTACAAAGCTGGTGGAGGAATTGGGGTTCAACTCTACAATTCATTCTTCCTTTTGGTTATTACCCTGATTATTTCTGTGCCTCTTTCTATGGGAGCTGGAATTTTCTTATCAGAATATGCAAAAAAAGGACGTCTTACCAACTTTGTTCGTACCTGTATTGAAATCCTTTCTTCACTGCCTTCAGTAGTGGTCGGACTCTTTGGTTATTTGATTTTTGTTGTCCAATTCCAGTATGGATTTTCAATTCTATCTGGTGCCTTGGCTTTAACGGTCTTTAACCTACCACAAATGACTCGTACGGTTGAAGATAGTTTGCGAACAGTCCACCATACCCAACGTGAAGCTGGGCTAGCTCTAGGCTTGTCTCGATGGGAAACGATCTTACACGTTGTTGTTCCAGAGGCATTGCCTGGTATTGTTACTGGGATCGTTCTTGCTTCTGGCCGTATTTTCGGGGAAGCAGCAGCGCTTATCTATACAGCAGGTCAGTCTGCTCCAGCACTAAACTGGAGCGACTGGAATCCGCTTAGTATCTCTAGTCCAATCTCGATTTTCCGCCAAGCAGAAACACTAGCTGTTCACATCTGGAAGGTCAACTCAGAAGGTACGACACCTGACGCCACTGCAGTATCTGCTGGTTCAGCAGCAGTACTCTTGATTTTCATTTTGATTTTCAACTTTGGTGCACGTCGTTTGGGAGCTTACCTCCACAAGAAATTAACATCCGCTTAAAGGAGTTATCATGACAAAATACAATTGGGACGAGCGTCATATTATCACCTTCCCAGAGAAGGAGCTCGCTCTTGAAACAAAGGACTTGCATGTCTATTATGGTCAAAAAGAAGCCATCAAAGGCATCGACATGCAATTCGAGAAAAATAAAATTACGGCTCTTATTGGGCCTTCAGGATGCGGGAAGTCAACCTTTCTTCGTAGCCTAAACCGTATGAATGATACGATTGATATTGCTAAGGTTACTGGACAAATCCTTTATCAAGGCGTCGATGTCAATGCAAGTAATATCAATGTTTATGAAATGCGTAAACATATTGGAATGGTTTTCCAACGTCCAAATCCGTTTGCCAAGTCTATCTACAGAAACATTACCCTTGCTCACGAACGTAAAGGTGTCAGAGATAAGCAAACTTTGGACGAGATTGTTGAGACATCGCTTAAGCAAGCAGGTCTTTGGGATCAGGTTAAAGATGATCTTCATAAATCTGCCTTTACCCTCTCAGGTGGTCAGCAGCAACGTCTTTGTATTGCTAGAGCTATTGCCGTGAAACCGCAGATTCTTCTCATGGATGAACCTGCAGCTTCTTTGGATCCTGTAGCTACTATGCAACTAGAAGAGACCATGTTCGAACTTAAGGAAGATTACTCTATTATCATCGTGACGCACAATATGCAGCAGGCAGCGCGTGCCAGTGATTATACAGCATTCTTCTACCTTGGTGATCTTATCGAATATGATGAGACCAAGAAAATCTTCCAAGATGCTGCCCTACAGTCAACTAATGACTATGTATCAGGACGCTTTGGATAGAAAGGAGCACTTATGACTGAACCTATCATTTCAATCAATGATTTATCGGTGTATTTCAATAAGAAAAAAGCCCTCAATAACGTGACAATGGATTTCTATCCAAATGAAATCACGGCCCTTATCGGACCTTCAGGATCGGGAAAATCAACCTTGCTCCGTTCTATCAACCGAATGGGAGATTTAAATCCCGAGTGGACACTTACTGGTGCTGTTTCCTACAATGGTCACAATGTCTACAGTCCTCGAACAGACACCGTTGAGCTCCGTAAAGAAATCGGAATGGTCTTCCAACAACCCAATCCTTTTCCTATGTCTATCTATGAAAACGTGGTTTATGGGCTTCGTATCAATGGTATCAAAGATAAGGCTGTCCTTGACAAAGCAGTAGAAGAGTCACTAAAAGGTGCTTCAATCTGGGAAGAAGTCAAAGACCGTCTCCATGACTCAGCACTTGGACTTTCAGGAGGGCAACAACAACGTGTCTGTATTGCACGGGTTCTTGCCACGTCTCCAAAGGTTATCCTTCTTGACGAACCAACGTCTGCCCTCGACCCTATCTCCGCTGGTAAGATTGAGGAAACCCTATATAACCTTAAGGACCAATATACCTTGTTGCTCGTCACACGTTCTATGCAACAGGCAAGCCGTATCTCACAACGAACAGCCTTTTTCCTCGATGGAGAACTCATTGAGTATTCATCAACGAAAGACATGTTCCTAAATCCACAACATAAAGAAACAGAAGATTATATTACCGGTAAATTCGGTTAAGAAAGGACAGATTACTAAAACAATTATGATGTTACGAACACCCTTCGAAGAAGAATTAGAAAAACTCCACAACCAATTTTACGCTATGGGTACAGAGGTTGCAGCTCAGCTTAAGAAAGCTGTACGTGCCTTTATCAGCCATGATCGTGATTTGGCTAAGGAAGTCATTGAAAATGACGAAATCGTCAATAACTACGAAACCAAACTTGAGAAAAAATCGCTTGAAATTATCGCTCTTCAGCAACCTGTATCAAGTGATTTGCGAACAGTTATCACAGCGCTCAAAGCATCTAGTGACGTTGAACGCATGGGTGACCATGCCGTTGCTATTGCTCAAGCAACTATCCGCATTAAAGGTGAGGAACGCCTAACTGAAATTGAAGCTGAAATCAAGAAAATGGGGAAAGCAGTTCGCCACATGGTCGAAGATGCTCTAGATGTTTACTTGAACAGTGACGAAAAACGCGCTTATGAAATCGCAGCTTCAGATGAAATCATTGATAACTATTTCCGTGATATTCAAGCCATGACAGTAGAAGGTGTCCGCAAGAATCCAGATGCCGCCTTCGCTGCCAAAGAGTATTTCCAAGTCCTTATGTATTTGGAACGTATTGGTGACTATGCCCGCAATCTCTGTGAGTGGGTTGTCTACCTCAAGTCTGGGAAAATCATAGAACTGTAGGCAAAGCTTCCAATCTATGTTATAATGGGTATGTATTGAATAATTCAGACCCTTTTCTTTTGCAAAAGAGTCTGATATCGAAACATATGTCAGTCTGTTTCGATACGAAAAGTTAGATTAGGAGTATATACGTATGACAGCATCTGTTGCTCGTTTTATCGAAAGTTTCATCCCTGAAAACTACAATCTTTTCTTGGACATTAATCGTTCTGAAAAGACCTTTACAGGGAATGTTGCCATCACAGGTGAAGCCCTTGATAACCATATCTCCCTTCACCAAAAAGACCTTACCATTAGTTCCGTTCTCTTGGATAATGAATCATTGAACTTCCAAATGGATGATGCTAACGAAGCCTTCCATATTGAACTTCCAGAGACCGGTGTTTTGACGCTTGTCATTGAATTCTCTGGTCGTATTACAGATAATATGACAGGGATTTACCCATCATATTACACCTACAATGGTGAGAAGAAAGAGATTATTTCAACGCAGTTTGAATCTCATTTTGCGCGTGAAGCCTTCCCATCTGTTGATGAACCAGAAGCCAAAGCTACTTTTGATTTCTCATTGAAATTTGATGCTGAAGAAGGCGATATCGCTTTGTCAAACATGCCTGAAATCAATAGCCATTTGCGTGAAGAAACTGGGGTTTGGACATTTGAGACAACCCCTCGTATGTCAACATACCTCCTTGCCTTTGGTTTTGGAGCTCTTCAAGGTAAGACAGCGAAAACGCAAAACGGAACTGAAGTTGGTGTCTTCGCTACAGTTGCACAAGCTGAAAACAGCGTTGACTTTGCCCTTGATATTGCCGTTCGTGTCATTGATTTCTACGAAGACTACTTCCAAGTCAAATATCCTATCCCATTGTCATACCATCTGGCTCTTCCTGACTTCTCAGCAGGTGCCATGGAAAACTGGGGACTTGTTACCTATCGTGAAGTTTACCTACTAGTAGACGAAAATAGCTCAGCTGCAAGTCGTCAACAAGTAGCTCTCGTGGTTGCCCACGAATTGGCTCACCAATGGTTCGGTAACCTTGTAACGATGAAATGGTGGGATGATCTCTGGCTTAACGAGAGCTTTGCCAATATGATGGAGTATGTTTCAGTAGATGCCATTGAACCTAGCTGGAACATCTTTGAAGATTTCCAAACAACTGGTGTGCCTCATGCCCTCCAGCGTGATGCTACAGATGGTGTTCAGTCAGTCCACATGGAAGTTAATCACCCAGATGAGATTAATACCCTCTTTGATAGTGCTATCGTTTATGCTAAGGGTAGCCGTCTCATGCATATGCTTCGCCGTTGGTTAGGCGATGAAGCCTTTGCCAAAGGACTTAAAGCTTACTTCGAAAAACACCAGTACAACAACACTATTGGACGTGACCTCTGGAATGCACTCTCTGATGCTTCTGGTAAAGATGTCTCTAGTTTCATGGATACTTGGTTGGAGCAACCAGGTTACCCTGTTGTTAGTGCAGAAGTTGTTGATGACACTCTTATTCTTAGTCAAAAACAATTCTTCATTGGTGAACATGAAGATAAAGGGCGTCTTTGGGAAATTCCATTGAACACAAATTGGAAAGGACTCCCAGACACACTCTCAGAAGAGCGTATTGAGATTCCAAATTATAGCCAGCTTGCTGCTGAAAATAAAGGAGCTCTTCGCCTTAATACAGCAAATACGGCACATTACATCACAGACTACCAAGGACAACTCTTGGACCAACTCTTAGAGGAATTTGCTAACCTTGATACGGTAAGTAAACTTCAAATCTTACAAGAACGTCGTCTTCTTGCTGAAAGTGGCCGTATCTCCTACGCAAGCCTAGTGGCTCTTCTTGATCTTGTCGAAAAAGAAGAAAGCTTCTTGATTGCACAAGCTAAGTCTCAAATTCTAGCTGGTTTGAAACGCTTTATTGATGAAGACACAGAAGCAGAAGTGCATTACAATGCCTTGGTACGCCGTCAATTCCAAAACGACTTTGAACGCCTTGGTTTCGATGCCAAAGATGGTGAGTCTGATGAAGATGAAATGGTTCGCCAAACAGCCCTCAGCTACTTGATCCAAGCAGACTATCAACCAGCGGTCCTAGCAGCTGTAAGTGTTTTCCAAGCTCATAAAGAAAACATCGAAAGCATCCCAGCAAGTGTCCGTGGACTCGTTCTCATTAATCAAATGAAACAAGAAAACAGTCTTACTCTTGTTGAAGATTATGTCAATGCTTACGTAGCAACAAACGATAGTAACTTCCGTCGTCAATTGACTCAAGCAGTTTCATATCTTAAAAACCAAGAAGGCCTCGACTACGTGCTAGGTCAGCTTAAAGACAAACATGTTGTTAAACCTCAAGACTTGTATCTCTGGTATATGAACTTCCTCAACAAATCATTTGCTCAAGAAAGCGTTTGGAACTGGGCAAAAGATAATTGGGATTGGATTAAGGCAGCTCTTGGTGGCGATATGAGCTTTGATAGCTTTGTTAATATCCCAGCAGGAATCTTTAAAACACAAGAACGTCTTGATCAATATATTGCATTCTTTGAGCCACAAACGAGTGATAAAGCCCTGGAACGTAATATCTTGATGGGAATTAAGACCATTGCTGCTCGAGTAAACTTGATTAAAAAAGAAAAAGCAGCTGTCGAATCTGCTCTTAAAGATTATTAATAAGAAAAAAACAAGCTTTCCATGAAGGAGAGTTTGTTTTTGTGTACGATATTTTACATAAATATAGTTATGTATTTAAAAGAATAAGAAAAGGTTTTGGCATAATTAAATTTATGTAAACTAAAAACAACCACTCCAAATAGGAATGGTTGGGATAGCCAATTATAAATTGTCTAGAGCATTTTTTTGTTCATCATTAACAATATGCGTATATAGATCAGTAACCTGAGTGGAAGCATGGCCAAGTTGATGACTCACTAAAACTTGAGACTTGGTAGCATCATAAAGTCGTGTTGCCAGAGTATGTCGAAGCTTGTGAGGAGTCACACGTATCTTGAAATCCTGAGAATATTTGGCAACCATCTTTTCGATACTCGAAGCATCAATACGGTTGGGAACCCCTCGATATTCCGTTAAAAAGAGAGCAACATCTTGCTTTTCAGCCTTATAGCGTTTATCACGTATACTGAGATAAGTTTCAAGATAAGGTTTTGCAAAACTTGCTACATTAACTGAGTCTCGTTTGCCACCTTTTCGAGTAACATCAATGACCATCATTTTTAGATTGATATCTTTAAGGTCTAAATTAACAGCCTCGGAAAGTCGAACACCTGAAGCCAGCAGCAGGGCAATGATAGCCAAATCACGTTCTTTATTCTTATAAAACGAAGATTTTGCGCGATTTGAGAGCTTGACTTCGTATTCATTTTCTACATAATCAAGAAATTCCATGGTTTCATCGCCAAGAAAGAGTTTCTGTTTGATATTCTCAGCACGTGCAGCCAAGGTTTCTTTCTTTTTCTTAGTCGAAACTTTTTTCATGACGTTTCGATAGAAATATGGCTCACCGTCAGGACCCTCGACCTCCTCGGTTAAATACTTATAGAGACTAGATAGAGCTGAAAGTGTACGATTAATGGTCGTTTGAGAGACACCCTGTTTCTTTGAATAGGTATTCAAAGATGGACGTTCACGTAGATAAAGCACAAATGACTCCATATCTTTTTTAGTTAGATTTTCCAAGGTTTTGATGTCAATTGAGGCAATATCATCAGCATCTGAAATACCTGAGTCAATCAACCAGTCAAAAAAGCGTTTATATTCCTTAAGGTATTCGTATAAGGTTGTAAAAGAATACGGTACCGAAAGTTTAGACTGATAATACTCCAAGACAAACCAGGGCATAAGAGCTTTGTATTCTTCAATTTTTTCGAGCAAGAGTTCACGTTTCATTTGTTTTTTCTCCAATGTTACTTAATAGAAGTATATCATACCCTTATTTTTCTTTCAAGAAAATTACAGTTTTTCGGAAAGATGTTATAAGCTGTTTTTCACTTAAAGGCTTTACAGGTTTAATGTCCGAATATATAAAAACCACACTAAATCAATCCTAAACCAACTTTTGAAAATATCTTTATCGTTCTTTGATTTTTAAAAATCTTTATAACGTATTATTTACTTATAGAATTTTTCCCAAGAAAAAACAACCTGGAGTTTTCCAGATTGTTCAAACAATGATTAAGCTACGATAGCTTTTGCAACCTCCTCAGTTGTCATACGTGAGAAATAATGTGTTGTGTCAATGGTTTTAAGTTTAGCCAAGACATCTTCGTACTCGTAAGGTACACCGACCAGCAACTCTTCAATATCAGATACATCCCCGATACCAAAGAAATCTCCGTAAATCTTAACAGATTTAATAATTGAATTCTCAACATTGGCGTAAGTTGAGATCTTACCAGCTGGGTAACGAACGTTACGCTCTACTGTGTATTCTGGTGATTGACCGTATGTCCAGTCCCAAGTATTGAATTGCTTCTCATAAGACTCTTGGATTTTAGCTAATTCATCCTCAGAAAGGACGTATTCAGTCATATCAGGGTAAAATTCCTTCATTTTTTCCAAGATCTTATCTGAGAATTCATTTACAGTGATTTTTTCTGGCAATTCGTCTACGATGTTTGTCACACGAGCACGTACAGATTTAACACCTTTTGATTCAATTTTGTCTTTGCTGACTTTGAGGGCTTGGCCAAGAACTGACATATCAACGTCAAAGAGCAAGCAACCATGGTGCATCATACGACCTTTATAGTATGCTTGAGCATTTCCACAGAACTTTTTACCATCGATTTCAAGGTCATTACGGCCAGTAAACTCAGCCTTAACTCCCAAATCAGCAAGTGTTGCGATTACAGGTTGAGAGAAAGTCTTAAAGTCAAATGCCCCTTCATCTGCCTTATTAGAGATGATAGTATAGTTGAGGTTATTCAAATCGTGATAAACAGCGCCACCACCAGACAAACGACGAACGACCTTAATACCATGAGCATCTGTATATTCTTTGTTAATCTCTTGAATGGTATTTTGGTGTTTACCAACAATGATAGCTGGACGGTTAATCCAAAGAATGAACAGTTCATCTTCATTCACCAATTCACGAAAGGCATAGGCTTCCAAAGCAATATTATAGGCAGGATCATTTGATGTGTTTACAATATATTTCATGAGGTCTCCTCTTGTAATGTGATACTTATATTATAAAGGAAAACGGTGACAAAGTACACGAAGACGCCTTAGGTATAAGGATTTTCATGATATAATAGTAAAAAATATATGGGGAGTTTTGGAATGATACAAAATCCTAGTAAATTAAGTCTCTTTTTCTCGAGGGTAACCAGTAAAATAAATAAAAAGGTCAAAATAGCATTTGCTCTGCTTCTTTTTGTTGCTCTTGGAATGTTTCTCTATAATGCCTACCAAAGAGCTTATAAGCCTTATCTCTACGATAAAAACAATTACTATTACAAAGCCTATAATTACAGCGTCAAGAAGATAATACCTCGAAGAAAAGTTGTCAAAGATATTGAGATTGAGGTCCTACACTTCGGAAAAGACGATTTCCCTGATAATCTGTCTACATATAAGGTCGGCCATTATATTGATAAAGGAATTGATCCCCGCAGACTTTTATTGCATATCACTTTTACTGATAAGACCAAAATCATTTTACCATTTGGACAGGTGACTTCTACTGAAAACTTTTTCGACCGTTATGAACGCTATTTTGACCGTAAAGTTTTTGAGGTTGGTCCGGGTTTTGATGAAGAATGGTTTTCGAATGCAGAGAATTACAGACAAATGATTCGACGTTTCCCTGGATTACATGATAAAACAATGGATGCCGACTTCGAGTTATATCTAAGGGACTTCCTGTTTATGATAGTTCCTGGCGATACCCTTTATCAAACTGGGGCTGTGAAAGATGGTGTCAGTGAATACCACTTTCAGTTGAAAAACCCTAAATCAGGAAAAATGCAAAGCTATATTATCTACGGAAATGAAGGAGACATCCCACTCTGGGATTGGCAGGCTCCCTTTGTTACCTTTGATAAGGATTTTGCTAACAAAGAAAGAATTCAGGAATTCTTCGATGACTACGAAATTAGAGAGTATGGAAATTATTGGAATGGCATCTACCATATACAATTCCCTCACTTAAATTCATTTAGAGGTGACAGGTACAACTTTTATAAAATGGCCTTTTACTCAGATGAATTTACAAATTTCCCGCTAAGCCTTGATCTAACAGGTAAGAGCGAGGATTTTAAGATTACCATTACAGATTCTTACTTACAAGAAGAATCCAGAAATGCAAAAAATGAAATCCATTATCTAAAATACTCAACATCTAAAACTTATGATTCATCAAATAAAGAAGCCTATATGAATGATATACTGAATTATCACTCATAGGTAACATAACATTATTTATGTAAATACAGCTAATTTATCTATTGGCTGTTTTTTTCATACAAAAAAACAAGACCATTTCTGATCTTGTTTTCCTTCTATGCAACTAGAATATTATTTTGTGTGCCAGATGTCTTTGTCATACTGTTCGATTGTACGGTCAGATGAGAAGAATCCTGCTTCAGCAATGTTGTAAACAACTTTTTTGTTCCATGCATCTTGATCTTCGTAAGCTGCGTATACTTCTTCTTTCTTGTCGATGTATTCAGCCAAGTCAATCAACGTCATGAACCAGTCTTTAGAGATAAGTTCTTTGTGGAGACGTTCCAAGCGTTCTTTATCTCCAACTTTAACGAGGTCTTCGCTTACGATAAAGTCAACAGCTGCTTTGATGTTAGCATCTTTTTCGTAGTAATCACGTGGTACATAACCTTCTTTTTCATAAAGGTCGATGATTGTATCAGAATCTTTACCAAATGTGAAGATGTTTTCTGGTCCTACCAATTCAGCAATCTCAACGTTGGCACCGTCCATTGTACCAAGTGTAAGGGCACCGTTAAGCATGAATTTCATGTTACCTGTACCTGAAGCTTCTTTAGAAGCCAATGAGATTTGTTCTGAGATATCTGTTGCTGGGATGAGGTGTTCAGCAACTGTTACGTTGTAGTTTTCAACCAAGTGAACGTTGAGGTATTTGCTTACTTCTGGATCATTGTTGATGAGTTCAGAAAGTGACAAGATCAAGTGGATGATGTCTTGAGCAATAACGTAGGCAGGAGCTGCTTTACCACCAAAGATGATAGTGATTTTACGTTTTGGAAGGTTTCCTTTTTTGATTTCCAAGTATTTGTGGATGACATACAAAGCGTTCATTTGTTGACGTTTGTATTCGTGGAAACGTTTGATTTGTGTATCAACGATTGAGTTTTCATCAAGCTCAATACCTTTGTTGGCTTTAAGATAACGTTTAAGTGACAACTTGTTATCATATTTGATTTCAGCCAAACGTTTGTGAACTGCTGGATCATCAGCAAAGGCAGCTAATTTTTCCAATTGAGTTGCATCAGTAAGGTAACCATCACCAATCAATTCTTTGATGTAGTCAGCAAGTTCTTGGTTTGAGAATTCCAACCAACGACGGAATGTAATACCGTTTGTTTTGTTGTTGAAGCGTTCTGGGTAAAGGTCGTAGAATGGTTTCAACTCAGAAGCTTTAAGGATTTCTGTGTGAAGTGCTGCTACACCGTTAACGCTTGTAGAGAAGTGGATGTCCATGTGAGCCATGTGAACACGGTTGTGTTCGTCAATGATTTGAACACGTGGATCTTCGTATTTTTCACGAATGATAGCATCCAATTTCTTGATGATAACAACAAGGTGTGGAACGACTTCTTCAAGGTAGTCAAGAGGCCATTTTTCAAGGGCTTCAGCCAAGATAGTGTGGTTTGTGTAACCAACCATTTTGCTTACGATAGCTACTGCTTCATCAAATTCAAATCCATGTTTTTCTGTCAAAAGACGGATCAATTCTGGAATTACCATTGATGGGTGAGTATCGTTGATTTGTACATAAGCGTAATCTGGAAGGTCGTGAAGGTTAGAACCACGTTCGATAGCTTCGTCAATCAAAAGTTGAGCAGCGTTTGATACCATGAAGTATTGTTGGTAAATACGCAAGAGCTCACCTTTACGAGTTGAGTCGTCTGGGTAAAGGAAAAGTGTCAAGTTCTTTTGGATTTCGTCTTGATCAAAAGTGATTCCTTTTTCAATCAAATCGTAATCCAAACCGTTGATATCGAAGAGGTTAAGGTAGTTCTTAGTTTCTTTCTTGTAACCCAAGATATCCAAGCGGTCCAAACGTGATTTCAATGTGAAGTTTTTGAATGGAACATCATAAGAGATATCAGTTGGTACCAACCATGATTGATCTTCAATCCAGTAGTTTGGTTCTGCATCTTGTTTGTTATCTTTGAAGACTTGTTTGAAAAGACCACAGTGGTAGTTAAGCCCAACACCTTCACCGTTGATGCCAAGTGTTGCCATAGAGTCGATGAAACATGAAGCCAAACGACCCAAACCACCGTTACCAAGAGATGGTTCTGGTTCAACGTCTTCAACTTCGCTGATTGATTTACCAGCAGCAGCCAATTCAGCTTTAACATCTTTGTAGATGCCAAGGTTGATCAAGTTGTTAGACAAAAGTTTACCAATCAAGAACTCAGCTGAGATGTAGTAAACTTTACGTTTGCTATCGTTTTTAGGTTTTGGAGCAGCTGCTTCTTTTACGAATTCCAACAAAAGATAGTAGATTTCTTCGTTTGAAAGGTCTTTAAGATTTTTGTTTTTTGCTTCAACATATTGTGTAAATGTAGCCATTTTATTTATTACCTCGATTATATCTTTCTGTAATGTCTGTCAAAAATTCTTTCTTGTCTACAGTGATTTCACCTGGGAGCATACGCCATTTCCAGTTTTCACCAACTGTGTTAGGGAAGTTTGTACGGCTATTTTCAGGTTTATCAAGGATATCCTGCATAGTCGCAATAGCTGTGTTGCTTACTGTAGCAAAGAGTGTGCGAAGAAGAGCACGTGTGATTGGTTCACCTTGACGACGGTTGATGTAAGCATCAGTGTAATCACGTTGCTCTTGCGTCAAGTTGTCGTACCAACCGTTGATGACTTCATTATCATGTGTACCTGTGTAAGCAACTGAATGTTGTGTGTATACGTGAGGAATGTCAATGCTGTTTCCAGTAGTATCGTAGAAACCAAATTGAACAATCTTCATTCCAGGGTAACCACAGTCTGCAAGAAGTTTACGTGTCTTATCATCAATGTTACCAAGATCTTCAGCAATGATGTTAAGGTCACCCAATTCTTCTTTAACAACTTTGAAAAGGTCATAACCAGGTCCAGGAACCCATTCACCATTTTCAGCTGTTTCATCTCCGCCAGGAATTTCCCAGAAATCAGAGAAACCTTTGAAATGGTCAATACGCAAGTAATCATAAAGTTTGAATGATTCTTGAATACGGAATACCCACCAAGAATAGTTTTCAGCTTTATGTTTATCCCAAGCGTAGATTGGGTTACCCCAAAGTTGACCAGTAGCTGAGAAGTTATCTGGTGGAACTCCGGCAATGTAACGTGGTTTACATTCGGCATCTAGTTTGAAGAGGTGTGGTTGAGTCCAAACTTCAACACTATCAGCTGAGATGTAAATTGGCATGTCACCAATGATTTGAATACCATTTTTGTTAGCATAGGCTTTAAGTTCTGCCCATTGGCTAAAGAAGAGGTATTGCACTACTTGGTGGTAAGTGATGACATCAGCAAGTTCTTTGCGAAGTTTTTCAAGAGTTGCCTCATCGCGTTTAACTGCTTTTTTGTCATCCCAATCTTGAAGTGCTTTGTTATCAAAGTGTTCTTTGATAGCCATGAAATCAGCATAATCTGCTAACCAGTTAGCATTTTCAGATTTGAAAGCTTCAAACTTCTTAGCTTCTTTTTTGTCAGCCAAGATTGCTTTTACAGCTTTTTCAAGGATTGGACGACGTGCTTCATAAACTTTAGCATAGTCGATAAACTCTGGATCTGATCCAAAGTCAGCGTCTTTAACATCAGCTTTAGTTAGAAACTTGTCACGAATAAGGAAATCCAAATCGATGAAGTGTGTGTTCCCCGCTACCGCAGAGAATGATTGATAAGGTGAGTCCCCATAACTTGTTGTAGTAAGTGGCAAGATCTGCCAGTATGTTTGTTTTGTTTCTTTCAAGAAATCAACAAAGTCATAGGCTGCTTGACCGAAAGATCCGATCCCGTAGTCACCTGGAAGTGATGTGATGTGCATCAATACACCGCTTGCTCGTTTGTTCATAAAGTTTACCTCAAATTATTTTTTACACTTATGATTATAATGCAAACGTTTGCACAAGTCAAGAATTTTTAGCAAAAAAATAGAAATTTTTTTTATTTTTTCTTGAATATTTGTTCGCAAAACAAACGCTTACAATTTGAGAGAGTGTTTTTAAGCCGAGGCTTCTAGTGAATTCCGGAAAATAGTCATCTTACATAAAATAAAAAAGTAGCCGGCTAATTTACTAACCAACTACTTAGATTCTCCTTAAGATATTATGAATGCGTTAAGACGCTTTCTCTTTCTATAAGTTTAAATGGAATGATGACTTTCTGTGACTTGTTCTTAGTTGACTTAAGGAGTCCCATAAGACTTTGTACACTTTCTTTAGCAAGTTCTTGGATATTAATATCAAAAGTGGTCAAGAACGGATGCATGATTTCTGCAAAAGTAGAATTATTGAAGGAAATGATAGCATAATCTTCAGGTACTCTAATCCCTTGATTGTTTAGCCATTGAATGAGACGAAGGGCGATAAGGTCATCCTTGACAATCAAAGCTGTCGGAGAAAATCTATCTAATTCCTTCTTTAGCTTATCGATTGTTTTAGATGAAAATACAAGTTCAGGTAAGATTTCTAATTCTAGTTCATCTGCTGCTTCTTTATAACCTCGATAACGTTCCTGTCCTACTTGACCAAAAAGGTCATCCGTAATAAAACCTATTTTTTTATGACCATGAGATGATAAATAAGTCACTGCTTCCTTACCTAAGGCCTTATTGTCATTATCGATGTAGGTAACCTTATCTTTTGTATCACCTGCAGCTCCAATGACGACAAAAGGAACTTTTTCTTTTAGGAGATAGGATTTAACAGGATCATTCTTCTCAGAGTAGAGAATAATGAAACCATCAGCTCGTTTTTGGCGATGCATGAGTTCGACTTGTTTAACCAATTCATCCAAACTAGCACCTGTGGCAATACTGACGACCTGAGAATTGCGACTTGCTTCTTCATTGATAGCCGTTAGAATTTCCATATAGAAGGGTTGACTGATATTTTCTCTATTCGCCAAAGGAGGAAGAATCACACCTAAACTATGAGTTAAGCCAGTTGCCAACATCTGAGCTGCAAGATTGGGGACATAACCTAATTCATCCATAGCCGCCCGCACCTTGTTTTTTGTTTCTTCAGAAATGGCTGGATTATCTTTTAAGGTCCTACTAACCGTTGAAGGACTTACTCCTGCTTTTTGGGCAACATCCTTAATTGTAGCCATTATTTTCCTCTCATTCTCATAAATATTTATAGTCGTAAAATACAAGAACAATTATAACCGAAACAATTTAGTTTTGCAATCGTTTGCACAAAGTTAAAAATTTTTTTATAAAATACTTGACAGATTGTGGAAACGGTTGCATAATGGTTATCGTAAACTAAATTTCTGGAGGAAATAGAAATGAAAAAATGGCAAAAGGTATTACTTGGTAGTGCTGGACTTCTCGTGGCTGGGTCGCTCTTGGTGGCTTGTGGGTCAAACTCAAGCAAGAGCTCAAGTTCAGATAGCAAGACTTTGAAACTTTGGGTACCAACTGGTGCTAAGAAATCTTACTCAGATACAGTAGCACAGTTTGAAAAGAAATCTGGTTACAAAGTTGATATGGTTGAAATGGAAGATCCAAATGCTCAAGAAAACTTGACTAAGGATGCTTCTACTGCTGCAGATGTCTTCTCACTTCCACATGACCAACTCGGTAAATTGGTAGACGCTGGAGCTATCCAAGAAATCCCAGAGCAATACTCAAAAGAAATTGCTGAGCAAGATACTGAACAAGCTGCTGTAGGTGCTCAATACAAAGGTAAAACTTACGCCTTCCCATACGGTATCGAAACTCAAGTTACATACTACAACAAATCTAAACTTAATGAAGAAGATGTAAAATCATATGAAACAATCACTTCTAAAGCTAAATTTGGTAGCAACTTGAAAGAAGTTAACGCTTATGTAACTGCTCCTCTCTTCCTTTCAGTTGGTGACACACTCTTTGGTCCTAACGGTGAAGATGTGAAAGGTACTAACTGGGGTAACGAAGCTGGTGTGAACGTTCTTAAATTCATCGCAGCTCAAAAAGACAATAAAGGATTTGTTAATGTCGATTCAGCTAACATGATGGCTAAATTCGAAGATGGTTCTGTTGATGCTTTCCAATCAGGACCATGGGACTACGCTGCAGCTGCTAAAGCTGTTGGTAAAGACAATCTTGGTGTTGCTGTTTACCCAACAGTTAATATCGGTGGTCAAGACGTTCAACAAAAAGCCTTCATGGGTGTTAAACTTTACGCAGTTAACCAAACACCATCTAAAGGTAACGCAGAACGTATCGCTGCTTCTTACCAATTGGCACAAGCTTTGACAAGCAAAGACAGTCAAAATAACCAATTCACTAATGAAGACCGTCACATCATCCCAGCTAACAAAGAAGTTCAAGCTTCTGAAGCTGTTCAAAAGGATGCACTTGCACAAGCTGTAATTACTATGGGTTCATCTGATCAGTACACAACTGTTATGCCTAAACTTAGTCAAATGTCAGTCTTCTGGACTGAAAGTGCTGCTCTTATGAGTGATGCATATAACGGTAAAATCAAGGAAGACCAATTCCTTACTAAATTACAACAATTTGATAAAGATTTGGCAGCAGCTAAATAAGAATCCTAACTATGAGAAGGTAAAGAGGCAGGTCAGGTTCCTAGCCTCTTTATCTATCACTAATTAAACATTTATCTGAGGAGATATCTATGTCACAAACAATCTACGACACAACTCCTATGCGCCAGGTCTTCAAAGAAGGTACATGGGATGTCAAATTATCCTTTCTGGTAATGGGATTTGCAAACTTGGTCAACAAACAGTTCACCAAGGGCTTGCTCTTCCTCCTTTCTGAGATTGCCTTCTTAGTAGCCTTCGTTATCCAAATCATCCCTGCACTTAAAGGGATGATTACCCTGGGGACTCAAGAACAGGGTGAAGCTATTAAAGAGGTTAATGGGGTTAAGCTTACTGTTCAGGTCGCTGGAGATAACTCTATGCTCTTGTTGATTTTTGGACTTGCATCATTAATCTTCTGTGCAGTTTTCGCTTATATTTACTGGTGTAATCTTAAGAGTGCTCGTCATCTCATGGCTCTCAAACAGTCTGGACGTAAAGTTCCCAACTTTGTCGAAGACTTCAAGACCTTGGCTGATGGTCGTTTCCACATGGGACTTATGACTGTACCATTGATTGGAGTTTTGCTCTTCACAATCTTGCCTTTGATCTACATGATCTGTTTGGCCTTTACTAACTTTGACCACAATCACCCAGCACCTAAATCACTCTTTGACTGGGTTGGTTTCTCAAGTTTTGGTGAAGTTTTACAAGGTCGTATGGCTGGTACTTTCTTCCCACTTTTGACATGGACCTTGATTTGGGCAGTTGCTGCAACAGCAACAACTTTCTTCTTCGGTATTGTCCTTGCTCTCCTGCTCAACACTAAAGGACTTAAATTCAAGAAAGTTTGGCGTACACTCTTTGTTATCACTATCGCCGTCCCTCAGTTCGTATCCCTTCTTTTGATGCGAAACTTCCTTAACGACCATGGTCCTTTGAATGGTTTGCTTCAAACCTTGCATCTCACTAATGGACCAATTCCATTCTTGACTGACCCTCTCTGGGCTAAGTTCTCTATTATCTTTGTTAATATGTGGATTGGTATTCCGTTCACAATGTTGGTTGCAACTGGTATCATCATGAACTTGCCAACTGAGCAGATTGAAGCAGCTGAAATTGATGGAGCAAGCAAATTCCAAATCTTCAAGAGCATCACTTTCCCACAAATTCTCTTGATCATGGCACCATCGTTGATTCAACAATTCATCGGTAATATCAATAACTTCAACGTTATCTACTTCCTTACTGGTGGTGGACCTACTAACTCTGAATACTATCAAGCGGGTTCAACTGACCTCTTGGTAACTTGGCTCTACAAACTGACTGTTAGCGCTAAAGACTACAACTTGGCATCTGTTATCGGTATCTTGATTTTCGCCATCTCTGCAACATTCAGTCTCTTGGCCTACACAAGATCATCTTCATTCAAGGAAGGGGCTGCTAAATAATGAAACGTAAGAAAAATCTTTACCTAACTGGTACTTATATTCTATTGACAGTTCTAGCTGTCATCTGGTTGATCCCTATTATTTGGATCTTCCTTACAAGTTTCCGTGGTGAAGGAGCTAATGCGGTGCCTTACTTCTTCCCTAAGACTTATACGTTTAATAACTACATTAAACTGTTTACCAGCGATGCTTATCCATTTGGAAAATGGTTCATCAATACCTTCATCGTTGCCACATGTACATGTATCCTCTCAACTTTGATTACCGTAGGGATGGCCTACTCACTTAGCCGTATTAAATTCAAACACAGAAATGGCTTCTTGAAATTGGCACTTGTACTTAACATGTTCCCTGGATTCATGTCAATGATTGCGGTCTACTACATTTTGAAGGCCCTCAATTTGACACAAACCTTGACATCTTTGGTCTTGGTATATTCTGCTGGGGCAGCTCTTGGTTTCTACATTGCGAAAGGTTTCTTTGATACTATACCTTACTCTTTGGATGAATCAGCAATGATTGATGGGGCAACTCGTCTTCAAATCTTCACTAAGATTACCTTGCCACTTTCTAAACCAATCATCGTCTACACTGCCCTCATGGCCTTCATGGGACCTTGGGTAGACTTCATCTTTGCATCTGTTATCCTCGGTGACGTTAAAGATAAATATACGGTTGCCCTTGGACTCTATCAAATGCTTAACCAAGACGCTATCAATGAATGGTTCCTTCCATTTACCGCAGGTGCTATTATCATCGCCATCCCAATCACCCTTCTCTTTATCTTCATGCAGAAATACTATGTTGAAGGTGTAACCGGCGGATCAGTTAAATAATAAAGGATAAATGATATGACAACTCTTAAACTGGATAAAATTTACAAAAAATACCCAAATGCAACTCACTATTCTGTCGAAGATTTCAGTATCGATATCAAAGACAAGGAATTCATCGTTTTCGTAGGTCCTTCAGGATGTGGTAAATCAACAACTCTCCGTATGGTTGCTGGTCTCGAAGAAATCACAGAAGGTAAACTCTATATCGATGGTGAAGTGGTTAATGACAAATCACCAAAAGATCGTGACATTGCCATGGTATTCCAAAACTATGCACTTTACCCTCACATGACTGTTTATGAAAATATGGCCTTTGGTCTTAAACTTCGTAAATATAAAAAAGACGATATCGACAAACGTGTGCGTGAAGCTGCTGCTAGCCTTGGTTTGACTGAGTTCTTAGATCGTAAGCCTGCAGACCTATCTGGTGGTCAACGTCAACGTGTAGCTATGGGACGTGCTATCGTTCGTGATGCTAAAGTCTTCCTTATGGATGAACCTCTCTCAAACTTGGATGCTAAGCTTCGTGTGACCATGCGTGCTGAAATTGCTAAAATTACTCGTAATATTGGTGCAACTACTATCTACGTTACCCACGACCAAACAGAAGCTATGACTCTTGCTGACCGTATCGTTATCATGAGTTCTACTAAAAACCCTGATGGTTCTGGCACTATCGGTCGTATCGAACAAATTGGTACCCCTCAAGAACTTTATAATGAGCCAGCCAATAAATTTGTTGCTGGATTCATCGGAAGTCCTGCTATGAACTTCTTCAATGTTAAGGTTGATGGTAACCGTATCACTAACTCTGAAGGTTTGGATATTGCAATCTCAGAGGGTCAAGCTAAAATCTTGAAAGAAACAGGTTACCAAGGCAAGGAAGTTATCTTTGGTATCCGTCCTGAGGATGTTTCAAGCCGTCCAATTGTTCAAGAAGTTTATCCAGATGCCAATGTAGATGCTGAAGTCGTCGTTTCAGAGCTTCTTGGTGCAGAAACAATGCTTTACCTAAAACTTGGAGAAACTGAGTTTGCTGCCCGTGTCGATGCGCGTGACTTCCATAATCCAGGTGAAAAAGTTAACCTTACTTTCAACGTTGCTAAAGGTCACTTCTTCGACGCTGAAACAGAAAAACGTATCAGTTTGTAAGATAAAAAAATCAGCTCAAAAGGCTGATTTTTTGTTTGGCATGATTAACCTACATTCTAACTAATACTTCCTATCACTCACTAAACATATCTCTTTCAATCTATGATATAATATCCTTTGGCACCTCGACACCGCCTACGAAGGGAGGTGAGTTTGCCTATGATGGATTTACTATTCAAAACTATCATCGGACCTATTGTGGTCGGTGTTATCCTTCGTCTGATCGACAAGTGGTTAAACAAGGATAGATAGTGCTAAAAAAGACCCCGAGCTTATGTGGAAGTTAGCTTGGGGTCTTTTCTTGCCTATGATATAGACTTACTATTCAATACAAGTGTATTATGTCATAAAAGCTTAGAATTGTCAAGAAACTTGAAGATAACCTTTAGATAGAGACCTTAGTCTTTAGTCTTGTCTTCTTCGTCTTTTTTATCATCATCAGTCTTATTTACCGCTGCTTTAAATTCGGCTAGCATTTTACCGATAGATTGACCGAGTTCTGGCAAGCGTTTAGGACCAAAGATGAGGAGGGCTCCTAGGACGATAATAATAAGTCCTGGAGCTCCGATATCACGTAGAATTCCCATGAGATCTCCTTTCTATTAATCTTTATATTTTCTTTGTTTACGTTTATAAATGAGCTTACTAAGAGTTACGCTAACTTCATAGAGTAAGATTAAGGGAGCAGTCATAGCCAAGTCGCTAATAAAGTCTGCTGGTGTCAAAACAACTGCTAAAACCAAGAGAATAAAATAAGCATAGCGTCTATAGCGTGTCAGAAACACTGGTGTTATTATGCCGATAGATGTCAAAAAACTCACAACTACGGGAAGTTCAAAGAGAACAGCCAAAGGCACTGTCGTATGCAGTAAAAAACTAAGGTAGTTTTGTGCTGTAATTTGTGTATCAAAGAGCCCTTCACCTAGTTTTAAAAGCACTTCTAAGATAGCTGGACTCACGAAATAATAACCAAAGGCAAGACCCAATACGAAACAGACAAAAGTTGCTGGAATATAGGCAAAAATGGCACGCGCTTCATTGTCCCTCAAACCAGGTTTCACAAACTGCCAAATCTGGTAGGTAGTAAAAGGCAAGGTGACCGTAAAAGCCATAAGGCTGGCTAAGTTAATGTAAATCCAGAGAATATCGTTAGGTCCTAGAACCAATAAGGGCTTATCAAATCCTCTAGTCAGATAAGCATAGAGCTCTCCGGCAAACAACAGAGTGATACAGAAAACTAGGAAAAAGCAAATCACTACTGCAATAAAACGTCTTCGAAATTCCACCAGATGCTCAACAATGGTCATCTCGTCCTTACTTCTTGCCATGCTGTTTCACCGTTACAAAGGCAATAATAGCAATAAAAATAAGTTGTGGAATTAGGACTTCCCAGCTTGGATAAATACCAGCCCAATCAATGGTTGGGAAACCACTAATCAAATGATTGGACATCATATTAGTCAACTGAAGAGCATGAATGCTGACACCGAGCATCTTGAAGGCCAAGGCATAAATCAACCAAGTCAAAATAAAGAAGATACGATGCGGTTTAATATGGTGACTAGCTTTAGTCATAGCCACAGCAATAATAACAAGAACTGCAATGGCTAAAGCAATACCAATCAAGAAATTAGCTGTCGTGATACGTGGGATAATACCAACATAGAAAAGAATGGTCTCGGCACCTTCACGGAAGACAGCCAAGAAACTAAGGGCAAACATGGATACAAAACTTCCAGTAGCCGTCACTGTCTTCATCTGACGGTCCATAAAGTCATTCCACTGTTTGACTGAAGACTTGCTATGAAGCCAAATACCAATCAAAATCATCATCGCAACTGCAAAGATACCAACGCCACCCTCAATAATTTCACGGTTAGCCCCTGAGGTCACAGCTGGAAAGACAACTTGTAAGATAACAGCTATAAGTGCGCTGGCAAGAACACCAGCAATGGCTCCACCATAAACCCATTTGAGACCCTTACGCATCTTGGCTGCCTTAAGAGTTGTCACAAGGGCCATAACAATGAGGAGGGCTTCGATCCCTTCACGCAAGAGAATCAACATGGCATCAAAGGCATTATAAGAAGCACTGGTATCGATAGCTGATAGGTCTGTAATCAAGGCTTGCAGTTTGTCCTGATAAGCTTTTTCTTTCCCCTTAACCATGATAACCGGTGTTTCACTCTCCACGCGCGTATAGAGGCTTGGGTTAGTCGTGCTCACGTCACCTTCAATGGTTGGCCAGATAGTGATGAACTTCTTCATAGTTGCCGCAGCCGTTTTTTCATCACCTGATTGGAATTGACCGAGAGCTTTTTCCAAGAGCTTAATACCATCTTTTAGGGTTAAACTTGAGCTTGTGCTATCAAGAGGGACGCCCTTGATAAAGTCATCAATCCCACCCTTGAGATCATCATAGGATGACTGGATGCTGGTGAAATCTGTAGGCTCCGTCTCAATGCTGCTGCGCAAAAGTGAAATGGCCGTCTCAATCTTGCCGTAGTAGGCAGTACTATGGTCACGGACAACAGCTTCATTTCGCGTCCAAGCATTATTCAATTCGCCGTAAGTTTTGCGGGTCGCAGTTAGGTCTTTAGCCGTAATGGCATCCTGTAAGTTCTTGAAATAAGGATTGAGACGGGTCTCAAGTTTTTCCTTTTCGGCATCCAAGTCAACAGGATTTTGCTCTTTCTCAAATTTAAGGAGGGCTGACGAGATAGAGGTTAGGTCCTCTTCTGTCACATCACCTTTAATATCAAGAGCCTTGCTGACTTTTTTACCAGCCTTGGAATCGTGATTTTCCTTTGTTTCGAAATCAGTCTTAATCTCACCGACTAATTCCTTAGCTTTTGCTTGATCCTTGTTTTGAACAGCAGTTGTTGCATCTGTGATTTTGATATAGAGATCACTATAGGATTCAGCAGCAACTGGATATGTCAAGAAAAGAGCTAGAAGTCCAAGCAAAACGAGGAGTTTATTCAAAGAGTGCTTGACCAAGGTAGCCTCCTTTCTCCACGCCAGCAAAGCAAGCAAAGAGCCCGCTTCCGATATGAGTGATGTACTCATTCATCTTGTCTACAGCACCAAGGTTGGTCTGTATTTTGACAAAACGGTCTGGATCCTTCTGGTAAGCAATGAAAATCAAGCCTGCATCAAACTGACCAGTTCTCTCATCAATGCCATCAGAATAAGAATAGGAACGACGCAAGATAGGAAGGTCTACTTCTTTAGCCAAACGCACATGCGAATCGACTGGTAGTTTTGAGAGATCTACTTCGTCAAACTCATCTTTCTTACCAAAGGGAGCACCTGATTCCTTATAGCGACCAAAGGTGTTTTCCTGTTCCTGCAAATTGGTACGATCCCAAGTCTCCAAGTGCATCTGTACCAGACGAAGAGCCATATAAGAACCACCCTTCATCCAATCCTTACTATCCGTCCAGACAACCTTGTCGAATTCCTTTTCCGTCGTAACATTGGCAGTACCGTCCTTGAAGCCAAAGAGATTTCGAGGCGTTTCCTTACGGTCTCCAATTGCTGCAAACCCTGATTTGCTCCACTTCATGGTGATTTTATTACGACCTTTACGAATCAGATTGCGGACAGCGTGGAAAGCTACTTGTTCATCGTCCGCACAGGCTTGAATCACGATATCACCACCCGTGTACTTGTCCTGCAACTGCTCCTTTGGAAATGGTGGCAAATCTCGGAAGAGCTTAGGACGTTTGGATTCCAAACCAAGCTTTTTAAGAAAATCAGCCGAAACCCCAAAAGTCAGACTCAGGCGATAGGGATTGAGTCCCACGGTTTCGCCAGTATCACTTGGTGGCAAGAGGGTATTAGAACCATCCTTTTTTACTAGCTCACCTTCTACTAATTTACTACTATAATCTGTCCAGTCTTTAAAAAGCTGGATGACTTCTTTTTTATCGGTTGTATGAAGATCTAGCACCACCAAGTAGCAAGCCTTCTGCATAGGAGTCGTAATCCCAGCCTGGTGCTTGCCAAAGAAGCTAATATCTTCATCACCATCATAAGCCTTTTTACTTGAACTATCCTGATTAGCGAAAAAAGCAGATGCACCAGAAAGACCAAGCGCAAGCCCAGCCCCTCCAATACCTGCTTTTTTAAGAAATTCACGACGGTCCATTTTTTGATCTAAAAATTTTTCGTCAGTCATTTTTCTTATTTCCCTTCTAGGATAACACCCATTTGTGATAATGGTTCACCAAGTTTAGTTACAGCTTCGGCCAATTCCTTAGTATCTGCCTCACTCAAATCTGTATAAGACTTATAGTTTTTCTCATCAGTCATGTGTTTGTCCAAAAGACCATTGACATTCTTGAATTCAGTTTCCAGAGTCTTAACAAGTTTAGCATCTTTCTTCTGAATCAACGGTTTGAAGAGTTCAAAGATTTTTTCCGCTCCCTCAATATTGGCACGGAAGTCGTAAAGATCAGTGTGTGAGAAGACCTCTTCTTCACCTGTAATCTTTTGAGTTGCTACTTCGTTCAGAAGGTCAACAGCACCTGTCAACATGATATCTGGGGTAACTTTAACAGTTGCAATTTTAGCTTTGAGTTCCTTAATATCGTTAACCAATTGATCTACATAGGCAGCTGTACCCTCTGTCGTGTTGTCTTGCCACATGATACGTTCGATACGGTGGAACCCTGACCAACCGTCTTCTGATTTATTTTCGTCCATGTAATCAACCAAACGGTAGTCGATTTTCACGTCAGACTCACCAAAGCTTTCTGCAATCGGCTCTGAACGCTCGTAAGCCATACGAACCAATGGGTATTGTTTCTTAGCTTCTTCAAGATTTCCTGACTTGAGGGTTTCACTGAATCCTTCAGTATCTTTCAAAAGCTGATCAATTTCGCCTTCTACGAAAGTCTTGTAATCACTTGTGGCCTGCTTCAATTGCTTTTGCTCACTGGCTGTGAGTTTTGAGCTAGTTGAACTTGAATGACTTGAATTACCAGATTTGGCACAAGCCGTCAATAAAAGTCCTGATGCCAAAAGAACAACACCAAGTTTGCTAAGTTTTTTCATGAATGTCTCCTATTTTCAAGATAGTGTTCGACATTTGTCGTTATATATGTGAATCGTCGTTTTATCATTAATAAAAAACGAACGATGATAAGTCAATAATGATCTCTCGTATGTAAGAGAACAATATCTAAACTAACAGAAGAAACCAGCACTGTCAACGGTTTTAGGCTATTTAAGAACTATTCTAAAGAGCAGATAAGAATGATTCTAAATAAAAGAAAAACAACAGGAAATAACCTGTTGCTACTTATTATTTTGTACGACGTTTTCGAAGGAATCCTAGACTAAGAATACTTAGCAGACCTGCTACAAAGAGTCCACGATTTGTCTTTTCACCAGTGGATGGCAGTTGTTTATCAGTCTGATGACTAGCTTCAGTCTTAGCCTGACCATTATCACGATTAACAAGTTCAGCATCTCCAACAAGGTCCTCTTTACCTGAAGCCTTGACATTTGTTTTAGTTGCCTCAGTATTTTTACCACCAAATGACCCGGTCTTTTCAGAAGGCTGATCTACTGCCTCAGTTGGTGTTTTAGCATTAGTCAAACGAATAATAGTCGCTGTTAGTGGATCCAAGGTCAAGATGTGATTGTTGATTGCAACACCTGATAACTCACTAATTCCGGATAAATTGACTTGACTGCCATCTGCCAAAACCAGATAGGATAGGCTATTTGTAATCTTGCTCAAATCAAACTGACGAGCCTTGCTATCAGCATTGACATAGACAAGGTAACGGTCTCCATTCGAAGCAATAGTTTGGTATCCCAATACCAAATCTTCTTGAGCGACATTGTCCTGACCAGGAACTGTCAATAGCGTTAGACGTGCATCTACATCTGCTTTTGATTTGAAATTGAAGGCATCTGTCGACTTACGTAAGGCGATCAACCCTTTGGTAAAGGCGCGAGTTTTCGTATTTTCTGGGAATGCCTGACTATCAGTTGCTTTAGTCCAATCAAAATGATTGACAGCATCACTAGAATCATAAGAATCATGGATAAAGTAAGGATAGTCAAATGGATTGCCCTTTTCATCCACTAAGAGATGTGACTTATTCGGCACCTTGTCCTCAGACACAGGATAACGGTAGGCAGGATCACGGAACTGTTTGGTGCGGCCGTATTCCTGACCAGAGTGAATAAATGGTGTTCCCTGAGCAGTCAATACCATGAGGTTTCCTAGACGCAAGCGACGATGAATTTCAGCATTATTCTCAGGCTTGCTTGGATCCTTCTTGATTGATTGGGCAATAATATCAAAAAGGGTCAAATTATCGTGAGCAGCAATATATTGAATCACATCACCTGGAGAATCAGCTTCGAAGTTAGTTGGTTGTGCCTTGATATTGTCAAAGACCTTATTAATATCACGTTTGCCACCTGTGATAAAGGCAGGTGTCCCCTCGTTTGGATAACCTGATTTGAGGGTGTTTCGAATATCGTCTGAAAATACAGCTACGGTATCTGTGTCTTTCATCCAAGACTGATCGGCAGGCTGAACAGGGCTATTTTCATCGCCAGTATAAGTCACCCAGCCCTCACCAAGCATAATGAGGTTTGGATTAAGGGCACGTGCAGCATGATAAGCTTGCTCGATACTTTCAGCATCATGGTCACCCATCATATCAAAACGGAAACCATCCACCTTGTATTCCTTAGTAAGATAAGCAATCGAATCAACCAAGACACGACGACTCATATAGTGAGTCGTGCCTAGACGCCCCCCTCCAAAACTCGAACGAGGAGTGCCATCAGCATCCATAAAGTGATAATAATTTGGCTCAAGGTCTTCAAAAATAGCTGTCTTAGCTGTATGATTATAGACCACATCCAAGATAACGCCCATACCGTGGGCATGAATAGCAGCAACTAAATTCTTGAATTCTTCGATACGTTTAGCTGGTTCACTTGGGTTTTCAGAATACATTCCCGTCAAAGAGAAATAGTTTTGTGGATCATAGCCCCAGTTGTAGTTACTATCGCTTGAAGCATAGGCATCCAAACGCTTGCCATTTTGCAATTCATTAACAAAATAGTAGCTCAATACTGGCAAAAGCTGAATATGGGTAACCCCAAGGTCTTTAAGATAATCCAAACGCTCCGCAAAGGCTGCAAAAGTACCAAACTGGTGCTTCAATTCAGCTGAGATAGCCTTGTCAGAGGTGAAATCACGGACATGAGCCTCATAAATGATAGCATCTTCACGAGACTTAAAGTTAGGAATCTTAGCGTAGTCAAGATCTTTTGGTCCATAATTAGCAGGATCTACAAAGGCAGCCTTGGCAATCTTGTGTTCAGGACCCTTGCTAGCATCGTCACTATTCCAAGCAGCCAGAGATTTCGCATAAGGATCAAGAACAATTACTGACTGATCTCCACGTTTAATGCGGTATTGATAGAAATAGCCTGTTAAGTTTTCAAGGCCAAAATCAGTCGCATGTAGGTCAGCTTGCCAAGTACCTCGAGGGCCTTTGCTTAGAGCGTGTTCAGCAAGTACCTTGTCTTGATTATTCTTATCATAGACAATGATGTCTACTTGATCAGCACTTGGTGACCAAAGTGTCACATGTGCCTTAGTACCATTTTCTTCTAGTCGAGCACCCAATTCGCCATCGTAACTGTAGAGGGCATCCTTTAATTGCCAGCTCTCAGATGTTTTAAAACTATCACTGCCTAAAGTGACCTTGTAAGGTAGATTTTCTGCAGCAAAATCACCTGTTAAAGTAGCTTTTTTAAGTTTAGCATCCAAGTCAAGCTGTTTAAGAGTGACACTGTTACCATCCTTATCCGTCACCTTAAGTTCTTTGAGAATATCTTCAGATGAGACCTCGTCTAAGTTGGTAAAGCTAAGTTCGATTTTGCTTGGACTAAGCTGCTGAGCCCCAGTCAAACGCACATCCTTGACAAAGTAAGGGTTGGTGTAGACTGTCGGATCAGTATCTCGTACGAAAAGCTGACGAGATTTTTTCAAGTCACTAAATTTATAATCATTTGCCTGAATTTTCACATCATCTCCTGTTTTGCTCTCATCTAAGAGTAAAAATCCTATCGATTTTGCGGCTTGTGTTAGTGGAATATCTAAGTAGGCACCATACTTACCATTCGGTTGGAAATTGACACCATCAGGCCAATTGCTTGGAGCATCCTTAACGTCACCCCAATACCAGACAGACTTATTGCTATAGTCACCATCCGTACGGAAATAATTGATACGAACGTGGTCTTGAGGGATAGGTTGATAGCTGTAAACTTGGAAATCCTTGTCAATCCAGGCCTCATTCATTTGAGGGCTAAGAATTTCGACTGCTTTATCCCCTGAAAGGTTCGTTCCAGCAGCATTATTAATCAAGAAGCTAAGTTTTTTAGGTGCTGAAGACAACTTCACATCTAAATAGACACCATAATCATCCTGTTTGGCTTCAGCAAATGAGGTTGCCCCTGTCGGCCAGGCCCCCTTCTGAGATGATGGTGTCTCAACATCATCCCAAGTCCAAAGACCAAGAGACGACTTGTCTTGACTTGGCAACTCTTGGAAATGCAAGCGAATAGTCCCCTCAGCAATAGGATCCTCAGATGCATTCGTAAGAGCTTGACTATTATTAGTACTTACTGTTTTTGGCGTGTTTTCGCTAGTTTCAGTTAGCTTGGTAGTCTCAGTAGGGCCAGTATTTCCTTCTGGAAGAGAAACTGGCTCATTTACCTTGGAAACAGAGGTATTCTCAGCTGTTACAGGAGCTGTTGGCGTTTCAGTTACTAGTCCACTGGTAGTAAGACTAGAATCAGCTGGTTCTACCTGTGTGCTTGATTCGGTCGTTGATACTGCTTCATCTGCCTTGACGACTTGAACAGCAGAAAAGCTCAAAAAAATAGCTCCAATGGTTACAGAAGCCAAACCTAACTTGTACTTGCGAAGGCTATAACGAAGGATTTTTCCATCATTAGCTTGAGTATTTCTTTTCATAGAAACTCCTTTTGTTAACGTTTTCATGTTTTTTAATATACCATTTAGCTTTCATTTATGCAAGCGTTTTCTCTCTTTAAAAATTAAAAAAGAGAGAACCATAAGATTCTCTCAATCTATTAATTATAAATAGAATAGTAACGCTTAATCCCTGCCACGATGGCATTAGCTAAAATCTCCTGATAAGCAGAGGTATTCAAACGAGCTGCTTCTTGTGGATTTGACAAGAAACCTAGTTCAAGGAGAACCGCCGGCGCTGTCGTTTCACGCAAGACCGCAAATGTTTGACGTTTCACGCCTTGGTTTTGAGCGCCAGTCGCATTAATCAGGCTAGACTGGATGGCATTAGCCAAGGTGTCACTCATGCTCAAACGAGTCGGATTAGCATGGTAGGTCGCATTAATACGTGATGGGTATTCTGCATAAGGTTGGTAATAATAAGTCTCGATTCCCTGTGCTGCTGAACTTCCTGAAGCATTGATGTGAATACTTACGAAGATATCTGATTCAGAGGCATTAGCTGCACGTGAACGGTCCGTCAAGTCGACATAGGTATCACTTGTACGTGTGGTTACAACTTGATACCCTTCTGCTTCTAATTTAGCTTTCACACGACTTTGGATAGCCAAGGTCAAGCTCTTTTCAGAGATACCAAAGTAAGAAGCACCTGGATCATAGCCACCATGCCCAGCATCGAGATAGACAACCTTATTTAAAACATCGTAGTTTCCTCTTGATGCCGAACCGATTTTCTTAGGGGCTACCACATCAGCTGAAGTTGCCCCAAAGCCGATATTCTTACCTGAAGCATCAACAATATAGCCATGAACGATGTACTTGCCTGAATTCCACTTGTGTTGGCTTGCTGAAATAGTCACTTTATAAGAACCATCATCCTGTTTTGTGGCATTATGCCAAACAAGATCATCCTGACCATTTTGTTCAGACCAGACTGGGATTACCACACCTGAAATACCACTTGGATTTGTCAGATTGGTGATAAGAACATCAAAGGTTCCACGATTTTTATCATTGTTAGCAATAGTTAAGGTTCCTTGAGTCTTAGTAATATCAAGTGTCACCTGTTTCCCACCTAGGCCAATGTATTTACCATCATTGTCAACCAAATAGACATGGGAATTATACAGACCACTATCACCCTTATGGTTGCTTGAACGAACGGTTACCTTATAGTCTCCATTAGCTTGCTTAGCTGCCTTGTACCAGATAATATCATCTTGGCCGTTCTTTTCTGACCAGGTTGGAACCAAGACTTCTTTAAAACCTCGTGGCGCAACCAAGTTTGAAATGACAAGATCATAGCTACCAGTAGCATTGTTGAGACCAATGATGGCAAGGTCGGCTTTGGGATCTGACAAAGTAACTTTTGTTTGTGTGCCCCCTACACCAATTCGTGAGCCATCATTTTGGATATAGTAAAGATGAACATTGTAAAGACCAGTTACGTTTTTGTGGTTGGCTACTTGAACAGTAACCTTGTAATTGCCATCTGTTTGACGTGTCGCTTCATACCAACGAATATCATCTTGACCATCAGCCTCAGACCAGACTGGGACTTGAACCGTTCGTACACCCTTAGGGCTATAGACATCGCTGATGACCACATCAAAAGTTCCAGCGCCATTGTTATTTAAGATAGAAATACTACCACTTGGCTTAGTTTCATTGACATCAACCACGGTCTCAGTTAAATACTGACGGTTGTCATCCTTATCGACGAGATAAACATCTGCTCTGTATTTACCAGTTGAATGTTTATGATCTGAAGCCTTAATCGTCACACGATAGCTTCCGTCTGCTTGCTTACTTGCCTTATGCCAAACCAAGTCATCCTGTCCATTAACAAGACTCCATGATGGGACCAAGATTTCCTTCAAGCCATACGGTGCAACAATATTACGAACCACAGCATCAAAAGTACCTGTAGTTGCATCATTATTTTCAATCGTTAGGCTTGCGCTTGGACGAGATTGGCTAACTTCCACCACTTTTTCAGTCAAATAGAAACGCTTGTTGAAATTATCTACGATATAGGCATCTGCACGGTATTTACCAGTTGAATTTTTGTGGTCACTTGCCTTAATGGTAGCTCGGTAAGAACCATCTGCTTGCTTCGTCGCCTTATGCCAAATCAAATCATCTTGACCACCAACGAGACTCCATGATGGGACTAAGATTTCTTTCACACCTGTAGGAGCAATGATATTTTTTACCACAGCGTCAAAAGTGCCTGTAGCTGCATTATTATTTTCAATCGTTAGGCTTGCACTTGGACGAGCGTAATTAACAGATACTACTTTCTCAGAAATATAATGTCTCTTATTTGTTCGATCAACAACATAGGCGTCTGCACGGTAATTGCCAGCCTCTCCCTTGTGATCAACCGCCTTAATGGTTACACGATAAGAGCCGTCCATTTGCTTGGCTGCCTTATGCCAAATCAAGTCATCTTGACCATTGGCTAGACTCCAAGATGGAACAAGAACCTCTTTAACACCCAAGGGTGCCACAATATCTCGAACCACAGCATCAAAGGTACCAGTGACCTTGTTGTTGTTCTCAATTGAGAAGCTTGCCTTAGGTTTTAGAACATCAGTATCATGAGAATGAGTCAACTTAGCAGGTTCAGCCACGGTATTGCTTGAAACCTCAGAAGCAGTCGGTACCGTCGCATTTTCTGAACTAGCTACTGTGTTCGCCTGAACTACCGATTCAGAGGCAATGACTCTTGATTCAGATGCTACAATCGTTGTTGAGCTTGCTTGACTGACGTGTGGAGTACTTGAGTTTGCCACCTCACTTGTTGCTGTAGATGCTGCCGCCACAGTTGAACTTGGTCTTGCTGATGGCGTTTCTTGCGTAAGGACTGCTCCACCACCAAAAATTTCTGCTGCGGTCGCAGGCTGATACTGGTTCCCTTCTGTAACCGTAGGCATTTGAGTAGCTACCTCATCAGCACTGGCTACCTGAGTGGTCATCGCCATGAGAACAGCTGCACTGGCATAGTAGATAAAATCTTTTGTTCGCATTTAACTTTCCTTTGACACTTTTTCATACGTCACCCATTTTACCATAGAAAATGTCTTACGAATAGAGCAAAAGTGATAATTATCTAAAAAAACTATAAAAATGATAAAAAAATAAGTAATTTCCATACTAAAAGTATCAACGTTATCCAAATAAAGAACCTAAAAACCTATAAACAAGAGATTACAAATGTATATATAATATTCTGAAAATAGATAAATACAAAATATGGCTATCAAAAATGAACACCAAAAAAGCCCTTAGAAGTTACCTTCCAAAGACCTTTCATTAATAGATTAAGCAAAGATTGAGAAGAATGGTGCACCAAGCTTAGTATCCATTGCATCTCGACTCTGAACACCATGAATGTAATCCAATGAATACCAACCATTGTTATTGGCATTAAATGGATCACGAACATAAGTTTTACCATTATCATAGCCATGAAGTACGATTTCATGCGTGTAAGGATAATTGATAAATTGGCTTGCTCCTACTGCTGCCAGAACATGTTGGCCTGACATCAAAGCTGAAGCAATGTTAGCAATGCTTGAAAGCACGTTGCTCTTGAGACCCCAATTTTTACTTGCTAATACAATACCATCCGCGTCTGTACCAGCAACTGATGTTTTATTGAACGAATTTGTATTGTAGTACAAATAATCCGCAACTGTCGTTGGTGCAATTACAGTTCCCAAGATATCTGTAAAGGTCATAGCAAGTGATGTTGGAACACAGCCTGACTGGTCCATATTGCTGACACCATACCACTTAGAAGCCCAACGAGGATCACGTTGAGAATAATAAGTCGTCTGAGGCTCAACACGACGATTACGTGGAGCAAGAGCTGTCTCACCAAGGTTGAATCCGTCTACAGTATTGTCTACATAGTCTACATAAACATGAGTCGTATAGTTACCAATGAGATTCTTATGATTAACAGTCGATACATTGATTTCAGTATGTGTTCCAGTAGGTGCCGTATTGTACCAAGAAAGGTTTCCTTGGTTGCTTTCTGACCATACAGCTACACGGATATTCTTAATCTGACGTCCTTGTGGCGCTTGATCAACTACAACTGTAAAACTACCTGCTTCTGAGTTAACATTAGTGATATAGGTTTGCGTTTTAGTCTTAGCATTACGGAATTCAAGAGTTGTCGTTGTCCCTCCTACACCAACTTGTGACCCATCATTTAAAATGTAGTACAAATGAATATTGTACAAGCCTGTTGAATTTTTGTGGTTAGTAGCTTGAACATTTACCGCATAAGTGCCATTAGCTTGACGTGTTGCTTCATACCAACGAATATCATCTTGACCATCTTTTTCAGACCAAATAGGTACTTGAACAGTACGAACACCTTTAGGACTATAAACATCACTGATAATGACATCAAAAGTACCAGTATCTTTATTGTTATTAACTACTGAAATGGTACCTACTGGTTTATTATGTTTCACATCCACAATTGTTTCAGTGACATAATGACGTTGGTTGGCATTATCTACGATATAAACGTCAGCACGGTAATTGCCTAGAGAATTCTTATGCTCACTAGCCTTAATAGTAACACGGTAGCTACCATCAGATTGGCGACTAGCTTTGTGCCAAACAAGATCATCTTGTCCGTTAACTAGACTCCATGATGGAACTAAGACTTCCTTAACCCCATTTGGTGCAACGATATTACGGATAACAGCGTCAAAAGTACCTAAATCAGCATTATTATTTTCAATAACGAGACTTGCACTAGGGCGAGTTTGAGTAACTTCTACCACTTTTTCAGTGAGATAGAAACGTTTGTTAGAGTCATCTACAATGTAGGCATCAGCACGGTATTTACCAGTTGAATTCTTATGATCCTTTGCCTTGATAGTCACTCGGTAAGAACCATCGGCTTGACGACTTGCCTTATGCCAGATAAGGTCATCTTGACCACCAGCTAAACTCCATGAAGGAACAAGAACCTCTTTCAAACCTGTAGGAGCAACGATATTACGAACAACGGCATCAAAAGTACCTGCTGCAGTATTATTGTTTTCAATTGTAAGGACACCACTTGGTCGAGCATAATCAACAGACACTACTTTTTCGGCAATATAATGACGATTGTTAGCGTTGTCCACGATGTAGGCATCAGCACGGTAATTCCCTTTATTGCCCTTATGCTCACTTGCCTTAATGGTGACACGATAGCTACCATCATTTTGCTTGGTTGCCTTATGCCAAATAAGGTCGTCTTGACCATTTTCAAGACTCCATGATGGGACTAAAACCTCTTTAACACCTAGTGGTGCTGAGATATTAGTGATAACGGCATCAAAAGTTCCTGCCTTAGCATTATTATTTTCAATAGCAAAACTTGCTTTAGGTTTCAACTGCTCTGGTGTCTTACCAATGAAGACCTGCGTAGTTGTTCCACCAACACCCGTCATTTGACCATCTTTTTGAATATAATAAAGATGAACATTGTAAAGGCCTGTTGAGTTTTTATGAGCTGAAGCCTTAACGTTTACTGTATAAGTTCCATTATTTTGACGGTTAGCCGTATACCAGATAATGTCATCTTGGCCATTAATTTCTGACCAAATTGGAACAGAGACAGTTTCAACACCGTTTGGTGCCTTAACATTAGAGATGACAACATCAAAGCTACCAAGAGTTGGATTGTTATTGACAATAGAAATGGTTCCACTCAAATCGCCTTGAGTGGCATCAACCTCAGCACTGGCATTAGCTGTGAAACGTCCTGTATAGTCCACGCTATGGTCAAAGACATGTTTACCTGGCAAGAGATTAGCCGTAGCTGAAAACTGCCATGCACCAGTTTTGGCATTATAGCGCATGTTCTTAGCACTTGTTGCTGTAAGAGTTGTTGATGGGTACTGGGCAACCCAGAAATTCTCAATCCCAAATTGAGAGGTTGAGACAGGTCCACGGTAGCCTAGATTGTTCTCATCCAACCAGCTGGCACTTGTATAGAACATCAAGTTGTTGTATCCATGCTTACGCATTTCGTTAACCCAAGCTTGGGTGTTACGGTTGATATTTGGAAGCATCTTAGAGTCTTCCAAATCATTAACCATAACAGTACTTTTTGGAAGGTTTAGTTTTTGTGCAGCTTGGATGTAGAAACGAGCTTCTGCACGTGCTTCTTCCTCAGTTGTGTATCGAGAAAAATGATAGGTTGATACTTGAAGACCAGCAATTTGAGCATTGCGAACTTGTGAGGGTGCTTTAGGGTTGTTGTACCAAGTGTCCTCAGTCAACTTTACAACGACACCACCCACACCTTGGCGTGCAAGTGCACGATAGTCATCTACACTGATCTCACCATTATGGCTGCTGACATCGATAAAAGTCTTTGGTTGCACCTTAAGCGTTGGCGAAGGAACATCCGTAGAATTCGTCAATTTAGCAGGTGTTGCTACAGCGCTGTTTGACGTTTCAGAATTTGTCGCACTTGTAGAAGCTGTTGCACTTTCTGAACTAACAACTGAAGATGTTACTGAAGTTGACGCTACAGCAACAGTAGAGTTAGCTACTGAAGTTGATGCCGCAGTTGTTACAGCCTCTGAACTTTGTGCTGCAAGTGACGAAGCTACCGCAGGAGCACTAGGTTTTGCCACCTCACTCGTAGCTACGGGTGCTGAAACAGTTGAACTAGGAGTTGCAGGCAAGACTGCTTCTCCACCAAAAATCTCAGCCGCTGTCGCAGGTTGATACTGATTTCCTTCAGTAACAGAAGGAGTTTGTGTCGCCACTTCATCTGCCTGAGCAACCTGAGTTGTCACAGCCAAGAGAACAGCCGCACTAGCATAGTAGATAAAATCTTTCGTTCGCATTTAACTTTCCTTTTGCATTTTTAATACGTCAACCATTTTACCATAGAAAAACTCTAATGGAAAGGTCATTACTTAAAGTTTTCTAAACAAAATAGAAAGATTATAAAACTCTAAAAACTTATAAACTTACTATTCGTTCAATATGAAAACCCTTTATCTATATATTCGGATTAGTTTTGGAAAAATAGTGACAAACTTAGCACATATCATTAAAGATGAAAATGTGTGACAAAAGAAAAATCCCCGAACATCCGTCCGAGAATTTTATTGGCATTATTTACGTTTTGGTGGGTTATGGATAGCTTCTCCAAGTACGTCAGCAAAGGCTTCATACATGTTTTCAGAGAAGGTTGGGTGACCGTGGATAGATTGCAAGAGTTCATCTACAGTCAATTCATTTTCCATAATTGTTGATGCTTCGTTAATCAATTCAGCTGCGGCTGGACCAATAATGTGAACACCAAGGATTTCATGGTACTTCGCATCTGCAACGACTTTAACAAAACCTTGAGCTTCATTTGAAGCAATGGCACGTCCGTTACCAGCAAAGCTTGATTTACCAATGAGAACATCACCGTATTTAGCGCGTGCATCTTCTTCAGTAAGACCACACATTGCGACTTCTGGGTGAGTGTAGACAGCTGCTGGTGTGTAGTCAAGGTGAGCCTTACGGACATTGCCACGCATAGCATTTTCAGCTGCAACTTCACCCATACGGAAAGCCGCGTGAGCAAGCATCTTAGTTCCGTTAACATCACCTGGTGCGTAAATTCCTGGGATTGATGTTTCTTGATAAGCATTAACTTTGATACGACCACGGTCAAGTTCAAGGTTAAGATTTTCAAGACCATCCAATTGAGGGACACGACCGATTGAAAGAAGGGCACGATCCGCTACAATCTCTTCACCATTATTAAGTTTAAGGGTCAATTGGTTGTTAGCTTCTACAATCTCAGAAACCCCAACAGATGTCATGATCTTCATACCCTTCTTAGTAAGAATTTTTTGAAGTTCAAGTGACACTTCTTTATCCATAGCAGGAATAATGCGGTCAGCCATCTCAACAACAGTCACTTCTACACCGTATGAGGCATAAACAAGACCAAGCTCGATACCAACGACACCACCACCCATAACAGCAAGTGATTTAGGCAATTCACGTAAATCAAGGATATCATCTGATGTCATCACAAGTTGTGACTCAATACCAGGAATATTGATACGAGATACTTTTGATCCAGTCGCAAGGATGATATTACGTCCCTTGATTGTTTCTGAACCAATAGTAACTGTCTTATCTGGATTAACTTGACCAAGACCGTTGAAAATAGTGACCTTGTTAGCCTTCAAAAGACCTTGAACACCACCAGTAAGGGTCTTAACGACAGAGTTCTTAAAGTCAACTGTCTTATCCATATCGATAGTGTAGTTTGTTGACGCTAGGTTGATACCACGACCTGCTGCAATCTTAAGTCCATCAAGGATTTCTGCATTTTTAAGGTAGGTCTTAGTTGGGATACATCCTTTATTCAAACATGTTCCACCAAATTCAGATTTTTCAACGATGGCAACCTTACCACCAAGTTGTGCACCACGAATGGCAGAATAGTAACCAGCAGGACCACCACCGACAACGATAATATCGTACTCATTGTCAGCAAGAGGTGCTTTTTCTGCAGCAGCTGTTGGAGCAGCTTGGACAGGAGCTTTAGGAACTTCAAGACCAGCTGATTCCAACTGAGCAGTTGCTTCTGCAACAGGTGCGCTAGCAGCGTTATCAGCCACAACTTCACCTTCTGCTCCAATATAACCAATAACCTCAGTAACTGGTACAGTTTCACCAGCCTGACGCGTAATCTTCAAAAGAACACCAGAATCTTCTGCTTCAAGTTCCATGTTCGTTTTATCTGACATGATTTCAAGAAGGATATCTCCCTCATTAACCACATCACCCTCTTGTTTTTTCCACTCGATGATTTCGCCTTCCTGCATGTCCACACCAAGCTTAGGCATAATAATCTCAAAAGCCATTTATAAGATACCAAGAGCGACCAGAAAGCGACTGAAAATTAGGCGTCTGACACGTCAGCCTGCTGACGTAGACAGACGGTCTATTTTCCAAGCTTTCCGCTCGGGTTCAGTTATACCCTCTGGTTCGCCCTCTCCTTTCTATTAAAACTTCAGTTTTCAGATATTTTTTTCTTAAATCAACAATTCCATAGGATTTTCAATCAAATGTTTCAAATCAACCATGAATTTGGCACCATTCATACCATCTACAATACGGTGGTCAATTGTCAAGCAGAGACCCATGATTGGACGCACAACAACTTCACCATCAACGACAACCGGTGTCTGAATAGTTGCTGAAACACCAAGGATAGCTGAGTTTGGTTGGTTAATGATTGGATTGAATGACTTGGTTCCAAACATTCCCAAGTTAGTAATAGAGAAGGTTGAACCTGACATTTCAGCAGCCTTCAACTTACCAGCTTGAGCTTTCTTGATGACATCTTTAGATGCCACAACAAACTCAGACAAACTCATCTTATCTGCACCATGTACAACTGGTACAATCAAGCCATCATCGAGACCAACGGCAATACCGAGATTAACAAATTTGTGTAATTCGATATTTTGTGCATCATCAATCAAGGATGCATTGAGGTAACGGTGTTCCTCTTTCATAAGGGTACGCACAACTGCTAAACCAATCAAATCAGTGAAGGTTACCTTCATGCCAGTCTTGTTCATGATTGGGTCAAGGACTTGCTTACGTAGGGCCATAAGGTTAGTCATGTCCACGTCATAGTTAAGGGTGAAGGTTGGTGCAGTCAAGTATGAGTGCGTCATTCCCTTAGAAATAGCCTTACGCATAGCAGACATTGGAATAACTTCCACACCTTCTGGCAAGACTTTTTCAGGTTTAGCTTCAACCACAGGTGCAGCTGCAGCTTCCTTAACTTGCGCTGGAGCACTGATTGCAAGGATATCTTCCTTAGTAATCTTACCACCAAAGCCTGTTCCAGACACGCTAGCTAAATCAATACCAAGGTCCGCAGCAATCTTACGTGCCAATGGTGTTGCCTTAGGTTGAGCACCCTTAAAGTTCTCAACGTCATCCGCGTGAACACGACCTTTTGCTCCAGTTCCTGGAACTTGAGTAAGGTCAATTCCCAACTCACGCGCCACCTTACGCGCCTTAGGCGTTGCACGTACCTTCCCACCTTCATGAACGACAGGGGCTTGTGTTTGCGCTGCTACTACAGGTGTTTCTACAGCGGCAACTTCTTCAACTTTTGGAGCAGCTTCAACTGCAGGTGCACTCGCAGCATTATCAGCCACAACTTCACCTTCTGCTCCAATATAACCGATAACCTCAGTAACTGGAACTGTTTCACCAGCCTGACGTGTAATCTTCAAAAGGACACCTGAATCCTCTGCTTCAAGTTCCATGTTTGTTTTATCAGACATGATTTCAAGAAGGATATCTCCCTCATTAACCACATCACCCTCTTGTTTTTTCCACTCGATGATTTCGCCTTCCTGCATATCAACACCAAGCTTAGGCATAATAATCTCAAAAGCCATATTTTATGATACTAAGAACGCTAAAATGCGACAGAATTTTAGGAGTTTTACGTTAGTGTTCTTGCACACAAGTAAAACTATCTAAATTCCGCAGCATTTCGTTCGAGTTCAAATCGACTCAAACGCTTTAACGCCCTCTCCTTTCTACTTTAAATTATAATTTCCGATACTCCCACAGTTAAAACAAGAAAAGATCTTACTAGCGAGAAATATCACTTAACCGTCGCTAGAAAGTTAGTTCCCTTTATTGGCCATCTTGATGATTTCAGCCTTAATCTTTTCAACATCTGGAAGAACTGCTTGTTCCAAGACACGTGCATAAGGTACTGGAACATCTTCACTCGCCAAACGTACAATTGGGTGGTCAAGGTAATCAAATGCTTCACTTTCAGTAACCATAGCAGCAATCTCTCCGATAAATCCGCCAGTCTTATAAGCGTCATTGACCAACATCAGTTTACCAGTCTTCTTAACTGACTCGAAAATCAATTCCTTATCAAGTGGGATAAGGGTACGTGGGTCAACTACCTCAACATTGATACCTTGTTCAGCCACTTCTTCAGCCGCTTTAAGAACACGTTCCAACATACGACCATAAGTAACGATAGTAAGGTCTGTTCCTTCACGCTTGATTTCACCTTTTCCAAGTGGAATGTAGAAATCAGGATCTTGTGTCACTTCTTCTTTCTTACCGTAAAGAGCTTTTGGTTCCATGAAGATAACAATGTTATTGTCTTGAATAGCAGATTTCAAAAGACCTTTAGCATCGTTAGCATTACCTGGAGCAACTACTTTAATCCCTGGAATGTGAGTCAACCATGACTCAAGAGATTGTGAGTGCTGTGCCGCAGAACCAATCCCTGAACCAGATGCCACACGGAAGGTTACAGGAGTCTTCAAACCACCACCAAACATGTAGTTATTTTTTGCGCCATTATTAACGATAGCGTCAAGGGCAATCGTGATGAAGTCCATGAAAGTCAAGTCAACGATTGGGCGAAGACCTGTGATAGCAGACCCAACAGCTGCACCAGCGATAGCCGCTTCTGAAATTGGCGTATCTTTAACACGTTTTTCACCAAACTCTGCCAACATACCAACTGATGTACCGAAGTCACCACCATAGATACCAACATCTTCACCCATAAGGAAGATGTTTTCGTCTTTACGCATTTCCTCGCTCATAGCAAGGTTTACTGCCTCACGCAAGGCCATCAATTTTGTTTCACTCATACTTGTATTCCTCAACCTTTCTCTTTAGTCTACCCATACATCTTCAAAGGCAACTGAAAGTTCTGGATCTGGGCTATTTTGGGCGAACTCATAAGCTGCATCAACCTCTGCCTTAACTTGGCTTTGGATAGCATCTAACTCTTCAGCGCTTGCGATATTTTCAGAAACGAGAAAGTCACGGTATTTAATGATTGGGTCGTTATTGTTCTTCCACTCGTCAACTTCTTCCTTAGTACGGTAAACACCTGCATCGGCAGTTGAATGACCGAACCAACGGTAAGACTCTACCTCAACGATAGCTGGTCCATTACCACCACGGACATGCTCAACAGCCTTGCCCATTGTTTCATATACAGCCAAAACATCGTTACCATCTTCACAGTAGAAGCCAGGAATACCATAAGCTTCTGCACGAGTATAAAGGTGAGGTGTGTTTGTAGCGTTATGGATATCCATAGAGATACCATAACGGTTGTTGATGATAAAGAAGATAACAGGTAATTTCCACGTAGCTGCCATATTGACTGACTCATGGAATGAACCTTCATTAGTTGCACCATCTCCTGAGAAGGCCACAACAATGTTTCCTGTTTCTTTGTACTGTTGAGTGAGGGCTGCACCTACGGCAAGAGCGTAACCACCACCAACAATACCGTTAGTTCCATAGTTACCTTTTTCAAAGTCAGCCAAGTGCATAGAACCACCACGGCCCTTAGAAACACCAGTAGCCTTACCGGCAAGTTCTGCCATCATTTTATTCAAATCCATGTCTTGGGCGATAGATTGTCCATGGCCACGGTGATTTGAAAAGAAGATATCGTCATAGCTCAAGTGTTGAACAGCACCAACGTTAGCTGCTTCCTCACCTACTGAAAAGTGAGTCATTCCTTGAACAAAGCCACGACGAACCAATTTATTAATACGTGAATCAAATTCACGAATACGTTCCATTTTAGTGAACATCTCAAGATGTGTCTCTTTAGAAAGTTTTACCATATCGATCTCCTCTATCGAAATTTTTCTATACATCTAGGATAGGTTAAAAAAACTTAATGAGCAAGAAATATGCTTGAAAAATGAAAAGCCTTACAACCTTATCACTTATAGGCAATTCGTATGCTCTTTTTTTAAGCGATATGGTATAATTGTATAGATTTTACCCGAATAGGAGAATATTTGATATTGAGTGACGTCATCGTTCACGGACTTACGGCATGTATAGCTTTTATTTTACAAATTGTTATCTTCAAGATGACCACCCAGAGGTCTCTTAGATACTGGATTCTTATTTTAGCAGGAATAGCAATTTTCGCCACTAGTTATTTTGGCATTTCCTTTCCAAAATCAGGCTTTATTGCCCTTGTACTTTTGCTAGCTACTAAATCCTACAAAAATCTAAGGCATACCATTTTGGAGACTTTCTTTATACCTTTCACCTTTGCTTTAATGGTGAGACTGGTCATTTTCCTGATTATTCCAATCTTTTTCCCTTCTGTCCTAGATTACTATTATGCTGGTCCATTCATACTCTTGCTTGCTTTCTTGCTGTGGTTTGCTCAAAGTGCCCTTCTTCAGGTGGACTACTCTCGAATGATGCAAATTGATAAGGCAAGACCTTGGTACAGATCAACATCTGTTGCCCTTTGTACCTTGGCTATTATTTACTTTGCTTCCGAACTCCTTTCGACAAGCATTCACTTTACCGTTGCTTTTCTTATTATTACAGCCTTGATTCTATCTGAGCAGGTTAATTTATATAGAAAAGACCTCAATGCTCAAACACAGGCGGCCCAAGAAGAACATTCTCACCTTCTACAAAAATCAAGCCAGAACATCAATACTTGGTACCAGAAAAAAACTAGTCAAGAGCTCTTTATCAAAGATGAAGCTGAAAATCTCTATGATATCATTCGTTTCCAACAAAACGAAGAGGCTCAGGAGTTAATTGATTACTTGCTGACTCCGAATCCACTAGACAAGAAGATTGATCATTTTTATCGAGATAAACTGGAAAATATTAAACTGCCTGATTTACAAGTACTCTTTGAAGCAAAATTTTTAAAGGCAAAAGAACTGAATGTTTGGGTTAGCATGGAGGTTCCAGAACCCATTACCATCTATCCTATTTATCCTCTAGACTGGGTATATGTCTTATCAACGATCTTGGATCACGTCATTGACCAAGCACAAGATAGTGAACAGAAATACCTTAGCTATGCTTATTTTAAAGACGAGGATAGTCAACACTTTGTCGTTGAAAGTTCAAGCACTAAAGAAGATTCAGCTATTACATCTGATTTCGCTGATCCTGAACTAAAACGTGTCAATAGTATCCTAGCTACTTATCCAAACGTTAACGTTGTTTCAAATACGCGTGCTGGGATCTATCGCTTACAAATTGAGATTGACATGACAAAAGGAGGTTACAATGATTACTAATATTATCAATCCTCTCTTACAAGCTGTTAGTTTCATTTCTATTTGGTACCTCTACCAGACCATGTCTAAAGTTAAGCCACTACGAGGACACATCTTACTTTTATTTCTATCCTATGTAGCTGCTGCATCTTACTTTAACTTAGTCAAAATCGTTATAGATCCACTTTTCTTCCTTGTTGCTGATTTGGCCCTTGTCAAAGAGCGTTCTTTCTATCATCGATTACTTTACGCTTTTTATCCAACTATCCTTTTTGATATGGCTACCCGACTACTTTCACTCGTCATTCTCCCTCACGTCTTCCATATCAAAGGTGATGTTACCCTCAATACTAACTTACATATCCTCACCTACATCTTAGCTCCGTTAATTATTTACCTAACGCTTAAGATCTTCGCAGTAGATCTCAATCAGATGAGTAGTCTTGACGAAGCTTGGGCTAGACGAAACTGGTTGCGAAGTACTGCCTTCCTAGCTATCTACTATGTCTTCTTTACTGTTATCCATGGTCTTAACAGTATCCTTCCAACAGCTAATGACCCTAAAAATTTATTTGAAATGGTTTTTAAGGTTAGTTCTAATAGTTCTGTGATTTTAGTTCTCTATATTGCCCTACTTCTATGGGATTTTTACAATTGGAACCAGGCTATTCACCAACAATCTATCGATAGACTTAACAAAGAACGTCATAAATTGTTGGGTACTATGACTAACTACAGCAAGTCCTTTATCCAGATTATCACCCAAAAGCAGAAATCCTTTGACCTATTCAAAAAAAATCTCAAGGATGTTTCACTGGCTTTGGAAGATGGAGATACTGCCAAAGCTACTAGTCTACTTGAGATTTATAAAACGGATAATGCTAGCATTGGTAATCCAGAGACGCAAGAAAACTTGGATAAGCTCAGCAATCCTATATTAGCTAGTTTTCTTTCAAATCGTATTTTGGAAATGAGAGCAGCACATGTCGACATTTCCATAAATATTAGTCCTCAGTTTGGTGAAGTTCCTTTATCTGATTTAGATTTGTATCAACTTCTCCAAGCTTCAGATAGAGCCATATTTAAACTCCTTCGTCCTGACATCAAGGTCAATAGTAGTTACCTGCAACTGGATCACTCACAACTCCTTGTTGTTGAATTACCTGTTTTGACTGACAAGGTTAGTAAGGATCAAGACCTTAATGAATTGGTAAAGAGCCTACCAAATGTTGACTATCGCATCGGTTTACATGCAGGTTATCTGACTCAAATTATTGAAGTCTTTGAGCCTGGTTATTAAGTGATAATGAAAAAGAGCCACTGGCTCTTTTTTTGTTGCTTTATATCTCTTCACAGTAAAACTTCCTAACATTTTTGAACGAAATAAATTCTTCGACATACAAAAAGACACCCAAAATCATATAGACTGAGTGTCTCTACAAATAGTAAACTCCGACTAGTGTGGATTAGAAGGCACCGCCTCCGCCACCTCCGCCACCACCAGAGAAGCCTCCGCCTCCAAAGCCGCCACTACCACTGTTCGAATTGATAGAGAAACTACTTACGCTATCTGAGGCAGAAACATAAGATTCTAGATAATTGACATTATTCATCATGATAAACGGTGCTGCTGAATAAGTAAACTCATCTAGAGATGGATTGCTGAGGTGGATGTTGTAACGTTTTAGGACATCACTTACTTTTTTCGCCTGTCCATAGAGTGTCGCATAAACCAAGATACGATTCCATAGGATGACAGATTCTAGCTCTGACTCTTTAAAGCTAGGAATACTCTTAATCATATTTTTAAAGCTATGCCACTGGTAATAGGTTGAAATTTGAGTTGCATCAAGACATCTCTGACGACGTCTTTTCACTAAGTACCAGAATAAAATCGTAACTCCTGCTATAGGTAGAAGACCAAGAATATAGTAAAAACCAAGTCCTGATCCAAAGGCAGCAAATAAGAACAAGGTTGAAAGAATACAAAGCACCATTGAAAGTACCAAAGCTGCTACTCCCAATAGGTTAAATGTCTTTTCTTTCGGACTAAAATCTCTATAAATGTTAGGAAGTCCAAGCGCAAATTCCTCTTTTTCTACGCCTTTTGCTACTTGATAGCCGTCATTAGTGAATTGATATTTGACACGTTTTCCTTGGGAACGTATTGCTTCACGCTCATAGCTTGTTCTAGCACTCTTAAATTGTTTTTCTAGAGCATCTTTATCAAGATAATAGCGCGAGAACATTTCCGTATCTCTAATTTCCATGCGACCATCAAACAACATATCCAAGAAAGACACTTCAAATGAAGAGAGACCTTCCTTTTCAATACGTGTCAGAATATTACTATCACCTTCTTGTCTATAGGTGAGATGACTTCTATCAATCAAATCAAGGATGGTTGCTTGCACCATATATTTGAACTTCAAAGGACCTGTTTCTTCTTTCAGTCCTGTTTTATCAAAAGACTGATTATAAACATTCTTAGCTAAGACCAAAGGTGCTAAATCTTGAGGGGCTTCATAAAGACGGGCATCTCGAGGGAAAGAAGGCGTTCTAGTGCTATAAAGAACAATGAGGTAACATAAAATACCAACAAGAACAAAGCTTAAGATTACAAGTGGCAAGGTGACATAAAATAGATGTCGAAACTTTTCTTTAGATTCCTTGATATCTCTTTCTTTTTTTAGAAAGTCTGCCTCATTCGTTTTATTTAATAAATAAGCCGGGTTATTTTCCCGTAAAGTACTGGTCATCGGCCAGTAGGCGTGTAATTCCAATTTACCTGAGGATGGTAAATTGTCTACATGAACCTGATAACCAGTAGAAGTACGCTTAACCTGTGGGTCTTTTCCGAAATAGCCGGTGTGGGCATAAAGCTCTCCCTGACTTGCATCTAGACCATCAACTGTGAAATCAACATGTCCAAATCCTTTATCCCAATCAGAGATAGGAAACCAATTTAAAACTGCAATATCTGAATATAGATTCAACAGGTGTTGGATTTGCCAAGTAACTTTGAGAACTACCCTGTCACCATCTGACCCTGAATTATAAACCTTGAGTTTCACCCCATCATTAGAGTCTGTTTTTTCTACGGTGATATCTGTCTTTTCTTTTCCATTTACGGTTGCCGAAACCTTAGGATCATCCATGATAGAATAGCCACCAATTTTCCCCAGAGTTACATACTGACCTTTATAATCACTATCAAAATCATAAGTCACTTCCTGAGTAAACGTCGCATTACCATCATCATGGATTGAAAGGTGACCTACATAGGAGGGCAGACTATACTCTACCTCATCAGCTCGGACATGTTGCAAAGACAGGGGCATAAAACAGGCTAACAAAAAAGTTAAAGCAAGGTATTTAACGAGACCTTTCAGTACTATTTTCATATTTTTGCTCCTTTTCAGATTAAAAAAGCAGGTGCACCACCAAATGACTCGATGTGCCCTGCTCTAATCTACTACTTAGGCTTGATAAACAATCTCACCGTCACAGATAGTGTATTTAACACTGCCCGTAAGCTCTTCGCCTACAAATGGTGAATTAGCTGCCTTAGACTTAAAGTCTGCTGTGACCTGACGTTTTTCTTTGTCTGCAAAGATTACGAGGTCAGCTGGTCCATTTTCAGCCAAATAACCAGCATCGAAGCCATATAAATCAGATGGGTTGCTAGTCATTACTTTCAAGAGTTCAGTCAAGCTTAAGTGACCTGCTTCAACCAAGTAGGTCAAACCAAGAGAGAGTGATGTTTCAAGACCAGTCATTCCTGATGGTGCTTTAGTCACATCAGCCACATTCTTTTCATCGGCATGGTGTGGCGCGTGGTCTGTGGCAATGACTGAGATGACTCCAGATTTCAACCCTTCGATAACGGCCTGACGGTCAGATTCCAAACGAAGTGGTGGGTTCATCTTGGCATTAGCACCTTTTGAGAGCAAGAGGTCTTCAGTCTTAGAGAAATGCTGTGGTGCCACTTCGGCAGTAACTTGCGCTCCAAGTTTTTGAGCAAATTCTACCACTTTTACAGATTCAGCCTTTGACAAGTGTTGAATATGAACGTGTGCTTGTGTATCATAAGCAATCATGACATCACGCGCAATCATACTGTACTCAGCTACACCAGTTGCCCCGCAAATATGGAATTCTTTTTTAGCAATATTTTCATTGAAACCGAGAATACCATTGAGGTCCGGATCCTCCTCGTGAAGGCTGATAAAGGTATTATTCTCTTTAGCTAGCTCCATGGCCTTTTTGACAATACCAGCATTGGTCAATGGAATACCATCATCTGAGAATCCGACAGCACCTGCTTCAAGTAAGCCCTTGAAATCAGTGATATTTTCACCATCAAAATTCTTTGTAATGGTCGCAACAGACTTAACATGGATATTTTCCTTAGCTGCTGAAGTCAAGACCTCCTCCAAGGTTTCCTTGTCTGAAATCGTTGGATTAGTATTAGCCATCATTACAACTGTTGTAAAACCACCTGCGGCAGCTGCCAAGGCACCAGTATGAATGTCTTCTTTATGGGTTTGACCTGGTTCACGGAAATGAACGTGAATGTCAACCAAACCAGGAGCTACCACAAGACCGGTCGCGTCGATGACTTGAGCATCATCAGCTTCGATATTTTCCGCAATCTTAACGACTTTTTTACCATCAACAAGAACGTCAGCTTGCTTATCCAAACCAGACTTAGGATCTACAACACGACCATTTTTAATTAGTAACATAATCTTCCAACTTTCTATTTTACTTCAACCAATCAATTGGAGATTGGCCTTGAGATTCAAGGTAGGCATTGGTTTTTGAAAAAGGCTTGCTGCCAAAAAAACCACGATAGGCCGACAAGGGACTCGGATGGGCACTCTCAATAATGGCATGCTTTGGATTGGTCACCAGTGCCTTCTTCTTACGAGCATAGCCACCCCAAAGTATAAAGACAACAGGAGTATCCTTTTGATTGAGGACCTTAATCACAGCATCTGTAAATGGTTCCCAAACCTGACCGGCGTGCCCATTTGCTTGACCAGCGGGAACCGTCAGACAGGCATTAAGCAAAAGCACCCCCTGCTCAGCCCATGAAGTTAAATCATGAAAGGGTCTAGGACCCAAATCTTCCTCTAACTCCTTAAGAATATTTTTCAAAGACGGGGGAGCAGGAAGGCTATCAGGTACTGAGAAGGATAGTCCCTGTGCTTGATGAGGCCCATGATAAGGGTCCTGACCAAGAATTACCACCCGCACTTCTTCAAATGGGGTCTCCAACAAGGCATTAAAAACCTTTTCACGTGGCGGATAAACAGTTCCCTGACTATAAACCTGATCCATAAACTGATTTATCTTTGAAAAATAATGATCTGGCAGTTCCTCTTTCAGAAGCTTGTGCCATGTCGAATGTTCCATAAAAACCTCTTTTTAGACTGTTTTACACCCTAAATTATACCATAATTTGTAGGGAATATTCGGAAAATACTGAAAAAACACCCTGATTACTAGGCATTTTCTATAAAGTTTTAAAAATGAATGAATCCACAAGTTTAAAGGGCTTACAACCTTTAACTCGTTATAGTTTTATGCTATAATTTAAACTTGTATTTTAACAGAAAAGGTAATCCTATGACTACGTATGAAAATTTAAGAGCAGCCAGACGAGGTCCTATTGTCAGCATTGCTGCCTACCTTCTTCTTACCATTGCAAAGCTTCTAGCTGGACACTTTTTAAACTCTAGCTCTTTGATCGCCGATGGTTTCAATAACTTGTCAGATATTTTAGGGAACGTGGCCCTACTCATTGGATTGCACCTAGCTAGTCAACCAGCTGATGCAGATCATAGGTTCGGTCATTGGAAGATTGAAGACTTATCAAGCCTAGTCACTTCCTTTATCATGTTCGTAGTAGGTTTCCAAGTCCTCATTCAAACAGTCCGAAAGATTTTTCTAAGAGAGGAAACAATGGTTGATCCACTTGGTGCCACTGTTGGTATCCTGTCTGCTATCGTCATGTGTGGCGTTTACTTTTACAATAAAAGACTTGCTAAAAAGCTAAAATCTAGTGCTTTGATTGCTGCTGCCAAGGACAATCTCTCCGATGCTGTAACTTCTATTGGTACCTCAATCGCTATCGTTGCAGCATCCTTCAACCTTACGATTATTGACTATATTACTGCTATTATCATTACCTTCTTCATCCTAAAGACAGCCTATGATATCTTCATGGAAGCAACCTTTAGTTTGTCAGACGGTTTCGACGAGAGAAATCTCAAGGCCTATGAAAAAGCCATTCTTGAGATTCCAAAAGTCACTAAGGTTAAAAAGCAACGTGGCCGTTCTTATGGTAGCAACGTCTATCTTGATATTGTGGTTGAGATGAATCCTGACCTCTCTGTTTACGAGAGTCATGCCATTACCGAACAAATCGAGGAGGTCCTCAGCAAGCGTTTCTCTGTCTATGACACTGATGTCCACGTAGAGCCCGCTGCTATTCCTGAAGACGAAATTTATGGCAATGTCCTTCACAAACTCTTTCGCAATGAAAAGATTATACTGTCAAAAATTCCTGACTATGAAAATCTCTTGGCACCTGACTTCTACCTAATTGATGAAAATGGTCATCATCACACACGTGAAGAAGTCATTGCTAATCAACAACCACTTCTCAATAACTTTGACAGCTTCAAGATGACATCTGTTAGTCAAAAAACGAAACTAATTAGTTATGAGTTGGGAGGAAATTTCCACACTAGTATCTGGCGTCGAAATGAAACCTGGTTTCTGATTTACCACCAAGTGACAACGATAAAAGATGAAAAGTAACGAGCAAGTAAGCTCGTTTTTTTCAGCTTTCAACTATATTTTGTGTAACATTCAAGCGATTCTAAAAATTACATTAAAATGCCGAATGTTAGGAAAACTCTAACTTTTATATGTTATAATGAAAGTGTTTGTCACTACTGAATTTAGGGTTTTGACAGGCAAATGTTATTAATAGATAGAAATAGGTTCTGCCAGATACAGAACCCCATAGATATTAAAGGAGACACATTGTGAAAAAGAAAATTGTTGCCGTCCTTTTAGCAGCTTGTCTAGCCCTAGCACCGAGTTTGTCTAGTGCAGACGAATTGATGGATATCACACGCGCTGCTGGTTATACTGAAGCCACTGAGGCCTATCGCCCCAAATCAACCCTCTTAATTGATGGCAATACCGGAGATGTCCTCTGGGAAGAAAATGCTGACGAGGTGCGTGACCCTGCTTCTATGTCTAAGGCCATGACACTTTATTTGGTCTTTGAAGCTATGTCTAAAGGAGAGATTTCTGAAGATACTGTTATCACAGCTACTCCAACCGACCAAGCTATTGCCGATATTTACGAAATTTCCAACAACAAGATTGTTGCGGGTGTTGATTATACGGTTTCAGAACTCATCACTATGACGGCGGTGCCTTCCTCTAACGTTACAACAGTGATGTTAGCCAACTACTTGACCAATAATGATCCTGATAAATGGCTTGACATGATGAATGAAAAGTCTAAAGAGCTAGGGATGACAAATACCAAATGGTTCAACGCTTCTGGTGCCGTTGCTGTTGCCTTCAAAGGTTACTACAGTCCTCAACGTTATGATAACAACCAAACCAACCAAACAACTGCGCGTGATTTGGCTATCATGACCTATAACTTCATCAAGAAATACCCAGAAATTCTCAAGTACACTAGCAAACCTGTTGTCACAGTTAAAAAGGGAACACCTTACGAGGAAACCTTCGAGACTTATAACTACTCTATTCCAGGTGCCAAATACGGAATTGATGGGGTTGATGGTTTGAAGACAGGATCAAGCCCAGAAGGTGCCTTCAACTATATTGATACTATCAAGCGTGGTGATCAACGTATGATTGCTGTCATCATGGGTTCTGGTGATTGGTCTGACCAAACAGGTGAAGAAATTCGTCATACCTTTGGTAATGCACTTGTAGAGAAAATGTATAAAGACTTCTCTTACAAGAAAGTTCTTAGCAAGGGTGAACAAGAAATCGACGGTAAAAAATACAATGTCGAAAAAGATGTCTACGCCACAGTCAAAAAAGGCAAAGACCCTAAAATCTCTGTTAAAGACGACCACATTGTTATTGATAATGGTCTGAAGACAGTATCACCTAAGATCAAGGCTACTTCTGTTAAAGCTACAAAAGTTAAGGGATGGTTCGATTTTGAAAGTAACCAAAAAGATACAAAGACTACTAAAGCAACAAATAATGGCCAACTTCCAGTTTATTTCTGGTTGCTATGCCTTATCCCAGTTGGTCTCCTCTACTTGATTTACCTTAATGAAAAAGGACGTCGTCAAAGAGTCAAAGAACGTCGTCAAGCAAGACAAATCAATAAATAAAAGAAAGCGTGTCCATGACACGTTTTTTTTATACTCTATTCAAGGAAGTCCCCCAAGAATACTGATAAAACCACCCAAAACTATGCTATAATAGACGAGTATGACTTTTTTTACAAACATATAACAAAAATAGATTAAAGGATGCCTTTTAAAAGAGTATCTAAACGTTGTTACTAAGGAGACTATTTGTGAAAAAGAAATTGTTAGGACTCTTCCTGGTAGCTAGTTTGGCTTTAGCTCCCAGTCTGTCGTCCGCTGACCAACTGGTAGATATAGCACAAAAAGCGGGTTACAAGGAAGCCACCGAGACCTATAGACCTAAATCATCACTTTTGATTGATGCAAATACTGGTGATATCCTTTGGCAAGATAACATTGATGAAGTACGTGACCCTGCTTCTATGAGTAAGGCCATGTCTCTCTACTTGGTTTTTGATGCTTTGTCAAAGGGAGAAATCAAAGAAGACACCGTGATTACAGCCAAGCCAACCGATGAGGCTATTGCTAATATCTACGAAATCTCAAACAACAAGATTGTTTCTGGAGTAAAATACACGGTTTCGGAACTTATCACTATGACCGCTGTTCCCTCTTCAAATGCAGCAACAGTCATGCTTGCCAACTATCTCAGTAATAATGATCCTGACAAGTGGATTGATCGCATGAACGAAAAGTCTAAAGAGCTCGGCATGACAAACACTAAATGGTATAATGCCTCTGGAGCTGGGGCGGCATCTTACAAAGGCTACTACACGCCTAAACGTTATGACAATAACCACTCTAACCAGACGACAGCTCGTGATTTGTCTATCATGGCTTATAACCTTATCAAACATCACCCTGAAATCCTTAAATACACTAGCCAACAGACAGTAACTGTCAAAAAAGGAACACCATACGAGGAAACCTTTGAAAATTACAACTACTCCTTGCCTGGTGCTGATTATGGCCTCAAAGGAGTCGATGGCCTAAAAACAGGCTCAAGTCCTCGTGGAGATTACAACTACATCTCCACATGTAAGCGTGGTAATCAGCGTGTCATTTCAGTTATCCTAGGCGTTGGAAATTGGGAAGACGAAAGTAGCGAAAAAATCCGCCATGCCTTCGGTAACTCCCTCATTGAGAAAATGTTTAAAGACTATTCCTACAAGAAAGTCCTAAGCAAGGGCAAACAAAAGATTGATGGTAAAAAATACGATGTCCAAAAAGATGTCTATGCCACAGTCAAAAAAGGACAAGAGCCTAAGATTAGTGTTAAAGATGATTATGTCCTTGTCGATAATGGTTTGAAAACAGTGTCACCTAAGATTAAAGCAAGTACTGTCAAGGCAACTAAAACTGGCTTCTTCCTCTTCTCTGGAGGTCAAAAAGAGAAACAAACAAGCAATAAGCATAACTTTATGAAACATTTTGCCTTGTTCTGCTTCCTCTTATTACCACTTTATGTCGTCTACTTGATTTTTATCAATGAGAAAAAACGTCGTCAAAAAGTCAACGAACGCCGTCAAGCTCGACAAATGAATAACTAAAAGAACGTGCTCAACAGAGCACGTTTTTAGTTGTCTCCAAGAAATGTTTTGAGATGAGACATCTCATTTCGCATTTGTTCCAATCCCTCTTGATAGATGGCCTCAAACTTTTCAGGATCCTTCTCCAATCGACCAACTTCAAGCGCATGCTTTGGACGAATGGCATAAAGATTTCCAGTTTTTTCCAAAGCCTCAATCTTTTCAATACTCTTATTGTAGTGGATATGGCGATTTGATGCCACATCAACGAATTCAGGATATTTGCGGTAAAAGAGCTTGTAGATTCGCTTACTCGTTTTAGATGGCTCTTTACGGTAGCCCTTAGGACGCGTCAGAACGACAATGAGTTTGTCAAAGCCCAAATTTTCCATAAAATCAATGGGAAGACTATCAGACAGGCCGCCATCCATATAGCGTTTACCCTTGTACTCGACAATTTCAGAAACCAAAGGCAGGGCGGAACTTGCACGAAGAGCTTCCATCTGCTCAAAGACATGATCAATCTTGATATAGTCTGGTTTTCCGGTCTCGATATCTGTAGTAACCACATAGAAGGGAACACCCGACTCCGCAAAAGCCTCCTGATCAAAAACGTTTAACTCCATAGGAACCTTATAATAAGAGAACTCCTTATTTACAAAGTTACCTGTTGTCAGCCATGACCAGAAACTCATGTAGCGACGGTCTCCCATGAATCGTTTGTTGTAGCGAAGGGCTCTTTTGGGCTGGTTAGAAAGGTAATTAACACCAAAAAGTGCTCCAGCTGATACTGATACAACGCCGTCTACTGTGATTCCAGCTTCTAAAAAAGCATCTAAAACACCAGCAGTGTATAAGCCACGCATGCCTCCGCCTTCAAGGACTAAGCCTACCTTCATTCTAAAATCTCCTTCTTGATTGGTTCTGCTAGGACTTGATAACCTTGTGGACTCAAGTGTAAACCATCCGTTGTGTAAGTGTCATTTAACTGTCCTTGGGCATCTGTCAGGTAATCATAAAGATCAACATAGGTCACACCAGGGAGAACAGCTAATTGTTGATTAAGTTCACGGACAGTCGCATTATTTCGAATCTTAACCTTAGAAGCATATTGTGATTTTTCACTAACCGGAAAGACACTCAGCAAATAGATTTCAGTAAAGAGGGATTCCTGACGAACTGTCATGACAATTTCGGAAATACGATTAACAATATCTCGAATGGGGTAGCCCCTTCCGATGTCGTTAATACCAATCAAGAGTACCATTTTACTGGGTTCCAAATCTAAGACCTGTTCTTTAAGGTGTTCTAAAAGCCAAACCGAGTCTGTTCCTGCAATCCCACGGTTTACCAAGGGGACCTCTCGACCCAAATATTTTTTCAATGCAAAAAACTCCGTGATGGAGTCCCCTGCAAAAACAATTTGACCTTTATCTAACTTATGATTTTCAGTCACAAATTTGGCTAAACGCTCTTCTTGATAGGCCACAAGCTCGGGCCTAGTTGTTTCAATCATACTTCATCCTTTTTTCTTAAATATTATACGCACTACCGTGATTAAAGCTAGAAAAGTTCCAAGTCCAAGAAATAGCCAGGCAAGATTTTCAAAACCTGATTTATTGGCCAAAAGGGCACCGGAAAGTAGAAATCCCAATGTCAACAAGGCTAAAACCAAATTATTTAAAACTTTCTCAAAGACTTTAATTCGACCTGAAAAGTTGATAAAATCATGGTTTACCACAATTCGTCCGTTTAAAATCTGCTCCAATAGCTGATGCAGGCGACGCGGAATATTTTTCCCATTGCGAATAAGATAAAAGAGTTCAATCAAGATACTCTCTTTATTCAGGGCCTGCTTAAGCATGTCAGGTCCCATATTTTCTAGGAAATAATCCTTGGCCAAAGTCATCAAATCCATATTTGGGGCCAACTCTCGGAAAATACCTTCGATTTGAAGCGAAGCCTTCTCCAAAATGGTAATTTGAGACGAGGCTTTAAGATGGTTCTTCTGGAAAATAGCCAGTAAATCCTCTAGTAAATCTGTCATGGACAGACTTCCCAAGTCAACACCAGAATAACGACCCAGCATCTGCTCGACATCCTGACTTAGAACCGCACGGTTTAGCCCATTATCAAACTGGGTAACTGACAAGATAGCCTTAGTCATGCCGTCAACATCCTGAGCAGTAAAACTATATAGGATATCATTTAAGGACGCACGCATCCCCACTTCCAACTCACCCATAATGCCAAAGTCAATGAAACAAATCTTGCCATCACGTACCAAGAGATTTCCAGGATGAGGATCACCATGAAAATAGCCATCTTTGAAAACCTGCTTGATAAATGACAGCATTAGTTTCTTGCCCACGTCTTCCAGGTCATAGCCAGCCTCAAGCAGTTGGCTGTAGTCATTAAGCGGAATCCCATCGATGTACTCTTCAACTATGAGGTGTGGCGTCGTGAAGGTATCATAAACCTTTGGGACACCTAGACAAGCAACAGCCCTGTTATTTGCCTTAAAACGCTTCATGGCCTCTGCTTCATTTCTGAAATCAAGTTCCTTAATTAGAGTTTCTCGCAGATTTTCCAAAACCTCCTGAACATCGACCATAGGTATAAAATGCTTTGGAATATGGCGTGCAAGCTTAATGAGAAGCTGAATATCTTCCTTAACGACCTCATCAATACCAGGTCGCTGAATTTTTACAATTACTTCCTGACCAGACAACAATCTAGCCCTATGGGTCTGAGCTACAGAACCAGAAGCCAAGGGCTCTTCCGAAAAATCAAGAAAACTGTCAGAAAGCCCACTGGGTAATTCTCGCCTAATGGCCGTCATGACTTCCTCTTTATTCAAGGGAGGAACTGAACTCTGGAGTTTTGATAATTCTCTGATATAGGCCTCTGGCAAAAGGTCAGAGCGCGTGGATAGGATTTGACCAATTTTAACAAAACTAGGTCCCAATTGCTCAAAGGCTTGGCGTAGCTTGACAGGTGTTGTCTGTTGGTCTTGAGGAAGGTGTTTTTCACGATAAGAAAGGAGACCAACTGACGAGAAAACCTTCAACACATGTCTCAATCGTTTACTTGCCATTTTAGTCTCCTTACAATTTATTTATTTTGACTGAGCAAAGCGTCAAGTTTTTCTTCAAGACGTTTCACGTCATCCTTAGTCGCATACTCAACTGAAGATTTCTTAGCATCAAGTTTATTCAAAAATTCTTGAGCTTCTTCCTTACTTTGACGTTTGAGCTCTTGTTCCAGTTCCTTACCTTCTTCAACAGTCAAACGCCCCTTTTCAACCAACTCTTTGACAAAACTATCAGCTTTATCTACTGTCATAGCAGTCAATCCGATTCCAGCCAAGAGAACTTTTTTCAAATCATTCATTATCGTTACCTCCATCTAAGTAGGAAAAGCAAATAAATAGACTAGCCACTTCTTCAGAAAATATAAGAACGTTTTCACACTTTTATTCTACCACTTTTTCAGAAAATATGTGGAATAACATAAACAAAGTTATTGTGTATTAAAATACTCTCTTTTTGCTCATGTCAACAGAAATCCAGATATATCAAAGTTGTACTTTAATACTAAAAAAGAATCTCGAATATTTTTGAGATTCTTAGTCATACTCTATTTGTAAAGGGCTTCACCATTACTTTCGATAACAGACTTATACCAAACAAATGATTTTTTCTTATAACGAGCCAAGCTACCACTACCATCATCATTGCGATCAACGTAGATAAAGCCATAACGTTTACTGAGTTCAGCCGTTGAAGCTGATACCAAATCAATTGGCCCCCATGTCGTATAGCCCCAAAGTTCTACACCGTCTTGAAGGGCTTCGCCAACTTGAATCAAGTGTTTTTGAAGGTAATCAATACGATAATCATCTTCAACTGTTGGACCATCTGGGCCATCAACGAGAACATCCTTGGCACCTAAACCATTTTCGACGATAAACAATGGCAACTGATATCGATCATAGAAGTCATTCAAAACTAATCGAAGACCGATTGGATCAATAGCCCAACCCCATTCAGATTTTTCAAGGTAGGGATTTTCGACACCACCTAAGATGTTGCCTTTTCCAACCTTATAGTCTTGCGGATTGTGTGCTGTTGCCACAGACATATAATATGAGAATGAAATAAAATCAACGGTATTCTTCAAGATTTCTTCATCACCTGGAGCAAATTGTATTTCAATACCATTCTCTTTGAAATAGCGTTTAATATAGTTTGGATATTTCCCACGCGCATGGATATCTGAGAAGAGATAGTTTTGATTTTCAAACTCGTGAACAGCCAACTGATCCAAAGGATTTGCTGTCATTCCATAAGCTGGCATGGCAAGAACCATACATCCAATCTTAAAGTCAGGGTTGATTTCATGACCGATCTTGGTTGCTGAAGCCGAAGCGACTAACTCATGGTGAACTGCTTGGTAAAGATCCTGTTTAGAGAGCTCTTCCATCGGAGTTGAAATCCCACCTGACATGAACGGTGCGTGTAAAACAGAGTTCACTTCATTAAAGGTCAACCAATATTTGACCTTATCTTTATAACGTGTGAAGACTGTACGAACATAATTCTCATAAAAACCAATTAATTTACGATTAGTCCATCCATTGTACCGACGCGCCAAGTTGAGTGGTGTTTCATAATGGGACAAGGTTACAAGCGGTTCGATGCCATATTTGGCCAATTCATCAAAAACCTTATCGTAGAAGGCTAGACCTGCTTCATTTGGCTCGGCATCATCACCATTTGGAAAGATACGAGTCCATGCAATTGACATGCGGAAGACCTTAAAGCCCATCTCTGCAAAAAGTGCTATGTCTTCTTTATAACGGTGATAGAAATCTATACCTTCTAGTTTTAGATTATCTGGTGTTGGTTGGTCAGTAATCAAAGGATTCAAGGCCCCGGGTTCAAAGGGAACACCGCCTTTTGGCGTTACATCCTGTACGGACAAGCCTTTGCCATCTAGGTTGTAAGCACCCTCAAACTGGTTGGCAGCTGTTGCACCACCCCAGAGAAATTCTTTCGGAAATGTATATGTCATCTTTTATCTCCTTGCATTGTTCAATTTACTAATAGTATAACACTTAGAAAACGATTACACTTATACTATCTTCTTGAAATCTGATACTATAGCACGAAAAAAACAGACCGAAGTCTGTTTTAATTAGTCATTACTTTCAAGAGCATTTGCTGCTTTGGCTTCTTCTCGCCTAACAACATTATCTTTAACAATCTGATATAGGGTTGCGGCTACTGGCACAGAAACCAACATACCTAAGATACCACCCAAGGCAGAACCTATGGTGATTGCGAAGATAACCCAAATACCAGGAAGTCCGGTAGATCCACCGACCACATAAGGATAGATGAGATTCCCTTCAAACTGCTGCAAAATAACCACGTAGGCAACAAACAAAAGCGCCAAGGTCACAGAATGTGTCATAATCAAGATGGTACCAATCGTCACACCAATATAAGCCCCCACAACTGGAATCATTGCTGAAAAACCAATCAGGATAGAGATAGTTGCAGCGTATGGGAAATTAAAGATAATCATCCCAATATAACACAAGGTCCCCAAAATACAAGCCTCAAGCGACTGATAGACGAAGAAATTACGAAATCGATTATTGAGAATAGCAACTACATAGTGGAAAGTCTTACCATAACGTCCTAAATAGACGTCTACCAAACGATTGACCTGATTCCCAAGTTTCTCTTTTCCAGCTAAGACATAACAAGAAAAGACAATACTGATAAAAAGATTAATCAAGGTTGATGGCAGACTCGTTAAAGAAGTCAAGAAACTGGTCAAACCATTCATGATTTGTTGAAGCAACTGAGCACTGTAGCTATTGATTAGCTCTCTAACCTGTGTCACACCACCAAAATCTTGAATAATTTTTTGCAAGGATTTGTTCTTAAGCAACCAATTAATCAAATTATTAATAGCTGAGCGGTCTTGACTAATTAAGGTGTTGATACTGTCAATCAAATCAGGAAGGACAGTGAATACTACCCAAGTAAAGACCAAGCCAATGGTTCCCAATGCCGAGAGCAGAGCAATAGGTCGCTTGATTTTAGCGATAAAACCAAATGGAATAAACTTGACCAGCAGCTTCTCATAAAAAGACATCAGGATATTGACCACAAAGGCAATCCCTGCTCCAACCAGGAAGGGCTGACTGGCAATGTAAATAGTGTTACAAATTGAAACAACGGTTTCCCAATATGTATAGATCAAGAAACAGCTGAAAAAGAGGACAGCCAACCAAATGAACTGATTTTTTGTAAATTTCATAGGCACTCCAAAATTTAAAATACCCTTCCATTATACACTAAGAAAGGGTTTCTTACCATCTTTGATTATAGAAAGCCGCTAAAATTCCACCAACTCTTGATTAGCTATAGGATCTATCAGCTTGACAAAGTGAAAGCTCGATCCATCGTAATCAAAAACTAAGATGGCACAATTGCCTGGACACGACTCAAAGGCCCGCTCTGGCTCCACGGCATGAAGAAAAGTCATCAAGGCTCCAGCGTGACTAACAGCTAAAATAGATTGGTCAGGATGCTTATCTACTATCTCCTTAGCACTCGCAACCACACGCGCAACGAACTGATCTTGACTTTCTCCACCAAACTGGGCATAGTGGTCGCCAAAATGCCCCACAACAGATGTCTTGGGATGAAGATACTCTGGTTGACCCTCAAAGATACCAAAATGCATTTCTTTAAGCCCTTTAACACGTTTATAATCAGTACGCCCAGTAGCCAACTCAAGCGTATCAGAAGCTCTTTCAGTAGTCGTGCAATAATACTGATCAAAAGTCAAACCATGTTTTTCAAAATAGGCACGCACCTGACGAGCTTGGTCCTGACCTTTTTCAGTCAAAGGGGAATCACACCAACCTTGAATTCGATTGAGTGTGTTAAAAAGTGTTTGTCCATGTCGCATTAAATAGAATCGTGTCATTCTTCGCCTCCATAGATATACTCTTCTTCTACAGGATTATATACTGAAACCAGTTCAAATTGCCCTTGATCATAAGTAAAGTGTAAGATACAACAATTTTTAAGACCACGAATATCTGGGTCGGGATTTAAAACACGTCTACAAAACTGCAAAATAGATGGTCCATGACTAACCAGCAAGGACTTAGAACCATCGGCAACACTCTCCATGATGGCCCTAATCGTCAACTCCATACGATCCCGAACCTGGGTCGTACTCTCGCCACCAAATTGAACAAAGTAATCACCAAAACCTTGTCCATCAGGTAAGGTTTTAGGAGTAAGATACTCTGGCTGGCCCTCAAAAGCTCCAAAATCCTGTCCCTTAAGACCTTTAAGTCTTTCATAGTCTGTTCGTCCAGTCACAATTTCTAGAGTATCACTGGCTCTCTCAGAGGTTGACGTAAAGACATGATCAAAAATTGGCTCCTGCCTGGCTAGATACTGACCAGCCTTTTTAGCCTGTTCAATCCCGACTTCCGTCAAAGGGGCATCGCAGACCCCCTGAAGTCTATGCTGAACATTAAATCGTGTTTGCCCATGTCTCATTAAATAAAATTCTTTCATAATGTTACCTCTAAACCAGAAATCGGATCAATCACCTGAAGAAGCTCCAATTGACCTTGGTTATAATCATAAACACAAACATTACAATTCCCAAAGCCCACTCCTTCAGGAAAGGCCAAGTCCATGAAAATGATTAATCCCCATAAAGCCGCCCCATGACTGACAAATAGGAGATTCTCAGCACCATCTTTAGTGTGTGCTTCTGCTTTCTCTAAGATAGTCTTTAAGACCCTCTGACCAACCTCGCGAATATCTTCACCTCCGTATGGAACCAAGAGATCTTCAAAGGAGCGTGAACCTGGTCGATGTTTAGGTAGGAGGTGCTCTGATTGAGCCTCAAAAGACCCAAAGTTCATTTCTTTAATTCCCTTTAGCTGAGTTACCGAATAGTCAGGAGCCACAATCTTTGCCGTATCAGTAGCCCTCTCTTGCGTAGAGGAGTAGACAGCATCAAAAGAAATACCTTTCTTTGCAAAGTACTGCTTGGCTTGTTCTGCCTGCAAAATCCCATTTTCAGTCAAGGGCGAGTCACACCAGCCCTGAACACGCTTTTGTGTATTAAATAGTGTCTCACCATGTCTCATTAAATATAACTTCATTACTCTACCACCCTATCTTTAAACCAATCCTAAATAATCTTCTAAGACAGTCAAAACCCCTTGGTCTTTGTGGTGGGGAGCAATCTGATCAGCCACTTGTAAAATAGCTGGACTGGCATTTTCCATAGCATAAGAGCGGCCAGCCATTTGCAAGAGCTCAAGATCATTGTCTCCATCACCGAAAGCCATGACATTATTTTCAGATAAGTCCCAGTGGTTAAGAAGCTGCTTGAGTCCCCAAGCCTTGTGCATGCCTTTTTGAATGAAGTCAATAGCACCAAAACCACTGGGAACAGCAACTAGATTGCCATCAAAATCACGATTAAAAGCCTGTGACACACGATTAGCCTCTTCAGGACTCAGCAACATGGTAATCTTGATGAAATCATCATCTAAATCCTCCAACCCATTCAAACGCTGAATGGCTGCTTCAAGGGCTTTTTGCTCTTCTTCTGTTATCATCTCAGCAAAATTGACCCTAGACCCTTTTAACATATAGGAGCCTTGAGCACCATTAAATATAGTTGGCCTATCCAACAAATCATAATTAAAATAGCTTAGCAAGTTTTCAACATCATTTGACGCCATAAACTCCTGACACAGAAGCTTGCCATAGCTAACCACCTGACCTCCATTTTCAGCTACAAAATGCAGTCGGTCAAAAGTCTCCGCAAGCATGGGTTTAAGGCGACTCATACTATTACCTGATGCAACGACAAAGTGCATATCACGCGCAGCCATGGCATCCAAAATCTGACTAAAACGCTCCTTATCATAGCTCCCTTTATCGTCTAAAAATGTTCCATCCATATCTGATGCAATCACCTTAATGGTCATAAAGCACCTCCTTGACTAACTTATCCCTATTATAACCCTTTTGGAAAACGCTTACCAGTACCATACTAGGAAAAACTGATACTATTCTTGGATATTTAATGGTCTTAGGATTGTTTTGTAAGCCTAGATTGTTTATAATTATAGTATGAAATTGAAGAATATTTTAAGAATACTATTTTCTCTTCTAATGATAGGTGCCATAGTTGGTGGACTGCTCTACCTCACCATCTATTTCAACAATCGAGATATTAAGAAGCTTTCCATGCCATCAAATAAGGATGGATTGAACTTTACCATAAAGAATAAAGAGCTCTTAGATCAGTCTGTCTTACTTGAAAAAGGCAATATTAAAAATGTAGACATGCAGATTCTCTCCTTCAAGAAGGACGGAAAGTATGTCCTACAAAAAGGAAGAACCGAAGATAATAATCCTGAACTCACAGAGCAAAGTATTAAGTACGAAGCTAAGCGACGAGAAGCTCTTGCTCTTATTAACTCTGGTTTTTGGTCTTACGAAGGGCTAGATCGTCCTTTCGCTCAAAAGGAAATCGAATTGGGCAAAACAGGCCTTCTATATGGAGATGATCAAAATAATATCACTGCCGGAACCTATCCAAATATCGACACAGCTAAAATGTTTACCCACATGGGAAGCAACGGTTGGGATACAGGTGCCTTTGGTATTCTCATTAAAGATAAAAAAGTAGATAAAACCTGGGAAAAAGGTGATCCTGACCAACCAAATGCTCGTTCCATTTACGTAGAGACCTATGATGGTATTATCCGTATTATCCAAACCTATGGCCACAACTCCCTTAATAAGGGCTTGAATCACGAAGGCGTCTATAAGCTTTTAAAAAATATAGGCTACTCGAATATTCGTCTTGCCTTCCTACTAGATGGTGGTGGAACGACTCGTATGTACACGCGATCTGATAATGGTAAGGAAAAGGTTGCTGGTGCCTTTGTCGACAATAGAACTTATATTGAGTACCTCTATCTCACCAAGCGAGATAGCAATGCTACTGATCCAAATATATGGCGAGATCCAGAGCTCGTAAAAGCTGGTAAGTCCAAGTCAATCACTTACGACGACTATATTCAAGCAATCTACTCAAATGGCAAAGTCCCAGGAACCCAATACCAGTTTGAAGTCTCCAAATAATGCAAAAAATCCTCACTAAAATGAGGATTTTTTATCTTATTTCAAATTATTTAATGCAGTAAGTAGGTAGTGACCATCACGAATACCTTTACCGACACGCTTGGTATTTTCAACCAAATCTTGGTAATCAGTATCTGAAAGATTGTCAATTGTCGCCTTCAATTCATGAAGTGACTCTACTGCAATTCCACAGCCGTTCTCAAGCACAAAATGAGATAAGGCTGACTGTTTCCAAACCACAAGCGGGAATCCTGAGGCCAAGTAAAGTGACGCCTTGTGAGAGTTATTATAGCGAAGGTACTCGCCGAAAACACCACTACATGTCTCAGCACTGTCGCCATCCCAGACAAGCCCAAAACCACCCTCAAGGGCTGCAGGAAGCTCATCAGGTAGGAAGGAACCAAAGTAGTTCTCATTCTCAAGAGCTCTGCTTTCGTCGAAGCCGACACCATAAAGGTTATAAGCAGGTTCTGCAGGAAGAGAGTAAAGGTAACCAGCTTTTTCTTGTGCCAAGTTACCAGCTACAATAATTGGCTGATTCTTCGTGAAACCTGATTTCTCTTGGAAATTTGGAATCAAATAGTCGAAAATGCCAAGGCTAACAATCTTATCTGCCGCAATCCCTTTATCTACCAATACAGATTTCATGATTGGATTGTGGGCAATAATGCCATCAGCTGCAGCAAGAAGACCTGATTCTTGAATTTGAACCCGAATCTTATGTTTCAAAGGTACTGTATCCAAATTGGCATAGCGTAAAACTTCCAAATCGTGGATAATAAAATGAACTTTTACGCCTTTTTTCTGTGCTTTCTTTACATGATGTGTTGTGAAAAAACTATGATGAAGCATTGGGAACTGGATAAGTAGCTCATCACCTTGCTTTAGTTGATTCAAGGCCTGTCCAAAAGCCTTCGATTTATGAAGTTGTGCTTTAAGTGTACTCATCTCGTACCAATTATCAACTGAAAGAACCAAGGCTTGATAACCTTCTCTCTTTACAATTTCTTCAACATCATTACGTGCCTTATTACCGGCATTTTTAACATTGTTATCGTGTAAAAATTCTTCTTTTAAATAGTATTTCATCTCTTATTTCTCATTTTTCAAAAGCCGATTTTTCAGGATAGCGTTCTTGTAAGATTTCCTTAAAACGAATGATATTCTCCTCTTTAAAGTCAACTTCATCATTCACACAAAGCAATTTTTTATGTTTATCTTTAAAGATACTCTCTAACCTATCTATTTGATGTAAATTTATCGTTTCACCAAAATTCTTTGATATAGGATAAAACTGATTACTTTCAATATGCCAATACTGACAGATGTATTGATTAACGTCTACTTCGTAGTTTCTAATTTTATTTCGTGACGTTCTATCTAAGGTTTCACCCTCAATTTTCCATAAATTCGCCAAGGTGCTTTTTTTCATTGGTGTAGCTAAATGGTTGTTCACATAGCCAGTTGGCCCCCATGGCAAAAGTAGCAAGTTTTTCAAAACTAAATATCCATAGCGATAATTAAAAAATTTCCAAGGCGAGGTCTTTAGGGCCTTCTTATTAGGAAAATGACGATAAATTAACTCAACATTTTTGTAATAAGTATTTGTATATGATGACCAAGGAACCAAAGCATCATATACCGCAAATAGCTTAGGTTGCCCATTCTTATAAAAATCCGATGGTTGACTATCTCTAATCAAGTACACATCATCATTGAAATAGAGATAGTTTTCCGACAAGCCTTCAATACGATGGAGATTAAGCTCAATGGCCGCAGAATTATAGGTAGGCAAGTACTCTTTAGGCATAAATTCCTTATGAGTAATCCATCTAAGTTTTGGATGATCCAAGTTCAACCATTCCGGTTTTTGACCATTGGTGACTAAGTAAACATTATTTACCCAAGGAGCATGCTTTTCAATCATTCGAAACCAGTAATTAAAAATTCCAAATTCACGGTATCTTAAATCTCCATCAACTAATTCATTAGAAACTGAGATTTGGCCTGTTACTTCTTGTTTCTCACGGATAAACTCTGGATCGCTACCATCAACCCAGAGAACAACGATATCAATCTTTTCTTGTGTCATCTAGTAAATTCTTTCTCAACGACTTCCAAGGCACGCTCAATAACCACGTGCATGTCGTAGTATTTATAGTCTGCAAGACGTCCACAGAAGATAACCTTGTCATTTTTCTCAGCTTCTTCTTGGTACTTAGCAAACATGGCATTGTTCTTTTCATCATTGATTGGGTAGTATGGTTCATCTCCACGTTTCCAATCAGCTGGGTATTCACGTGTGATAACTGTCTTAGGTTGTGTACCATACTCGAAGTGCTTATGCTCAATGATACGAGTATAAGGAATCTCACGCTCTGTGTAGTTGACCACGGCATTTCCTTGATGATTTTCTTCATCCAAGACTTCGTGTTCAAAACGAAGACTGCGATACTCCAACTCACCATGTTTATAATCAAAGTACTGGTCAATCATTCCTGTAAAGACAACTTTATCAGCTGAGCTTTCCAGCTCTTCACGATTGGCAAAGAAGTCAACCCCAAGTTCTACTTCTACATCACCAAGCATATTTTCAATGATGACATTGTAACCACCGATTGGAATCCCTTGGTAACGGTCATTAAAGTAGTTATTATCAAAAGTCAAACGAACCGGAAGACGTTTGATGATAAATGGTGGAAGGTCTGTTGCAGAACGTCCCCATTGTTTTTCAGTGTATCCTTTGATCAACTTTTCGTAGATATCTGGACCAATCAACTTGATTGCTTGTTCTTCCAAGTTTTTAGGCTCAACATCTTTCATATCAGCCGTTTGCTCAGCAATCTTGTCCTTAACTTCTTGAGGAGTCTTAGTGCCCCACATAGCATAAAATGTATTCATGTTAAATGGAAGGTTGTAAAGACTGCCCTTGTAGTTAGCAATTGGTGAGTTGATATAGTTATTAAACTCACCAAATTGGTTGACATAATCCCAAACTTTTTTATTTGAGGTATGGAAAATGTGAGCACCATACTTGTGAACGTTGATACCTTCAACATCTTCACAGTAGATATTGCCACCGATGTGATCACGCTTGTCAATCACTTTTACTTTTTTGCCACGTTTTGTAGCTTCATGTGCGAAGATTGCTCCAGACAAACCAGCACCAACGATAAGATAATCGTACATATTTTTCTCCTTAGTTTTTCATTAACTGTTGCTTCAAGTCTTTCATATCAACGACACGTAAGACAATAATCAAGACGATATAAATGATAGCACCGACAAGACCATCTACTGCTACATTTAGCATTGGTTTCAATTGAACAAACATCTTAAAGACAAAGAGTCCAAGGTACATGACAACTGATGCTAAGATAATTTTTGACATGGCTGGAAGGATTGACACATCTTTGATGAATCTCCTTGAAAAATTCAATTGAATAACCCATACCAAAGCCTCTGTTAAAACTGATACAATTGAGGCCCCGACAAAGCCAAATGGAGGAATTAACAAGAGATTAAGTCCAACACTGACAACAGCCGGAATAGTCGTAGAGAGCATAAACTCACGATGTTTATTGTGTGGAATCAAAATCTGGATTCCCATAATATTCGTCCAACCGATAAAGAACATCCTAAAGACCATAATAGCAATGGCAAGATAAGCCTCTTGGAAATCTTTCCCTAGGAAGAAACTCACAAAGTCCTTATTAACAATCAAGAGACCTGCTATTATCGGGAAAATCACAAGATTATAAATCAAGAAAGACAACTCATGCATCTTGTTAACGGCCTTATGATTTCCGCTAGATAAAAGACCAGATACCCTAGGAAGCATTACACTACCTAAAGACGTCACTAGTGTTAAGAGGATATTGATAATCTTCAATGCCTGATCATAAATACCGACGTCATTGGTAGATGACAAGGCACCCAACATGGTACGATCCAAAGTCACGTATAGTGAAATGGCAACCTGAGGGAGAAATAGCAAAATAACAGGTTTAAGATGTTTCTTAGCATAGGATAAATCAAATTGTGGTTCTCCAATGTAAGGTCTCGCTGGTAACCACATACTTAATTGCCCAAGCAATTCAAAGAAGGTCAATAGGAAAACATAGAGATACAAATCACCAGGTGTTTTCACAAATAGGAAGATAGAAATAACTCCTAAAACTTTTACCGTTGTATTCCTTGCGGTAATACGACGAAAATCCTCCAAACCTTGGAATAACCAAGAAATATCCATTCCTTTCGATATCAAGCTTAATCCTAAGATATAAGCCACCATATTTTGCATACCAGGAAAGAACAAACATAATGATGTATACAAGACAAGAGACAAAATAGTCGCAATCAATTGGAGGGTATAAATACCCCAGAAATTTTTACGAATATCCTTTCGATGTCCTGAAATCTCCTTAGTACCATAGTTAGCAACACCTAAAGTTGCCAAAAGAATAAAGTAGGTCACAATCGAATTAAAGTAACCATAAGTACCTAAATCCTTTGAACTAAAAATCCTAGTAACATAAGGTGTCGTAATGATTGGTAAAACAATGACCAGTAATTGATAGGAAAGATTGTAGGCGTAATTTTTTAAAACTTTCATTCTACTCTCCCATTTTTACTTGCAATTCCTAGTGTCGTAGATGCAAATAAAATGTAGAAAAAGATGTTGTACGATGGTCTAATCCAAAATGCTTCAATCATACAATTCCATGTAATCAAAGATAGTAAAGTTAAAATCAAGTAATTTCCTTGTCGATAGATAACCCAAGATCTTACTAAATATAATATAACCAGAAGAATTACTGCAACACTTCCATAATAGAACAACATCTGAATATATGAGGAATCTACATAGTTATAACTTAAGACTGATTCCGTCTTACCACCGTAACCGATAAATTTTACCTCTGGGTTACCAAACAAACGTACAGCATAAGTTTTTAAGGCATCGTTTCCTAGTCTCAACCGCATACTAACCAAATTATTAGCGGCAACATAGAATGGACTTGACCATGTAAAGTTTTTCGTTAAGTAATACATAATCCCAGATGACGCTAAAATTGATACTGGAAGTATGCCAAAAATCATACGATGTTTATTTTTATTGAAATAAAAGAAAGCAAATATAAGGATTGAAATTACAATAGACATTGCATTCAAACGAGCATCACAAAACTTAATAATAAATGCTGCAAGACCTAATCCTAAAATTGAACGGGTAATAAGGAAACGATTTCTATTTAGATAACATAAAGCAACATATAAATAAAAACAATGTGATGCAAAATCCGTTGGATAAATGAAGCCAAATGAGTTTCTGGTCACAACACCTGTATTTCTCATTTGTATGAACTGCAAGTTTGGAATAACATGAACTAATGATAATAGTACAGTTCCTAATATAAAGGGAATCACTACTGCACTATAGACTTTTAAAATAAAATCCATGTCCATATCATATAAAGAAACAAGCAAAATCATATAAGCAAGGAAACTATAATTCTTCATTTGTAAAGCAACAAGAAAGCCTACAATTAGAAGTAAAGGTGCAAAAATCAAGTAGTTTATAGAAAATTTCTTAATGTCTTTAAAACGAATTAACAAACATAAAGAAACAAGTACAGATATAGAACTCGGTATAGTTGGAACCAATCTACCTAACATAGTTGTACCTAACATATCTACAGCTACTATAAATGCTAATACAAAACCAACTAATAATTTTTCTGCTTCAATACGAAACATTTTAACTCCTTTTAATTAACGCCTGAACCTTTTTAAGAAACAGAACAGTACGGTACATTTTATGTTTTAGTAAATATTTTATGAAAGGTTTCAAATCGTTTTCTTCTGTATAAATAAATGATTTGATGACTTTATTTTCACAAATATCCTTTACATATTTTAACTTTATACTGACTTGAGTATTTTGTTTGGAGATATTATAAATATTACTCATTAAGATTCGTGACTTAATTGTTTTATCAAAACCTGAACTATCCAAATTCCAGTCAGAAAGTAGATCATCAACCATCTTCAATTCTTGAAGCTGATACTGAAGACGCTTGGGTTTATAGCCCGACATAGCAGAACCTTTTCTACCAATGACATAAACATAGTAGGAATCTTGAGAAAGATAAATCTTGTTGACTTCACGATAAACATCAAGATTAAAGCGGACATCTTCACCTAACTCATACTGCTCAAAAGAGAGGTTATTTTCAAGAAGAAATTCTCTGCGATATATCTTATTCCAAACTGTGTAAAGCATATCCGATAGGAATAGTTCTTTAAATATCTTGATAAAACCATCCTTGTCGTAATTCCCTTTAAATGGAAGTGACTTTTCAGTACGCTGCTTCTCAGTTAAATCTTCCTCAAAAGAATTGTAATAACTAAAAACAGCCAAATCCATATCTAACACTAGCTTATCAGCAAAATCAGCAAAGAGATTACCAACAAGATAATCATCACTATCAACGAAGTAGATAAACTCTCCCCTGGCTTTGGACAAGCCAAAATTACGTGCCGAACCAACACCGTGGTTCTCAATATGATAGACTGAGATATTTGAGTACTCGTTAGCATAAGTATCGCAAATACTGCCACTACTATCCGTAGACCCATTGTCTACCACTATAATTTCCAAGTCATCATAGTTCTGAGAAATAATACTTTTTAAACAACGGTCAATATATTTCTCAACATTATAAACTGGAATAATAACAGAATATTTCAAAATAGACTCCTAAATCATATCAGAAAATGTTTTGAATACTGAAAGCCAGTTTTAATACTTTAAGTCTAAACAGTATATATTTTAACTTATTTGGTTGATTTTTCATTTGAGAAAGAGAAACACTATTCTTAAGTAACTCTTGTTTCACTTGATTAGTAATGTCTATATATTTTTTATCTAATTCAGATTTATATAAACTTGCCAAGATATGAGTCAAGCCATTCACATAATATAGCTGTGAAGTTTGTAATTCTTCTTGATTTAATTGTGAACGAACAAAATCAGAATAGAAAATATCTTTATAAAATTCAAACATATCACTAAACTTCTGCTCATTCCAAGACTGTGTAATGGAATCAGGATTATCAATTAAATAGTGATAATACTTTTGATTGGTAGCAAAGACATTCTCAGCTGAAAGAAAAAGCTTGTAATTCGTTCCCAAGTCTTCATAATATTTTCCTTTTGGAAAAGAAATATTATTATCAATAAATAGAGACTTTTTATAAATTTTGTCGTTGGCAAAACCTGTGATATAACTATGCTTGAGCACTTGGACAAAAGCATCTTTACCTTCAAACACTTGAGTTACTAATGGATCTGAAACTATAGGATCTTCTTCACCCTTCACAAACTCACGGTTAAAAGAAACGATATCAAACTCTTGGGATTCCAACACCTCTGCTAATTCTTTAAATGTTTGTGGTTCAAGCCAGTCATCAGAATCAGGGAAATAAACATAATCACCCTTAGCATGTGAAATACCAGTATTGCGAGCTTCAGAAAGCCCTCCATTTTTTTTATGAATCACTGAGATAAAGTCATAAACTTTAGCATAATCATCACAGATTTGAGGAGAGCTATCAGTACTTCCGTCATCTACAAGTAAAATATCATAATTATGCCACCCTTGGACAAGTACGCTTTCTACGCAACGTTTTAAATACTTTTCGACATTATAAACTGGAATGACAACAGTTAAAAGTGGTTTCATGGATTCTTCACCTAAATTTTTATTTTATGTTAAATCTTCCCCACCCTTATTCAACCAGGTAACAGCATTAAAATAGCGGTGGTAAGTTTTCAAATCAATCCCAACATGCCCTTGCTTCTCTGCTGATTTAAAATGAACCAAGGAAGGTAGCTCACTGTAATTCTTCGAAGAGAAAATCACCTTACTCTTGTATGGAAGTTCTTCAAACTCTTTCATCAGCTCGTAAGTACAGGCATCATTATCATTGAACTTGAAATACAAATTATCCCAATGTATTCTTTCTAAACGACGATTCCATTTTTGAGTTGCTTCTTCTTCATCAGCATAATGCAGGAAATGAAGTTCAATATCATCAAGAAGTGCTAGAGGATAAGCATTATCAAAATCTTTGATGTATTTCGATTCCTGAACAAATGTCAAAGGGATATTACCACTCAAATAGTGTTTTAAATTCTTGAGCATCTTGATGTAATCAGGAGAAAAGACAAACATCCCTACAAATGGAGTTTGATAAGGCAAGCCCAATTCCTGATAGACTTTTCCAGCCCAACAATTATCACAAATGATCGTAAAATTTTTATTCTTAAGTCTTCGTCTAGGAATAAAATTAATAATTGGATAAACGATTGGTTTTAATTTATTTTTTAGTATTTCGCTGTTCATATTAGTACTTCTTAGTACTTCTTAGTACTTCTTAGTACTTCTTAGTACTTCTTAGTACTTCTTTTTATTTCTTATATAGTTCTGAGAAATTACGAATATAACTTTGTAATGAGAAGAGTTCTTTTTGGCGTTTAACAGAGGCCTTACCAAACTGCTCTCTCTTCTCGGTGTTATCAGCCAATTCTTGAATAGCTTTAGACAATTCTGCAGGCTGATTTGGTGTGGCAAGAAGGCCATTTTCACCTTCCTTAACCATTTCACAGACACCACCATGACGGTAGCCGACTACAGGTTTGCCACAAGCCATTGATTCGAGAACTACAGTTGGTAGAGGATCTGGATTGGTACTTGGCAAGACAAAGATATCAAACATATTATAGAGCTCTGTCGTCTTGCTATAATAATCGATACGTTTAATTTGCCCAGCTACAGGTGAGTCTGATATAGCCTTCTCCAAGTCATCAACTCGCCACTCTTCACCTTCAAAAGCACTCCCTGCCAGAAAGGCTACTGCTTTTGGATTAGCCTTTAAGATTGGAGTCACAGCTTCTAAGAAGTCGCCTTGACCTTTCCATGCATTCACTCGACCAACCATTCCGATAACCAAAGCATCCTGTGCAATACCAAACTGATCACGGACTGTACTAGCATCCATTTCATGATAGACGGCATTGTCAACACCATTATAGATGACTTGAACTTGGTCATCTTTTACAAAGCGAGACTGCTTGACGTGGTCGGCTACAGCATTTGAAACTGTCACAATCGTATCAGCATAACGCCCCATCAAAAAGTTGATGAAATCAGAGATTGCTTTTGGTTTAACGATAATTTCATGCACATGCCAAATCAAAGGTAATTTCAACTTACGTTTGAGATAAATCCCCTCAAGTACCGCAGTCGTATTGTTGTGAATAAGAGTAATGCCATTATCCTTAGCATATTTAGCAATTTGCTTTGAATAACGATTATAAGAGCCAAAATACTCAAGAATTCCCTTAGGATTAAAATATTTACGGCGCAAGATTGGATAATCGATAACTTTTACCTTAGCCCCAACCTTTTCCAATGCACTCACTAAGACACCATCGTTGGGCAAGATGACATGAGCCTCAAAGGCATCTTTATCCAAACCCTTAATAAGCTCCAACAAAACCTTGTCAGCACCATACATTTCGGCACCAGCGTGAAGATATAAAATTTTCTGCATTTCTATCCTTTAAATACTTTCTCGTAGTCTGTAACAATTTTTTCCCAAGTAAAGGCTTCAGCAATACGTTTACTTGATTTTTGATTGAGTTCTTCGATAGCTTGTTCATCCAATTGCTCAGCTTGATCAATGACACTTGCCAGTTGGTCTTTCTTCCAATAGAGAGCACCATCTTCACCGACTTCACGGTTAAAGCCTACATCCAACAAGAGGTTGAGCTTAGTAGACTCAAGAGCCTCAAGAAGGGATGGATTAGTACCACCTACTTCATGACCATGGAAGTAAGCAAAGGCATTCTCACGAATGTATTTGAGCAATTCTTGGTCATAGACAGTTCCGACAAACTTCACACGAGGATCCTTGTCAAAACCAGTTTCCTGACGCAACTTGTCGTAGAATTTGTTTTCTTCAACATTGGTAATGAGAACAAAGTCCTTGTCAGAGTTAGATGCCATAAAACCACGAATCATTGCTTCATAGTTATTCTCAGGCACGAAGCGTCCTACAACTAGGTAATAATTGTTTTCAATGACACCCTTTTCAAAATACCATGTGCGAACCTTATCATCAACCTTAGTCAATCGAGATTTAGTTGTATCTGTTCCATAGGCAATATAGGTTGTTTGAGGACGATACTTCGCATAATCATTTTGAATATAAGATTCAATGTTTTTACTATCACAAATCAAGAGATCTGCATGTTTAACCATGAGTTGCTCTGAAATTTTCCAATACTTACGAACAGGAAGACTCCACTTTGCACGAAGCCATTCATGACCATCCGGGTTAACCATAAGGGTACCACCGATAGCCTTGATTTTCTTTTTAATACCTGAGATAAATGGACCAATTCGGCAGGCCAAAACATAGAAGATTGGTGCTTGATCATTATTTTCCTTAGCAATCTCAATGGCCTTATTAAGAGCTGCGATATCATAAGCGATGGCACGTGCAGGCCCGATATTTGGGACGTCAATATTGTAGCATTTAGCACCGTTATGTTCGAAAGTATCTGCTGTAATTCCTGATTTAGCAGAATTTTCACGCATACAAGCTACATAATATTGGATATCTTTGTCTTGTTGGAACTCTGTCAACTTCTCAACAAAGGTCTCAAATCCACCATATTTTGCTGGAATTCCCTTAGAACCAACGATATAAACTGTTTTTGTCATTTAATCACCATTAAAAGAAATGGAGAAAGCCATCACTTTGCTCCATCCTTCATTACTACTACTTTAATTGTTTTCAATAATATTTTGATATCGCGCCAGATTGTCCATCCGTCCATATAAGCAACATCTAGTTTTACAACTTCATCAAAATCAGTAATTTCACTTCGACCGCTTACTTGCCAAAGACCAGTAATACCTGGTTTAAAGCTGAGGCGACGTTTTTGTTCCGGTGTATAAGATTCGTACTCATCCAATGTTGGTGGACGTGTTCCTACCAAGCTCATATCACCTTTTAGAACATTCCAAAATTGTGGAAGTTCATCAAGACTCGTTTTACGAATGAAATGTCCAATTTTGGTAATACGTGGATCATTGTCCATCTTAAACATACCACCAGACATTTGATTCTGTGCCATCAAATTCTTCTTGATTTCTTCTGCATCAACACGCATAGAACGGAATTTATAAAACTTGAAGATACGTCCATTTTCTCCCACACGATCTTGAGCAAAAATAGCTGGTCCTCCATCTTTACGAATAAGAGGATAAAGGAAGATTCCAACAATACCGCAGAGCACCAAACCAACTATAGCTCCAAAGATATCAAGGAAGCGTTTCGCCAAGATATCTCCATAGCTATAAAAATGCGTAGAAAACGTAACAACTTTGAAAGGACCTAATTGTTGGATACGTTTTTCACCCTGACTCATAAATTCAAGGGCATTCAAATTAATGGATACTGGGATTCCCATAAGTTCAAATGGTGACGCATAATCCCAAATCTTGTACTGCTCACTTGGCAGATTAATCAAAACTTGGTCTACTACTGAGTGTGTCGCATATTCAATCAAATTTTCAGGTTTAACACTCTTGATAAATGGATCAGTGAAATAAGGATTATCCAAGACACAAACTGCTGTAATCCTACCATCCATATTGTCTTTCATACGAGACAAAACATTTTCAAGACGTGCCTGATCAGAAATCAAGAGAATATTCTTGTTACTTTTACGACGTGTATAAATTGATGAGCGGAAATACTTAAGAACAGTATTTGTAACGTATAAGAGAACACCTGAAATCAGGGTGACGTAAAGAAGTCCGCGACGTGAGATTGAAAAACTTCCATCTGCAAAAAACGAGAGGAATGTTGCAATTAGAGCAAATATGAAACAATATTTGACAGTTGCAATGAGTTCATCCAAGTAGCCTCTATACTTAAGATTTTCATAATAACTACTGATATAGTAAGACACTACATGTACGACACCTAAAAGGACAATGCTTCCTTGGGTAATCTCTGTATATGGTATTTTACTAGCTACCATGGCCGCGAAAACAACCACAACCAACTGTATAATACCAATTTCAATGCGACGAATTTCTTGTTTTTCTTTCACTCTAAACCCCTTTTTAATCTGTTAAGGTATAAGGAGCCGCATCATCCCCATTAATGCTATCCTTTTCTACGACGATGTGCTCTTGAATGACCTTCTTTTTGGTCAGATTTTTTTCCATACTCGCCATATGATCCGTAAGAACCATATGAACCATACTTATCAACTGTCATATCAACTTTATTAAGGACGACACCTAAGAACTGAGAACCACTTTGTTCCAATTGTTCGACCGCCTTAGTTACGAAACGACGTTTAATTTTTCCAGCTGCTGTAACCAAAAGACTGGCATCAGCCTGATGGGCAATAATAACAGCATCAATGACCAAACCAATTGGTGGCGTATCAATGACGACATAATCATAACGACTACGAGCAACTTCCATCAAATGTCTAAAATTGTCATTTTGTAAAAGACTTGTTGGATTAGGTGGTACAGGACCAGATGCAATGACATCCAAACCTGAAATATCAGTTTGGCAAATAGTTTCATTCAGATCAGCATTTCCTGAAAGGAAATTTGAAAGACCTTTATAAGGCTCATTTGACTTAAATGTACCTGACAAAACAGAATTACGAGTATCAGCATCAATGAGAAGTGTTCGAAGCCCAACACTAGCAAATGAAATCGCCAAGTTAACAGATGTCGTTGATTTCCCTTCGCCAGCTTCAACAGAGCTAACCGCAATCACTTTCATCTGTGTACCAGAAAATTGAATATTTGTGCGAATGGCATTATAGTACTCTTCTGTTTGTTTGGCAAAGTTTGCTTTAGATTTTACTAAATTTAATTTAGGCATTTTTTCTCCTTAAATTTTATCTGTGTCAGGGACAATTCCAAGAAGTGTCATTCCAAGAGCATCTTCCACATCTTCTGGTCGGCGAATACGATCATCTAAGATCTCACGTACCAATACACCAACTACTGCAAGGAAACCTCCAAGTACAGCTCCAAGAAGCACGTTACGTTTGATATTGGGTGAAGATGGTGACTCTGGCAACTTAGCTTCTTCAAGCGTTGTAACATCTTCAACTTTTGTCACGTTTTTGATTTTTTCTGAAGCAACTTCACGAACCTTATTGGCAAGTGTTTGCGCATCTTGACCAGTTTTAGCATTAACAGAAATTGAGATAAGACGAGTATCAGTAGGAATATTAACTGAAATCATTTTAGCAAGTTCTGCTTCTGTCATATTCAATTTTTCATCTTTGATAACTTCTGACAAGACATCATTTGATGTAATAATTTCTTTGTAGTCTTTTGTCAAAAATGTACCGGCCTGCAAATCTTGAGCAGAAAGGTTTTTGCCATCATTCGCTTGGTTAACCACATAGATACGTGTCGATGACGTATATGTGGGTTGAATGAGGAAATAAGTTCCCAAGAAGGCAAAGACAGCGACATAAAAGGCTGTAAATAGAATAAATACCTTTTTAGTCCAAAGTTTGTGCAATAATGCAAGCACGTCGATTTCAACACGCTTCGTGTTTTCCTGAGTCATAGTTTCTCCTATATGTATTGATTTTCAAGTAGTGTTTGTGGATTTTCGATAAAAAGGTTACGAGCACGTCGCGTTCCGTAAGTCTTTTCGATAATAGCGTAGGCATCTTTCATAAATGGTGGTCTTGGACCAAGATTATGCATGTCACTAGCAACCATATGAACCAAATTTTTTTCCAAGAAATAACGAACACGTTTCTTTCTTACTTTATCTTTATCGCCAAAGAGCTTTGGTTTGAGGACATGTGAACTATTGACTTGAGTATAGCAGCCCATATTGATGATTTCTCGAACACGATCAGCATTTTCTTCGAGGGCATCATAGCGCTCAATGTGAGCAACAATTGGTGTCACCCCTGCGCGTAAAACATTGCTAAGCCCACTATGAATTTCTTTCCAAGATGTGCGAGCACTAAACTCAATCAAAGCAAATTGAGTGCTGTGCATGCGTGGAATGAGATTCTTTTCAAGCTTCTCCACAATGTCTGAGGTGTAATAAAGTTCACCACCATAACAAATAGTTAAGTCTGGATAAAGTGCTTCTGCTTCTTCTTTTACCTTAGAAAAGTTAGCAAAGATTTTATCCTCTGGGGTTTCAAACATTCCCTTACGACGATGGGATGTTGAAACAATCGTACGCACTCCTTGCGCATAGCTTTCGCCAATGAGGTCAAGACTTTCTTCTAAAGTTTTAGGACCATCATCAACATCAAAAACAATATGTGAGTGAACGTCAATCACTTATTTTTCCTCCATCAAATTTTTGATAGCTTGAGAGGCGCTTTCCACACTTGAATCATCCAGTTTCATCATGTAGAGACTAGAATTTGGCATAGCATAAGAGGTCAATTGTCCAGTTGAACCTGTACCTGTTACTGCTTGAGAAGTCACCGTAAATTTAGAACCTGAATCAAGTTGTGTATTGGCCAGAGCATTAATGGTATCTAAAGACATATTCGTTTGAACAGAGTCTTGAAGATTGTTAACAATTGAAGTAAAGTTTGATACAGAATTTAGTGAAGCTAACTTGTTTACAATCGCAGAAATCACTTTCTCTTGGTTCTTACCACGGTCATTGTCTCCTCCATCCAAACTATAACGCTCACGAACAAAGCCAAGGGCTTGTTCAGAATTCATTTGGATATCTCCAACTGGGAAATCAAACTTCCCGTGAAGACTCGTGAAGGCTTGATCATTATGAACTGTCACACCACCAAGTTGGTCAATCAACTTAAGGAAAGATGTGAAGTTAATACGTGCATAGTAATCAATCTTAATGCCATAAAGATTTTCCAGAGTTTTTTCAGATGTTTCAACGCCATAAATACCTGCGTGGGTTAATTTATCATACTGGTCTGCCCCTCCATCAGGAATCTTAACGTACGCATCACGTGGAGTGGTCGTCAAGAGAATCTTATGTGTGTTCATGTTAACGGTCATAACGATATTGACATCTGAACGTGACACTGTTGAAATTGAACCGTAGGTATCAATACCACTAATATAAATATTGAAGACTTTTGAATCTACTTGTTTTGCAGAATTGTTATTCTTCTTTTTAATTTTATAAGTATAGATTGTTTTTAGATTTGAAGCATAGTTACTATCGACAGACTCTAGTAGGCTAGCATAAGAGCCACTCAAGACCATAGCTTTAGATTTGCCAGACTTAAGATTGTCATATGCTTCTTGATATGAAGCAACATCATCAACTTTAACATCAACCTTTTTGTCTTTCTTTAGAGCAGACATCAAGGTGTCGATATTGTTCTTATCAACCTTAGTTGGTGCTTGTACGCTAGTAAGCTGACTCACATCTTTGATGTCACTATCCTTAGGAACTACTATGCTCATTTCTACTTCAGAAAATGCAGCCGTCTGATTCATACGGTTAGTGATATCAATCATTTGTTTAAAACCAAAAATACCAACCAGAGAAACTAGCGAGAAGATAACCAATACAACCGTTGTCACTAGTGGTGATTTCTTAGTCTTCTGAAGGAAGATGCTAATAGCAAGAACTACCAACAAACCAATGGTGATAATGATGTTCAAAAACCTAAATGATAGGAAATTATAATTGAACATTGTGAATAATAAGATCAATGCTAAAATAGCATACAGAATGGTCAACCCAACGTTGACCATCCCCCACGATCTATTACTCGTACGTTTTTGCTTACGATTCGTACGCGAACTCATATAAATTGCTCCTAAAAATTAAAATTAGACATTTCCCATTATCATTATAACATTACTATAACTTCATTTCAATTGTCATTCTTTTTAAAAAAGAAGAAACCGTTTTTCATTATGATATCAAGCATCTAATTTCTATCATTTTTCATAATATTGTAAACTATTTTTCACATTTTTGGTGGTTTAATCTTAAATTGTCGGATTTTTATCTATTTATTACAAGTCTTTTTCTTCCAAATATTTTTATTTTTTTCTAGTAGTTTGAAAAATTTTAACCCATTGTCACTTCGAATAGATATTAGCTACAACACAAAAGGACGACCAAATGGCGTCCTTTTACAAACTAGTCTGCAATTAATGTTTCAAGACCAACTTTCATCATATCAGTGAAAGTATTTTGACGTTCCTCAGCTGTTGTGTCCTCATCTGGATTAACCAAACTATCAGAAATAGTCATGATGGCAAGAGCATCTACTTGGTGTTGAGCTGCAAGGTAGTAAAGTGCTGCTGCTTCCATTTCTACAGCTTTCACACCCCATTTACCAAGCTCGATGTTCTTTTCACCATAGTTCGAATAGAAGACGTCAGAAGACAAGACATTACCAACATGTGTAGTCATACCAAGCTCTTTAGCAATGTGGTAAGCCTTATCTAAGAGATTGAAACTTGCAATTTGTGGGAAATCGTATTGTGGCCAATCGTTACGAATAATGTTAGAGTTTGTCGCTGCCGCTTGCGCTAGAACTAACTCACGAACGTGAACATCCTCATTCAATGAACCAGCAGTTCCCACACGAATCAATTTTTTAACCCCGTAGTCAACAATAAGCTCACGAGCATAGATAGAGATAGATGGCATCCCCATTCCAGTTCCCATTACTGAGACACGTTCACCTTTGTATGTTCCTGTGTAACCAAACATATTACGAACTTCATTGAAACATACAGCGTCTTCGAGGAAATTCTCGGCAATGAATTTCGCACGTAAAGGATCTCCAGGTAGGAGAATTTTATCAGCAATTTCACCTTGCTTAGCAGCAATATGGATAGACATAATATAAGATACCAAGGGCGTTAAAGAGGCAAAGTAAAAATAGGAAATCCGACAAAGATGCTTCGCATCTAGGAGGATTTATCTTTTTTACACAGCCTCTAGCCCGGGTTCAGTTTCAAACCCGAACTACCCTTCCTTTCATTTTTTATATACAGGAGAGGCGACAGAGAACAAAGTAATAATAGGAAACTGACGACGCCTTATAAATGCTAGACAGTTTATCTTTTTACTTCGTTCTCCGCCCGTATTCATTTTAGTGAATACAGTTAACCCGTCCTTTCTATTTTTTGATGGTAAAAGAGCAACCTGAACACACTATCTACCATTCTTAATTTTTATTTTTAAATAATTTATCCACTATTATATAGTTGATAAATTATTACTTTTTTAAAAGTGGATTAAGCTTGAGTCAATGAATCAAGAAAATCATATAACTTCTTGTTCATTTCTGAATAATCGTTGGTACGCAATTGTTCAGGTGTTTGAACAAAAGGTAACTCCTTATTTTGCTTACGCAAGTGTTCTTCGCCATCCGCAGCTATGAGCAAATCAATAGCTTGGGAATCAAACTCTAGGTGTGCTTGGAAGGCATAGTGTTTAGGACTAAAGCGAATAATTTGACGTGGACAACCTTGACTAGTAGCAAGAACAACTGCATTATCAGTCAATCCAGGCATATCACCATGCCAGTGGCCAGTATTGAGAGTTGTGCCAAAACCTTTGACATGCTCATCAGCTAATCCATCATCCGTAAGTGTTATTGGAAACACACCAATTTCGCGTTCTGGACTATGCTCATACTTACCACCATAGGCTACAGACAGAAGCTGAGCTCCCAAACATACACCAACAATATAGATATCAGCAGCAATTGCTTTTTGCATAAATGCAATCTCAGCATTTGGGTCATAATAAGGAAAGGTCTGACGATCCTCATCAGGTGACTGAGGACCACCCATCACAATTAGAAAATCAATACCTTCAACGGTTTCAGGAAGGACCTCTTCCTCATATACCTTGGTTGATGTGATATTATGCCCACGGTCTTGAGCCCATTTTAAATAGGCTCCTGGAACTTCAAACGTTTCGTGTAAGATAAAATGAATATTCATTGTTTTTTCTTCCATCTATTATTAATTATCCTTGATAGTAGACCCGCTAAGATTAGAGGAACTGCTACCAGCCCTCCTTGACCGGTAAAACCTAGAACTAAGGCTATTCCCGTCAGAGGAGCATCCAAAGTTGTTACTAAAAAAATGGTTGCGCCAAGTAACATTCCTAGATTAGGATTTAGGGACAAACCAAAAGTCTCAAGACACCTTGTTAATAAGAAACCCGATCCGACACCTAAAGTAAACGAAGGCGTCAGTGTCCCTCCATAAGTACCTGACCATAGCAACAAGCACACAATAAGCCCTTTGATTACCAGCAAAATCGGAAGGTATTCCGAAGTTCCTCCAGAGAACATCCATTGTGCTAGAACCTGACCATTTCCCATGATTATAGGATAGAAAGCTACAATACCACCTAATATTATAAAAGAGACGGGCATGGTCCAGAGAATATGTTTATCTGTTATACGACTTTTACTCGCCTTTTTAGCTAAAACTTTAAATATAAGAGCAAGCGGAGTTACAAACAGCGTCAAAACAAGAATCTGTATCAAACTAGTAGGATGTAAGCTTACTTTATCAACTAAATATATAGCTTTCCCACCAACAATTGGACGAGCACAATAAGCTGACAAATAGGTTGTCACAAGAATGATACCAATGTTTTTCAGTTTCCAAGCAACTCCCAAAGTTTCCAAAACAAACAGTATACTGGCAAAGGGAACTTGGTAAACCGCAGCTAAACCTGCTCCTGCACCACATGCAATCATGAGTTGTCTTTCAGGAATTTCTAAACCCAGTTTTTTTGATAAACTGCCAGCACATAAGGCACCTAATTCTCGTGGAGCTGCTTCCTTGCCTACTGAAGCACCTGCTCCAACGATTGCTACTTGCACCAAAGCATGTAGACTTTGGCCAAGAAAATTTGGACTCTTCTTGCCAACGAGTTGCTTAGCCTTTCTAATGGAAAGAAGGGAGACTCGACGCTGAAGGAAATACCAAAAGATGCTAGCTAAGACACCAGCTACCACTATAACTACGAAGCGTCGATAAGCACTTACAGAATTAAATTGTAACAAGAGATCTGTCGTATCATTGCCAAAAGTAAGAAATTTTATAAAATCTAAAAGATAATGGCAAAGAATACCAATCAAACCAGAAGCTATTCCGGTTGTCAAAACAGCTAAACTTAACCTAATCGACTTGGGGAGCCAAGTCAAACTCTTTCTCTCTTTACTACCCATATATTAGAGTATGGCTAAAATTGCTTTAACCAACTTTTCCTACTGTCTTTAGAGTAGGGTCAATCCCTTCTTTGTTTTTATTTCATAGTAAGGCAATCTCGTGCTGAATTAGAAAAACTAAAACTAGCTTTCATTCTTTGACCTTTTTAACTATATTCTAGTCTTAATGATTTTGTTCTATGTTATAAGTAGTTTATCTCTGAATGACCTAAAGTTGTTCTTAACAAAGCAAGTGGCAAACTGTAAATTGTTTTATTATATTGCGACACCATTTCATTGTAGTATAATTTTTGATTAGCAACAAGTACTTCTGACTCTTTAATCTCAGCAATCAAATCCTTTATACTTTGATCAGCTGTAATATTTGTATCTCTTTCGATTTTCTCTATAATTTTATTCTTCGTTTCCTCTAGTTTAGTAGAGTATTCATGTTTAGAAAAATTGCCAGACTCACCGTAAGACTTCCGCTTAGATTCTGAATGATTAGCTTTGTTTTCATCGTTAGTCAAATTGTTGACAGACTTTTTTTCCTCTAACAATTCTGAAACATTTTTTCTAACAGACATTTTTAACTCATGGTCTACAATCTTATCAGTCAGTTCTCGCAGTTGTACAATCAATTTTTCCACATACTGTTCTTTAATTTCAATTGCACTGTATGATGATTTAATTGACTCTTTTAAGTTAACAACTTTATGGTATTGAAATAGGAACACTATTATGATATAGCTTAAAACTGCAAATACGATAGATGCTCCTTGAAATGGTTCATAGTCTATCTCACTACCACTTGTATCTATAGCAGAAAATATAACCAACCAAACCATGGTCAGGAAAGCAATTATAAAAACTCCACGAATGATACGAAATAATGGATTATTCATTAAGTTTGACATCAATTATTCCTTTTTAAAGTTCAGCCAAAATAGCTTTCAGCAAGCCTTTGAAATCCCCTTTAACACGTTCTGTCACTTCCACAACTTCTTCGTGATTGAGTTCTTCTTGGAAACCAGCCGCAAAGTTGGTAATACATGAAATACCAAGAACTTTCAAACCAGAATGTGCTGCAACAATGACTTCAGGGACAGTTGACATCCCAACAGCATCTGCACCAAGAGTCTTATAAGCACGAATTTCAGCTGGAGTTTCGTAAGTTGGACCAGTCACACCGATATAGACACCATCATCTAATTTAATGCCCAATTTGTCAGCAACTCGATGTGCAGTCTCACGGTATTCTGGAGTATACGATTTAGACATATCAGGGAAACGAGGACCAAAATCATCCAAGTTTTCACCAATCAATGGGTTTTGACCAGTCATGTTGATGTGGTCAGTGATGGCCATCAAAGTGCCTGGACCAAAGCCGATACCACCTGCTGCATTGGTTACAACAACTCCTTCGCATCCAAGAGCTTTCATAACACGTACAGGGAAAGTAACTACTTCAAGCGGATTTCCTTCATAAAAATGGAAACGTCCTTGAAGAGCTAAAACCTTACGTCCAGACAAAGTTCCATAAACAAGTTTTCCAGCATGACCGACAACCGTTGATTGTCCCCAGTTTGGAATATCCGCATAGTCAATGACAACTGCGTCTTCAACTTCTTCAGCCAACTCACCAAGTCCAGAACCCAAAATTAAACCAAACTCAGGTTTTTCAATTCCTTTACTTTCCAAAAATGCTTGAGTAACTCTAATTTTTTCAAGTAGCGACATGTTAATTCTCCCTTAATTTTATTTCATTCTTAAAAAGTGACCAATTTTTGAAAAAGTTCTTGCATTTCGAATGGTTATAGAAGGATAAAAAGGTGCTTTCAATAGCTTCTTATGATAAGCCGTTTGGTTATAGCTTGATTTATCAAATTTACCCCAGTAGATCCCAAGTTGACCAAGATGAATAATTTCATCTCCTAACTCTAAAGACTCAATAACATTCCTCATTTCGTTCTTATCAAGTCTTTCAGTATATAAGAGGACATCTTTTCTATAGAAATCATTTTCCCACCACTTAGGTAAAGATGCCACTTCATTTTGGTAATCTTCTAGAGTAAAAAGAGAAAACACCTTAATAAATGGATAAGTCTTATTAAGAAATCTCTCTAAAACTAAGAGGAGTTCCACTTTCATCAAGGATGAATCGAAGAAAAAATTTCCACTATTTATATAGGAAGAAACATTTGACATCCCAAGTTCTTTTAACTCATGACAAAATTCTTCCATGACTACCTTGTGACGACCACCAACGTTTATTCCACGAACCAAAAATGCATAGCGCTTCATTTTAGACAAGTTTATCCAAGAAGCTTTCACCAATCATGGCTTTATCTACACCAAAGTTTTCAGCGACAGTTGCTGAGATGTCAGAGAAATGACCTACTGGAATAAGTCCATTTCCTTTGAATGATGGGCTATAAGCCAAGAAAGGAATATATTCACGAGTATGGTCTGTACCTGCATAAGTTGGATCATTTCCGTGGTCTGCTGTAATCATCAAGAGATCATCTTCACGCATGGCAGCAATGATTTCAGGCAAACGTTGGTCAAATTCGTGCAAACAATCACGATATCCATGTGGGTCACGACGGTGTCCATAAAGGGCATCGAAGTCTACCAAGTTTGTGAATGAGAAACCATGTTTGAAATCTTCAGAAGTCATAGCTTTAATCAAATTATCAATACCATGGCTATTTGATTTGTTGTGACCCATATCGTGGTTAATACCAGCTCCGTTGAAAATATCATTGATTTTACCAACGGCATAAGTATCAATACCAGCTTCATTCAATTTATCCAAAACAGTGGGTGCAAATGGTGAAACAGCCAAATCTCGACGATTAGATGTGCGAGTGAAGTTTCCAGGCTCACCAACGTAAGGACGAGCAATGATACGCCCTAGAAGAGCTGGACGCTCAAGGGTAATTGAACGCGCATATTCACAAATACGATACAACTCATCCAATGGAATAATATCTTCGTGTGCAGCAATTTGAAGAACTGGGTCAGCTGAAGTATAAATAATCAATTCACCAGTTTCCATTTGACGAGGTCCAAAGTCTTCAATAACAGCTGTACCTGAGTATGGTTTATTAGCTTCACGAATGACTTTACGACCTGAGAATTCCTCAATTTTAGTGAGAATTTCTTCTGGGAATCCGTTCCAGAAGGTATCAAAAGGTTCAGTAATATTGAGACCCATGATTTCCCAGTGACCAGTCATCGTATCCTTACCAAGAGAAACTTCCTGCAATTTTGTTGCATAACCAGTTGGGTTACTTTCTGCTGATACTGTTTTCAAAGGTGTTTCACGAGGAATATTTCCTAGACCAAGCTTAGCCATATTTGGCACATTCAATCCTACTGATTTAGAGATATGACCAAGGGTATCTGAAGCACCATCTGGCACACCTGCATTGACAAAGTCATTGGCATCTGGAGCAGCACCAATTCCTACTGAATCAAGAACGACTAAATGCATTCGGTTAAATTTGGACATAATAACACCACAAAGAGATAAAATCTTTTCGAAATTACCTCTTGCCTTTCTATATTATTTAATAGTTTGACAAAAATTAATTAGTTTTCCTCATTAAAAGTGAGGGGAAATCAAAATTGGACTAGGCCTTGACTTCAACGACCTTAACACCGTCTTTTCCTGCAACGATGACTTTGTTAACCATACCATTGAACAATCCATGATCGACAACACCTGTCATAGCTTTTAGTTCTTCACCAAGAGCTACTGGATTTTCAATCTTACCTAAATCAAGATCGATGATATAGTTCTTCATATCTGTAACAAAGCGGTCACCTTGTTCCGTAAGTCGGAATGATGGCTTATAGCCCTTAGACTCAAAGAAACGATACAGACGGTCAGCACCATATTGAACCACTTCAACTGGTAGCTTGAAAGCACCTAATTGATCAACCATTTTAGACTCATCAACCACCCAGATATATTCTTTTGTAGGTGTAGCGACGATTTTTTCCATCAAAAGGGCACCACCGCCACCTTTAATCCCGTTGAGTTGAGGGTCTACTTCGTCGGCTCCATCAACAGTAACATCAATACTGTCAATGTCATCCACTGCCTTCAAAGGAATGCCTAAGCCCTCAGCTTGTTTAGTGGTTTGACTTGATGTCGTTACACCAACAACACTAAGACCTTCTTCCTTAATACGACGGCCAATTTCCTCTACGAAGAAGTAAGCTGTTGACCCTGTACCGAGTCCAACAACCATTCCATCTTCAACATATTTAGCAGCGGTTACACCAGCGATTTTCTTAAGTTCTTCCATGCTCGTCTCCTTGCATCTTTCTATAATAGTCATTCAAAACAATTATAACATGTTTCACCAGTAAATAGAAATGATATGAGGGAGGAAAACCGAGCAAAAATAAAAACTAGATCCTAAATAGAATCTAGTTTTGATGGGGAACTAATTTAATAGCACCACTTAATCTTCTTTACGACGTTTGAAGAATCCTACAAAGGCTGCAAAAATCATTGAAAGAAGTCCAATAAATCCAGCATTGCTAGTGTGCTCACCAGTTTGTGGCAACTCAGCTTGAGGCACTACAGGAACTTCAGTATCTGGAGTTGGTGTAGTTGGTGGTGTCACTGGAGTTGGAGGAGTAACAGGTGTTGGTGGTGTTTGAGGAGTAGTCGGTGGTGTTGGTGGTACCACGTGAGACTCTCTCTCAACGACATAGTTCTTGTGCCATACAACACTTGGTTTTTCAGGAGTTTTAGGTTCTACTGGTTTAGCAGGAACTTCAACTACTTTTGGTGTTGGTGGCGTTGGTGCCGTTGGACCTGTTGGTGGTGTTGGTGCAACCGGTTTTTCTGGAACTTCAACCACTTTTGGTGTTGGTGGCGTTGGTGCCGTTGGACCTGTTGGTGGTGTTGGTTCTTGTGGTTTACCAGGAACTTCAACTACCTCTGGAGTTGGTGGCGTTGGTGCCACTGGCTCTTTTGGAGGTGTTGGTGGTGTTGGTTCTTGTGGATTGATACCAACTGTTTTAACGACTGGTTTAACCGGTGCTGTTGGTGGTGTTGGTGCCTTAGGTTCTTCAGGTTTTTCACCTGGATTCTTAGGCAAACCAAGGTTAGAGTTGATTGCGAACCAGTAAACTGTTGGTGCGCCATCAGCATTTGCACCTTCAGCAGTAAATACCAAGTGACCATTAGTCATCTTGATACCTGCACCTCCATAGTAGAGGTAAGGTGAATCAGCGTTATCCCAACCTGTCAATTCTGATGTTGTCTCACCATTAAAGACTGCACCATGGTCAATGTATTGGTTATCATTGACTGATGTTACTTCTTTAGTAGCAGCATCATAAGTAACTGATGATTTTGGAATAGCGATGAATTGGTTATCACCAATATTTACATATTCTTGGTGGCGTGTTGATTGGTATTTTTTCTTAGGTGTGAATGTAATCAAACCAGTTTCAGCAGAAACGCTGTATGAACCAATAACATCATCTTTATCACCAAACGTATAATCTTGGTTACCAAGAGCGTGTCCATTACCGCTACCTGAAGCATTAAGAGTTGTTACATCAGATGGAATTTCATGTGAGACAACCCATTCTGAACCATTCCAGTCAGTGATAGGAACCACTACCTTAAGTGGGTTCTCATCTGAAATGTTAACTGTAGCTCCACCAAAATCTGCGTAACCAGATTTTGTAACAACTTCACCGTTTTGGATTGCCAAAGTAGAACCATCTGCGTAAGGATTGTAAGTACCGCGAACAGTATTACCATTAACGTCTTTCGCTTCTACTGTAAGTGGACGTGGGCGCTCAGATGTTTCAACATAAGCTGCACCGTTCCAGTGGTTAAGTGAGTTAAGTGCTACGATAGCATTACGCTCACTAAGGTTGAACATTTTACCATCTTTATCGTAAAACTCAACATCTACAGCTACTTTAACCGGTTTATCTTGATCAGTTGACGCTCCAACTGTCATAGTTACTGTTGGATCCTTACTGATTTTCGCGATACCTTTTCCGTCGTTTGATGGAAGGCTAACGATTTCGTAACGGTAAACAACACGTTTGATTGCTGATGCTTCATTCTCAACAAGCATGCTTGATTGGTTCAAACCATCATAAGTAACAACAAATTTGTCACCTTCTTTAACTTGAATCCACTCGTCTTCAGTATTTGTCCAAGGGCTATTTGAAACAATGTCAGATGCTTGTAACTTGTTAGAGTCATATTGGAAAACATTACTTGTGTTAAGACGCTCTTGTGCTTCTTTTGTCAAGTAGTTGCTTACACCTTCAACTTTGTGTGTCGCATCGTTTTCACGTTGGAAAGTCAATTCTTGAACAACTTCAGCATCTTTAAGGTTACGATATACAGGATCATTCATGTATTTATCGTAAGCTGTTTTAGCATCTTGGTATTGTTTAAGTGCTGTTTGGTAAACAGCTAATTTGTTTTGATACTCAAGGTACTCTTGGTCATATTTAGCTTTTTGCTCATTGTAGACAACCAAGGCTGCTTCGTATTTAGCTTTAGCATCTGCATTGTATTTTTCAATAGCTTGTTTTGTTTCAAGATCTGCTTCATAAGCTGTTTTCTTAGCATTATAAAGTTCAAGATTCTTGTCATACGCTGCTTTTTCTACATCATATTTAGCTTTTGCTTCATTGTATGCTGCTAGCTCAGTTTGATATTTAGCTTCAGCTTCGGCGTTACGTTTTTCAGTAACAACTTTTTCAGCTACTTTATTATCATAGTTAGCTTTTTCAGCATTGTATTTGGCTTTATCGCTATTGTACTGAGCAAGAGCTGCTTCATAATCAGCTTTTGCTTGGTTATATGTTGCCAATTCTGCTTGGTATTTAGCTGCAGAAAGCGCATTTTCTTTATCAGCGGCTTCTTTTTCTGCTACCTTAGCATCATAAGTAACTTTCTTAGTCTTGTACTCTGAAAGAGCTGAGTCATAAGCTTGCTTAGCAATTTGGTATTGCTCTGAAGCTTTATCATAAGCTGTTTTTTCAGTATCATATTTAGCCTGAGCTTCAGCATTTGTTTTATCAGCAAGTGCTTTCTCAGCTAATTTGGCATCATAGTTTGCTTTTGCTTTATCATAGTCAGCTTTATCTGACTTGTATTGTTCTTTAGCCGCTTTATAATCAGAAACGACTGTATTGATTTTCTCTGCTTGTGCTTTATTATCTGCAGCAGCTGCTTCAACAGTTTCTTTGGTTTGAGCAGGTTCTTCCTTAACCTCAACCCCTTCGTTAGTTGCAGCTGTTTTTGCAGCTTCTAAGCTTGTATTTGTTACTTCACTCGTTGTAACAGTTGTGTTGCCTTCTTCAGTAACGTTAACAACTTTCTTTTCAGTTGAATCTGCTACGGCTGAAGTGTTTTCTTCAACAGCATCTGTTGCTTCAACTGCTGGTGTTGCTGAATCTGTAGTTGTTGCTACCTCATCAGCGCTTGCATTTGAAGCTCCTACTGCAAGAACTGCAGTCCCCAAAAGAACAGAAGCCGCACCAAGGCTAGACTTTCTGAGTGAATAACGTTGTAATTCCTTTTTCCCCATTTAAATTACGTCCTTCTATATTTAGTTATGTTCATATTCTAACAAAAGAAAGAACCATGTCAATTTGAGATATCTCATAAAAACGCCCATTCCTTTAAATTCGATTAGATTCTTAAATTCAAATACTTTTTAATATCAAAATATTTGATAGACAAAATCCTATTATTAATAGTGTTTACGATACAAATAGGCGGTTTAATTTTATAATATCTAGTCCAATTCGCTTTAATGTTTTTTTATTGAAAAGATTATGAAAAACAATCAACTATAAGCTTTCATTTTACTTTTCATAGTAATATTTAGCTTTTGGATAGCTATTTCACCTAAATCATGTCCTCTCGTTTGCCCTATTAGTTTTAACATTCAAACTTATTTATGCCGATAATATGCAAAGAATAAGTAACAAAAAAAAAGACTAGACTGTCTTGCATAGCAAAACAACCTAATCTTTCATTTTATCTTATTAATGTTTACGTTTGCGAGCTGACCATAGACCTGAAAGGGCCATTGAAAGCAGGCCTAGACCTGTTACAGATGCTAATTTTTGGTTAGAGTCACCTGTTTCTGGCAATACGGCGCTATTAGTTCTTTCTGTTTCTTGCTTAGCAACTATAGAAGAAGTTGGTGTAACGCTTGGTCCTGTAGGTGTTCCAGGAGTTTTTGGTTTTTGAGGAGTTGGTGGCGTCGTTGGTACTGGACGTGTTACGCGCTCAACAAGATAATTTTTATGCCATTTTACCTTAGGAGCTACAAGTTCTTTAGGTGAAACAGGTTTATTAGGAACATTAACTGTGACCATAGTTGGTGGTGTTGGAGCTGTTGGCTCTGTTGGTGGAGTTGGTGGTGTTGGAGCTGTTGGCTCTGTTGGTGGAGTTGGTTTTGTTGGCTCACCAGGTACCTCTACAACTACAGGTGTAGGTGGAGTCGGAGCCTTAGGTTCTACTGGAGCCGTAATCTTACGTGGCTCTACTGGCACTTCAACTAAAGCTGGAGTTGGTGGCGTTGGTGCTTTTGGTTCTGTTGGAGCCTTAGGTTCCTCTGCATCAACTGTAACCACAGTGTAGTTAGGTTCTGTCGGTGGTGTTGGAGCTTTAGGTTCTTCTGGTTTGCTTGGTTCCGCAGGAACTTCAACAACTGTCGGAGTTGGTGGCGTTGGTGCTTTTGGTTCTGTTGGTGCCTTAGGTTGCTCTGAATCAACTGTAACAACTGTATAGTTAGGTTCTGTTGGTGCCGTAGGAGCTGTTGGTGGCGTTGGTTCTATTGGTTCAGCTGGAAGTTTATCCAAAGTAATCGTTGGTGGCGTTGGCGCCTTTGGTTCTTCTGGAGCTGTTGGCTCTTTTGGTGCTTCACCAGGATTTTTTGGAATACCAACATTTGAGTTAATCGCAAACCAATATACTGTTGGTTGACCAGCAGCATTAGCTCCATTGGCCGTAAATACCAAGTGACCATCAGCCATCTTTAAGCCTGCTCCACCATAATAGAGATATGGAGAAGATGGATTATCCCAACCTTCAAGAGTCGTTGAAGATTCACCATTAAAGATAGACCCATGTTCAATGTATTGGTTATCTTTAAACGACGTTACTTCTTTAGTAGCGGCATCATAAGAAACACTAGAATTTGGAATTGGAATATATCTATTATTGCCAATATTTACAGACTCTTGGTGCTCTACATTTTCAAATTTCTTCTTAGGAGTAAAGATGATACGTCCTGAAGTTGGATCAATAGTGTAAGAACCAATCACATCATCTTTACCGTCTAATGTGAACTCATCTGTTCCGATAGAGTGACCATTCCCAGCACCTGAAACATTGACTGAAGTTGCGTCAATAACAGTTTCTTCACTAACTGTAAATTCACTACCATTCCACGTTGCTTTTTGTGCCACAATTTTAATTGGATTTTCAGCAGAGATAGTGACGTCAGCAGTACCAAAGTCAGCTGTTCCATTTTTAACAACAACTGCATTGTTTTCAATGCTCATTGATGAACCATCTGCATATGGATTCCAAGTTCCTCGAACAGTCTTACCATCTTTATCCTTGGCTTCTACTGTAAGTGCACGAGGTTTATCTCCACTATCCACATAAGAAGCACCTGTCCAGTGGTTAAGGGAATTAAGCGCAACAATAGCGTTATGCTGTGTCAAATCAAACTTATTGCCATTACCATCATAAAATTCAATATCTACAGCCACCTTAACGGGTTTATTTTGGTCTGTTGAAGCACCGACTGTTAGTGTTACAGTTGGGTCTGAGCTAACGGCTGCAATTCCTTTACCGTCATTTGATGGAAGAGTAAGAATTTCATAACGGTAAATCACGCGCTTGATAGGATGCATATCAGTATTTTCACGCATGCTTGACTGATTCAAATTGTCATAGGTTACAACAAATTTGTCACCTTCCTTAATTTGAATAAATTCAGTTTCATTATTGGCCCAAGGACTAGTTGCTACAATATCTGAAGCTTCCAATTTATTGGAATCATACTGATGTACATTGCTTGTATTCAAACGAGCTTGAGCATCACGAGTGAGATAAGCACTGATGCCATCGATGGTATGAATGGCTCCACCTTCACGTTGGAAGGTCAAATCTTGAACAGTTTCTACATCTTTTAGATCTTGGAAACCATTATCATTCATGTACTTATCATAAGCTGCTTTAGCATCTTTGTACTGTGCCAAAGCTGTTTGATATTCAGCAAGTTTTGTTTGGTAGGTAGCAAAGTCTTTGCCGTATTGTTCTAGGTCTACATTGTATTTTGCAAGCTCAACTTCATACTTAGCTTTTGCAGCATCTTCTTCTGCTTTAATAGCAACAAGTTGATCATAGGCTGCTTTATCTTTATCGTATTGCGCTTTCTTAGCTTGGTATTCTTGTAAATCTTTATCGTATTGTGCTTTAGCTGTATTATAAACAGCCATTTCTGCATCATATTTCGCTTTAGCTTCCGCATTAGCTGCATCAGCTGCTGCTTTTTCGACTACTTTGGCATCGTAGGCTGCTTTAGCAGTCTTGTAGGTAGCTAAATCAGTTTGATATTTTTCGTAAGCCGTATTGTAAGCAGCAAGATCTTTCTCATATTGCTCTTGAGCAGCCTTATCAGTAATTTCCGCTTGTGTTTTCTCAGCTACTTTAGCATCATAGGCTGTTTTTTTCGTATTGTATTCAGCTAGAGCGGCATCATACAAAGCCTTATTTGTCTTATATTCAGACAAGGCTGCTTCGTAAGTGACCATTTCTGCATCATACTTGGCTTTAGCTTCTGCATTAGCTGCATCAGCTGCTGCTTTTTCGGCTACTTTAGCATCGTAGGCTACTTTGGCAGTCTTGTAGGCAGCTAAATCGGTTTGATATTTTTCATAAGCGGCATTATACGTAGCTAAATCTTTCTCATACTGCTCTTGAGCAGCCTTGTTTTCGATTTCTGTACGAACTTTTTCAGCTACTTTAGCATCATAAGCTTCCTTCTCAGCATCATATTTTGCCTTGTCTTTGCTATACTGAGCCATAGCAGCTTCATAGTTCTTCTTAGCAGTTTCATAAACAGCCAACTGTACCTTGTAATCGGCCTCTGACTTAGCATTAGCTGCATCGGCAGCTGCTTTTTCGGCTACTTTAGAATCATAAGTTAATTTTTGAGTATTATACTCTTCCAATGCTGCATCATAGGCTTTTTTATCAGCTTGGTATTTAGCTAACCCTTTTTCATAAGCAGCTTGATCAGTATCATACTGTGCTTTAGAAGCAGCGTTTGCTTTATCAGCTGCTGCTTTTTCGGCCACTTTAGCATCGTACTCAGCCTTAGCTTTATCATACTCAGCTACATCTTTTTTGTGGTTTTCTTTTGCCTTCTGATAATCCGAAACAACCGTATTAATCTCTTTTGATTGAGCTTGATTGTCAGCAATAGCACCCTCTAGGGATGTATGTGTTTGCGGTGCAGTTTCTTCGACTTCTACCCCTTCTTTTACCGCAGAAGTTTTAGCATCCTCAAGACTATCAGTTGTAACAACACTTGTTGTTACAGTGGTATTTCCTTCTTCTTTGACAGAAACAACTTGCTTCTCCGAATGATCAACAGTTGTTGCCGGATCAGCAGCAGTATCTGTTAGTACAGAAGCACTAAGTGGTGTATCAGTAGCAGCTGAAGTTGAAACCTCATCTGCATGTACACCAGTTGCCCCCATCGCAAGAATGGTTGTACCCAAAAGAACAGAAGCAGCTCCAAAGCTATACTTCCTGATTGAAAAACGTTGTGAATCTTTTCTTCCCATATCACAAATATCCTTCTAAATTTTCTTAACACCTAAAGTCTATCACTTTTAAACTTTCTGTCAATAGAATTATCTTAATATTTTTAAAAATTTACACTCATTTTCAATTTGTAAGTATTATTTAATTGATTCTTTAGTTTAAAAGGATAGCTACCTTAATTTTATATGTTACTTCTTCTGAAAATTAGAGTTAAATTGCACTGTATAAGCTAAGTATTAGAATTTTGTTAATTATTTTTGCAACTGTTTTTGTTAAAGTATCAAAAAGAGCCCCAAGGGGCTCAAATCTTTATATCATTTGAACATGTTCTAAATGTTGCTTCATTAATTTGATAACAATACCTAATGACAATACAAGTTCATATATCAGAAATCATTGACTTAAGATTTTTTTGACCAAAGCCTTCAACTCTGGAACTACTTCTTCCATAAACCATGGATTTTTGGCTTGCCAAATATTATTTCGAGGAGAGGGATGAACGAGAGGGAAAAACTCTGGAAGGTAATCTTTGTAATGCTTAACTGTATCCGTTAATTTTGCCGACGATTTTTGATGTAAATAGTAACGCTGTGCATAGTTACCTACTAAAATCGTCAATTGAATATCAGGAGCTAAAGCAAGAACTTTCTCATGCCACTTGTCTGCAAATCCTTTGCGAGGAGGTAAATCACCTGATTTACCATGACCTGGGAAATAAAAATCCATTGGCACAATAGCAAACATGCCAGATTCATAAAATTCTTCGCGTGAAACACCCATCCAATCCCTGAGATTATCACCGCTAGGATCATTCCAGTAAAGGCCGGACTCTTGGGCACGAATACCAGGAGCTTGTCCTACGATATTAATTCGTGCCGTTTTTGGAATGGTAAACAAGGGTTTTATACCTTGTTCCGTAAAAGCTTTATTTTGTTCATCGGACATGATTGCTTGCGTTAATTCTTCAAGTGTTTCCATATTTTCCTCCTCAAAAAAGAGACAAAACTGTCTCTCTTTTTTATTTGATTAACTCATAGATAGCTTCTGCATAAATGGCAGCTGCACGGTACAAGTCTTCGACCTCAGTAAACTCATTTGCTTGGTGCATCGTGTTAACATAACCAGGGAACATAGCTCCATAGGCAACACCACGTTTGAGGAGACGTCCAAATGTTCCGCCACCAATAATTTGTTCATGACCTTTAAGCCCTGTTTGTTTCTCATAGACTGAAAGAAGAGTCTCTACCATAGGATCATCAACTGGTACATAGTGTGGCACATGACCGTGTTCTGAGAGACTAACCGCCTTAGGACCTTCGAGTTTTTCAAGATCAGACTTAATAGCATCCGTATCAACCCCTTGAGGATAGCGGAAATTCAGAGCAATCGTATTATCTTCTGATTCCTTAGCGAAGTTAAATACACCTGCATTCATGGTCAATTCACCCATCTTAGGATCTGTAAATGCAAGACCTGTCTTTTCAGCAAAGAAATCCTTATGAAGTGTTTCAGCAATTAAATCCAAATACGTTTTAGCATTGCCTTGGAAATCAAATTGGCTAAGGAAGAGTGCCAAGTAGGTTGCCCCATTAATACCATTTTGAGGCATCATACCATGAGCTGATTTCCCATGAATAGTCACATGGAAAACACCAGCTTCTTCGGTCACTTGACCAGTTACTTCTTGTTCCACAACAAAGTCTGCTAATTTGGCCTCGAGTTCTTTCAAAGTGATAGGTCCAGTAAAATCTGCACTTGCTGATTCAGGAACCATATTTTCACGCAAACCACCATTAAAGGACACAAGACTAAAGTCCCCATCATTTTGACCTTCAAAATGGAGATAGGCTGTAATATTACCTTTTTCACCATTGATAATTGGGAATTCTGCATCAGGTGAAAAACCAAAATCAGGATCTTTTAATCCATTATGAGCGAAGTAATATTCCATATCGCCCCAACCAGATTCTTCATCAGTACCAACAATGAAGCGCACACGCTTAGATACTGGAAGCTCGAGTTCTTTAATAATTTTCAAGGCATAGTAACAAGCCATTGTTGGGCCTTTATCATCTGATGACCCACGGGCATAAAGTTTGCCATCTTTGATTACAGGTTCATAAGGATCTGTATCCCAACCGCTACCAGCTGGAACCACATCCAAGTGTGCAAAGATACCCAAAACTTCATCACCTTGACCAAATTCAAAGTCACCAGCATAATTATCGATATTACGAGTTTTATAGCCGTCACGTTCTGCTAAAGCAAGAAAATGTTCCAAAGCTTTTACTGGTCCAGGACCAAATGGGTGCTTATCATCAACCTTACTGTCATCACGTTCTGAGTTAATACGCAAAAGACCAAAAAGGTCCTCCATCAAAGCATCTTTACGCTTATCAACTTCGGCACGAAAATCAATTGTCATAATTTACTCCTTACTGTCTCTAGTTAGCATTATTTTACCATTTTTAGTAAGAGTTTTCATCCTTTATAAAGAAAATACAATCACTTACCTATCATTACAAGACGCCTTACCATTTTTATAGCATGTGAGACGTTCCCAAAATCAGGAATGATCGAATCAAAAGTAATACTATTACTTTCAACTAGGAATGCTTTCTCTTAGCTAGCGGCCTCTTTTTACTTTAAGCCTTACTATTGAAATCACTCGCATTGTAGCATTGCAATATTATCATTTCAAGAATTTCCAAAAACTTTAGAATATTCTCTTAATTAATGCTATAATAGGACTATCAAAACTAAGGAGATGCATTATGCCATTTGTAAAAATTGATCTCTTTGAAGGTCGTACTGAAGAACAAAAAATCGAACTTGCTCGCGAAGTTACTGAGGTTGTATCACGTGTTGCGAAAGCACCTAAAGAAGCTATTCATGTTTTCATTAACGATATGCCAGAGGGAACTTACTACCCACATGGTGAAATGAAAAAGAAAAACTAATCATCATTAAGCAGTCACATCCGTGGCTGCTTTTAAAATTAAAAGAACTGGAGAGAAACTCCAGTTCTTTACTTAGATTATAGTTGGTAATTCGTCATCGTCTTCAAAATTCTCTACAACTTCTTCACCAGGCAATGGTTTTTGCAGTTTTCCCAAGATAAAGCGTGAGATGGGACCAACTACTAGAAAATTAAGTGGTAAGGCCATGATAACATTTGTCAACCAAGCACGACCATAGGATGAAAGCGTCACCGACTGACCGTTGTACACTAATCCATAGAGCGACATAAAGGTTACCATGAATAGCGCAATGGTTCCAGAAATCACTAAAATCTTCGCCCATCGTTTATCATGGGCTTTTACTTTATGTAAAATTGCAAATGCAATTGTCTTGGCTAGTGGTCCCACCAAAAGCATATCCAGTAAGAAAGCAACCACAAATCCAGGAAGATAGCCTTGGAAAAAGTGACCCCAAGCAAAGGGAACTACTCCAGTCCAATCAAGGATGAGAAGATTCCACAGACTCATCCCACAGACCATCATTCCACACATTAAAAACGTAAAAAGCAAAGCTTCTTTAAAATTACGAGGCATTAAAATTCTCCATTTCTAAAAGTTCTCTTTCAGCATATCAAAATTTTTTATTCCTCATAAGTTAAATTTCTCTCATGAAAACGTATTATTTTAGGATGGTTTCCATTTCTGTATATCTCGGTTTCATACCTAAACGTTCGTAAAAACGTACAGCACCCGCATTATCATTCCATACGTGAAGTGTCAGATTATAACAACCTAACTCCTTAGCATAGTCCAAGGCAAATTGATAAAGCTTCTCCCCTAATTTTTGACCTCGAGCCTCCTTATCAACGCATAAATCATCAATAAAAAGAGTCTTAACAGCCTTTAGTGGACCATTATTATCAGATACTTCTTTAATCATTAAGAATAGATGACCTAAGATACGGCCTTCTTCATCCTCATATACAAAAATAGGTTTATTTGGATCATTAATCACTGCTTCTAAGTCTGCATCTGTAAATTTACTGCCTTCTGACTTAAAAACATCAGGGCGTGCATGATGATGCACTATAAGAATCTGCCCCAATAGCTCCTGTAATCTTGGAATATCTTCTGCTCTTGCTAAACGAATCATAATTACCTCCATAAAAAAAGATGGGTAAGCCCCATCTTAATTTTTATTTACCAAGTTTTGCTTTAGCTGCATCTGCAAGAGCTGTGAAAGCTGCTGCATCGTTAACTGCCAAATCAGCAAGCATTTTACGGTTAACTTCGATTTCAGCCAATTTCAAACCGTGCATCAATTGTGAGTATGACAAACCGTTCAAACGAGCTGCCGCATTGATACGTGTGATCCAAAGTTTACGGAAATCACGTTTCTTTTGACGACGGTCACGGTATGCATAGTAGTAAGAGTTCATTACTTGTTCTTTTGCAGTACGGAACAAGATGTGTTTTGCACCATAGTAACCTTTAGCAAGTTTCAATACACGTTTACGACGTTTGCGTGATACAACGCCACCTTTAACACGAGCCATTTATATATTCCTCCGAATTATTTCTAGTTTAGTTAATTTGTAATGCTTTTAGCGGATTAACGCATTTGTGAAAGCATTGATTTGATACGTTTAAAGTCACCTGAATGTACCATTGATGCTTTACGAAGGTGACGACGTTGTTTTTTAGTTTTACCGTGGAAACGGTGAGATGTGAAGGCACGGAAGCGTTTCAATCCACCTGAACCTGTACGTTTGAAACGTTTAGCTGATGCGCGGTGTGTTTTTTGTTTTGGCATTTTAAAATTCTCCTCTTAAAATAGTGTTAGTTTGACAATTATTTTTTGTCAGGAATTGGTGCAAGTTGCATGAACATTTGACGTCCATCCATCTTCGCTCTTTGCTCAATAATCGCAATATCTTGCGTTTTTTCAGCAAATTCCGCCAAGACCTTAGCTCCGATTTCTTTGTGAGTAATCATACGACCTTTGAATCGGATAGAAACTTTAACCTTGTTTCCTTTTTCAAGGAACTTACGGCCGTTACGAAGTTTAGTTTCAAAGTCACCTTTATCAATAACTGGACTCAAACGAACTTCCTTAACAGTAACAACGCTTTGTTTCTTACGTTGTTCTTTTTGTTTCTTTTGATACTCAAATTTGAACTTACCATAGTCCATAATCTTCGCAACAGGTGGCGTAGCTTGTGGTTGGATGAGAACCAAGTCAACATTTGCATCATCTGCAATAGCTTGCGCTTCTGACAATGGTTTAATTCCCAATTGTTCACCATCAAGACCAACAAGACGAACTTCGCGAACGCGAATTTCATCGTTAATGAATAGATCTTTCTTAGCTATGATCTTCACCTCTTTATTTTTTTAGAGAAAAACAAAGCGGACTTGATATACAAGCCCGCACACATAATATCCCTATAGGGATTTGACATGTTGGGCCAGACAACCTAAGTCGCAAGGCGAGAAGTTCTCACTTCTGCTTTTCTCATTGTTAATAGTATAACAAGTGAGTCATCCTTTGTCAATAATTTTTTTTGCTTTTTCTTGAATAAATTCCACAACACCATCAATAGATACACCTGTAGTGTCAAAAGTGATGGCATCTTCCGCTGGTTTAAGAGGTGAAACTTTACGATGACTATCTTTATAGTCACGTTCAGCAATTTCTTTTTTTAGAGTCTCAAGGTCAGCAGGAATACCTTTTTCGATATTTTCCTTATAACGGCGTTCCGCACGTTCATCAACTGAAGCAATCAAGAAAATCTTAAGTTCTGCATCAGGCAAAACCACGGTCCCAATATCACGTCCATCCATGATAATAGCACCATCTTGAGCAATACGTTGTTGTTGGGCAACAAGTTCTTGGCGCACTTCAGGAATGGCTGCTACCCAAGAAACATTATTTGTGACTTGGTTATCACGAATGGGGTGTGTAATATCAACATCACCAACATAAACTTGCTGACTACCATCTGCTGCTTTTCCAAATGAAATCGGATGTAGAGATAGTTGCTCCAAAATTTCTGGTACATTTTCCTCAGTCAAACCATTCTGCAAGGCCAAATAAGTTGCAGATCGGTACATAGCACCTGTGTCAAGATAAGTATAGCCAAGATTTTTTGCAATAATCTTGGCTACTGTACTTTTTCCACTTGACGCAGGACCATCAATAGCAATTCTAATATCTTTCATGATGTTCCTTTGCTTTTAAAATTATTGAACGTTAACGACGTCACCTGGGTTAGCATACCAGTAACCACTTGTCATGTGATCAGGGTTAAGACGTTCCAACTCATCTACAGAGATACCTGCACGTGCAGCGATAGAACCAGCACCTTCACCAGATTGAACAACAATTGATGAACCATCTGCTGCTGCCGTAGCACTTGATGGTGCTGTCTCAGCTGACTCAGTTGCATCTTCTTTTTCTACATGTTTAGAAGAGCTTGATGCTTTAGTTGAAGATGATTTCTCTTTTGAAGATTTTTCTGTAGTAGATTTCTCACTTTCCTCATCTTTGTTTGAGTCTTTCTTGCTAGATGAAGATTTAACAACTTTGCTAGTTGAAGATGAGTAGAATCCAGATGATTCCTTAGATTCCGCAGTTTTGTTTCCACCAACATTTGAAGTATAGAAAACAAAGAACAAAATACATACAACAATAACAAAGAATAATCCAAGCAAGACTGTCAAGAATGATGAATTAATGAATCCGCCACCTTTTTCGCGTTTTTCATCTGAAGGAGTGACATCCTCTTCTTCTTCATAATCCTCAAACTCATCTTCATCATCTAGAAAATCAGCGTCAACTACTTCTTCCAACTCTTCGTCAGAAACCTTATCTTCCCATGGTTTTTTACTCATGATATTCTCCTTGTAAAAACAATAAATCTATTTTAAAATAATACTATGAAAGTATCATTAATTCCAGAAAAATGTATCGCTTGTGGTTTGTGCCAAACCTACTCTCCCGTCTTTGATTATGATGACGAAGGTATTGTTAGGTTCAGAGACAGCGACCAACTCAATCAAATTATTGAAAATAGCCCTGAGACTTTGACTGCCGTCAAATCTTGTCCCACTAAAGCCCTTATTTGCGAAGTTTAAGCTTCAGGGCTTTTTTTGATTCCTCATAAAAGGCAAAGTAATCAAAGTTTGTCATATGATCCAATAACTCTACCTCACCTTTGAAATCAGGGTGAAGGGCTAATGCATCTAAGAAATATTTCTTAGGCCACTTTCTCATATAAAACTGACGTTTTTTACCATTTTTAAAAATAAGGCACAAGCCAGTTTTAATCACTTCGACTTTTTCAATATCACTAATTTTCACTTTGCGTGGTCTAAAAATATTGAAAGAAACAATACGCAGAATCCCATGATCTTCAATAATAAAGTATCGATGGAAACCTAAACCAAATAAGGCAACGAAAATAGTGAAGAGCATCAAAATATGTGAGGGCACCGAGTACAACTCGAATAGAAGGGCCGCCGCAATAAAGATTGGCGTAATGGCTAAAGACCAGTAGATAATCAGCCAAGATAATTCGGGTTGCCAATGGTAACGATACTTGCCGAAAATTTTAATCATCTCAGCACCTCCATTACTTCTAATTTTACCATAAAATCAGTATTTAGCAAGCTCAATTAAGGTTTACTGACAATTCCAAGAATAACATCTACGGCTTTTTCCATTGTCTGTAAGGAAACGAACTCATATCGACCGTGCATATTTTCGCCACCAGCAAAAAGGTTTGGAGTTGGAATACCCATAAATGAAATCTTTGAACCATCTGTTCCACCACGAATAGGTTCAATAACTGGCGTAATATTCAATTCTTCCATAACGCCCTTAGCCAGCTCAACAGGCGTCATATCTTTTTCAATAACCTGACGCATGTTATAGTATTGATCTTTAAGTACCAAATCAACTCGTGTCTGACCATAAGCTTTATTCATTTCATCGGCAATCTTTTGGAAGACTGCTTTACGATTTTCAAAAGACTCTGTTTCAAAATCACGGATGATATAAGAAGATTTTGCTTCTTCAACAGTACCTGTCATGGTTTGAAGATGGTTGAAACCTTGATAGCCATCTGTCAACTCAGGGCGTTCTTCTGCTGGTAACTGATTATGAAAATCAATTGCCAACTGCAGGGCATTGACCATTTGGTCTTTTGCTGTTCCAGGGTGGACATTGCGTCCGTGGAAGGTAAGTTCTGCTCCTGCTGCAGAGAAGGTTTCATACTGTAATTCACCCAAAGGTCCACCGTCAACTGTGTAGGCAAAATCGACATCAAAATCATCGACATCAAATTTATCTGCACCAATCCCAATTTCTTCATCAGGACCAAAAACTACACGAATCTCACAATGTTTGATTTCAGGATGTGCCTTCAAATAAGCCAAGGCTGTCATAATCTCAGCAATACCTGACTTATCATCAGCCCCAAGAAGAGTAGTCCCATCTGTCGTAATAAGCGTCTGACCGACATAATTCTTAAGATTTGGAAAATCAGCTGGGTCTAGGTTATAACCTGAATTTCCAAGGGGAATGATACCTCCATCATAAGAGTCAATGACTTGTGGTGACACTCCCTCTGCATTAAAATCAGCAGTATCCATATGAGAGATGAAACCAATCTTACGTGTTAACTTGTCATCGTTGGCCGGAAGGGTTGCCACTAGGTAACCATTACTTTCCAAATAATGAATGTTACTTAAACCCAGTTCTTCTAATTCTGGTTTTAAAACCTTCAAGGCAAAATCCACCTGGCTTTGTGTTGTTGGCGTTCTTGTTGCATTTTCATCACTACGTGTATTGATTTTGACGTAACGTAAAAAACGCTCTAAGAGTAAATCGTAAGCCATAAGCACTCCTTTTGTTGTATTTAGTATTCACCTCAATTATAGCATAAAAACCCATCATAATGATGGGTTAACATATAACTTAAACTTTAGATTCTTTTTCGTAGTAAGACTTAATCCCTGCTACAATTGCGTTAGCTAAAGTCTCCTGATAAGCAGAGGTATTCAATCGAGCTGCTTCTTGAGGATTTGACAAGAAACCAAGTTCAAGAAGGACTGCCGGAGCTGTCGTCTCACGCAAGACCGCAAAGGTTTGACGCTTCACGCCCTGATTCTGTGCTCCAGTCGCATTAATCAGGCTAGACTGGATGGCATTGGCTAAGGTATCACTCATGCTCAAACGAGTCGGATTAGCATGATAGGTCGCATTAATACGTGATGGATATTCTGCATAAGGTTGGTAATAATAAGTCTCAATACCCTGTGCTGCAGAACTTCCTGAAGCATTGATGTGGATACTTACGAAGATATCAGATTCAGAAGCATTAGCTGCACGTGAACGGTCCGTCAAGTCGACATAGGTATCACTTGTGCGTGTGGTCACAACTTGATAACCTTCTGCTTCTAGTTTAGCTTTCACGCGGCTTTGGATAGCCAAGGTCAAGCTCTTTTCAGAAATACCAAAGTAAGAAGCTCCTGGATCATAGCCACCATGCCCAGCATCCAGATAGACAACCTTATTTAAAACATCATAGTTTCCTCTTGATGCCGAACCGATTTTCTTAGGGGCTACCACATCGGCAGAGGTAGCGCCAAAGCCGATATTCTTACCAGAAGCATCAACAATATAGCCATGAACGATATACTTGCCTGAATTCCACTTGTGCTGACTAGCTGAAATAGTCACCTTGTATGAACCATCATCCTGTTTTGTGGCATTATGCCAAATAAGATCATCCTGACCATTTTGTTCAGACCAAACAGGTATTACCACACCTGAAATACCGCTTGGATTCGTCAGATTGGTGATAAGAACATCAAAAGTTCCACGATTTTTATCATTATTGGTAATAGTCAATGTTCCTTGAGTTTTAGTGATATCAAGTGTCACTTGTTTGCCACCTAAGCCAATGAATTTACCATCATTGTCAACCAAATAGACATGAGAATTATAAAGGTCGCTATCACCTTTATGGACGCTTGAACGAACAGTTACCTTATAGTCTCCATTAGCTTGCTTAGCTGCCTTGTACCAAATGATATCATCTTGACCATTCTTTTCTGACCAGGTTGGAACTAGGACTTCTTTGAAACCTCGTGGCGCAATCAAGTTTGAGATAACAAGATCATAGCTACCAGTAGCATTGTTGAGACCAGTGATAGCAAGGTCAGCTTTAGGATATTGACTCTCTACTCCTTCATTTTCTACGGTAGAAATGGAATTATTACACATTGCATCCCATTCATAAAGTTTATAAGCTTCGATCAAACGGATAAGTTTTCCGGGATAACTTGGATCTGTCGCATATCCTGCATTCTTCAGTTCTTGAGCCGCAATGCGATAATCTGTTTCATTCACAACTTTTCGGTAATTGTCTTTTCGCCACTCGGTACTCGTGAAAAATTTTGCATGGTCTACTACGCTATCATTCCATGAGGCATATTTTCGAAAAGCAGCATTGACTGTGATATAGTCACCATTAAGATATTCCTGTGTAGGTACAGTTACTATTTCTCCATGCCAATCCTCTGAATCTTTAATGCCAAAAAGATTATTGTTGGGAACCTTAGCAAGTTCAGAGCGTCCCCAACCACTTTCTAGAATAGCTTGCGCTGCCGTGATAGATGGAAGGATTCCTTCCTTGGCTCCATCCATAGCTCCTTGCTTAATGGCACTAAGAAAATGACGTTGATTCTGGTCAATTTCGCTAAGATCATCTGCCTCTTGATAAGAGCTTGTGGTCACAGAACTATTGGTTAAGACAGCTATTTTTGAAGAATCTTCCAGACTTGTTTGCTTCTCCTCTAATACCTCTTCACTTTGTAGATTCATTTGACTCGTTGAATCATCGTGTACTCCTACTTCAGAATAGCTTGCCGCTTGATTATCAGTACTTTCTTTCAAAGATGAAGATGTATCAGTTGGCGACAACATTTCATCTGCTTTCGCCGAATGACCAGACATTCCCAAAAATAAGATTGTCAGCATGACACCGCACAATCCATAAGCTTTACTTTTCTTAAATCCAAAATGAAATCCTAATTGCATCTTAATTTCCTTCTCTACTTACAATTTCTGCTAATTCATTTTAAAACGATGAAACAATCAGTATCATAACGTCATAATATGAACCATCACCAATTTATTCGCAAAAAAAGCTAGAAACTTATCAAAAGTTCCTAGCTTTTTTAGTAGTATTGAAATATTAATCGACATCAACGAAACCAAAACGTGATAGAGGATACAATCTGAAAGAGATAACACCTTTAATTTGATCTTTGTCAATGAGACCAAACTTACGACTATCATCTGTATTACGACGATTATCGTTCAGTACAAGGTACTGCCCCTTTTCAATCTTAGTTTGTTTATTATCTGTCAATGTTGCAATGGAAAAATCATCAGTGAAGAAATTCCCAGGTGAAACTGTCGCTAAATAAGCTGATTTACCCTTACTAATATAGGCTTCGTCAACTGACTTATCATTAACATAAAGGAAATCATCCATAGCTGTCACGCTCTTACCCTCATCAGCAATAACACGCCCAATGTATTCTTTACCATTAACTGTATAAAGAATAAAATCTTTTTTCTGAGGCTCAACATTTTTATTGAAAGTAACATAGTCACCAGCATGAATATAGTCATTAGCCTGACCTTCAGTCACACGGTGTGTTGAGAAGACAAAAGCTCTCAACAACAAAATCACTACAATGGCAAGAACTGCTATGATAATATTTCGAATTAAATCTCTCTTAACCATACTCACTCCTTATGGGTTCTAATAAAATCATAACATAAATAGAGAAATAAAAAAAGAGGGAGTGAGCAAGCTCAATGTATCTCTCCCTCTCTTAAAACCAATGATTAAAACGTTTCACAGCTTAATAGTCCTCAAAAAATGTTTGCATATTGACATCATCTGGAACTAAAGCAAGGTATTTTTCAGCCGTTGCACGCGCCTGATCCCTGTAACCAAATTCACGCAAAATATATGCATAATCATGGAGGAATTCAGGATTTTCAGATAAATCTTTAGCCAAATCTTGATAGATTTGAAAAGCTTCTTCTTCATCATCAAGTGCTTGGTAGGCCTTGGCAATGTTCCAACGAGCCAAAACAGAATCAACTTCATAATCGGCTAAAGCCACTAGATCCTCGTAACGTTCTTCTTCCAAATAGAGCGTACTTAAACGTAAGATAATCTCATCTTGGTCCTCAGCCAATGGCAAGGCTTGCTTCAAATAAGATTCAGCAGATTGAGTGTCATGCAACTCGTAGGATAACTGTGACGCTAGCAAAAGTAATTGAACATCAAAGGCATTTTTAGAAATCCCTTGTTGTGCCATTCGTAAAGCCTCTTCAGTTTTATGTTCTGCATGTAACGACAAGGCGTAAATATACTCATAACCTTCGAAGTCAGCAGACATGGTTTCTATCTGCTTAAAGTAAAAATTAGCTTTTTGATACTCTTCTTGATCATAGAGCAAAGTGGCTAACTCAAAAGCAACGGTATCGTCGTACTCAATTTCAATAGCTTTTTCCAAAAATTCACGAGCAGCTTCAAACTTTCCAAGACTGGCATAAGCCTTACCAATGCGTTCATAAGTAGAAACGCCAGTCATCGCAAGAAGGTCACGATTATCTAATTTAGCATAGTAATGAATAGCTTGTTCAAAATTTCCAAGTTCAAACTCCATCTCAGCCAAACCAAAAATAATCAATGAGTCATCTGATAATTGACTTGCCTCCAACAACTTATCACGTGCCACATCAGTTAATCCCTCCATTTGGTAGAGGTCAGCCTTTACAATTAAAGCAGACAAATAGTCGTCAGAGTCTTCAGGTATGGCATCCAAATAAAGAAAAGCCTCTTCAATATCACCATCTTCGGCAGCAATTTGTGCTAGATTGACATTAACCTCTGGAAAATCAAAGCGAACTTTTTCATAAATTTCCTGTGCCTGTGGTAAAAAACCAATAGACTCTAGGTATTGGGCCAACTCTACAAGAACCTCTGTAGGATCCTCTCGTAAAGCTTTTTTAAAATATTTGTCTGCGTGGTCTAAATCTTGGTTTCCAATAGAGGCAACCATTTTTTCACTATTTAACATCGTCTTTTTGTCCTTCATTTTCTAAATCATCTTGATAAAGATTACTTACAGAACGGTACCAATCAAAAATCTCTCTAACAACAACCTTGACAGAGGCATAAATTGGAATCCCTAATAAGACGCCCCAAACACCATAAAGAGAACCCGCTGTCAAGAGAATGAACATAATGGTAATCGGGTGAATACTTAGTTTATTCCCCAAAACGAGTGGAGAAACAAAACGTCCCTCAATAGTTTGCTCAATGAAGAAAATGATGAGGACCTTGATCAACATAGCGGGTCCTTGCACCAGTCCCATGATTATAACTGGTACCATAGCAAGAAAGCTTCCCAGATAAGGAACCATGTTTAGAAAACCTGCCATAATACCGAAAGTCATACCATATCGAAGACCTACAATCTTAAACATAATACAGAACATGATGGCAACAACAATAGCGACTGTAACCTGGCCTTGAACATACCCTTCGAGCTGACTATTAATATCTGAAAGCATACGAACAGTAGTTTCACGAAAGCGAGTTGGTAAGGCTGAGACAAAGCTATGTTTCATCTTTTGGCTATCTCTTAAAAGGTAGAAGAGAATGAAAGGTGCCAAAATGATAGCTACTGTCACCCTTGCTACTGTGCTCGCAAAAGTTCCAACCCATGTCAAAGCCGATGAAGAAAAGTTCTCAGCATAATTGACCATTCTCGCTGAGAAATCACTAAGCATGGACTCTAAATCACCATGGAAGTTAGAAAGAATAGGGAGATTAATCCAACGTTCCGTTTCACTATTGGCACGTGCAATATATGATGGTGCATTTCGTATCAAGATCAAAATTTGATTTTGTAAGCTTGGAATGGCTGTTGAAATCCCCCAAACCAAGAGCAAACCAAGGATAGCGTAGATGACTAAGATAGAGATGGTTCGGTTTAGTCCAGTTCTTTCTACAAGTAGTACCAAAGGTTTTATTAAATAATAAAGGAGCATGGAAATAACCAATGGCAACATAATAATGGTCATAAACTGGATGACGGGTGAAAAAATAGGACTAATCTTGGTGAAAATCAAAACCGTCAAACCAATCAAAAGTAAGATGAAAAAGGCTACAACAGCCTGATTATTCAATATCCACTTAAAAAACCATGTTTCTGAAAAATGTTCTGTTTTTTTACGCTTCATAGTTCCTCCCTATTTATCATAAAAGGTTACAGTCTTGTCTACTAAGTTTTGGTTATGATCATAGACAAATTTTGCAGAGAAGAAAGGCTTATCTTCAAGAATCCACTTGAAAATCTCGTAGTCACCTTCCCAAGTTGGTTTAGATAAGACCTCATCATATGGTACCCATTCAAGCGTTCCTTCACGAGACTCCTCATCTGAGATGAGTTCTCCTTCAAAACCAGTTACCTTAAAGACATAGGTATACCAATCATGACCGGGGGTAAATTCTGGAAAGGTAATCATCCCTTTAAAATCCATCTCAGTCACTGTAAAATGGGTTTCCTCGAGAATTTCACGACGAGCACATTCGTCAGGCGTTTCTCCCGCTTCTAGTTTTCCCCCAACAGAAATCCACTTTCCTTCATGAACATCATTAGGCTTTTTATTACGATGTAGGAGCAAAAGCTCCTTTCCATTGTCAATATAACAAATGGTAGCTAACTTTGTCATAATGCATCTCTTTTCCAATGTTTTTTAATATTATACCAAATATGGGTTTGGATTTGGGCTTTGAGCAAACGATTTTGAGATATAGTTGAAAATCTGCTTTTCTGAATCTCCGGACAAAACAAAAAGAGAACCAAATTGGTTCTCCTTTAATCTCTTTAGTATTTCAAATAACGGCGCATTGCCATACGTGACCCAATCGAACCGATAATGATACCGACTGCAAAGAGGGTTCCGATAACCGCATAAACAAACCACTCTGGATCATACATCGAAATACCACCTTTGACAAAATCAGGGTTCAAAGATGAGTAAACCATGTGATACAAAAGATAAATGAGGCCTGAAGGAATGATAGCACCAAGTGCACCAATCCAAGCGCCTTCCATCAAGTAGGGACGACGAATATATGAATTCTTGGCACCTACCAAACGCATGATTTGAATTTCAGTCGCACGTGACATAATGGTAATACGGATGGTATTTGAAATCAATAGGACAGCCACAATCGTTAAAAGAGCTGTGGCAATAATTCCCCAAAATTGAACACGTTTCATAGTAGACATCAGAATTTCAGTATCTGACCCACCAAAGTTAGCATTATCAACGCCCTGAATGGCTTTAGCTTCCTTGGCAACTCGACTGACATCATCTGGTGATTTCGTTTGAACGATGTAAACATCAGATAGTGGGTTAGCATCCCCTGTCGCTGTTTCGAAACTTGACCCCATTGTTTCAATGAGCTGTTTCTTTTGTTCTTCTTTGCTAGAGAAAGTAACCTTATCTACACCTTTGATTTTGGTCAAAGCATCATAAATCTTATGGTAGTCTTTATTAGCAACAATCTGTCCAGAAAGTTCCTTGACTGTTTTCGAGGCATCTGATGAATCTGGATCCAAGTAGACATTGACCTGAATATTCTTTTCAATATCTGAAGCCAATTTCTGTGTATTTAAGATAACAGAGCCAAAGACACCTAAAAGTGAAAGAACGATCATTACCGAAAATACTGCCGTAAGTGTCGACAACAAATTACGTTTGAGATTCTTGATTGATTCTCCTAAATGGCGGAAAAAGCGTCTAATCATGGTAACCGTACTCTCCTTCCTCTTCATCACGAACAATACGTCCTTCTTCAATCGCTACGACACGATGACGAAGGTTATTAACGATAGTTGAGTTATGGGTTGCCATTATAATGGTAGTCCCTTGCAAGTTAATACGTTCAAGGACCTGCATAATTTCCCAAGAAATCTCTGGGTCCAAGTTTCCTGTTGGTTCATCCGCAATCAACACTTTTGGATTATTTACAATAGCACGCGCAATAGCGACACGCTGTTGCTCACCACCAGACAATTGATTTGGAAACGAACGCATCTTGTGTTTAAGACCAACCAACTCGAGTACTTCTGCCACTCGTTTCTTGATATGACGAGGTTTCTCACCAATAACTTCCATGGCATAAGCAACATTTTCAAAAGCTGTTTTCTTTGGAAGGAGTTTATAATCCTGGAAAACAACTCCAATGGAACGTCTCAAGAGTGGAACGTCTTTCTTACGAAGTCGAGTTAAATCAAACTCTCCAACCTTCATAGAACCACTCGTTAATTTTTCTTCTTGGTAGAACAAGCGAATTAAACTTGATTTACCAGCACCAGAAGGGCCGACTAAGTAAACAAACTCCCCAGAGTTAACAGACAAATCAATGTGTCTAAGGGCTGTTGTTGACTTATCATACTTCTTAGTAACATCTTTTAATTCAATAAGAGCCATAATGTCAGTTTTCAACTACTACAGTAGCTGAACGCCTTCCTTTCATTGAGATAGAGTATCTTAATACTTAAAATAAGTATGTTATTACTATTCTTCCATGCGCCACTTGAGGTAGGCATCGATGAAGCCTTCAATATCTCCATCCATTACCTTATCAACCTGGGCAACTTCGTAGCCTGTACGGTGATCTTTAACCATGGTATATGGCGTGAAAACGTATGAGCGAATTTGACTTCCCCAAGTGATTTCTTTCTTATCACCTTTCAAAGCATTCACTTCTTCTGCTTTCTTTTCTTGCTCCATTTGATAGAGCTTAGCTTGAAGCATCTTCATCGCACGGTCGCGGTTTCCGTATTGTGTACGGTCAACCGTTGAAGCTACAACAATACCCGTTGGAATGTGGGTCAAACGCACACCTGTAGAAACCTTGTTGACGTTCTGACCACCAGCACCACCTGAACGGAATGTATCCATCTTGATATCATCATCACGAATCTCAACTTCAATGGTATCATCCAATTCTGGCATGACTTCCACAGATGTAAATGAGGTATGACGACGTTTAGCAGAGTCAAATGGCGAAATACGAACCAAACGGTGAACACCCATTTCTGACTTGAGGAATCCATAAGCATTAGGTCCTTCAAAAGCAAGAGTTACAGATTTGATTCCAGCCTCATCACCAGCCTGGTAATCCAAAGTCTCAACCTTGAAACCTTTAGCATTTCCATAACGTTGATACATACGAAGTAACATATCAGCCCAGTCCTGAGCTTCTGTACCACCAGATCCTGGGTGAATTTCCAGAATGGCATTGTTATGGTCATATGGTTCAGACAAGAGCAGTGTCATCTCGTAACTTGTCATAATCTTATCAAGTTTTTCGAGCGTTTCTTCCAGCTCTTCTTGAACACTATCATCTTCTTCCAACATTTCTAAATAAAGCTCTGTCTCGTCAGAGAGTTCTTGCATATTGTTGAAAGTTTCGTATTTCATTTTGAGCTCATTTAACTCTTGTGAAGTCTTTTGAGCTGCAATATTATCATTCCAAAAATCTGGCTCAGTCATTCGGTTTTCAAGGAGCGCAATGTCCTCTTCCAAACGATCTAAGTCAAAGAGACCTCCCGAAGCTCACGAGCTTCTCTTGATTTTCAGAGATTTTTTGGCGAATTTCTGCCACTTCCATGGATAGGTTTCCTCCATTTTATAGTATTATGCTTAATTCTAGCATAAATCACTTAAATTTGCCATTTTGCACACACAAGCTCCCATTCGGCTTGGGATTCTTCATCCTTAGGTGACAGTTCCCTCATATAGTCTAACATGGCCTCATCGGGCTTCTTAACAATCTCACCGAGAGCCCAAATGGCAGTCGCCGTGTGAATGGGATTATTATTCTTATCGATAATCTCCATCAGTTTGACAATAGCATTGCGATCATGTAAGTTGGCCAAGGCAATAATGGCATTACGTTGAAGAATATTCTTCCCTCGCCAAGATCCGGCAATCATCCCAAATTTCTCCTTAAAGGATTTGTTGGTTAGCTCTAGAAATGGGAGTAATTCAGGCATAGCAAGCTCAGGATCAATGTCTGAAGCCAGTGGATTGTCGATCCCTTTGTTATATGGACAGGAAATCTGACAAATGTCGCAACCATAGATAACAGTCTTTATCTTCTTTCGAAACTCCATATCCATCATGCCCTTATCTTGGGTTTGGAAGGATAGGCAACGACGGGCATTCATAGTCCCATCACCGATAAGACAAGATGTCGGACAGGCATCCAGACAACGACGACAATCCCCACATCCATAGTCTACTTCATGATCAGGTTCTATCTCTAGATTAGTAATAAGCTCGCCGAGATACATGTAGGAGCCGTATTCTTTTGAAATCACTAGTCCATTCTTTCCGATAAAGCCAATACCAGCTCGCTTGGCAACTGCTGTATCGACCAAGGCCCCAGTGTCCACCATACCTTTATATTCGAAGTTTTCCGTCAGTTTTTCAATACCTTCTGCCAGGCGTTTTAGTTTGTCCTGCAAAACATAGTGATAATCTAGCCCCCACGAATTTGGAGTGATTTTGCCCCGCTTAAATTCTGTTTTTTGGGGCTGTTGCGGCAACTTATGCGGATAAGCTACTGCAATGGAAATGATGGTTTTAGCTGATTCTAAGGTCAACTTAGGATAAATACGCTCTTCAATATTTTTATGTTCAAACCCTGTTGTCCGCCCTTCTTCGACTCCAAGTCGAAGGGATTTCTCCAGATAGGCAAAATCATCAGCGGTTGTAAAACCAATTTTTGAGATGCCAATTTCCTTGGCCATCTTTTGTATTTCTAACTTGATATCCATATTCTTATCATAATGAAAATGTAGTCCAAGGGCAAGTATTTTCCATCATCTTCATTTAGAGACAAGCCTTAACCTTTTTGTTACAATGTTTTTATGACAAGACTTGCAGTAATGAGTGATTTACATATTGATTTGAATCACTTTGAAACATATGAAATCGATACTCTAATAAAGTGCCTAAAAGATCAAGAAGTTAGCCATCTCCATATCGCTGGTGATATTTCTAACCATTATTATGCTGACACAAAACCTTTCCTACGAAAACTGTCCAAGGCGGTCAAGGTTACCTATAATTTAGGCAATCATGATATGCTTGATTTAGATGATGAGCTTATTGATAATCTTGATTTTCAGGTGATTGATTTAGGAAGTAAGACATTATTGGCTTTTCACGGGTGGTATGATTATTCCTATTCTAATGAAAAATTGGATAAGATTCTTAAACGTAAGAAACAACTTTGGTTCGACCGTCGACTTAAGCGTTTAGATACTGATCCGGAAATCTGTCAAAGGAGTCTCAAGAAGCTAGAAAATATCTTAAGTGAATTAGACACTAGTAACCTTATAGTTGCCATGCACTTCGTTCCTCACAGTCGTTTCACCATGACGCACGAACGTTTTAAACCTTTTAACGCTTATTTAGGATCTGAACAATTCCATCAGATTTTCGTCAAACATGGTGTTAAAGATGTTGTTTTTGGTCATGCCCACCGCAGTTATGGGACGGTAACTATTGACGGTGTAACCTATCACTCGCGTCCTCTTGGATACCGACGAGAATGGGACTTAACCATTGACTTTGTTTCCAATCACCCTGAACTCAATCCTACTGGAACATGGAACCTCTCTAAACGGTACAACCTAGTCAAGAAACGGCCGGAGTTTTTAGAATATGAAAAAAAGGAACTAGCAAATGAGTTCCTTTCATCCATGACACTATTTGATTTGTAGAACGACTCTTATGGGAGTCGTTTTTTTAGTCAATGAAAAATCCCTGCTTTTGAAGATCCTTCAAGGTATTAGCACGTTTGGCAACGGATTTATCCATGGTCTTAGCAATCTGAGTCGTAAATTCATCAACTCTGTTATTGAGATCTCGAAGGTCATAATATTCATGAACTTCAGCATCGTAGTCTTTTAGTTCTTCCAGAGGATTTTCCAAATCCTGATAATAATTTTCCATATGGATGACGTGACGTGGCAAACGGGGTTTAAGCTGCGGTTCTTGGTCTGGCCAACCAACTCCAAGGCCTACTGCTGGATAGACATACTTTGGAAGTTTGAGAAGCTCCGAAAGCTTGGCATTATCATTCAAGATACTCCCCAAGTAAACTGTTCCCATACCTAAACTCTCAGCAGCTACTACCACATTTTGAGCAGCAATCATTGCATCCGAAAAGGCTGAGATAAAGCGTTCGGGACTACCTTGCACAAAGGCATCAGCACCCTTTGCCTCTGCAATCAAAGTATTACGTCTTTGGTCTACAACAAATACAAAAAGATGCCCAGCATTTGGAATATAAGGCTGATTCGCAATTTCAGCAATTTCTTCCTTCAATTTTTGATCAGTAATACTGATAATCGAATAGGATTGCCTAAAATTACTAGTTGCCGTATGTCTGGCAACATCAACCAGAAGGTCAACTTCTTCCTGTGTCAAAGCTAGAGGTTTAAATTGACGGATGCTGCGGTGATTGAGTTGTGTCTTAATGGTCTCGTTCATGGCCTTCTCCTTAACTTATGATCATTTCTCTTCAATTATAAACAAGACTCCTCCTGAATTCAAGATGTGATAAGAAAAAGCCAGAGACCATTATCTCTGACTTTATGTCTTAAATAGCGTTTTTATCCTTACCAAGGGCACGTTGAATAGCTTTGACTAATTCAACCAATACCACAATCAAGAAGGAACCTACAATAACCGCAAGCCATTGTGTCAGACTCAGGTGTGACACATGGAAAAGGTTATTAAATCCAGGAACTACGATAGTTGCCATCAAAAGAACGAAGGCCACTGGAATTGCCCAGTTGAAAGTTTTATTTCTAAAGAGACCAACTTTAAAGACTGATTGATAAACAGATTTAACGTTAAAGGCATGGAGCAACTGGATTAGTCCAAGTGTTGCAAAGGCCATTGTAAGGGCATCTGCGTGAATTTCTGATTGCGTATGATGCTCTGGGAAGACAAGGCCCCAACCATATACCGCAAGAACAAGGATAGTTTGGAAGACACCTTGATACATAATCGCTCCGAAGACACCACCATCAAAGAAGTTTGATTGGCGACCACGAGGTTTGTGAGTCATAATACCTGGTTCAGCTGGCTCAACCCCAAGTGCGATAGCTGGAAGGGTATCAGTGACTAGGTTAATCCAGAGAAGGTGTACTGGTTGAAGCACATCCCAACCAAACAGTGTGGCAAAGAAGATAATGAAGACTTCGGCCATGTTGGCTGACAAGAGGTATTGGATTGATTTTTGAATATTTGAGAAGACCTTACGTCCCTCTTCTACGGCAACGATAATTGTCGCAAAGTTATCATCGGCAAGAACCATATCTGAAGCTCCCTTAGAAACCTCTGTACCTGTGATTCCCATACCGATACCGATATCAGCTGTCTTAAGTGAAGGCGCATCATTAACCCCATCACCTGTCATAGCAACAACCTTGCCATCATTTTGCCAAGCCTTAACGATACGAACCTTGTGTTCAGGAGACACACGCGCATAGACAGAGTACTGTTTGAAGACTTTTTGGAATTCTTCATCAGAAAGCTCATTAAGCTCAGCGCCAGTAAAGACATGATCTTCCGTATCATTTGGATCGATGATACCAAGACGCTTAGCGATTGCTTCTGCTGTATCTTGGTGGTCACCTGTGATCATAATTGGACGGATTCCCGCTTCTTTAGCGACACGGACAGCCTCTGCTGCTTCTGGACGTTCTGGGTCAATCATACCTACCAAACCTGAGAAAATCAAATCAGACTCAACAACTGCAGATTCCAAGGTAGGAATGTCATTCGTTGTCTTATAAGCCATCATCAAGACACGAAGGGCTTGTTTTGCCAAGTCCTTATTAGTTGCAAGGATAGCTTGTTTATCTTCATCTGTGATAGGACGGACCTCACCATTGATTTCAATACGAGTCACACGTTTGAGCAATTGGTCAGGCGCACCTTTAACGGCTACAAAGTATGTACCATCCGCTTCTTTGTGGATAGTAGACATGAGCTTACGGTCAGAGTCAAATGGCAATTCTGCCACACGAGGCTCTGATTTTAAGACGTCACGCACATCAAAATTGTGGTCCAAACCAAATTGAACAAGAGCTGTTTCTGTTGGATCCCCGATCAATTTACCATCAGGGTCCACCTTTGTATCATTGGCAAAGTTCATAATACGAAGGGTTGTATTGTCAGCACCAAGTTCCGTAGAAGCGTTTTGCAATTGACCGTTTGTATAGATTTTTTCAACAGTCATTTGGTTCATGGTTAAGGTACCAGTCTTATCAGATGCGATAATTTCTGTTGAACCAAGGGTTTCAACAGCTGGCAATTTACGAACAATCGAATTGCGTTTAGCAAGGGTCGTTGTCCCAAGTGACAAAAGAATGGTTACAATGGCAGGCAAACCTTCAGGAATGGCTGCAACCGCAAGAGCAACGGCAACCATCAAGCCTTCAAGGGGCTGTTCGCCACGAATGAAGACACTAACCAAGAATGTCACCAAAGCAATAGCGACAATCAGATAGGTCAAGGTCTTAGACAATTGCTCCAAGCTTTGTTTCAATGGCGTTTGTGATTCGTCCGCATTAGCCAGCATATCGGCAATCTTACCGACCTCAGTATACATACCAGTATTGGTTACAACTCCAGTACCACGACCATAAGTAACGTTAGAGTTTTGGTAACCCATATTCACACGGTCACCGATACCCGCCTCTGCTTCAACTGTCTCGGTAACGTCCTTTTCAACTGGAACGGATTCACCGGTAAGGGCTGCTTCTTCAATCTTAAGTGAGGCAGCTTCGAGCAAGCGCATATCCGCAGGAACAACATCACCTGCTTCAAGCAAGACGATATCTCCAGGAACCAATTCGCGTGAATCAATTTCAACGACATGGCCATCACGGCGCACACGAGCCATAGGGCTAGACATGTTTTTGAGGGCTTCAATAGCCGCTTCTGCTTGTCCTTCTTGATAAACACCAAAGGCTGCATTCAAAACAACAACGGCTAAAATAATGCAGGCATCCGTCAAACCATGCATACCTTCTGTAATAACAGAAAGGGCGGCAGCGACAAGCAAGATGATAATCATCAAATCTTTAAACTGATCGATGAATTTTGACAAGAGGCTGCGTTTTTCACCTTCATCCAACTCGTTATAGCCATAGGCATCTAAACGTTCCTTGGCTTGTGCAGTAGACAAACCATCAACAGAAGTGTCCAAGTTTTTTAGGACTTCTTCCTCTCCTTGTGTGTAAAACAAGGCTTTATTTTGTTCTTTAGACAAAATAATCTCCTCCTTCTATATAGGGAAAAATGGCTAACAAGACTCTTTTCATATAAAAAATCATACAAAAAGAGACTTGTTTAATAAAAAACAAGTCTCGCTGTTTAAGAATATGCCGGAAATGTAAAATTTCGTAATGACGACATAATCGCAACTGTTAATCAAATCTCATGATTACAGTCACCTGCTACTCCCTTATTTATACTAAACATTTTATCATAAATTATTCTTTATTCAAGCAAAATGATTCTATTTTTTCAAAAATTAAAACCAAGAAACTTCTAATTCATAATCAGCAAAAACGTCTTCTGTTTCTGGATGTTTCAATTGATAATGAATATCAACTGTCTGTCCATTTGGGTCATGGGCAAATAAACTAGTGTCTGTCAGAAAAGGCTGGGTACCAAGCGGTGTCGGAATGTGGACCAAGGCAGGTACTTTAGCAGAAAAACGCATAATGGATTTAGGATTAGAAAAGCGTGTCATCACTAGCTCATCCTGATTCAACTTAATAACCACTTTTTCTTTCTCCGAATTATGGTGAACAAGATAGGTATAATCTCCTTTTTCCATAACCTCACAAGTGTGGATTTCTTCGATAATTTCCGTTTGATCGCCTACTTTAATTTTGTTTTTGATTTTAATTTCCATTGATTACTCCTTTCTGTTCTATAACTACTTTTTACTTAAGACGATAGCAACTCTAACCTCAAAGAGAGTTTCAACATTGCGTTTACCCTTTCTGCTTCAAGTAAACCACCTGGGTTTGTTTGACAAAGCCAATCTTTTCATACAAGCGTTTGGCACCTACATTGCTATCTTCCACTGCAATTTGAAAGGACTTGTCATTTTGCGCAATAAGTTGGTTGACGACTGATTTTGCTAAATAGCTTCCATAGCCTTGGCCACGATAGGCTTCTGCTACGGCAAGTCCATAAAGGTAGTTGCTATTCCCAGATAAATCAACCGTACAAACTCCAATCACTTGACCTTCTTTGAGTAGGATGTAAAGCAGGCTATCGGAATCCTCCAAGGCCTCTGTAATGTATCTGTGACTTACTTCAAGTGTTTCCTCTGCATCAGAAAAGGGTTGGTGGTGGAGTTGGGCAATTTCATCTAGGTAAGAAGGTTCAGCTAAGAGCACCTTGATATCTGAACGGGAATCCAGAGCATATGATGTTCTATCTCGCCCTAGCCAGGTTTCCGTCTCTTCATCCTCAACCAAACCCCAATGACTTGCCAAATCAGGATGATGATCGAGAAAAACACGCTCCGTCTGAAAGGTCACTGAGCGAATAGGGTAAGATGCCAATTCTTTTTCAAAGCTTCTATACATCGCACGCGCAATACCCTGACGACGATGACTAGGTTCCACTAGGATACTCACTTCAACGTTCTCATCATCCGCATAAACCGTTAATAAGCCAAGCAACTCTCCCTCTTGATAATAAAGGAAAAAGGCCGGCATATTGGGATTAAAATTAAGCATATTGGAGAGATAGGGTTCTCGAAAGGTCTGATCATGGGCTTGGCAGCTAGCAATCAATGCTTTTGCTGACTTCCGTTCCTGCTCCGTCAATTGGTTGGTTGCTCGAATCACTTTATCTCTCCTTTATTTGTCTGACCTTATTTTACCAATTAAAAAGCATTTGGGCAATTCTTACCTAATCTACTTCTTTAAAGAGACAATAATACTTTTCTCAGGAAGAACTATGACAAAGCGCCTAAATTTTAGTAAAATAGAAGGGAAACTAACTAAACGAAACAGGTAATTATTATGTCTATTAAACTTATTGCTGTTGATATTGATGGAACGCTTTTAAATAGCCAACGTCAAGTTACACCGGAGGTCTTTCAAGCGATTCAAGATGCTAAAGCTGCTGGTGTAAAGGTTGTTATTGCGACTGGTCGCCCTATTCCAGGAGTGCTTCCACTTCTTGAAGAGCTTAACCTCAACCAAGACGGAGATTATGTTATCACATTCAATGGTGGGCTTGTCCAAGAAACTTCTACTGGTAATGAATTAATTCGTGAGACACTCTCATACGAAGACTACCTTGATATTGAGGTTTTGGCTAACAAGCTTGGTGTTCATTCTCACGCCATTACTAAAGATGGTATCTACACAAGTAATCGCAATATTGGCCGCTACACGGTTCATGAGTCTACACTTGTTCATATGCCGATTTACTATCGTACACCTGAAGAGGTAGCTGACAAGGAATTTGTTAAGGCCATGTATATCGATGAGCCTGAAATTCTTGATGCAGCCATTGCCAAACTTCCACAGGAATTTTATGACCGCTTTACCATTGTAAAATCAACACCATTTTACCTAGAAATTCTTAAGAAAACAGCCAACAAAGGGATTGCTGTAACCCATCTTGCTGAAAAACTCGGTCTTTCTAAAGAAGAAACAATGGCTATCGGTGATGAAGAAAATGACCGTGCTATGCTTGAAGTCGTTGGCTCTCCTGTTGTTATGGAAAATGGTAATCCAGAAATGAAGAAAATTGCGAAACACATCACAAAATCAAATGATGAATCTGGTGTCGCTTACGCTATTAGAAAGTGGGTTCTAGAATAATATGTATACCTATAAAACTGGACTCAGTACTTCTGAGCATGACCGTTTTGTTATAGATAGTCCTCAAACGAATTTATTACAGAGTAGTTCATGGGCTAAAATCAAGGACAGCTGGGGAAATGACCGCCTAGGTTTCTATCAAGATGGTAATATCGTTGCTGTCGCTAGTGTCCTTATTCAGCCGCTCCCTCTTGGCTTTTCTATGATTTATATCCCTCGTGGACCTATTATGGACTATCAAGATAAAGAGTTGCTCGCCTTTGTTATGGCTTCGCTTAAAAAATATGCTAAAACAAAGCGTGCCCTCTTTGTTAAATTTGATCCAAGCCTCTTTGTGACTAAAAACTTGATTTCACAAGAAGCTGAAATTCGTGAAGAAACACTAGCTATTGCTAAAAATATCCAGTCCCTTGGCGTTGAATGGACTGGCCTCACTGAAGATATGGCTGAAAATATTCAACCACGCTTCCAGGCTAATATCCATAAGGAAGATTTCACTGAGGAACAACTCTCTAAGAGTACCAAGCAGGCTGTTCGTACTGCTCGAAATAAGGGGATTTCAGTCCAATTTGGTGGCACTGAGCTTCTTGAACAATTCGCATCTTTGATGAAGAAGACTGAGGCCCGTAAGAACATCCACCTTCGTGGCATTGATTATTATGAAAAGTTGTTGACTACCTACCCAGAATCTTCTTACATTACACTCTCAACTCTTGATTTACCAGCTCGTCTCAAAGACCTCAATAAGCAACTCGAAAAGAACCTTGCTGATGCAGCTAAGTTCACTGAAAAAACTAAACCAGGAAAAATCGAGAACAATAAACAAGAGCACAAGAGACTTAAAGAGGAAATTGACTTTCTTCAAGAAAAAGTTGATGCTGGAAATAAGACGGTCCCACTCTCTGGTACACTCGTTCTCGAATTTGGCAAGACGTCTGAGAATATCTATGCAGGAATGGATGAAGATTACCGCCGTTATCAACCGGCTATCCTGACATGGTATGAAACAGCTAATCACGCTTTTGAGCGTGGTGCTGAGTGGCAAAACATGGGAGGAATAGAAAATTCACTAGATGGTGGCTTGTATAATTTCAAGTCCAAATTTAACCCACGTATTGAACAATTCATTGGGGAATTTAACCTTCCAGTTAGCCCTCTTTACGGAATAGCCAATCTTGCCTATAAACTCCGTAAGAAATTACGTAGCAAACATTAATAATATATAAAATGAGACTCCATCTTGGAAGTCTCATTTTTTGATGATAGATTAATCTTTATCAGGAATAACCTTAAAGAGATAATAAGTGATAAAGACCGTCAAGCAAAAGAGCCCGATTTTCACCCAAAGGATAGGTGCAAAAAAGATTGAAATCCCCATCAAAACATAGATTTGGATGATAATCTTTTTCTTTCGTTCTTTGGCAATTGATTTGGTTTCTCGAAAATCGGCTACATAACTTTGATACAGCTTAGTATGATATAACCATTTCTCAAAACGTTTGGAACTTCTAGCAAAGCAAGCAATGGCTAAAAGTAGAAAAGGTGTTGTGGGTAAGATAGGGAGGGGAATCCCAAGAATTCCCAAACCGAGCGAGACAAACCCTAACGAGAGATAAATTACTTTCATAAATACATTCCTTTTAAAAAGCTACACTAAACGCATTAGTGCAGCTCTTCTGCTATTTTTAAATATCTGTCAGTGGAGTCGCTGTGTCTGGTGAGGTATCATAAACTTTAAAGTCAGTTCCAACACCAAAGTCAGCACGTGCCAACTGATTTTCCATCGTCATGTGGGCCAACTCCTTGATATTATTTTCTTTGGAAAGGTGACCCAAGTAGATCTTTTTAGTTTTATTACCAATGGTACGAATCATAGCATCCGCTCCATCTTCATTACACAAGTGACCTTGATCAGAGAGGATACGTTGCTTGGTTGACCAAGGATATGAACCTGCTCTAAGGATTTCAACATCATGATTGGACTCAATCAGATAGCCGTCGGCATTCTCAATAATACCTGCCATACGATCAGAAACATAACCCGTATCCGTCAACATAACGAAACTCTTTCCATCTTTCATAAAGCGATAGAACTGTGGATCAATAGCATCGTGGCTAACTCCAAAAGACTCAATATCAAGGTCTCCAAAGGTCAGAAGCTTATCACGAGAAAAAATATGTTTCTGGCTATTATCAATCTTGCCTAGCATATTTTTACTATCCATAATCTGCCAAGTTTTCTCATTTGCGTAGATATCCATGCCATATTTACGAGCTAAAACGCCTACACCATGGATATGATCCTTGTGTTCATGCGTTACTAAGATTGCATCCAAATCACTCGGATCACGATCAATCTCAGCTAGCAAACTTGTGATTTTCTTACCAGACAAACCAGCATCTACAAGAATCTTCTTCTCTGGAGTTTCCAAGTAAAAGGAATTACCAGTTGACCCTGAAGCCAAAATACTATATTTAAACCCTAAATCTGAGGTCATTTTTACTACATCTCCCATTCATCAACCATCATGGCATCCTTGTCATATGGAAGCACAATTGTAAAAGTTGAACCCTTACCATACTCACTCTTAGCCCAAATAAAGCCCTTATGTTGTTTAATAATTTCTTTTGCAATAGACAAGCCTAGACCAGTTCCACCTTGGGCACGACTTCTGGCCTTATCAACACGGTAAAAACGGTCGAAAATCAACGGCAAATCTTTCTTAGGAATACCCAAACCTTGGTCAGAAATAGAAACAATCAACTGTGAATCAGTTGTCTTCATAGACACTGTAATCTTACCACCATCAGGCGAATACTTGATAGCATTATTAAGAATATTATCCACAACCTGGGTCATCTTATCTGTATCAATCTCCACCCAAATTGAGTTTACCGGATAATCGCGAATGATTTCGTAAGTTTTACCTGTATTGGTTTCTTGACTTTTAATCTGATCAAAACGATTCAAGATATAGGTCATGAAGGCCGTGAAATTGGTCATCTCAACGTCAAGTTGGGTACTCTTATTGTCAATACGTGATAGTGCCAAGAGGTCAGAAATCATTCGCATCATACGATTGGTCTCATCCAAAGAAACTTTGATAAAGTTAGGAGCAATCTCTTCGTCGAGAGCACCATCATCAAGTGCCTCCAGATAGGATTTTACAGAAGTCAAAGGTGTACGCAACTCATGACTAACGTTTGAGACGAAGAGTCGACGTTCACGCTCTTCTTTTTCTTGCTCAGTGGCATCGTGAAGAACGGCAACCAGACCTGAGATAAAACCTGATTCTTTACGAATAAGGGCAAAATTAACACGTAAGGTCACAAACTCATCGTTGGCATCTCGACGTGATAAATGAATTTCAGGAGTCTTAGAGAGCAATTCACTATAAGTATAGGGATTTTCACCATCTAATAAATCTAAAATGGACATCTGAGTCGCTGTTTCAAAATCTAGATTCAACAAACGCTGAGCTGTGCTATTAATCATGGTAATTTGACCACGACGATTTGTCGCAATGACTCCATCACTCATGTAAGAGAGGACTGATGATAAGCGGTTTTTTTCCTGGGCTAGATTTTCATGCGTCAAACGAAAGACATCCGATAAATCATTCAAGCTGTCAGCTAGCTCTAAAAGCTCTGGATCACCCTTTAAGCGTAACTCCTCGTTATAGTTACCTGCCATTAAGGACTTGACCCTCTTGGTCAACTTTCGAATATTTTTGACTCGTCGATAATCACGATATGCAAGAAAAATAAAGTAGAAAGCCACAAAGAGGAGCGTAAAGAGTAAGGCTAGTTCAAAGCTTGTGATGTTTAAGCCAATACTAGTCATAATTCTTCATATAATAACCAACACCACGACGCGTCAAAATATATTCAGGACGACTAGGTGTATCTTCAATTTTTTCACGGAGACGACGAATGGTTACGTCAACCGTACGAACATCACCAAAATAGTCATAACCCCAAACAGTTTCAAGTAAATGCTCACGCGTCATCACTTGTCCCATGTGAGTTGCCAGATGGAAAAGCAACTCAAATTCACGGTGTGTGAGCTCGACTTCATTTCCACGTTTTTTAGCAACAAATGCATCTGGAACAATAATCAACTCACCAATTGAAATTTCCTGCTTGCCTGAGTTAGAGCTTTCTTCTGCTGCTGTTTCAATAGTCTCTGTACGACGCAAGTGAGCTTTGATACGTGCCAACAATTCACGATTAGAAAATGGTTTCGTCACATAGTCATCTGCCCCAATTTCTAGCCCGATAACCTTATCAAACTCGCTATCCTTAGCTGAAAGCATGATAATTGGTGTATGATTTGTCTTTCGAATTTCCTTAGCAACTTCTAAACCATCTAGTTCAGGCAGCATCAAGTCCAGGATGACCAAGTCTGGTTTTTCAGCTTCAAACTGCTCCAATGCTTCACGACCATCAAAGGCCGTAACAACTTCATAACCCTCTTTAGTTAGATTAAACTTGATGATATCCGAAATCGGTCTTTCATCATCAACAACTAGAATTTTTTTCATATAAACACCTCATCGGTTTTCTTAAGTCATTCAATTTGTAAAGTAGAAAACTTTACGTATCAAACATATTATACCAAAAAATAGGTTAAGGACCAAGTTTCTACTATAGATATTGAGCTGATATACAAGCTTTCCTTCTTTTTTGAGATAGCATTGCTATGTGTAATCGGTTAAAAGGCGAACATTATGATTGAATTTTCAAACATTTTTGACATTTTCCTATATCTTCCTATATCTATAGTAAAATACACTCTTGTTGTTACATATATTAATGTAAAATTTTAGGAGGCTCTTATGGCACTTATCGAATTTAAAAATGTCAATAAATACTACGGAGATTATCATGCACTTCGTGACATCAATCTAGAAATTGAAAAAGGACAAGTTGTGGTTCTCTTGGGACCTTCTGGGTCTGGGAAATCTACCCTTATCCGTACAATCAACGCCTTGGAATCAATTGATAACGGTACACTTATCGTTAACGGACATAATGTGACGGAAGCTTCTGCCAAAGACTTGGTTGAGCTTCGTAAGGAAGCAGGGATGGTATTCCAACACTTCAACCTCTACCCCCACAAAACTGTTCTTGAAAATGTCACTTTGGCACCCATCAAGGTTCTTGGAATCAGTAAGGCAGAAGCTGAAAAGACTGCTGAAAAATTCCTTCGCTACGTTAACATGTGGGACAAGAAAGATTCATACCCTGGTATGCTTTCTGGTGGACAAAAACAGCGTATCGCTATCGCCCGTGGTCTTGCCATGAATCCTGAGCTCTTGCTCTTTGACGAACCAACGTCAGCCCTTGACCCAGAGACTATTGGTGATGTGCTTGCGGTTATGCAGAACCTTGCCAAAGGTGGCATGAACATGGTAGTTGTTACCCATGAAATGGGCTTTGCCCGCAGTGTGGCAGACCGTATCATTTTCATGGCTGAAGGTCAGGTTCTTGTGGATACTACGGATGTGGATGGTTTCTTTGACAATCCAACTGAACCTCGTGCTGTTCAATTCCTTTCTAAGATTATCGACCACAACTCTGATCGTGTCCAAGTGGATGCCTAAGGAGGACTTATGTTAATCAAAAGACTTAGTCGCATTTTAGCAATCTCTGCTTTAGCATTTGTAGCAGTTCTCCTCTGGAACACTAAAAGTAGTCAAGCTGATGAAAGCAGTAAACTACTCAATAATGCTACAATTCAAAAAATTGTCAAAAAAGGGACTCTAAATGTTGGTGTCAAACAGGATGTCCCAAACTTTGGTTACTACTCAGCCAAAACCAATACCTATCAAGGTATGGAAATCGACCTCGCTAAGAAGATTGCCAAAGAACTTAAGGTTAAGGTGAATTTTACAGCAGTTACCCCTCAAACTCGTGAGGCCCTTATGGATAATGGGACTATTGACATGCTTATCGCTACTTATACCATTACAGATGACCGTAAAGCTTCATATGCCATGTCAAATCCTTACTACTATGACCAAATTGGTTTCCTCGTTCAAACCAAATCTGGCTATAAGAAACTTTCTGACCTTAACGGTAAAACTATTGGAGTGTCTCAAGGGTCATCTGCCAAAGCCGCTGTTGAAGAGTATGCTTCAGCTAATAACCTTAAGTTCAATTATGTCCAACTCGAATCTTATCCTGAGTTAGCCGTATCACTCTATGCATACCGTATTGACGCCTTTGCTGGTGATAAATCAATCCTATCAGGTTACGAAAGTGATAAAACCAAAATTCTTGATGAAGGTTTCAAAACACAAGAATACGGTATTGCTTCAAGCAAGTCTAACCAAGAGTTGATTGATTATACCAACGATTTGTTGGCTAAATGGCAAAAAGATGGTAGCCTTCAAAAGCTCTACGATAAGTATCACTTGAAACCAGCTAGAGCTGAAGATAAATAGAAAGGAGTCCTGAATTTATGTATCTTTTAACTGAAACGGCTAGTCCTTTCGCTCTTGAAAGTTGGGCTGCTTTCTTCGCTAACTTTGGACAATTTGCCAAAGGTTTCTTCTATACCCTTGGCATTTCGATTGGTGCCTTGATTGTTGCCCTTCTTCTTGGGCTCATCTTTGGGGCTATGAGCTCTACTCACAACAAGGTTCTTCGTGGCATCTCACGTGTTTATGTCGAAATCTTCCAGAACACACCCTTGCTTGTCCAATTCGTGGTTGTCTTCTATGGGATTTCAATCTTAACTGATGGCCATGTCATGATTCCAATTTCATTGACAGCCATCCTTTGTGTGGGGGTCTACACAGGAGCCTATATCTCTGAAATTATTCGTACAGGTATTGAGGCGGTTCCTAAAGGTCAAACCGAAGCGGCTTTGTCTCAAGGATTTACCTACGCTGATACCATGCGTATCATCATCTTGCCTCAAGCAGTGCGTACTATCTTGCCGCCATTGACCAACCAAGTGGTTAACTTGATTAAGAATACTTCTACAGTTGCCATTATCTCTGGGGCAGATATCATGTTCACTGCTAAGGCTTGGGCTTATGATACCACTAACTATGTGCCGGCCTTTGCTGGGGCTGCCTTCCTCTACTTTATCATGTGTTTCCCTCTAGCTACTTGGGCACGTCGTAAAGAAGAAGAGAATAAGAAAGCTTACTAAGGAGGTCCACTATGTCAGAAGTTTTATCAGCTACTAACCTTAAATTCTTGGCACAAGGGATGTGGACGACTCTTTACTTGTCTTTCTTCATCATCGTGCTATCTACCCTGTTCGGAACTATTCTGGCGGTGATGCGTAACGGAAAGAATCCTATTCTGCGTTGGATTGCTTCTATCTACGTTGAGTTCGTCCGTAATGATCCTAACTTGCTTTGGATTTTCATTATCTTCCTGGTCTTCCAACTCAAGTCAACCGCTGCAGGGATTACCTCTTTCACGGTCTTTACTTCAGCTGCCTTGGCGGAAATCATTCGTGGGGGACTAAACTCTATTGACCATGGCCAAACGGAAGCCGGCTTGTCTCAAGGATTTAACAACAAACAAATCTTTATTTACATCATCTTCCCACAATCTATTCGTAAGATGTTGCCATCTATCATTTCTCAATTCGTAACAGTTATCAAGGATACTTCTTTCCTTTACTCTGTTATCGCCTTACAAGAGTTGTTTGGTAAGAGTCAAATTTTGATGGGTGGTTACTACGAACCTAGTCAAATCTTTACTTTATACGGTATTGTGGCTCTAGCTTATTTCGTGGTTAACTTTGCTATTTCTAGCTACTCTCGCTACCTCTCTAAACAATGGGAGCAAGCTAGTGAATAAAATAAAAACTCACCTACGGGTGGGTTTTTGTTTTTCTCATATTTATATCAAAAAATGATTAATTATTTAGTAAAAACCGAACGTTTTGAAAGAATATTCGGAATTTTTTGACTTTCGACTTTACTTATGCTAAAATTCAATATATGTTAGAAAAGCTAACAAGTAAATCCATTATAGGAGGCTCTTATGGCACTTATTGAATTTAAAAATGTTAATAAATATTACGGAGACTATCATGCACTTCGTGATATCAATCTAGAAATTGAAAAAGGACAAGTTGTGGTTCTCTTGGGACCTTCTGGGTCTGGGAAATCTACCCTTATCCGTACAATCAATGCCTTGGAATCAATCGATAACGGTACCCTAATCGTTAACGGACATAATGTGACGGAAGCTTCTGCCAAAGATTTGGTTGAACTTCGTAAGGAAGCAGGGATGGTATTCCAGCACTTTAACCTCTACCCTCACAAAACCGTTCTTGAAAATGTAACATTGGCACCTATCAAGGTTCTTGGCATTAGTAAAGCAGAGGCTGAAAAGACTGCTGAGAAATTCCTTCGCTACGTTAACATGTGGGACAAGAAAGACTCTTACCCTGGCATGCTTTCTGGTGGGCAAAAACAACGTATCGCTATTGCCCGTGGTCTTGCCATGAACCCTGAACTCTTGCTCTTTGACGAACCAACGTCAGCCCTTGACCCAGAGACTATCGGTGACGTGCTTGCCGTTATGCAAAACCTTGCCAAAGGTGGCATGAACATGGTGGTCGTTACCCACGAAATGGGCTTTGCCCGTAGTGTGGCTGACCGTATCATTTTCATGGCTGAAGGTCAGATTCTTGTTGACACAACAGATGTGGATGGTTTCTTTGACAATCCTACTGAACCGCGTGCAGTACAATTCCTTTCTAAGATTATCGACCATAACTCTGATCGTGTTCACGTCGATGCTTAAGGAGGTTGCCTATGACTTTCAAAAAAATCTTACGCTATCTAACAGTCGTCACCTTGGCTATCACAGCTGTTTTTCTATTCTCTAGTCACAAAACTGAGGCAGAAGATTCTAGCAAACTCCTAAATAGTAAGGCAGTCCAAAAGATTGTTAAGCGAGGGACACTTAATGTTGGAGTGAAGCAAGACGTTCCTAACTTTGGTTACTATTCTGCTAAGACTAATACCTACGAAGGTATGGAAGTTGATCTTGCTAAGAAGATTGCTGATGAGTTAAAAGTTAAAGTGAATTATATCCCAGTAACGACGCAAACTCGTGAACCACTTATGGATAACGGTACTATCGACTTGCTTATCGCTACCTATACCATTAATGATGAACGTAAGGCTTCTTACGCTATCTCAACTCCTTACTACTATGACCAAATCGGTTTCTTGGTTCTTAAGGATTCAGGTATTAACAAAATCTCAGATTTGAATGGTAAGACTATCGGTGTTTCTCAAGGTGCCTCAACTAAGGCTGCCTTGCAAGAGTACGCTTCAGCTAATAACCTTAAGTTCAACTATGTTCAACTCGGATCTTTCCCAGAATTGGCTGTTTCTCTTTACGCTCACCGTGTAGATGCTTTCTCAGTTGATAAATCTATCCTCTCTGGATATGAAAGTAAGAAAACTAAAACCTTAAAAGAAGGTTTCAAAACGCAAGAATACGGTATCGCTTCAAGCAAGTCTAACCAAGAGTTGATTGATTATACCAACGATTTGTTGGCTAAATGGCAAAAAGATGGTAGCCTTCAAAAGCTCTACGATAAGTATCACTTGAAACCAGCTAGAGCTGAAGATAAATAGAAAGGAGTCCTGAATTTATGTATCTTTTAACTGAAACGGCTAGTCCTTTCGCTCTTGAACGTTGGGCTGCTTTCTTCGCTAACTTTGGACAATTCGCCAAAGGTTTCTTCTATACCCTTGGCATTTCAATCGGTGCCTTGATTGTTGCCCTTCTTCTTGGGCTCATCTTTGGAGCTATGAGTTCGACTCATAACAAGGTCCTCCGTGGCATCTCACGTGTGTATGTTGAAATTTTCCAGAACACACCCTTGCTCGTCCAATTCGTGGTTGTCTTCTATGGAATTTCCATCTTGACTGATGGTCATGTCATGATTCCAATTTCATTGACAGCTATCCTCTGTGTGGGTATCTACACTGGAGCCTATATCTCTGAAATTATCCGTACAGGTATCGAGGCGGTTCCTAAGGGTCAAACCGAAGCGGCTTTGTCTCAAGGATTCACCTACGCTGATACCATGCGTATCATCATCTTGCCTCAAGCAGTCCGTACTATCTTGCCACCGTTGACCAACCAAGTGGTTAACTTGATTAAGAACACTTCTACAGTTGCCATTATTTCTGGGGCTGATATCATGTTCACTGCTAAGTCTTGGGCTTATGATACCACTAACTATGTGCCGGCCTTCGCTGGGGCTGCCTTCCTCTACTTTATCATGTGTTTCCCTCTAGCTACTTGGGCACGTCGTAAAGAAGAAGAGAATAAGAAAGCTTACTAAGGAGGTCCACTATGTCAGAAGTTTTATCAGCTACTAACCTTAAATTCTTGGCACAAGGGATGTGGACAACCCTTTACTTGTCTTTCTTCATCATTGTGCTGTCTACCTTGTTCGGAACTATTCTGGCGGTTATGCGTAACGGAAAGAATCCTATTCTTCGTTGGATGGCTTCTATCTACGTTGAGTTCGTTCGTAACGTTCCTAACTTGCTTTGGATTTTCATTATCTTCTTGGTCTTCCAGCTTAAGTCTACAGCGGCAGGAATTACCTCTTTCACGGTCTTCACTTCAGCGGCCTTGGCGGAAATCATTCGTGGGGGACTGAACTCTATCGACCATGGCCAAACGGAAGCCGGCTTGTCTCAAGGGTTTAACAACAGACAAATCTTTATTTACATCATCTTCCCACAAGCTATTCGTAAGATGTTACCATCTATCATTTCTCAATTCGTAACGGTTATCAAGGATACTTCTTTCCTTTACTCTGTTATTGCCTTACAGGAATTATTTGGTAAGAGTCAAATTTTGATGGGTGGTTACTACGAACCAAGCCAAATCTTTACCTTATACGGTATCGTGGCTTTAGCCTATTTCGTGGTCAACTTTGCCATCTCTAGCTACTCTCGCTACCTCTCTAAACAATGGGAGCAAGCTAGTGAATAAAACAAAAACTCACCTGAGGGTGGGTTTTTGTTTTCTGGATACTAAAAACGACTCCAATCAGAGTCGTTCGTTGCTTTAATTCACCGTTACTTTTCCTGAATAATAATCTAGGGTAATTCCTTCTTGTACATTTGGAACAAAGACATTGAACTCAAGTGAGCCATCAGCTGACTTGGCTTCAAGATGTGAGCCTGATGGAATGAGATTATCCCCTTCATAAATAAGGGTAACGCGATAACGGACACGTTTGTTTTTATCCTGAGCTTTTCGTACCAGGCTTTCATAATAGTTTTGTCCCGTAGAACTTTCGCTATTAGCTTGGTTAGCCCAAGCAGTTTGAACGGCAATATTTTCTGGATTTGAAGTCGAGGCATCAAATCCTTTGAGACCACCTACAAGTGCATAGCCCAACAAATGACCTCTATCTACGGCATGGCTATACTCTCCTGAAAGATTGTGAACTTGATGCCATCCCGCAGGTGTCCAAGAGGTTGAGCCATTCCCTGTTTCTTGACGATTTTTGTACTGTCTGGTTGCCTTACTTAATAAGGCATTCGCAACTGTAGGAACCGTTTGTCCTTGAACCGTTTTGACTTGGTTATTGGCATAGGGTTGGCTAGAAACCTTAGCATTTAGATTAGTCTTATTACCATTAACAATATAAGCCCCTGCCCCATTCCATTCTAAGGAGTTTCCTAGTTGACTCTTGACGGAGGTAGTCATCACTGACTCAGCAAGCTGCTCTTGTGGCGTAGCCTTTCCATTTGTTGAACCGTTTGATTTAACGGAGTTATTGGATTTTCCCGAGACTAGACTAGCTACCTGCTTGATTGGATTATTAGGCGATAGCTTATTGCTCGTCCCAATGTAACCTAAAACTGCAATCAAGACCGCTATTAGTAACGAGACTAGCTGACGTTTCTGTTTATTTGTTAAAGATGTCTTTCTTTTTGCCATTGTTCTCTTTCTTTTATATGAATGTCATGACTAAAGGAGCGGGATTACTTCCCACTCCCTTTTATTTTCCTGTAAATTTAGCAACAATTGCCTGCCAGGTTTCTGGTTTTAAGATGCTTATAGGATCCTTGCCCTCTCCTAAAACAGCATAGCCAATCATCAATCCGATTGCTAGAAAAGCAAGGCCAATCACACACACACTCAAAACAAGTAATAATTGACGAAAAACATAGCCTTTACCAGTTTCCATACTAAGCCTCACTTACACGTGAAATATTTGCTCCTAGTTTAGCTAGTTTCTCATGGAATTGATAGTAACCACGATCCAAGTGTGTCAATTTACCAACAGTAGTTGTTCCTTCAGCCACCATCCCTGTAAGAATTAGTGCTGCCGAAGCTCGAAGGTCAGTAGACATAACTTGAGCACCTTGAAGTGGCAAACCACCGTGAATCATAGCCGTATCACGAAGGATTTCTGAATGAAGTCCCATACGACGCATTTCTTCTAAGTGTTGGAAGCGATTCTCAAAGACTGTCTCAATCATGGTTGATTCCCCGCTTACCACTGCCATAAGTGCTGTAAATTGAGCTTGCATGTCAGTTGGGAAACCTGGGTGAGGTAGAGTTTTAACGGTTACTGGTTTCAATTGTGAAACATCAGATTTAACACGAATACCGCCGTCTTCTTCCTTAACATAAACACCCATTTCCAATAATTTTGAAATCAAAGGACGGTTATGTTCCCAAATAGCATCTTTGATGAGGACATCACCAGAAGTCATAGCTGCTGCTACCATAAAGGTACCTGCTTCAATACGGTCCTGAACAACCGCATGTTTAGTACCATGGAGAGCTTTAACACCTTTAATCACGAGTGTTTCAGTTCCAGCACCTTTGACATCTGCTCCCATCTCGTTAAGAAGAAGGGCCAAGTCAACGATTTCTGGTTCACGCGCAGCATTTTCAATGGTTGTAACTCCATCAGCCAAAGTCGCTGCCATCATAAGGTTTTGAGTGGCACCGACAGATGGAAAGTCCATATAAATAGTTGCACCTTTTAGTTTTTCTGCTGTCGCAGTGATGTCACCACCAACTTGGGTAATTTTAGCACCCATTGCTTCTAAACCTTTGAGGTGGAGGTCAATCGGACGGCTACCAATCGTACAACCACCAGGCATTGAAACCTTCGCGTGGCCATTGCGGGCAAGAATTGGTCCAAGTACTACGATAGACGCACGCATCTTGCTCACATACTCATAGGGCGCCTGATCGAGAATTTCTCCACTAGCATCAACGACAACAGTATTGTTTTCCTCGTCAAAGTCTACAGCAATATCTAAACCACGAACAACATTATTCATCGTATAAACATCTGACAAGATTGGAACATTAGTTAAGGTTGTTTGACCTTCCGAGGCCAAGATAGTCGCTGCCAACAAGGGGAGGACAGCGTTTTTCGCACCTTCAATGACAACCTCACCACTTAATCGAGTGTTGCCACCCTGCACAATAATTTTATCCATAAGGATTCCTTTCAAGGGTCATTTTCATCTTTTTGTATTATATCAAAAGTCTTTTAAAATCACTAATTTAAGAAATCGAGCTAGCCATATTCTGTCCAAAAGCTAAAACCGACAGAATAAAGGAACTGATAAGATAGCCTAAGGCAATACTAATAAAGAGCAAAAAGAGTTTCAATTTACCAGTATTTTCAATCGGATTTTTGATGATTTTTGCCCAATCAAAGAGGCTAATCAGCATATGGTAGCTCAATCCTATAAATACAAGGTGACTCGCCAAAGTGACGAATTGATTAATAATAGTCATGACTCCATTATACCATAGAAAGCTAAGCTAAAACATAAAAAGAGGGTGAGACAGTTCTAAATCTGTAATCATTTAGTGACTGCTTCCACTCCTCTTCTCTTTATTTTTGAAGCTACTAGATTAGGGATACTTTAAAATAATCTAGTGCTTAGCTTACACTCTCTAGGGACTTATAATTTGAGTTATGCAACTTAGTCTTCATAACCGTTAGGGTTAGTCGTTTGCCAACGCCAAGAATCTCTAACCATTTCTTTCAAGGTCTTCTTAGCTTCCCAGCCAAGAACTTCTTTGGCCTTTTCAGGAGAGGCATAGCAAGTAGCAATATCACCAGCACGACGTCCTTGAATACGGTATGGAATAGCAACCTTGTTTTCAGCTTCGAAAGTCTTAACGAGATCCAATACGCTATAACCATGTCCAGTACCCAAGTTGAAAATCTCAGCACCTTTATGACTCAAATTATATTTGACAGCAGCCAAGTGACCTGAGGCCAAGTCAAGGACGTGAATGTAGTCACGCACACCTGTACCATCTGGAGTTGGATAGTCATCCCCAAAGACGTTAAGCTCAGGAAGTTTACCAATAGCTACCTGTGTAATATATGGCATCAAGTTGTTTGGAATACCGTTTGGCAATTCCCCAATCAAACCACTTTCATGAGCACCGATAGGATTGAAATAACGAAGATTTGTGACTGACCATGACGGATCTGAAGCAGCTACGTCTGTAAGAATTTGTTCCATCATCAACTTAGTATAACCGTATGGGTTAATAGCTGACGTTGGCATATCTTCCGTCATTGGAGAAGGATTATTAGTACCGTAAACTGTTGCACTTGAACTGAAGACGATGTTTTTAACATCATATTCTTTCATTTTTTCAAGAAGAGTAATGGTACCACTGATATTGTTTTTATAATATTTCAAAGGTTTTTGAACAGATTCTCCCACTGCCTTGAAGGCCGCGAAGTGAATAACTAACTCAATATCTTCATTTGTAAAAACCTTATCCAAAAAATCAGTATCTAAAATGGAACCTTGATAAAATGGAAATTTTTTACCAGTAATCTTTTCCAAACGTTCAAGAACTGCTGGCGAACTATTTGAAAAGTCGTCAACTAAGACTACATCGAAACCTGCATTAAGGAGTTCAACGGTTGTGTGGCTACCGATATAGCCAGCTCCTCCTGTAATTAAAATAGACATATATTTTTCCTTTCTTACTTGTCAGTGCCTTTTTGATCCTTTTGAATCGTTGCTAATTTAGGCATGACTTCTCCTTCAAAACCTTTCATGGCAAAATGAACCGAAGGCTCTTGTGTCATTGGAGATAGAATTCCTAGCTTCACCTGATAATTCTGATCTTTGGAATAGGCGAAACTTGCCTTAAGTTCAGTTGTTTGATCTGGAAGCAATTCTGACAAACGACAATCAAGTTGTTGGGCTTGAAGAACCTTACCATTAGCATTACACAAGTATAATACCACAGGCCAATCCCCATATAAAGGGGCAACCCCAGAATTTTCCAAATTAAGGGTAATTTCAACCTTGCTCTCTCCTTTGGAAATTGTCAAACCTGATACCCAGAGACGGTAGCCCATGTTCTTCAAGAGTTCCTTATAAGCAGCTTGCCCGTCACCAATATCTTCAGCAACCTTTGGACCCAAGAAGGTCAAATGAGCTGCTTTGGCTTCATCTGTAAGCTCGTCTAAGTTATTACCAAGCAAAGTAGACATAGACTGCGAACTTGTTAATTCACCACCGATTGGTGCTTTCTCCCAGGCCTTAGGCATGGCTTTCAAGGCAGCTTGCTCTTGGGTTTGATCATATGATCCACCATTTTGAATCCAATTTAACCAGGTTTTAGTTGCTGATTTGTCTCCAAAGACATCATTGTAGATTCCAAAATCACCTTCCAAACCTGTATCAAAAGGTCTTCTCATAAGAATCTTTGCTTTAGGAAAGGCTGGTTGAAACGGAGCAATGTAGTCCTTACGAACTTCTTTTCGTGGCAATTGGCGAATGCCCGCATCTGAGTGAACATGCCACTCACCCCAGTGGCCTAGGCCACCAAGCTCGATGTAGGCGATAAAATCATCATTGCCCCAACGCTGTCCCATAGCAGTAACAGCATCTTTATAGTATTTTCTAAGCCGTTTATTTTGGTAATTTGGTGAAAATCCCTTACCGTAGGATGTGCTATAAGCATCCCCAAGGTCAGAAATTTCATTTCCCAACCAGTTAGGGATATCCTTATGACTTGATTTGCCAGGGTAATCTAGCAAGAAACGTAAGACGACCTGCTTGCCTTCTTTCTTCCATCGTTTAAACTGGTTACTTTCTTCAATTGTTTCCCAGTTATAGTGGCCCTTTTTAGGTTCCAATTCTTTCCATGTAATATCAACATAGACTAGGTGAATGTCTTCAGAAACTGTTTTTTCTTCAGCTGAAGGGACATAACCCATGAGCGGATTCCCAAAACTCTTGTCTGAAAGCGTATATTCAAACTTGGTACCTGTGTTTCTGGTATTTAAATACACAAAAATGGCATAAAGACCACTCGTAATGATGATTAGACAGATGACGAGCCAAAGTTTCTTCTTTCGACTACTCCAACTTTTCTTCTCACGTCTTCTAGCCATGGTATTCGCCGTTGTATTGGATCAGCGTAAGGTCTTTGACACCTTCGATAGATTTAATGTTTTCAACGAAGGTAAGGTCGTTATTTTTCACAAAGACTTCAATAGCCATCTCAACACTGTCTTTTCGCATAGTTTCAGACTTGATAAAGTGCTTGATGCGACCAAGTTCTTGAATAACTTTGTCACCTGTGTGCTCACCATCAAAGTGAACCACAGCGATATACACCTTACCAGTCTCTTGCAAGCGGCTAAAGACAATAAGCATTAAAAGGATAACGATAGACGTTACAACGGCTAGGACATACATACCTGCCCCTACCGTAATCCCTGAGGTAATTGCCCAGAACAAGTAGAGCAAGTCCATAGGATCCTTAACAGCGGTACGGTAACGGACGATAGAGAGGGCACCGACCATACCAAGTGAGATAACGATGTTTGAACTGATTGCCAGTGTTACCATTGACGTGAGCAAGGTCATACCGACCAAGGTCATGGCAAAACTGCGTGAATAGATAACGCCTGTAAAGAAATGCTGGTAAACCTTATAGATAAAGGCTCCAATCAACAAGGCAAGTAGCAGGACGATAACAATACGAAACGGTGATTGCGTCGCATAGTTATCAGACTGCAAAATAGATTTTTTTATAAAGTCTTGAACACTCATAAACTCCCCTTTTTATACTAAGTTCTTCCAAACTTAGCCTCTTCCTATTTATATATTCCCATCTTCCCAGTATTCAAAACCATTTAGATACTGAGATTTTTCATAAGCCAATACGTACTTAGAGACAGCCATCATGTCTGCTTTCCCTGGCAAGACACTCTGGACAATCTTTGGCAGATACTCTGTGTATTTAACTTCGAAAACCATCTTTTCTGGATCAATGACTGGAATTGTTGGTAAGTCTGGATCAAAAATATCAAAACTTCCAACCGCTACTCTAACATTTTGGTCAAAGGTTAAGCGAACTGTTCCAAAGTCATAGACCCACGGCTCTCGCTCATAGTCAACGATGGTCCGTGGACGCATCATGTTACTAACGCATTCATAGTAAAATTCCTGACAGAGAGGATATGGACTTTTTAAGAGAAAGTCATAGTCCCCATCAATAATTTTATAAACTTCTTCAACGGTTAGAGGTGCATCCTCTTTCAAAATGTAGGTATCTACCTTTTTCTTACGCTCTAGTTTGATACTATTGGTACCGAAATTATAGATACGAATCCTATATTTTTTTCGAACCAGAATACCTGCATCTTTTTCAGCATAGGCACTATTCCAATAGTCGTCAAAATAAAGACTCCGAATGGTATAACCACCATTTGTCGCATGCTTATCCAATTGAATCAAAGGTTTAAAACGCTCAGTCAGCAGAGCCTTTTCTGGTTCACCAATGACATATTTCAACTCATGGCGAAAGGGCTTCTCTTTAGTCTTCATAACCATCTACCCCAATTTTTCCATCTTCAAGGACAAAGAAGCTCATGATACCAAATTGTTTAGAGTTATCACTATTGACATAGTAGTCAAAGGCACGTTGTGATTGTCCTGCTTCATTCGTTGCAGTCACACGTACAAAATATTGTCCCTTAGGCAAGGTATCTGTTTCAGCACTGAGAGTTTTGAGACCAGATTTTTCAAAGACCTTGTCTTTAAATTCATAGTCCTTAGCTAACTCTACAGTGTAAGTCAACTTGCTGTTATTAAAGTCGTAAGAGGCACCCCAACTTAATTTCAATTTGTTATTGGCCACTTCCGGCTTATTGATAAAGAATGGTTGTGGTTTTTCAAGACTTGTTTTGTAAATCTTGTAGTTGTTCTCCAACTCATTTGGCAAATCTGCCAAAATCTTGTCGTAATTATCAGGTGTTGTCTTAGCATGCATTTGGTCAGGCATCTTAGCTAGGTAAGGTTTAATGACTGCTGCGTATTCATTACTCATTGAAGAAATCTTGTCACCAGTAATTGTCTTACGTAGCTCATCCATCTTCTCATCTAGTCCCTTGCGGAACTCTTTTGATTTGAGCAAACGTTGGAAAAGTTGGTTACCCCAATAGTTGCTGACACCGACTTCCCAGCTATTAGCTTGGTCACTGTCCTTACTTACCAAACGACGTTCATTCTTCATCAAGATACTATCGTTATCCCAAGGAATGATGTACCATTTGGTTGAGTTTTGTGGGCTATAGAGATACATGTTACGACTCTGTGTATCATCATTACCAAGCAACATCTGGAAGGCCATCCAATATTGGATATTCTCAGGATCTACATACTTGTCCATGATAGTTTCAATCTTCACTGATGGATCATTGAGCTTGGTTAGAAAATCAATAAGTTTGGTGTGATCATGGCTACCTTTGATTTCCAAAAGTTTCTCGAATTTATCCTTATCGAATTTAGGATCATCTTCTTTAACAATCGTATCTTCATAGCGGAAGAATTCGAAGAAGTTTGGTTTATAAAGGTTGGCATTTTCATCCAGACCATGATCTTTTAGATAGTTTTTATTAATCTGTTCGACTTGCGTGTAGAGACCATAATCTTCAAATTTACCTGAAGGATTGTCAGAGGTTTCATCTTTAACGTAGAGGTGAACAAAACTAGTTCTAGCACCCATGAGTTGTGCAATCTCTTCCATTAGATCATAGGACAACTTATTTCTAAAGCGAAGGGCTTCAGTCTGGTGTTTGTTAAGGTTGATTGTACGTTGACCGTTCCACTCACCCTTGTTCTTTTTAATCTTGATTTTGTAGTTCTTTTGGGCGTTCTTACTTGAACTTTCCCCACGAATCTGAACACTAGCATTTGGCACGTCTTGGTCATAACCTAACTCACCAGAGACGGGACCGTCCTCGTTACCAACTTGAAGGAGCCCTGCTACTTGATATCGTTTAACATGCATTTTCTGATAATCTTCAACGGAATATTGGTTGACCTCAGACCATGAGTGATTTTGATTTTCTGTAGCATCTCCACGACGTACAGTCAGGTACATGGTCGTTACCTTTGTATGATCCTTATCATAGAGACTCTTTTTGTCTCTTAAGTGTACATTAGAGATATCAGTGGCCGCTTGTTTATCTACTTTTTTAGTTGTCACACCGTTTTTTGTTTGCTCCTTGGTCCCGCATGCTGTAAAACCAAAGACCGTACAGAGCAACAAAACTGCTGCTAAACTCTTTTTCCTATTCATTTCCCCCACCTCTTTTGTACGTTTTCTAAACGCTCAGTCCATTTTTCAAAATAGCCCACGTCTTTCTTAGATACCATGGCTTGGCTTCCTAAGAAATGATACTGAAGATCACTTGTGTATTTATCGATTTCCTGACCACTTTTAATGAAAAGAACTAAAGAAGAAATCAAGAAGGCATAGCCTAGGAAGGCTGAGTCCAAGAACTGAGAACCAAAACTCAAAACTACTGTCAAAATAGCAAAGTGTTTGGCAAGTTTCTTGGCCCCCTTATAATCTGCAAAATACATCAATAGCAAGATATTTACATTACCAACAGCATAGAGGCCATAAGCCAGACATAGCGTTAAAAAGTACCCATGCATTTGATTGTTAAAACCTATTGGTAAGTAAGTCAAGGCCACGCTTCCGAAGAACATGATGAAAATTGTCGCTAGCAATTGTTTCCAAAAAACATATTTGAGCTCGTTACTCATGACATCCAGCATTTGAGTTTCAGCTTCCTGGATATCCGAAAGACTTCCCTCTTCATTGTAGAGGTTAAAATAACGTCGGAAATGCGGATAGAAGGAAACCTCGACAGACATAACGAAATTAAGTGTTGATACCAAAGTCGTTAAGTAGGCTAGCATGGCTGGCACATCGTAGACTGGAGCTGTACGGAAGAAGCCGTCAAAACTCTTACTAATTGGCCCAAACCAGTTAATAATAATATGAGCAAAGAGTGCTACCAACATGTATAGCCCTGTCTTGGCAAGATCAGAAAATTGATCAAACCATTTCAAAAACTCAAAGGACATTTTAAGATTAGATGGGAAATAGTCATGGATGAGACGAACCATCCAAAACATCATTCCACCGTATCCCAAACAAACACTTAGGAAGATACCATACTTTTGATGTAGGAAAATACTAAGTAACCCAGAGACAACCGTCACACCAATCGCTAAAAAGAAACCTTTGATAATTTCTTTATAGGATTTAATCGCTGTCAAGTAGGTAATAACATTCCAAACGAGACAGAGCTCACCAAAGAGCAAAACTCCCATAGCCACTTCTGCTAAGCTTCGACTAGCCAAGGCTAGATAAATCGCATACAGCGGTGTCCCAATTATAAGCATCAAGGCACTCGACGCATAAAATGAAGGGATAATAGTCTCAAATTTCTTCTCGTAGAGCATGTCCGCAACAAAGCGAGTTACCACCAGAGAAAAGAGACTGGTAATCACGAGTGAAAAGATAATAGCGTAAGTTAAGTTTGAAAGAATATAATCACGCTCATTTTCACTGATTCCCGCGACCATTGTTAGAACAACGACACCAGCTGTAAGCAAAATCCCCAAAAGCATAGGACCGGTATAAACAATTCCAGCATAAGCGTAGGCCTTTTGTTTTGAAAAAAGGCTATCCTCGTTGTAAATTTTACGTAATTCAAATCCAATACCGGCCATTAAACAGCCACCTCCTCATATAAGCGTCGGTACTGACCGATCATTTGCGGATATTGATATATCGCCTCAACTCGCTTACGCGCAATTTCACCCATTTCAAGACGTCTAGCATCATTAATCGCCATCTTCTTCATAGCTTCTGCAAGAGGCCCTGTACAAGTAGGTGGCGCACAAAATCCTGCAATCCCTAAATTGTCATCCTCACGACCTTCAAGTAATTCTCGACAACATCCGACATCTGTCGTCACACAAGGACGGCTAGCCGCCATTGATTCCAAAACAGAAAGTGGCAAACCTTCAGAAAGGCTACTCAAAAGCGTAAAATCAATTTTCTTCATATATTCTCGAATATTAACACGACCAGTGAATAGGAGACGATCTCCCAAATCCATCTTATCGGCCAAGCTAAAACACTCATCCGCATATTCTTGGTCATCTATGCCACCCATGATATGCAAACGAACATTTGGCACTTGCTGAGCTAGTTCGTAGAAAGAATACAACATGGTTTTGATGTCCTTAATTGGAGCCAAACGAACCACGGCTCCGATATCAATCCAACCATCTGGTTCTTTCAAAGGAATTTGTGAAAAAGCATCGTAGTCAATCCCGTTTGAAATAACCTGACATTTCTCTGGATCACAACCCATCTCAATCTGAATTTCCTTGGCCTTAGTAAAGAGGCTGGTAATTTTTTCAGCATTTTGATAAATCGCATCAGACAACATATAGAAGAATCTTACCCACTGTTGGCGCATTGTAGGTAAAACCCACTTGGCACGAAGCAATTCTTCCTCACGTTCACGTGTATAAATCCCGTGTTCAGTTAAGAACAGAGGTTTGTCATAGGTCAAACTGCCCAAAGTTGCAAGAATACCACCATAACCTGTAGAGATTGAGTGGTAAACATCTGCTTCAGGAGGTGGACAAGATAAAATATTTAAAAGTGGAAACAGCATAGAACGGATTGTGTGAAAAACATCTGAAAAAGATAGTTGCGTGTAGCGTTCACTACAGAGATCCTTCAAGACCTGAAAAAAGGCCTCACTACTCAAGAGATCGTTAGGAACGACCTTACCATCCTGTAAAAGTTTAAACAAGACCTTCCAATCAGGTTGTTGACAAAAAACCATATCTTTAAGCGCTTGTTTTTCCTCATCTGTAAACTGATGTGGCTCTATGTCTTCTTCTTTATCTGGCACAACATAGTCCAAAAAGACTTCGTGTACTTCTACGACATTTTCAGGAAGTTCATAAACAAACTTTCCCTTTTGCTCATGTGTTGCCCCCACAACCCAGAGAACAAATTCATGCTCTTTCATTTCTGTAATATATTGATGCATCCAAGTAGAGACACCACCGTGAACATACGGATAGGACCCTTCAAGAATTAAACATATCTTCATCGGCATTTCCCCTATTTTGCCTTATTTTAATGTGATGGTGACTGACTTATTCGTAGCCTCCAATAGGTAAAGATCACCCGTTAAATGCGTAACCTTACCATTTTTTACCTTCTTAACCTCGTTTTGATTTAAACGAACCATAAGGTAAGCATGATCATGAAAATTCTCAAGATCAATTTTTAGGGCGTCTTTGGTATATTTTTGAGAAACTTTCAAAATACCGTAACGCTGAACAGCACCTGCTAATTCTGAACCTGTTAGATTCCTGAGCGAAGGTGACATATTGTGGACCCAACTAACTTCCTTGTCCAAGGCCTTATACATCTTTGCCCAACCCAATTCTGCACCACGATCGACATCAAGAACGTCATCAGGGTGAAGGAAATGGTTATTGACATAGTGCATATTCATTTCAGAAAAGACCGTCATCTGTGAGAAATCGTCCCAAACCGCACCAGAAACTGTACGTGGCTCTTCAATCATTCCATCAGGTGACACTTCAAACTCTTGCGAATAAGTGAAATCTCCTGGGAAATAGTTACTTGAGATAGCCTTGATTTCTGGGAAATCATTAACGATTACCTCTCGCCCTTCTTTTGAAAGGATATTTGATGGTGGAACGTAGACTGATTTTTGCGTTTTAGGAAAGAGTTGGTTGACAAAACGAATCAACTCAGACAGACTGGCCTTCATAGCAGCCTTATCCTTCCAAGTCTTGTAGCTGGCATACTTTTCACCATAATTAACAGATGAAGGACTCAAAGGTTGGTGGTTGTAACCATGATAACCAAGTTCACCGCCATTAGCCAAAAGCGAATTTCCAAAATACTTGAAACGATCTAAATCATTTTGTTGAACAATTTTACCATCTGTCTGGGCCTCATAGTTTTCAATGACCACACCTGTATGAACAATACCATACTTTTCGTGCAGCTTAAGAAGGTCTGGCCACCAAACATTGGTATAAAATTCAGACACAGACATGTCGTAGTCACGTTTAACGAAACGACCATCTCCAGCTGGAACAGGTGATGGGAAATCATCTATATAATAGGTAGAACCATTGATTACCGGATAAACTGTCGCTTCAGATAAAAGACTATAGGAAGCGGCATAAATACCACGGACATTACGCTCATAAATTCCAAGGTTATCAACAACAAACTTCCCTTTGCCGTATGATTTTTCCCAAATCAACGGTGTATGAGAATCATCTGTTGTTTTAGCATGTACCTTAACATCACTTTCAAGTGAGACTTTTCTAGCTGACTCAAAAGGTTCTTCAATTTTATAATTGCGTCCCCCACCAATCATAAAGTCAGGATCCACGTAGATTTCCTTGACCTCATCCATCTCAAAATTGGAATAACTCACGCCGAGATTGTGATCAATGGCATCCAGATTACTTTCTTTCCCCATGGTTACTGCAAAAAGTGTTTGACCACCTTTTTCAGTCCAGTCCATTAGTGGCTGAACCTGGTCCTCCATTCGAGAAAGGTCAGTGACAAGAAGGACTACTTTTTTATAGTCTGAAAGTGAATAGGACTCGTGTTTAGCCACATCGACTAACTTAGCTCCCATACGCATATCTTTTAGAATTTGCTCGAACTGTTTCCAAGCCCTTTGACTCGTATCGTTTTCACTATCATAAAGAACCAGCGTATCTTTATCTAAATCTTTGACCACTGAGGCCGTAGATGGTACTTTTCCGGTAAGATAGGCTTCCTTACCTTGAGTTGGGTACCATTCCCCCTTCTTTTGTACAAAGAGTCCAATGGCCAGACACAAAATAAGGCCAACCCCTAGCAAGGTTTCTTTGCGGATAACATTCTTTTTACCTAATTTCATGCCATCACCTCTTTTCCTTGCCAGAAGTTCAAGAGATCTTGCTTGTCCTTAGAAAGAACAACCTGTTTGCCTTGCATCTCACGAATCATGTTCTTAAATTCATCAAACTGACCAGTTTGATAGTAATATTCCAAATACAAATAATACACATCATCCGCATTTGATTTAATTGAAAGCTGCGTCAAATGCTTTTGAGCCAAATCATACAAACCAAGAGCTAGTTCATTATGGATAACTCTCACTAAGTCTTTAGCAGTCGTTCCGTGACTAAGTTTTTGCAAGAGACGTTCCTCGTACTCCTTACGAAGCAAACCTTCCATTTGTTTACTTAGAAGTTCTTTAGAGAGGTAATCTTCCATAAAATCACAATACTCGGTTAAGAGGTCAAAGTCTGCTTCACCCTTTTCAAAACGTTTCTCAAAGGCACTCAACTTCTCATCGTATTGACTTGAAATTTCAGAAATAAAGGTTGTCGCATAGTGAACAATTTCACTGTCCTCATTTAAGCGAGCCAAGTAGAGCAAATCCATAAAATGAGATGGATCATTATTAGCCAATTCCATCAATTGCTGACGAGCTTCCTTAGCCTTATTCAAATAGAGAGATTCTTCAAGAGGAACGATGTCTTCTTCAACCAATTCCTTAGGACGTTGAAAATCATCGATATTTCCAAAATCAATGGTCAAATCTTTAATTTTGCCACCAACTGCTGCTTCTTGACCACGACGGTGTCTACCAGGATTTGGCTTAGAAATCATATGAATCAGACCGGCACCAAAGAAAGGTAAAGCAATTGGGAAAATCAAGTAAAAAATGGTTAAATCAGATCTGCCACTGACAATAGCCTTATAGACAAGTGCTATAGATAGGAAGTAACAAACCGTTAAAATACTAGTAATTAGGACTGGAATCATTGTGCAACCCTCCCTTGATAACTAGCTTGTTCAAGAAGTTCTGCCTTTTCAATGAAAGAACGACTCATTTTTGAAAGAACCTCAAGCTCGTTTAACACTTTAGTAGACATAGCTTCAAAAGGAACAGCCTCTACCCAAATGATAAAGGTACCCTCTGCCTTGGTCTTAACTTCCATGGCATAAGCTGGACGATTCTCAAGCAATGATTTATTAGCCCAGACACGTCCATGACCGAATGCATCTCCAACTTCTTTAAAATCTGTCAAAGATACTTGCTTCTTATCGTTATCTCCCAAAAGGAGCTCATATTGGAAAGGACCACCACCATAAAGTGAAACAGGAGCATTCAAAATCTCTGAAACCAAATCAATCGTCTGTCTAAGAACCTTCTCAACACTAGCATGATCTAAGGTCACAAAGTAAGAATAGGCTTTTCCAAGACCATCTTGACTTGCCAACAAGGCATTTTTCAGGTCTTTATTTTCATTGAGTAATGTATGGTAGGATTGATTAAGGATAAGATAGTCTTCCTTAACTGTTTCCAATTGTTTGTCTAGTTGTAGCTTGTCATCTTTTTTCTTCATTTCCACAAAACCACAAACAACAGCGATAAAGATATAGGCAATAAAAGCAACCCAACGATCCGTATTATATAGAAGTAATTGCCAGCTAGTTCCAGACAAAATTTGACTAATTGTCAAACCAATAATTGCAAGGACTGCTGAGAACAAGCCATAACCCATGCCCAAAACTGTACTAATCAAGACAACAAAGAGCAAACGTAGGTCAATCAATTGAAACTGTAACTGACCTTGAGTCATATATCGAAAGGCTTCAAAGACTAAGAAGGTCGCGACAACCGCAGCAAGTTTCTTATTTCTCTTTTGCTTAACGATATTATCTACGATATTGCGGAACTTAGAAACACGTAAAGAACCTTTTCGCTGCTTTTGATAGTCTTCGTAAATATCTGGCAAGTCACGCACCAAGGCATAACGCATAAACCAAGCGAATCGATCACGCAAATCATGGTGCTTTTCAGGATCGTTATCATATTTCCTAATTCTTCTTTCCTCTAAGAAATGAACCTGCTTGTTAGGGAAATATTTATCCAAAGCTTGCAAGAGCTCACCAAAAGTCAGTTGGAAGGGATCCGGAATAATAATACTTTCATAGATGTCATTCCATCGCTCACATAATTTGTGAAGCAAATCTCCCAAGTCAGATAGACTGATAAAAGTCGCCTGACTTTGTGATGACTCCTTCAACTCCACCTGCTCATGATCGTCTAAACGTACAAACAGTTTATATAGATAATCTTCTTTATTAATGACTGAATAAAGAAAGGGACTATGCAGAACTTTAAGGTTGACCCCAAATTCTCGAGTCCAAGATAATAAGGTATCCTTAGTTGTCGTCTGTAAGCTTCGTTTCCCATCCTCAAGGACAGGACCTGTAATGTAAAGTAAACGTTTGTTTTTTCTATCTTTAAGACACTCTAACAATCTGATGAGATTTTCAATCTCCCCTGAACTTTCATGTCCATAATTGAGATATTCCGAAAAATAGATGATTTGATCATAATCATGAAAATCAAAAACATCTTCTAATTGATTGTTCTCATAATGTTTGGTATATACGGTGATTTTATTCTTACGAGAGTTCTTTACACCTGTATGACCAAAAATAAAAACTGCTTGATTAGGAAACGTTTTCAAAATGAAATCGTTTGTTAATCCAGCAGTATTACCAAGTATCAAAATATTCATAAACTTCTCCCCACTTTTAAGAGTGTCCCCTTAACTACACTCTCTACCCATTCTAATCATTAGTCTCAAGTATTTCCCAATAATCTCAAGACCACCATGTAATGCCTTTCTTAAGAAAGCTCTTTGAAAGTTATGGCCTCCTCCCCAATGAGTGAGCACGTAACTCTCATCTGAATCTCTTTCGAAGATTCTTAAAGATTTTAAAAATATAAGAAAGAACAAGATCATTCTAAATAAACATTAACGTAAATTAATATTATTAAAGAATAGATTAAATTAACTGACTAAATATCTTGTTATGTTGATTAGCTTCCCCAAGAAATCACAAACTAACCAGATCACTTTAGATTATCTAACACCTGTTAAACCTTATTTAAAGGTATTTCTTCTTACTCTATCAATCTAAAATGACTCTAGTTTTATATTTACATCGTCACTCTTATTATAGCAATTTATTCTTATTTTTCAACTCCTTTCAAAGGTTTTCACCAAAAGAATTTATCTATAGCTATTAGTTTTTATCCTTAAATCACTCAATTCATAGGCTTTACAAGTGTTTGAAGTCAGAAAATTCATATTATTTATTTTCAAAACAAAAAAACAGAATTCAAAAAAATTAAATTCTGTTACTTTGATATTATTAAATTGAAAGTAATATTAAATCTTTTTAAGCTTCTACAGCCGCTTTGAGGGCATCTACCTTGTCCAATTTTTCCCATGGAAGATCGATGTCCGTACGTCCCATGTGACCATAGGCCGCTGTTTGACGATAGATAGGACGTTTAAGATCCAGCATTTGAATGATACCTGCCGGACGCAAGTCAAAGAGATCGCGGACAGCAGCTTCAAGTTTACTTTCAGCAACTGTAGCCGTTCCGAAGGTATCAACACGGACAGACACAGGGTTGGCAACACCGATAGCATAAGCCAATTGTACTTCTGCTTTCTTAGCAAGACCAGCAGCTACGATATTTTTGGCAATGTAGCGAGCTGCATATGAAGCTGAACGGTCAACCTTAGTGGCATCTTTGCCAGAGAAAGCACCACCACCGTGTCTTGAGTATCCACCATAAGTATCCACAATGATCTTACGACCAGTCAAACCAGAGTCCCCTTGAGGTCCTCCGATAACAAAACGACCTGTTGGGTTGATAAAGAATTTAGTCTCATCATCCAAGTATTCGGCAGGAATAACTGCCTTAATGACTTTTTCAATGACATCTTGACGAATTTGGTCGTTAGTCGCTTCAGGATCGTGTTGCGTTGAGATAACGACTGTATCAACACGTACTGGTTGGTCGTTCTCATCATACTCAACGGTAACCTGAGATTTAGCATCTGGACGAAGGTATGAAATCTCACCAGATTTACGCAAATCTGCCAATTTTTTAACCAATTTATGTGAGAGGCTAACTGGAAGTGGCATAAACTCTGGAGTTTCGTCAATAGCAAAACCAAACATCAAACCTTGGTCGCCAGCTCCGATAAGATCAAGTGGATCTTGATCACCAGTTCCACGAACTTCAAGTGCTTCATTAACACCTTGAGCAATATCTGGAGATTGTTCAATCAATGATGGGTGAACCCCAACAGATTCTGCCGCAAAGCCGTACTCTGCATTGTTATAACCAATTTCAGCGATAGTATCACGAACCACACGGTTAATGTCCACATAAGCTGTTGTAGAAACCTCACCGAAAACATGGACAGAACCAGTGTAGACAGCAGTTTCTGCTGCAACGTGTGCATCTGGATCCTCTGCTAAAATCGCATCAAGAATGGCATCTGAAATTTGGTCTGCAATTTTATCTGGATGCCCCTCAGATACTGATTCAGACGTGAAAAGTTTACGTTCTGACATATAAAATGTCCCCCTTTTAATATGAAAAATAGTATTAGATAGCACGGATTTAACCGTCTCCTAATAGGTAAAACGCTATACTCCTAATGGAGCTAGACGCCGTTAAAAAGTTACAAAGAACCAACAGCCAACTCTAGGATGACTGTTGCCTTATCGGGACTTAATAACTACTGTCCATTATATCATGTTTTTTCAGTCTAGTCATATAGTTATTTATTATCAAGACTTATCAATAAGTTATAGTGAGCATTTTGCCATCATTTGTATTATACTTAGGATATGAAAACTTATGAACACGTTTATGACATCTTATCGAAGAGTCCTGACTTTGTAACGGGAGAGAGCTTGGCTAAAAGCCTTGGTGTCTCACGGACAGCCATTTGGAAGGCAATTCAAACACTTCAAGAACAAGGAATTGACATTACAAGTGTCCGCAAGAAAGGCTACTATTTAGAAAAGGGAGATATTCTTCTTCCTCAAGACATCTCTAAGCAACTCAACATTCCAGTCCACTTTAATCCAGATTCTAACTCTACCCAACTAGATGCTAAACATGGCATGGAAAAGAATAATCCGACGCCTGCACTTTACCTGGCATCAAGTCAAAAGGCAGCCAAAGGACGATTTGAACGTCACTTCTTTGCCAGTCCACAAGGTGGTATCTACATGAGTATCCACTTAAAGCCCAACTGTCATTTTGAGGAGTTACCTCCTTATACGATGATGGTGGCCGCTGCTATTGTCAAAGCTATCCAGCGTCTAACTGGCATCAATACAGAAATCAAATGGGTTAATGACATCTACCTCAACAACAAAAAAATGGCTGGTATCCTTACCGAAGCCATTAGTTCTATCGAATCTGGTCGCATCACAGATGTCATTATCGGGGTTGGGCTTAACTTCTCAATCAGTGATTTTCCTGAAGAGTTAGCTAATAAAGCTACTAGTCTTTTTACTTCTGGAAAACCAAGCATCACTCGAAACCAGCTCATTTCAGAAATTTGGAGACTCTTTTTAACCATTCCTACAAGCGATTTGGTCAAAGTTTATAAAGAAAAGTCCCTCGTTTTAGACAAACAAGTGACCTTTGAACAAGCTGGAAAGACTTATACTGGTATTGCCAAGGAAATTGGCGATAAGGGCCAACTTCTCGTTCTTACTAATGATGGTCAGGAAAAATGGTTGACCGCTGGCGAAGTGAGTCTCACTTCTTGGTAGATTTGTCGGCTGCACGCGCAATGCGTGAAACAACGTAGGTTGTCCAAAGACGACGAAATAGTAAATAACCAAAAAAGGCTGTAAAAAAGTAATAGCCGTGCTGTAAACTGTAATTAAAACAAATCGTTTCAAAAATAGTTTCAAGCGTAATAAACAAAATTTGTTGAATCATAAGATTATTATATCAATAGATAGAGCCTAGGACAAGCAGTCTAGGCTCTTTTCATTTTACACGGATGGGCCTTCCAATTATCAGCTCCAGAAATCAAACAAATCCCACTCTAGGCTCGGACCAAAAAAGGTCAACTGGACAGCCTCGCTTTTCTATTTCCGGGATCGGACCTAAAAAGGTCAACTGGACATCCTCGCTTTTGCATTTCTTGGCTCGGACCTAAAAAGGTCAACTGGACAGCCTCGCTTTTGTGTTTCTTGGCTCGGACCAAAAAAGGTCAACTGGACAGCCTCGCTTTTGTGTTTCTTGGCTCGGACCTAAAAAGGTCCACTGGACCTTTTTAGTCCTCTATTTCTACTACATCAGAGAGAAATTCAAGTTCTTGCGGGATATATTCTTCACGATCTTCTTTTTCCAATTCTTCTTTGGATTTGAGACTGCGTGCAAATTCTGTACGGAGTTTTTCAAATTCTGCTTTTGGAACAGCCATAATATTAGGTGAGAAACCGGCAGCTGAACTCATGATATTACCAAACATATCATTGAGATCACTGCGTTTCATGACCTGCTCAGCATTAAAGGCAGCATTAAATGCCAGGATAGCATTTTCTTGATTGGCTAATACAGGCTCGGAACCATTCAAAAGTGCCCTATTTTGTGGGCTGATAGAATCCAAGATTTCAGGCCAAGTTGCCTTTAGGGCATCCAGACACTGGCGTGATTTCTGAGGATTTTCCATGGTTTCACGCATAATCGTGAGAATCTTTTCACGATCCACCTTGTACTGATAAGCAGGTTTGACTTTTCGAGTTGGTGCTACTTCTCCTTGGACTTTGCCCTCTTTAAGAGCTTTACGTAGACCTTCTACCTCGCGACGAAGACTATCTAACTCTTCTTGTAAATTCCCTGGGATTTCTTGTGAAACCTGAGTATGAGTCTCTGACAATTTTATAGTCAGCATTTCCGCATAGATTTTAGGATGTGTTCCAGTTTTAATTTCTGGCAAGGCACTTGTAACCAAGTCAATCAATTGGAAAAGTCGGTCTTGCTCCAAAGAAAGATTCTCTTCAAAAAGGGGACTATGGTGACTGTTCTCTCCGCCCGCTTTGACAATCAAAAGATCACGGAAATACTCCAAGAGATCCGTCGCAAAACGGCTCATAGACTTACCATTATCAAAAAGAGTTTCGAGATTTGATAAAGCTTGCGTAGTCTCTTGATTGCGAACGTTAGCGACAAAACTGTCTAGGGCTGTTAAACCGATAGAACCAGTGATTTCTTCAGCTACGGCTTGGCTGACATGATTGTCAGGAGACAGACTCAGTGCTTGGTCTAAGATTGACAAAGCATCACGCATACCACCTTCCGCACGACGAGCAATAATGGTCAAAGCCTCATCATCAAAGGTTAATCCTTCTTTTTCCAGAATTGAAGCCAAATGCTCTTTAATAGCTCCCTGCTTAATCGATTTAAACTCAAAACGTTGAACGCGAGAGAGGATGGTTGCAGGAATCTTATGTAATTCAGTGGTCGCTAGAATAAAGACAACATTTTCGGTTGGTTCTTCCAAGGTTTTCAAAAGAGCATTGAAGGCACCTGTCGAAAGCATGTGAACCTCGTCGATAATATAGACCTTGTAAGTCGCACGACTTGGGGCATAGGTTGACTTATCACGGATTTCACGAATCTCATCTACACCATTGTTTGATGCGGCATCAATTTCAATCACGTCTTCAAGACTTCCGTTAGTAATATCGCGACAAATATCGCAGTGATTACAAGGCTCACCATCAACTTGATTAGGACAGTTCATAGCCTTGGCAAAGATTTTCGCCGCACTGGTTTTACCGGTACCACGTGGCCCTGAAAAGAGATAGGCATGGCTGATTTTCCCTGACTCTACCGCCTGTCTGAGCGTGGTTGATATCACTTTTTGACCAACCATTTCGCCAAAGGTTTGACTACGGTATTTACGATATAAGGCTTGATACATTAGTTTACCTCAAACATTCCAAATGTAAGCTCGGTTTTCTCAAGTAAAATTTTGACAAATGCTTCAAGATAATCTTGGTCTACTTGGTTATAGTCTCCTACTTGGTGAGAATCCAAATCGAGAACACCAACTAATTTGCCATCTTTTACCATTGGTACAACAATTTCACTTCGAGCAGCGGAATCACAAGCGATGTAATTGTCGTGTTTGGTGACATCTTCGACAATTAGGGTTCTATTTTCTGCTGCAGACTGGCCACAAACACCCTTACCTAGGGCAATTCGAACACAAGAAACATTACCTTGGAAAGGACCAAGGATTAACTCATTCTTGTCATTATCCATCAGGTAGAAGCCTGTGAACACAGAATTTGGCAGGGTTGTATTCAAGAGAGCTGAGGCATTAGAAAAGTTGGCCAAAGCATTGTCTTCATTGGCAAAAAGCACTTTAGCCTGTGCTAGCATTAATTCATAGGCTGATTTTTTTTCTTCGTTAGTCATAACTACCATTATAGCAAAGATTGGTTCTTAAAACTAAGATTGACCTACCTTTTCTCCTTCCCTTTCATTTAAAAATAATTCAAGATCTTGAACAACATTTTCAGGATATTCTGGACTAGAAATCTGATAGAACTTAACAGTCATTCGATTTCTGAACCAGGTTAATTGCCGTTTAGCAAATCGACGCGTATTTTGCTTGAGTTTTTCCAAGGCTTCGTCCAAACTCTGGTTCCCAGCAAAATAAGGAAACAACTCCTTGTAGCCTATACCACGAGCTGACTGGGCATCAGGATAATTATCGTACAGCCACTTGGCCTCTTCCAAGAGACCATGTTCAACCATCTTATCTACTCGTGTATTGATGCGGTCATAGATCAAGGAACGTTCATCATCTAATCCGATAAGATAGGGATCATAAGTCGTCTCAGTATTTTCAAGATTCTCCGAAAAACGATAAAGCTCAAGTGCTCTAATAGCACGCCGACGGTTAATCTCTTTAATCTCAAGACCTAAGTTATCAATTTTTTCAAAAAGTTCCTGATCAGATAATTGCTCTAATTCCGTGCGATAGGCTAAGACCTGCTCCTGATCCACCTGTCCCCCTAGGTGATACCCTTCTAGAAGACTTTGTAAATAGAGACCTGTTCCTCCTACTACAATAGGCAGTTTACCACGACTAACGATATCAGTAATGGCAGCCTCTGCCTCTGTCACAAAATCATAAGCTGAATAGGTCTCATCAACATCGCGAACATCAATCAGATGATGTACTGCTGCTGCCTGCTCTTCAGGAGTGGCCTTGGCGGTTCCTATATTCAATTGTCGGTAAACCTGCTGGCTATCTCCTGAAATAATTTCGCCATTAAAACGCTTGGCCAATTCAATTCCAAGCGCTGTTTTTCCCACAGCAGTAGGACCAGCTACTACAATAAGTTTGGTTTTCATAATGTTTTCACTTGCTATTCTAGATATTTTTTTAGATAATATAAGCATATTATAACATATACGGAGGATAGTCTCATGGCTAAAAAACATTCATTCGCTAAAGGTGTCGCTACTGGCGTTATCGGAACTGCTGCTACTGTAGCAGGTGCTGTCTTCGCAGTTAAGAAAACCATTATCGAACCAGAAGAAAAGAAATTGGCTTTCATCGAAGAAAACCGTAAAAAAGCAGCTCGCCGTCGTGTAAGCCGCTAATAATGAGAACCAGGGAAACCTGGTTTTTTTCTGTTATTTTTAACTCTTCATCTATGACTAGGAACGGAGCCAAATTTGAAAAGAAAAAAATATAATATCATCACCTTCTCTTTGCTAGCTTTCTTCTTTCTCTTCGGTTTTTTATCAAAACATTTAAAAGAACCTGTAAAGCCAACAGCAAAAACGCATCACATCTCTCACAGCCTTTCATCAAAAAGCAGCTCATCTCATAAAAAAGAGAATACTAAATCATCAACAGCTACTTCGACGGAAGATCATAAGACAGATGCTAAAGACGAAAATAAGGACCAAGCATCTCCTTCAGTTCAAGGAACAAATCAGAAAACAAACAACCAAACAACTCATCAAGAGGGAAATCAAGAAAAGCCAAAATCTGCTGAAGGTGGTCGAGGTTGGGGCGGACCAGAAGACGGCTCTTATGCCATTAGTGGAGGCGGTGGTGGAGGTCACGATGCAGCCTTCACTCCAGGTGCTGGCGGAGGAAGTAATCGCTCAAGCTCAACTGATCAGAGCAATGAATGGATTAACGATGTTGATAACAATCCTTACGAGTACCCACAAGCTTCATCAAGCACAGACACAACTGCCAATTCCAATTAATGAGATAACAGAATACTAAACATCACCAGTATTCTATTTTGAACCCTAGTTAGGACTAATCCTGACTAGGGTTTTTGCTTATCAAAAAAACACCTATAATTCAATAGGTGTCAAATACATTTAGCTTAAATTTTGGGCAAACTAGCTTAAAACCTTTTCGTTAAAAGCCCATAAAGAACATAACGATAAAAAGATAAAACAAATGTGGACAAATCGCTTTAAAACCGCATGCTTAAAGGCTTAAAAATGTCCCCTGCCGGAATCGAACCAGCAACGACTCCTTAGGAGGGAGTTGTTATATCCATTTAACTAAGAGGACTTATGAAAAAATCTGCCACGAGGACAGATTTTTTATGTGAAATCTGTAAATTATTTACGGATTTCTTTGATACGTGCAGCTTTACCTTGCAAAGCACGCAAGTAGTAAAGTTTAGCACGGCGGACTTTACCGTAGCGTACAACTTCAATCTTTTCAACACGTGGAGTGTGGATTGGGAAAGTACGTTCTACACCGATACCGCTTGAAATTTTACGAACTGTGTACATTTCTGAGATCCCTTGACCTTTGCGTGAAATAACTACACCTTCAAAGATCTGGATACGTTCGCGAGTTCCTTCGACAACTTTCGCGTGAACGCGAACTGTGTCACCAGGACGGAATGATGGGATGTCAGTACGAAGTTGACCTTCTGTCAAACTTTGGATCAATGGATTCATTTTTATATACTCCTATCTTACTAATCTTAAGAGCAACCTCTGTGTCTCAGCGGATTAGCCGTTATTTTTGTGTGTCCATTACACACTCTTAGTATCTTATCAAAAAATTATCAGGATGTCTAGTATCTTATTGCATTTCTAGCATTTTTTGTTGTCCATAAATGCTCGTCTTATGATTTATGAGATAAGCAAAAGCCATGACAATCGCGTAAGGGACTGCATTAGCGGGACCAAAGACTTCAACGCCAATGAAAATAGGGGCTAAAAGGGTATTGGTACTGCTACCAAAGACAGACAGATAGCCTAGACCTGCTACAAGTGGAATTGGAAGTCCCAGAACTGGTGCTAGAACAGCACCAAGACTTGCACCGATAGCAAACAAAGGGGTTACTTCTCCTCCTTGGAAACCAAGAGATAGGGTAAAGACGGTCAAGAGCAATTTCAAGAGCCAATCCAATGGATAAATGGTCCCACCACCAACACTTAAAGCAATCAAATTCGTTCCAAGACCTGTATAGCGTCCCTTCCACAAAATCAAAAGAAGACAGGTTAAGACGACACTTCCTAAGAGAACACGATAATAAGGATTTGGGAGCAGACTTGCTACTTTCTTTTTAGCTAGTGACAAGAGATAAGCAAAGAGATTTCCCGCTAGACCAAAGGCCAGACCTAAAAGAGCTAATTTGACGAATGTCTCAAGGTCAATAGTCAAACTTTCAGATACAAAGTGGCTAAATTTTTCAAGACCTAAGAGATGGCTTGTCGTACTAGCCACAAAAGATGCAATAAGAGTCGGTACCAAGATTGGCAGACTTAACTGTCCTAGAGTCAATACCTCAAGCGCAAAGAAGGTCGCGGCGATTGGTGTTTGGAAGAGACCTCCAAAACCAGCGGCCATCCCCATGGTCAAGAAAATACGTGAAGCATTCGGGAGCTTAAAATAGCGACTAAAAGCATGAGAAACTGTGGCCCCCAGTTGTACAGCAACTCCCTCACGACCTGCAGAACCCCCGAAAAGGTGGGTCAGCCATGTAGTTACAGTCACCAGTGGAATTAACCTTAGGGGGACTTGATCCTCCTCATTATGTCCAACCTTGAAAATCAAGCCCATTCCTTGTGCTGCCTTACCCGCAAACTTTTGGTAAAGGTAAACTATCAAAAGACCTGCTAAAGGAAGTGCCGGGACTAGATAAAAGAGATGGTGGTCACGAAATTCCGAGAGTCCTATCAGCACGCGCCCAAAAACAGCATCAATCAGTCCAACAAGCACCCCCAACAAGATTGCATAAAGACTTAACATTACTAAATGTAAGTAAGAAAGACCTTGACTATCACTTAATTGTCTTACTTTCATCCTAGTTGCCTACTTTTCTTCTAACTTACTTGCTTGATAAGTACGTGAATGCTTCATAATATCCGCAAAACTTGCGACGATAGCTTCTTTATATTCGGGATTAAGAACACTAGCGCCTACTTTGTCTAGCAAGGCTTGCTCTCGTTCGGGATCATAAATCGCCTTTCCAGTGCGTTGTTTATAAGCACTTACTCGAGTTACCAATTTCATACGTTCTTCCAACAAAGCCACAATCTCATTATCAACGGTATCAATCTGTTGGCGAATCTCATTTAAGTCCATACTGACCTCCTTTTTTCTCTCCATTATAACAAAAATGACCTGAGGACAAAAGAGCCTCAAGCCATTGAATTGCTTATAAAAAGAGTTTTCTTACCTGACTGATATTACTTTCATTAACAACCAGATACAGGGTTGCTCCTGCTTTTAGACGTGTGTCTCCATGAACAACCTCAGACTGGTCTTGAAAAATCTGAGTGGAAATCAAAACCCCATCAGGTAAGGTTAAATCCTTAACCAATCGACCAGCTAGACTATCTGTAACCGGTAAGTCAATCATCGTCGGTATATTATCAACTTGCGCTGGTTTGTGAGCTATTAGATTGTGAAGCATGGCTTCATAGACAGGTTCTCCTCCCATGAAATCCATAACTAGATAGGCAATCAGGGTTACGACTCCAATTGTCATCAATTGGTGAAGGTCACCCACCATCTCAGTCACTAAAATCATAGCAGTTAGCGGTGCCTTAGATACCGCACCGAAATAACCAGCCATACCAAGAATGATAAAAATAGGGAACTGAGTTACCTGTAAGAATCCTAGATTTTCAAAAGCTGCCGCAAATACGCTACCAGAAAGAGCACCTAGAGTCAAAATCGGCAAGAAAATCCCACCAGGAAAACCTGAACCAAAGGACAACATACTCCAAATAAAGCGAATAGCCAAATAGAGGATAGCCACAGTTAGAGCAGGATGTAAACCATTTAGGGCAAGAATCAATTCATTCCCACCACCTAAAAGATGTGGAAAATAAAGACCAATAGGAATGATAAACAGAACTGCCAAGAGGCCATGAAAATGAGATGGCAAGTGGAAGATTTTCCCTAACCCTTGGTAGACCTTACCAATACGTAAGACAACCCACTCATAACCGTATCCAAGCACACCTAGAAAAATCCCCAAAACAATAAGAATCCAATAATCTTTCAAAGGAAATACGGGTAATTTTTCTGTCATAGCAAGGACTGGTACCTGGCCAAAGATGCGTAGGGAAACAGCATTGGCTACTAAAGATGCCGTTAAAGCTGTCACCCAAACATGACGAGAGAAATGATGATAGACTTCTTCGACGACAAACAAAAGACCAGCAATTGGGGCATTGAAGGCAGCCGATAACCCTGCTGCTGCTCCTGCAGCAATCAAGACACGCTTCTCACGTGCAGAGAGCTTAAGTCCCTTGGCTAATCCCTTAGCAGTCATGGCACCTAGTTGAATACTAGGTCCCTCACGTCCCAACATCAGTCCCATTGAAATCCCAAGGACTCCACCTAGGAATTTACGCCATAAAACTGACCACCAGGACGGATGTAGAAGCCCCATCAGTTCCCCTTCAACGTGAGGAATCCCTGAGCCCTTGATGTCTTTTTCCTGTTTAATAAGGTAACCAATAAAAAGGGCAATCAAAAGATTAACAAGTACAATTCCCAGAATCAGAAGTGGATTATGAAGGGCGTCTTCGTAAATAGCTACAGAAAATGCAGACCCTTTTGCAATTAACCAACGAAAAAGACTGACCACTGCTCCTGCTGTCACCCCCACTAATAGCCCTCGCCAAACGGACCAAAGGAGATGTTGAGATTGCGTCCTAAAATCTCTTTCTATTTCATTCATAAAAACTCCATTTTTGACTACAATAAAAGCAGACTTTACTCTGCTTTTTTCTTATGCTAATGCTTCTGAAACTTTTTCAGCGAAAGCTTCGAGGTTTTCGATATCTTCATCTTCAGCAGAAAGGTCAACCTTGACACTATCAGCACCCTTAGTCGCCCCTGTGAATGTGAATTGATTTTCAAACTCATCCACTGAATGACAGAAATAATCGTAGAAGGTATCTCCTGAACCTACAACACCAAAGATTTTACCTGACAAGTCGAGGTCAGCCAAATCTTCGTAAAAGTCAACGATTTCATCTGGCAACTCACCATCACCATAAGTGTAAGTCGCTACGATACAGATGTCCGCATCTTCAAAATCAGCGGCATCAACCGTTGTACACTCGTCTACATCTACAGTGTGACCTAATTCTTCCAATTTTTTGGCAACGATATCTGCGATTTCTTCCGTGTTACCGGTCATACTGGCATAAACGATTTTTGCTAAAGCCATAATGTCCTCCAAAATAATAAATTAGCTATATTATATCATATTTCTTCAGAAAATAAATGACCTAACAACTCAAAAAAACTGCCCATCAGGACAGTTTTAGATTCTTTTTACAAGTGACTTGGCTATCTAAACATATAGAACTTTCTGTAGATGAAATGAGATAGTCCCTTTAATAATTTCAGAGCGAGCTGTAGCCAAGACTTTTCGCTGTGAGAAAAGTGCCTAAAGTTTAATAGCTTTAGGCACTCGGAAGTTTTGAGACACTAGGCTCAAAACTTAGCTATGGAATTCCGAAGGAAGTCGCTAGCGTCCGTACTCACCTAAGAAAAGTCTAAAAAGAAGAATTCATTTCAATTTAAAACTGCCCATTAGGACAGTTTTAGATTTTGTAAGAGTTCAAAGTGTCGATAGACTAGCCATAAGCCAAGACCAACTATCAGAATGAGAATCACTGCTCTCATGAGACCTCTAAGAAAAGTCAAGAGCCAAGTGAGAAGCATAGAGGTGATTAGCCAACTCCAACCAGAGGCCCCGTATAGGGTTTGAATACTCTGTATGGAATGACTGGTCAGCATTTTTACCCAATTGGGAATATAAATCCAAATACCATCACCTGATAGGCCCAAACGATTGGCAATCATGGTTCCTGTTGTTTGCAACCAAGTAAAGACCCCAGCATTGAAAAGAAAAAGGAAGGTTTGCATGGGGTAACGTCTAGCAAGGCGTTTTAAATAGCGCATGACTCCCCTCCTTAATTTGCATAGAGAGCATGGACCGTATCAATATCCACCTGTTGAATCCCGTAATAAGATCCAGCTGATTGCATAACGGATGTCTTAGAGTCATCATGGTCTAAGCCAATGGCATGTCCCAATTCGTGTTCAGCCGTATTCACAATACGCTTGTGAGTATAACCAAAATCACTATTCAAGAGGAAATAACGGTTCAACTTCACATCAACATGAGTGATGCGGTTGGTCAAAACATTGGTTTGAGTGTCTGCTAAACCTGCTGCCTGTGAATTCGCATCGGAATAGTCAGTCGCAACAATGTCAGCCGTTGAGGCATCATCAGTTAATGTAAAGATGAAAGCACCCGTGTTATTCCAGTTAGTAATAGCTTCCTTATAAGCTGCTACCAAGGTTTCATCTGTAGATTGTATATAGATGCTAGCTGTATTTTGCGCCCATCTAGCTCCATTAGACTCTGGAATGGTATCTGTTGTTGATAGGTTAGAGACAACTTTCTCAACGTCACTAGTACTGGTACCACTAAAACCTAGTTCTACTTGATGAAAGGCTTGATTAATGTTTGTGGCTAAGGTACTTGAAGAGTTATTGGCATAGTAGACGAGTCCATAACCAATAAGGGCTAGGACTAGGGCAAGTTTAAATATAGCCCAAATAAGATTCCAAATAAATTGTAAAAGAAGTTTGGGAATATAGAAGATTACTCTGAATAATTTTTTCATTATTGAGCCTCCTTTTCGAAACTTCCCCTAGTATATCAAGCTCTAATAGTTCTGACAAGCAAAAAATACCACTTTAAGCTTTTATCATCTCTTTGATAAGATGTTACAAAATTGACCTATTAAGACAAGCGTTCTTCTTTAACGTAATCAATAGGTAACCATTCTAAGTAGGCTTCTAGTTGTTTTTCCCAATAGTACCACTCATGTCTTCCATGGTCTGTGCTGTAGTCAATGTCTAAACCAAGGGCCTTCAAATCAGCTACTGCCTTATCTTGAGAATCAAAAAGGAAATCCTCAAGGCCACACCAGGCAAAGAATTTGGTTTTCTTGTCATGTTGTTTGGCTAGGTTAACCAATTTGTGCTGCTCAATGTCTTTTCCTTCCAAATCGCCAAAGACACCTTGCCAGTATTCCTTAGACTCACTCGTTTCATCTGTAATCATCTCTACTGATAATCCAAGGGCACCAGAGAAGGAACCCGCACAAGCAAAGTTATTTGTCGTTAAGGCTAGTTTGAAAGAACCATAGCCACCCATAGAAAGTCCAGCGATAAAGGTCTTTTCACGCTTCTTAGTCATACTAGGGAAGAAACGTTGCATGACTTGAGGAAGCTCCTTAGCAATGGCATCGTAATACTTAACCCCGTAATTGGTATTTGTATACCAGCCATTTTCAGAGTTAGGCATAATAACAATGAGATTAGTCTTACGAAGGAGACGCTGAATATTGGTACGGAAGGCCCAAGAATTATGATTGCCCCCCATGCCATGAAGGAGATAGAGAACTGGGATATCCGTATCACTTTCCCTTTCAGCAATCTGATCGCGATCTGGATAGATGACATCCACTTGGCGGTATTGTCCTAGAACATCTGATGAGTATTCAATTTGAAAAAAAGCCATTTGTATTTTCCTTTCTTAATGTTAGAAAAGCTGGGACGCCCCAGCTTCTGCTTTAAGAAGAAAATCTTGTCGAGATTTACCTCTATTTCGATGAATGCAAGCAAGACGCTCACACCCTTATTGTAACATCAATGATTAACGTACTTCCATGACTACCGGAAGAATCGCTGGGCGACGTTTAGTTTGGTCAAAGAGGAACTTAGCTACATCGTCTCGGACAGCCCCTTTAAGTTCACCCCAATCGAAGCTGTCTCCTGCCAAGTAATTTTCAACGGTAGCATTGACAATGTCAGCAGCCTCACGTAGAATGTCACGGCTCTTCTTAACATAGACGAATCCACGTGTGTTCACACGCGCCTTAGAAACAATCTTGCGCTCCTTCTTGTTAACCGTGATGGCTACGATAAAGATACCATCTTCAGACAAGACCTTACGGTCACGAAGGACGATATTCCCAACATCACCAATGGCATTACCGTCGATCATCACATCACCAGCTGGAACAGCGCCTTCATGAAGGAAACCTTGATCTTCAGACAAGTGCATGATATCACCGCGTTTAACGATATAAATATTTTCTGGAAGAATACCAACTTCCAAGGCTAACTCTGCATGTGCTTGAAGGTCACGGTACTCCCCTTGAATAGGGAAGAGATACTGTGGACGAAGGAGGTTAATCATCAATTGAAGTTCGCGAGCATTGGCATGTCCAGAAACACGAAGGCTCTGAGTAATCATCTTAACAGTTCCACCAGCTTTATAGATAGCGTTGTTGACACGTGCCACTACGGCTTCCTTAGCAATGCTTGGAGTTGTTACGATATAAACCAAATCTCCATCCTTGATTTGAACGTAACGGTGACGACCAACAGCCATCTTTTGAAGGCCATCGATTGGTTCACCCATACGACCATTTTCGAGGATAATTAACTCGTGGTCTTCGAACTTGTTCATGTCTTTTGGTTTGACAATAAGTTTCTCATGCTCCACAGTCAATTTTTTGAGACGAATGGCTGTGCGGACAATATTTTCTACGTCAAAACCAGTAAGAACAACACGACGTCCGTGATCAGCAGCTGAATCGAAGACTTGTTGAATACGTACCAAGTTTGAGGCAACTGCAGCAACAATAACACGTCCTTCTGCATCAGCAATAACTTGGTCAATTTCTTGGCCAACTTCTGCTTCAGAAGCTGTTTGTTCAGTACTTGTCGCATTTGCTGAGTCTGACAAGAGGGCCAAAACACCTTCACGTCCGATTTCAGCCAAACGACCTAAATCAGTTTTGTAGTAAGGACGGGCAGCTTGGTCAAACTTGAAGTCCCCAGTATAGACAATATTGCCTTGGTCAGTGCCAAGAACAATCCCCATTGATTCTGGAATAGAGTGCGTTGTCTTGAAGAATGAGACTTCAGCATCCTCAAATTCAATTTCAGTTTCTGCGTCAATAACATGGAAATTATTGAATTTCTTAACGCCAGCATTCTTGACAAAAAGTTTAGCTAACTCGATTGTGAGGGATGATCCAAAGACTGGTGCTTTGACTTCTTGCAAGATATAAGGTAGGGCGCCAATGGCATCGGCGTGTCCGTGAGTTAAGAAAATCCCTTGGATACGATCTCTATTTTCAATCAAGTAATCTAAGTTAGGGATGACAAAGTCAACACCAAGTTGTTCATTTTCAGGATACTTTAGACCAGCATCCAAGATAAAGATAGAGTCGTTAATCTCAACAATATAGAGGTTCTTTGCATTTTCACGTACTCCACCTAGGGCAATAATTTTAATATCGCTCATGCTTGTTTTTCTCCTTTTTAGTTTGACTCTCTTCTAGAGCCTATTTTTACAGACGGTCCAAGAAGCTGAACGTTCGTGCGAACAGTCTCCTTGTCGATTTACAGGCCACAACAAAAAGTTGCATACCCTTTAAGTATACAACTTTTTGGCTTATTTTACAATTTAGAGTCAGACTAGGCTTACTCAAACATAGCGTAGTAGTCTGTGATATCCAATTGACCTTTTTCTTCCTTGGTAAGATCTTTAATGATTTGACCATCCTTCATAACAATCAGACGATTGCCATATTTTAGGGCATCTTCCATGTGGTGGGTAATCATCAAGGCTGTTAGATGGTCACCTGTTACAAACTCATCAGTCAACTCCATGAGGGCTACACTGGTCTTGGGATCCAGGGCTGCGGTGTGCTCATCTAAGAGCAAGAGCTCAGGACGTTTAAGTGTCGCCATCAACAGACTGAGAGCCTGACGCTGACCACCTGAAAGGAGACCTGCTGGTGTATCTAAGTGTTTTTCTAAACCATTACTGATACGTTCGATCAGACCTTGAAATTCCTCTGTGTAGAGATGAATTTGGCGTGATTTAAGCCCTCGTTTTTCACCACGGTATTTGGCAATCAAGAGGTTTTCTGCAACAGTCATACGAGGAGCTGTCCCCATTTTAGGATCTTGGAAGACTCGTGAGAGGTACTTAGCACGCTTCTCAGCAGGGAGAGCCGTAACATCTTCACCCATGATGAAAATCTGACCACTGGTCAACATGAGTGTCCCTGCAATGACGTTGAAGAGGGTTGATTTTCCGGCACCATTTCCACCGAGAATGGTAATAAAGTCACCTTCTCTAATGGTAAGATTAACATGGTCCAGGATTGTTTTTTCGGTGTCAAAACCGTTATTGACCTTAACAGTCGCATCTTTGAGTTCTACAATAGCTGTCATCGTGATAAGGTCACCCCCTTAAAGAATTTTCGACGTAGGACAGGCGAAATCAAGCAAATAGCCAGAACAATCGCACTAAAGAGTTTGAGGTAGTTCGTGTTAAAGCCAAGAGCGATAACTGCTGTCAAAAGGAACTGATAGAGGATTGAACCAATACAGATGGCAATCAAACGTTCCAACAGAGTCAAGTTAGTCGCATAGAGGACCTCACCAATGATGATGCTGGCAAGACCGATGACGATAACCCCAATCCCTTTAGAAACGTCGGCATAACCGTCCTGTTGGCTAATCAAGGCTCCAGAGAGGGCAATAATACCGTTTGAGATAACAAGACCCATCACTTCCATATTGTCTGTGTTGATACCAAAAGATTTGGCCATGTCTCTATTATCACCTGTGGCAATATAAGCTTGACCTAGGCGCGTGTTAAGAAAGGCAATCAAGGCAGTGATAACAATGGTCACAGCAATGAGACCAACAATCAAGAGGTTGTAGTCCTTGCTGAAAGGAAGCAAATCTTGGATAGTCTTAATATCAAGAAGTCCTAGGTTGGCCCTTCCCATAATCATAAGCATGACTGAGTTAAGAGAGGTCATGACCAAAATCCCTGCCAAAATAGTAGGAATCTCTCCCTTAGTATAGAGGAGACCAGTCACAAGTCCAGCACCACAGCCGGCCAAGACAGCAACCAAGGTTGCTAAAATTGGGTTCCAACCAAAGTTCATAAGGGTTACTGCTACTGCCCCACCAAGAGGGAAGGAACCTTCTGTTGTCAAATCAGGAAAATCCAAGATACGGAAAGTCATGTAAATCCCAAGACCTAGGATTCCGTATAGAAGCCCCTGATAAATAGATGAAATAATCATAAGTCCTCCTTATTTATCAGCCTTAACAGCGATATCTGACTGTTTAAGCACATCGTCAGGGATGGTGATGTTGAGGTCTTGAGCAACTTTAAGGTTAAGCGTTGGAGTGCCATCATCGATAACATCTACAGGAACATCCTTAACTTTCTTACCTTTAAGAACCTTAACGGCACTACGAGCTGTAGCCTTTCCAAGTTCATATTGGCTTTGAGCAACTGAAGCCAAACCGCCTTCTTTCACCATCGTATCAACTGTCGTATAAACTGGAATCTTAGCTTGGTTGGCTGATGAGATTACTGTTGAAAAGGCTGAAGCAATCGTATTATCTTGAGGCGTCCAGATGGCATCTACCTTACCAGTCATGACTGACATGGTTGTATTGATTTCATTGGTTGATGGTACAGCGTACTCGACCACATTCAGGCCATCTTTTTCAGCGTATTTCTTAAAGCTTTCAACCTGTGATTTGGAATTATCCTCACTTGAAGCATAGAGAATACCAATCGTTTTGGCATTTGGTGTCAGTGATTTGACCAATTCTACTGTCTGCTTGATTGGCACTTGGTTAGAGGTACCAGTGACATTGCCTTCCGGATGCTTGAGATCCTTAACCAATTTGGCTCCAACAGGGTCTGAGATAGCCCCCATGATGACTGGAATATCCTTGGTAGCTGCCGCTAGCCCCTGTGCTGCTGGTGTGGCAATACCGATAACAACATCGTTCTTGTCATTAACCAATTGTTTAGACATGGTTTGAATTTTAGACTGGTCTCCTTCGGCATTTAGGAGGGTGATTTTAACCTTGTCCCCCTTATAACCAGCTTCCTTAAGGCCATCCTCAATTCCCTTCTCGATTTGATCCAGGGCGTCGTGAGTCACGAACTGGAGGATCCCTACTTTGACGACCTTATTGGCATCTTGGTGTTCTTTTTTGAAAAGATCTGTACCAATAGAACCGAGCGTCAAGATAGCTAAGAAAACCAAAGTCCAAATTAAACGCTTGTTTTTCATATGTTTCTCCTTCTATAAATTCTTCCTTTCTATTGTAAGTCATTTTCAGTCAATTAGCAATATTCTTAATTTATAAAAATTACACTGCTCAAAGAAAAAGAACCAGAACAAGATCTCTGATTCTTTTCCCTTATTATTACTGATATTGTGTCAAGTCTAGCTTCATAATATAAAAGTAAAGGTCACCATATTGTCCTTTGTAGCCAATATCATGTCCGTTTATTGTCACCTTAGTGACTGGCGTTGAATCTGCTAAGGCAATCCAACAAGCTTGCTGGGCTCTGACAAATTCATTGTAATCTTCAAAGGAAGTGTGTTTTTCTTGCTTGGCAGTATTTAAATAAGTTACTTCAATCATCGAGGGACCTCCTTATAATCCTTTACCTAAGGTCTAGATTACGCTTCCTAGAGAGCAAAGTCAATCATGACGACTTAAAAAATCACAGTCTGGGCCATACAAATAGACCCCATGGCAAATACCATGAGGTCTATTTTAATTGGAATCTGGATTCTTAAGGTCCTATACGACCGTTAAATCATTTTACTGTTTACGTCGTTTTCCGGCAAAGAGTCCAAATCCTGCTAGAAGACTCGCCAAACCGACGATTGCAAGGTCTGAATCCTCGCTACCAGTTTCTGGAAGTTGAGCTGTCTTATCAGTTGGATTGATAAAGCGTGCTTCTTCTTTCGTTTCTGGAAGGACCGGAGCCTTAGGCTCTTCTGTTTGTGGAGCTGGCTGTGGCTCTGGTGTCGGAGTTGTATCCGGCACAGGTGTTGGAGTCACAATTTGTTTGTAGATGTGTTGAGTATTACCATTTTCATCTACAACTGTCTTCACAAATTCATAACCTGGGATGTCTTTCTTAGGTTGTTGGCCATCTTCGGTTGGATAACCAGGGATTGGAGTACCATTTTCATCTACATATGATGTTGTTACTTGCTCATAGACATGCTCGATATCACCATTAGGTAATTTCTTAGTTTCTACGAAGCGGTAACCTGGGATCTCAACTTTTGGCTGTTCACCATCAACTGTAGGATATCCTGGGATTTCCTTACCTTCTTTATCGACAAACTTAGTGATTGGAAGAACAGTTGGTGTGTAGGTAGCTGAAGCCTTAGTTCCGTTAACATCTTCACGAACAACGGTTACTGCTGGGGCAGTTCCTGTAAATTCAGGTTCTGGTGTGAAGGTTACAGTTCCATCTGCAGCTACTGTGTAAGTACCAACACCTGAAATCGTCTTGGTAGTTGAACCATCTTCAAAGGTAGCTGGAACTTGGTTATTCATTGGTACACGGCTATCGCCTTCAGTGAAGCTTGGCTTACCTGTTTGCGTTTGACCCTTATTACCAATTGAAGTAACTGATTCTGCAGTTGGTGTTACTGGTGTAACGGTTGGTGTGTAGGTTGCTGTAATAGCTGTACCATTCTTATCAACACGTTTCACTGTTACGCCTGTACCTGTTCCTGTGAATGCTTTTTCTGGAACAAAGGTTACTGTTCCGTCTGGAGAAACGGTGTAAGTTCCTTCACCTGGAATAACTTTAGTTGTTGAACCATCGTCAAATGTAGCTGGTACATCATCATCCATTGGCACACTTGGGTTACCAGACATGAAGCTTGGTTTACCTGTTTGCGTTTGACCTTGGATGTCTGTTGATGTTGCTGGGGCAGCAGTTGGAGTTACTGGTGTCACAGTTGGTGTGTACTTAGCTGTGATCTCAGTACCGTTCTTATCAACACGTTTAACCGTTACGCCTGAAGCAGTTCCAGTGAATGATTTTTCTGGAACGAAAGTTACGGTTCCATCTGGAGAAACAGTGTATGTTCCTTCACCATCTACTGTCTTAGTCGTTGAGCCATCTTCGAAAGTAGCTGGAGTATCTTCATCGATTGGAACATTTGGATTTCCTTCGGTGAAGCTTGGTTTACCTGTTTGTGTTGCACCTTGGATATCTGTTGATGTCGCATCTTCAGATGTTGGAGCGACTGGAGTAATCTTAGGTGTGTATGTTGTTTCTACTGTTGTTCCATTTGTATCATCTGCTTGAACTTTAACTGGGACAACATCACCTGAATAAGATTTATCCGTTGGTGTGAAGGTTACGACACCTGTGTCTTTATCAACGGTGAAGGTACCAATAATATTGCCCGCTGGTGATTTCGCAAACACCGCCACTGCTGGTTGGCCATTTTCATCAAGAAGGGTAATAGTATCTTTGTCAATTGGAGCAACTGAATCACCCTCAGTAAAGGTTACAGTTCCCGTCTGAACTACTCCTTGAGGTCCTGTTGATTCTGCCGGTGTTGCAGTCGGTGTGACTGAAGTTACGGTTGGTGTGTAAGTCGCTGAAGCCTTAGTACCATTTACATCTTCACGAACAACAGTCACTGCTGGTGCAGTTCCGACGAATGATTTTTCTGGAACAAAGGTTACAGTTCCGTCCGCTGCTACTGTGTATGTACCGACACCGTCAACTGTCTTAGTCGTTGTGCCATCTTCGAAGGTTGCTGGAACATCATCGTTCATTGGTACACGGCTGTCACCTTCAGTAAATTCAGGCTTACCTGTTTGAGTTTGACCTTGTTTACCTGTTGATGTTGTTGGTTCAGCAGTTGGTGTAACTGGAGTTACAGTTGGTGTGTATGTTGCAGTAACTGGAGTACCGTTCTTATCAACACGTTTCACGGTTACACCTGTACCTGTTCCTGTGAATGATTTTTCTGGTACGAAGGTTACTGTTCCGTCTGGAGCAACTGTGTAAGTTCCTTCGCCTGGAATGGTCTTCGTAGTTGTTCCATCTTCAAAGGTTGCTGGAACATCATCATCCATTGGGATTGCAGGGTTACCAGGTTTGAAGCTTGGTGTACCTGTTTGAGTTTTACCTTGGATATCTGTAGATGTTGCAGGGTCAGCAGTTGGTACAACCGGAGTAATCTTAGGTGTGTAGGTTGTTTCAGCAACAGTTCCGTTTGTGTCTTTGGCTTGAACTTTAACTGGAACGACTTCACCTGAGTATGATTTATCAGTTGGTGTGAAGGTTACAACACCAGTTTCTTTATCAACTGTGAAGGTACCGATCACATCACCTGTTGGTGATTTCGCATCTACTGATGCTGCTGGTTGGCCATTTTCATCAAGAAGAGTAATGGTATCTTTGTCGATTGGCGCAACTGGATCACCTTCTGTGAAGGTTACAGTTCCAGTTTGAACCACACCTTGAGGGGCTTCTGATTCAGCTGGAGTTGCTGTAGGAGTTACTGGAGTTACAGTTGGTGTGTACTTAGCTGTAACTGGTGTACCATTCTTATCAACACGTTTCACAGTTACGCCTGTACCTGTTCCTGTGAATGATTTTTCTGGAACAAATGTTACGGTTCCGTCTGGAGCAACAGTGTAAGTTCCTTCACCTGGAATGTTCTTGGTTGTTGAGCCATCTTCAAATGTTGCAGGTGTATCATCATCCATTGGAACATTTGGATTACCTGGTGTGAAGGTTGGTGTACCTGTTTGCGTTTGACCTTGTTTGTCAGTAGATGTTGTATCTTCTGCAGTTGGTGTTACCGGTGTTACAGTTGGTGTGTAGGTTGCAGAAGCTTTTGTTCCGTTCTTATCTTCGCGGACAACTGTCACTGCTGGTGCAGTTCCGACGAATGATTTCTCAGGAACGAAAGTAACTGTTCCGTCTGAAGCTACTGTGTAAGTACCAACTCCCTCAACTGTCTTAGTTGTTGAACCATCATCGAAGGTTGCAGGAACATCATCGTTCATTGGTACACGGCTATCGCCTGCAGTAAATTCAGGTTTACCAGTTTGAGTTGCACCTTGGATATCAGTTGTTTCAGCTGGTGCAGTTGTCGGAGTTACTGGTGTCACAGTTGGTGTGTACTTAGCTGTGATTTCAGTACCGTTCTTATCAACACGTTTAACCGTTACGCCTGAAGCAGTTCCAGTGAATGATTTTTCTGGAACGAAGGTTACGGTTCCATCTGGAGAAACAGTGTAAGTTCCTTCGCCATCTACTGTCTTAGTGGTTGAACCATCTTCGAAGGTAGCTGGAGTATCTTCATCGATTGGAACATTTGGATTTCCTTCGGTGAAGGTTGGTTTACCAGATTGTGTTTGACCTTGAATATCTGTCGATGTAGCATCTTCAGAAGTTGGGACAACCGGAGTAATCTTCGGTGTATAAGTTGTTTCAACTGTAGTTCCATTTGTATCAGCTGCTTGAACCTTAACCGGAACAACATCACCTGAGTATGATTTATCCGTTGGTGTGAAGGTAACAACACCTGTTTCTTTGTCAACTGTGAAGGTACCGATTACATCACCAGCTGGTGATTTCGCCTCTACTGAAGCAGCTGGTTGACCAGATTCATCAAGAAGAGTAATAGAATCCTTGTTAATTGGAGCTACTTCATCACCTTCAGTGAAGGTTACTGTTCCAGTTTGCACCAAACCTTGAGGACCAGTTGATTCTGCTGGTGTTGCAGTTGGAATTACTGGTGTTACAGTTGGTGTGTACTTAGCTGAAGCCTTAGTGCCATTCATATCTTCACGGACAACTGTCACGGCTGGTGCTTCGCCAGTGAATGATTTCTCAGGAACAAAGGTTACTGTTCCGTCTGCGGCTACTGTGTAAGTACCAACGCCATCTACTGTCTTGGTTGTTGAACCATCATCAAAAGTAGCTGGAACGTCATCATTCATTGGCACACGGCTGTTGCCTTCAGTAAATTTAGGCTTACCTGTTTGGGTTTGTCCTTGTTTACCTGTTGATGTTGAATCTTCCGCAGTCGGAGTTACTGGTGTCACAGTTGGTGTGTATTTAGCTGTGATTTCAGTACCGTTCTTATCAACACGTTTAACCGTTACGCCTGAACCAGTTCCAGTGAATGATTTTTCTGGGACGAAGGTTACGGTTCCATCTGGAGAAACAGTGTATGTTCCTTCACCATCTACTGTCTTAGTCGTTGAGCCATCTTCGAAAGTAGCAGGTGTATCTTCGTCGATTGGAACATTTGGATTACCTTCTGTGAAGGTTGGTTTACCTGTTTGAGTGGCACCTTGGATATCAGTCGATGTTGCATCTTCGGAAGTTGGAACAACCGGAGTAATCTTCGGTGTGTATGTTGTTTCAACTGTAGTTCCATTTGCATCAGCTGCTTGAACCTTAACCGGAACAACATCACCTGAGTAAGATTTATCCGTTGGTGTGAAGGTCACAACACCAGTTTCTTTATCAACTGTGAAGGTACCGATCACATCACCTGCTGGTGATTTCGCTTCTACTGATGCTGCAGGTTGACCATTTTCATCAAGAAGAGTAATGGTATCCTTGTCGATTGATGCAACTGGGTCACCTTCAGTAAAGGTTACAGTTCCAGTTTGAACCAAACCTTGAGGTCCAGTAGATTCAGCTGGTGTTGCAGTTGGTGTAACAGGAGTTACAGTTGGTGTGTAAGCTGCAGAGGCTTTGGTTCCATTCTTATCTTCACGAACAACCGTTACGGCTGGTGCTTTACCTGTGAATGATTTCTCAGGAACAAAGGTTACTGTTCCGTCTGCGGCTACTGTGTAGGTACCAACGCCATCTACTGTCTTAGTTGTTGAGCCATCGTCGAAAGTAGCTGGAACGTCATCGTTCATTGGCACACGGCTGTCGCCTTCAGTAAATACAGGCTTACCTGTTTGGGTTTGACCTTGCTTACCTGTTGTTTCAACCGGTGTTGCAGTTGGTGTGACTGGTGTAACAGTTGGTGTGTAGGTTGCAGAAGCCTTAGTGCCATTCTTATCTTCACGGACAACTGTCACGGCTGGTGCTTCACCAGTGAATGATTTTTCAGGGACAAAAGTTACAGTTCCATCAGCTGCTACTGTGTAAGTACCAACGCCGTCAACTGTCTTAGTTGTTGAGCCATCGTCAAATGTGGCTGGAACATCATCGTTCATTGGCACACGGCTATCGCCTTCAGTGAATACAGGTTTGCCAGTTTGAGTTGCACCTTGGATATCAGTTGTTTCAGCTGGTGCAGCTGTCGGAGTTACTGGTGTCACAGTTGGTGTGTACTTAGCTGTAATTTCAGTACCATTCTTATCAACACGTTTAACCGTTACGCCTGAAGCAGTTCCAGTGAATGATTTTTCAGGGACGAAGGTTACGGTTCCATCTGGAGAAACAGTGTAAGTTCCTTCGCCATCTACTGTCTTAGTGGTTGAACCATCGTCAAAGGTAGCTGGAGTATCTTCATCGATTGGTACATTTGGATCACCTTCAGTAAAGGTTGGTTTACCAGATTGTGTTTGACCTTGGATATCAGTCGATGTAGCATCTTCAGAAGTTGGAACAACTGGAGTAATCTTCGGTGTATAAGTTGTTTCAACTGTTGTTCCATTTGTATCAGCTGCTTGAACCTTAACTGGGACAACATCACCTGAATAAGATTTATCTGTTGGTGTGAAAGTCACAACACCTGTTTCTTTATCAACAGTGAAGGTACCAATCACATCACCTGCTGGTGATTTCGCTTCTACTGATGCTGCAGGTTGACCATTTTCATCAAGAAGTGTAATCGAATCCTTGTTAATTGGAGCTACTTCATCACCTTCAGTGAAAGTTACAGTTCCAGTTTGAACTAGACCTTGAGGTCCAGTAGATTCAGCTGGTGTTGCTGTCGGTGTGACAGGAGTTACAGTTGGTGTGTAAGTTGCAGAAGCTTTGGTTCCATTCTTATCTTCACGAACAACTGTTACAGCTGGTGCAGTTCCAGTAAATGATTTCTCAGGAACAAAGGTTACAGTTCCGTCCGCTGCTACTGTGTAAGTACCAACGCCATCTACTGTCTTAGTAGTTGAACCATCATCGAAGGTTGCTGGAACGTCATCGTTCATTGGCACACGGCTGTTGCCTTCAGTAAATTCAGGCTTACCTGTTTGAGTTTGACCTTGTTTACCAGTAGATGTTGTATCTTCCGCAGTCGGTGTTACTGGTGTCACAGTTGGTGTGTAAGTCGCTGAAGCTTTGGTTCCGTTCTTATCTTCACGAACAACAGTTACAGCTGGTGCTGTTCCAGTAAATGATTTCTCTGGGACGAAAGTTACGGTTCCGTCTGCTGCTACTGTGTATGTACCAACGCCATCAACTGTCTTGGTAGTCGAGCCATCATCAAATGTTGCTGGAACATCTTCATTGATTTCTACTGTTTTCTCAACGCCATCAACTGTTACTGTTCCACCCTTGAATTCAGGTTTACCTGTTTGAGTAGCACCTTGAATATCAGTTGTTTCAGCTGGTGTAGCTGTTGGGGTTACTGGAACAATTTCAGGTGTGTAGGTTGTATCCACCTTGATGCCGTTTGAGCTTTCAGCTTGAACCTTAACAGGCGTTACTTTACCTGTGTAAGATTTGTCAGTTGGTGTGAAGGTCACTTGTCCAGTTGCTGGATCAATTGAGTACGTACCGATTTCAGTTGTACCATCTTCAGCAAAGGCTGGCGTAGTCGCCACTTCATTACCATCTTTGTCCAAAAGTGTGTAGCTATTATCTTTGATTGTAATAGCTTTATCTTGACCATTTACTTGAACAGTTGCACCTTCAAAGGTTGGTGTTCCAGTTTGTGTCGCACCTTGGATATCTTTAGATGTAGCTGGTTTAGCTGTTGGAACAGCTGCTACAACAGTTGGTGTATAAGTTGCATCAGATGTGATGGTTGCAGTCTTACCGTCAGCATTGGTAATAGTCGCAGTTGCCTGAACTGTTACACCTGTTGCAGTACCTACAAAGTCTTTTTCAGGTGTGAAGGTAACCGCTCCAGTCGTTGGATCAATCGTATATGTTCCTTCACCTGCTACTGTTACAGTAGTTTCATCAGTCGGTTGACCAGTTGCTGGATCCACCAATTTCTTGCTTGTGATTTCAGCAGTCTTATCGTTACTCAAATCAAAGGTCGGTGTTTGTGTTTGAGGAACATTTTGAACATCCTCAGATACCTTGTCTGTAGGAGTAATTGTAATTGGTGTTACTGATGGTGTGTAAGTCGCTGAAGCTTTAGTACCATTCATGTCTTCACGAACGACTGTAACTGCTGGGGCTGTTCCTGTAAAGCTTGGTTCTGGAACAAATGTCACAGTTCCGTCTGCTGCTACTGTGTAGGTACCGACACCATCAACTGTCTTAGTTGTTGAGCCATCGTCAAATGTTGCGGCAACATCATCATTCATCGGCACACGGCTGTTACCCTCAGTAAATACAGGCTTACCTGTTTGAGTGGCACCTTGAACATCTGTTGATTCAGCTGGAGCTGCAGTTGGCGTTACCGGAGTCACAGTTGGTGTGTAAGTCGCTGAAGCTTTAGTACCGTTCATGTCTTCACGAACGACTGTGACTGCTGGTGCTGTGCCTGTAAATGATTTCTCAGGAACAAATGTCACAGTTCCGTCTGCTGCTACTGTGTAAGTACCAACGCCGTCAACTGTCTTAGTTGTTGAACCATCGTCGAAGGTTGCTGGAACAGCTTCATTGATAGCCACTGTTTTCTCAACACCATCAACAGTTACTGTTCCACCCTTGAATTCAGGTTTACCTGTTTGAGTGGCACCTTGGATATCTGTTGTTTCAGCTGGTGTTGCTGTCGGCGTTACCGGTACGATTTCAGGCGTGTAGGTTGTATCTACCTTAATACCGTTTGAACTTTCAGCTTGAACCTTGGCTGGTGTTACCACACCTGTGTATGATTTATCTGTCGGTGTGAAAGTGACTCGACCTGTAGCTGAATCGATTGAATATGTACCAATTTCAGTTGTACCATCAGCAGCATAAGCTGGTGTGCTTGTCACTTCATTGCCATCATTATCCAAAAGTGTGTAGCTATTATCTTTAATGGTAATAGCTTTATCTTCACCATTTACTTGAACAGTTGTTCCTGCAAAGGTTGGTGTACCTGTTTGAGTCGCACCTTGGATATCTTTTGAAGTTGCAGGGCTTGCTGTTGGAACAGCTGCTACAACAGTTGGTGTATAAGTTGCATCAGATGTGATAGTTGCAGTCTTACCGTTCGCATTTGTAATTGTAGCAGTTGCCTGCACAGTTACTCCTGCTGCAGTACCAACAAAGTCTTTCTCAGGTGTGAACGTAACTGCTCCAGTCGTTGGATCAATTGTATATGTTCCTTCACCTGCTACTGTCACAGTAGTTTCATCAGTCGGTTGACCAGTCGCTGGATCGACCAGTTTTTTACTTGTAATTTTTGCAGTCTTGTCACTACTCAAATCAAAGGTTGGTGTTTGGGTTTGAGGAACGTTTTGAACATCCGCAGAAACCTTGTCTGTAGGAGTCACTGTGATAGGTGTTACAGTTGGTGTGTACTTAGCTGTTGCTGTCTTAACAGCATCAGCTGACACATCTCCATCTTTATCGTAACCAACCCCTGCAGTAAGTGAAACAGTTACACCAGTAGCTGTTCCAGTAAAGCTTGGTTCTGGAGTGAAAGTCACTTGACCAGTTGTAGGATTGATTGTATATGTTCCTTCACCTGCTACTGTTACAGATGAATCATCAGTCACTTGACCAGTAGCTGGATCCACTAATTTTGCAGGGTAAGTAAGACTAGGTGTGATAGAAATCTTTTCACCATTCGAGTTCGTAACTGTTGTATTAAAGGTAGGAGTTTCAGTTTGAGTTGCTCCTTGAACATCCGTTGATGTTTTATCAACCCCTTCAATATTACTTGGTGTAACAGTTGGAATATAGAGACCATCCATGGTATTTAAAACAGTATCTACGTTAGCTTCGTCAGCTGGGAATTTTGTTGACCAGCCAGTATCATAGCCATTGCTGTCTGTACGACGGATAGAGATGCCATCAGCTGTTCCAAGGAAGTGATCTTCTGGAATGAATTCCACATCCACGTCTGTACCATTACCAGTAATCTTGTATTTACCTTGACCAGGGACTACATAATAACCTTCAGAATCTAAAGTAGCTTTGTTACCATTTGAATCAACGATGTATGGTTCTACTGTTTCATCAATTTTAGCTGACTCAGTTCGGCTATATTTTTGCAAACCACGAGCAGTAAAGGCTACAGTAGCGGTTTGCTTAGCACCTTGAACCCCAGTGGTTTCTTTAAACTCCCCTTTTGGTGGATGGGTGATTTGAGTCTTGAAGTCCTCCACTTCCCCAGATAAGGCCATACCAGTTGGGCTTTCGATTTCTTTTGCATTCTTAGCAATACGGATTCGAACTCCTAATTCATTAACACTTGGGTCAATGTAGGTTTTGCTATTAGCAAATGTTAATTGAACCGTACCATCTTTGGTAATGGTTGCTAGATTCGAACGCTCATCTTCATCAAAGGTTCCATTTTGGTTAAAGTCTATCCAACCGTAGATATAAGCTTCTGAAGCTCCATCTGTATGGGCTTCTATTGACAGCTTGTAGTTACCTGGGCGTGTACGATCCATCTTGATCATCTCATTGGTTGTACCTTTAAGCTCATCTGGAAGCAATTGGTCAATTCCTTCATCGGCCGTAGTTGCCTTATCATCACCGAACCAGTCAAGAACGGTATTCTCATCCATATCTGGGCTCACATTACCAATATATGGTTGATTTACTTTAGCACCAGTTACACCATCTACAGTTGCAATGGTATGCATAGCTTTTCCGTATGACTCAGGAGCGTCCCCTTCATCAATTGGGAAGAATCCTAGCATTGCTGACTGTTTACCACCTGAAGCGACATAAAGCCCCACTTCAGAGGCACCACGCGTCATAACGATTGGAACAGTATAATTACCTTCAGAAATGTTTGGTCCAAAGATACCGGTTCCTAGACCACCTGTAACTTGGTCTGGATTTCCAAAATACTTCCAAGCTACTGGTTTCTTTTCTGGCCCAACTTGAGTAGATCTACGAAGTTGGTTTAAGTTGGTATTATTAAATTTAGGATTAGGTCCAAAAAGATTTTCAGTATCTTGTGGTGAATATGTTACAGAAGTAGTTGGTCTGGTAAACTTTTTCCATTCTCCAATATGCTGCCAACCTTCTCCATTGGTAGTAAACATAACTAATTCACCTGGGTTAGCAGACTCCCCATCAGCCATAACAATAGCTGGCTTAACTGTCTTACCACGGAAGGTTGCAGAGATTTCAAACTGAACTCCAATATTTCCACCATTCAAAGCTGAACTTATGGTAGTCTTCTTGGTTTTCGTATCAATATTCTCAAATCTGATTTCAGTCCAATTATTTTGGGCATCAGCAACGATTTTGGCCTCTTCACCATTGTTAAAAGCTTGCCTAGCAGCATTTGAAGTGACTCCACTTACATAACCATTTTTTGCATTTGGATCATAGGTTGCTTTTTCAGCTTCTGTAGCCCCTTGATTTTCCATCCGTTTCTTATAGATTTCAGTCGCTTGGAAAGGTTTCAAGGATTTGACTTTTACAGTAACTACATAACCAGGCATAATTTCCTTGGTATAGGTAGACCCAACTTGAAGAGCCAATTTTTCTTCTAAGTTCTCAGTTGGTTTAACTTCACTTTTAGGAACTAGTACTGTAGTAGTTCCTGTCCAGTTAGCTACATCTCCAAAGTCCAACCATGAGATTTGGCTAGCCATAGATTTGGCATCAACATTTGTTGTAAAGCCTGGTTTTTCAACTTTTGGAGTTGAAGTTGCATCTTCAACATCATCCCCAATCAAGCTTTCGTCATTAGGATCACCTAATGCACGACGTGTACGACGTCGACCAGAAGTTTCTGCTGTTACAACAGGTTGCTCTACAGCAGACGCTTCGGCTCCACTTGAAAGAGCATTCGTTGTAGAAGCTTCTGCTTGAACGTCCACACCTTGTGCTTCAGATGCTGTTTCTGAAGCAGGTGTCTCAGATGATGCTGATGTAACAGAGGCTGTCGTTGAAACTCCCGTAGTATTGCCTACACTTGTAGAGCCAGCAACACTAGTGGTAGATGCTGCAGTAGTTGCTGACGTTGACGAAGCTGCTTGAGATGTTGTCTCACTAGAAGCTTGTGTTGTAGACGTTTCAGAAGTAGCTGCGCTAGCATTTGAAACGGTTTGAGACTGACTATTAGTCTCAGAACTTGATAAGAAATTTGCGACTTCCGTCGAAGCTTGAGCAGCAACAGCATTCTGAGAAGATGTCTCATCACTCACTGTAGAAGTAGTGCTAGCTACATCTCCTGCTTGGACTTGGTTAGCTGTTTCATCGGCAGATACTTGACTAGCAGTACCAACCATAACCAGAGTTCCAAGAAGAACGGAGCAAACCCCTACATTCAGCTTACGAATCGAAAATCGACTTATACGATCATTAAATAAATCTTTACCCACTTTGGTAATCCTCCACACTTATACTATTAAGTATCTCACCCCTCAATGAGATTAAAAGTATTTAAAAATACTAATCGTTAAATATTTTAACAAAATTCCTAATATTTGTGAAAAGAAATGCTCTTATTTTCAATTTTTTTATAAGGTTCACTTAAAAATAATCATGTAATCAGTAGAATGATTATAAATATCACTATTTTTATAAACGTTTTAATTAATAATTTTATAATTATTTATTTTTAGAATTGTCAGTAAAAAGAAACTTATGATTTTATTTTTTTCAAAAATCGATTTTCAAAATTAATAATTCATTAGAACTTTTAAATTAGTAAGTCATTATTGAAATTAAAATGGTTTGTTATCAACTCAGTCCTTCTAAAAATTATAGCTTATAACCATCTTAACTATAGTTTAGAAGCCTATTTAACGACATTTTTTATCCTGTTGTTTTCAAGAAAAGCAAAATTTCTTTGAAAAGATAATTTCCCTCTTCTCTTAATACCTTCTAAGCCATATGACACTTAGAACTAAATCTGTTGAAAATACAAACCAAATCAGCCATCTTGCTTTAAACCATTTGGAATAAATATGATTTTCTTCTCTTGTTATTATTATCCAATTGATTTACCTACCTACGAAAAAAGCTCTATAATCTCTTCAATAGTTTAACCTACTAAATCGATTATAGAGCCAAAAAAAGAAGATCCAAAGACCTTCTTTCTATTTAAGTACTACTTAAATTATTTTACTGTGCGGATACGCATAGTGTTTGTACCACCTGTACCTACTGGAACACCAGCAACGATAACAATGTTGTCACCAGATTCTACAAGACCTGATTCCAATGCAACTTTTTCAGCAACATCAAACATATCATCAGTTGAGCTTGGTTTTTCAGTAACTACTGGAATAACACCCCAGTTAAGCATCAATGATTTTTGAGTAATTTCATCGAATGTTACAGCCAAGATATCAGCTTCTGGACGGTATTTAGAAATCAAACGAGCAGTGTTACCTGATTCAGTAAGAGCAACAATAAGTTTGATATCCATTGAGTTAGTAGCATCTTTAACTGCAGATGCAACTACTTCAGTCTTAGTTGAACGGTCAAATGTTGATGAATCAAGACGACCATACTCTTTAAGAAGAGTTTGAGCGTTTTTATCAATTGTAGCCATTGTACGAACTGATTCAACTGGGTATTTACCATTTGCAGACTCACCAGAAAGCATTGTAGCATCTGTACCATCGATAACTGCGTTAAATACGTCAGATACTTCAGAACGAGTTGCACGTGGTTTTTCTGTCATTGTTTCAAGCATGTTAGTAGCTGTAACAACAACTTTACCAGCAGCGTTTACTTTAGTGATGATCATTTTTTGGTAAACTGGAACCATTTCGAATGGTACTTCGATACCCATGTCACCACGAGCAATCATGATACCGTCAGCAGCTTCGATGATTTCATCGATGTTATCGATACCTTGTTGGTTTTCGATTTTAGCCAACAATTGAACATGACCGTTACCAGTTTCTTCACAGATAGCACGAACTTCTTGTACGTCTTTTGCAGTACGTACGAATGAGATAGCGATAAAGTTAAGACCTTGTTCAAGACCAAAACGGATATCAGCGTTATCACGTTCAGCAAGTGCTGGGAAAGGAATTTTAGTGTAAGGGATGTTTACACCTTTTTGTTTAGCGATGATACCATCATTTTCAACTTCAACGATGAATTCACGTTTTTCAGCATCTTTGTCTACAACACGAAGACCAAGTTTACCATCATCGATAAGAACTTGTTTACCTACTTCTACATCGTCAAAAACGTCAAGTGCACCTGCAACGTTCAAAGCGATAACGTCGCGAGTTGATTTGATACCTTGTTTAGTAGCAACACGAATTTGTTCACCAGTTTTGTATGCATACTCTTTAGCATCACCTTCGAACAATTCAGTACGCATTTCAGGTCCTTTTGTATCAAGAAGGAAACCTACTTTTTGACCAGCAAGGTCTTCTGCCATACGAACGACATCCATACGTTCACCTTGTTCAGCGTGGTCACCATGTGAGAAGTTGAAACGGAAAACGTTGGCACCTTCCTTGATCAATTGAGCAATGTTTTTAGCAGATGCTTCACGGTCAAGTTTTTCACCCCAGTAACCATCTTCACCAAATTTTTTGCCGCCACGGATTTCAACCGCAGGACCAAGTGTTGCAACGATTTTTACGCGTTTATTCATGATAAATAAAAACTCCCTTATATTTTTTGTCGCCCTAGCGACGGATTAACAATAATTTAAATAACCGAGATTAGCTCAAGTTAGCCAATGAACGGTTAAGGTCTGCAAAGTCAAGACGAGCTTTGTGTGGATTGTTAACGATAATTTTACCGTCTTCAGTAAGACTGAACAAAGCGCCTTCTTCTGCTGTACCAAGGATTGGGCTTTCAACAAGCTCTTCATTGTGGATACCAACAGCTACACCACCAATACCTTGTTTAAGGAGGTCAACCGCATGAGCACCCATCCATGAAGCAAGAACACGGTCACGCGGAGTTGGCGAACCACCACGAACCACGTGTCCAATGTTTGTTGCACGAAGATCTGAAGTATCTCCAGCTTCTTTCATTTTAGCTGCAAATTCTTCAGCACCCATAACACCTTCAGCAAGTACGATTACGTGGTGAGTTTTAACACCTGATTCGTAACCTTCTTTAACTTTACGGACAACTTCGTTGATGTCGTACTCTTCTTCAGGTACGATAATTTGGTCTGCACCAGAAGCGATACCAGCCCAAAGAGCGATATCACCAGCGTGACGTCCCATAACTTCAACGACAAAAGTACGTCCGTGACTGAAAGCAGTGTCTTGAATTTTATCGATAGCTTCTGTTGCAGTTGCAACAGCAGTATCAAAACCAATTGTATAGTCTGTACCAACGATATCGTTATCGATAGTTCCTGGAAGACCAACAGCTGGGAAACCATGTTCAGTCAAACGCATAGCACCATGGTAAGAACCATCTCCACCAATAACTACTACACCTTCGATTCCATGTTTTTTAAGTTGCTCAATACCTTTAAGTTGACCCTCAAGTTGGGCAAACTCAGGATAGCGAGCAGACTGAAGGAAAGTACCACCACGGCTGAGGATGTTGTCTACGCCTTTGGCATCAAGTTGGAAGATATCTCCTTCAACCATACCAGCGTATCCACGGTTAATGCCGAATACTTCAATTCCTTCAGAAATTGCTTTGAGAACAACTGCGCGAGCGGCAGCGTTCATACCAGGGGCATCTCCACCACTAGTCAAAACAGCAATACGTTTCATTATTCCTGATACTCCTTTTATATATTTAACATTTTCATTATAACATAAAGAATTCTAAATGGCTTTAAATTTGAAAAGATTTATTGTTTTTTTATCGTAAAACCGTTTTCAACACATAAGGTGCTAATTCCTGATTAAGTTCCTCGTTCTTGGATACTCTATATCTTTGACTAACGATGGTTTCCTTACTTCCTTGATAACGAATAATGACAGGGATGTTTCCAGGATACTTAGCTAAGATTTGAGAAACGTCTAAGTCCTGATCATGATTCTCAAGTAAAATCCAGAAACGCTCCGTACTAGCTTCCTCCATGTTGGACAAAATTAACTGAATGCGTCCATCACGCTCCTGGGTCCGCCCATCAAGATAAAAGAGACCACCTTCACTTAATTTATCCTTATGATAGAAATAAGTTTCTGGGAATAGAGTAACATCAAGTTTATTGATCCCATCAGTTACGTTCAGAAAGGCCATCTGATCACCTTTTTTAGTTCTGATAATTCGAACGGACTCTAGCTGAACCAAAACCGTCGCCTTAGTATTAACCGTCAAATCAGAAATTGGTTGATAGGGACGAGAGGCCATTTTTTGAGCTAGGTGTAAAGGATGAGGACTAAGCCCAACTCCTAGTAACTCCTGTTCTAAATTATAACGATCCGTCTGGCTATAGTCTTCATAATCAACCCAAGAATAAGAGGACTCTGCAAACAAACTTCCTAACTCATTGACAAAAGTAAAGAGGTTGTTTAAATTGCCAATGATTTTCTGACGGTTTGGTTCAAAAATATCAAACAAACCAATTTGAATAAGAGGTGTCAAAATATCGACTTTCTGATATTTACTAGGAATACGTGTCAAAAAGTCTTCTATAGAAATGTATTTGCCATTTTGTTTGCGATCCTCAATAATCCAAAGGGAAAAATCTCTTGGCAAGCCTTTGATAGTCTTAAGGCCTAATACGATCTTGCCATCTGAAATCTTGTCCAGATAGGGAATCCTATTAATATCGAGTCTAGCTAGGGAGAAGCCATTTTCAATTGCATCCTTAATGTAATCACTAGACGAATAATTCAACATAACGTCATAGAATATCTGTGGGTAGTGCGTTTTGAAATAGGCTAACTGAAAGGCCAAAGCTGAGTAGGCATAGGCATGACTTCTATTAAAGCCATAACCCGCAAACTTAGCCATCATACTAAAGAGTCTTTCAGCAATCTGTGGGTCACGTCCTAACTGACGACTTCCTTCCATGAATTGTTCGGACATCTTGGACATTTCATTGGCATCTTTTTTAGACATCGCTCGACGAAGCAAATCGGCTTTTCCAAGTGTAAAGCCCGCAAATACTTGGGCAATCTGCATAACCTGCTCCTGATAGAGCATGATGCCATAAGTAGGCTCAAGGATTGGTGCAACTACTGGATCAATCAGATCTACTTTTTCCTTACCATACTTACGAGCAATGAAATTATCTGTATAATCGCTGGCTCCAGGACGGTTAAGAGAGGTTGTCGCTACGACTTCTTCGAACTTAGCAGGTTTAATTCGTTTAAGGAGGTTTATGGCACCCGCCTGCTCAAACTGAAAAATCCCCTTTGTCTTACCACTGGCAAAAAGTGCTAGGGTCTGTGGATCTTCCAAGTCAATGGATTTGATATCAATAGTGATGCCCTGCTCTTCTTCAAGCTTCTCCTTCATTTTTTGAACAAAGGTCAAATTACGGAGACCCAAGAAATCCATCTTAAGCAAGCCATTGGCCTCAACTGCGGAGGCATCGTACTGAGTAACCATCATATCCTCACCAGCTTTTAGAGGAATATGATTAGTCAGGTCATCATCACTCATCACTATACCGGCAGCATGAATTGAGGTTTGTCTTGGCTGGCCTTCAATAGCCTTAGCAATTTCAAATGCCCTCTGAAATTCCTGTCTCTGATTAATCAGCTGTCTGAATGACATATTCTTCTCATAGACAGAGGTCAAGTTATCACGAAAAGAAATCTTTTTACTTAGTTGGGACAGTTCAAATTCCTTAGCACCAAAACGTTTAAAAACATCTCGAATAGCCTGCTTGGCTCCAAAGGTTGAAAAGGTAACAATCTGAGCAGAGTGCTTACTACCATAACGGTCCCTAACATAATGAAGAAACTCGCTTCGATAGATATCAGGCAAGTCGATATCAATATCAGGCATGCTATAACGCTCTTCATTTAGGAAACGCTCGAAAAGCAAGTCATTTTTAACGGGATCAATTCCAGTAATGTCAAGAACATAGGCCACCAAGCTTCCTGCAGCAGATCCACGTCCCATTCCCATATAATAACCACGGCTACGCCCAAAGCGTAACAAGTCCCAGACAATCAAGAAATAATCATCAAAGCCCATCTGATGAATGATAGACAATTCTTTGTCTAAACGTTCCTGATAAACTGGTGATGTTAACTTTTTAGACTCCAATCCAGATTGAGCTAATTGACGTAATTGGTCAACAGCAGGCATATCTCGATTAAAACGTGGAAGCTTCAAATCTGTATCAAATTGATAAGTAATGTCTGAAACAAGTTGCTCCAAATTGTTCAAAGCCTCTGGAATATCGCTATAGGCACTTTCCATTTCTTGAGGCGAGAAAAGTAGCTGATTCATAGGACAAATAGAGGCCTCTGACAAGGAAACATTTTGTGAGATGGCATGCAACATCTGAATCGTCGAGCGGTCTGAATTCTCAAAGTAACGCACTGTATGTAAGGGAACCACAGGATAATCAAACTCTTTGCCAGCATCTTCTGGCCTTACCCCAATGAAAACCTCTGAACCAAGTGTCATCCCTGACTCCCAGTCTTCACTCGGAAGGATGAGGGCAATAGCATTCAGATAGTCCGAAAAAGCTGTAAGTTCACGTTGTCCTGAGGAAAGCTCTGTTGCCAACTTCATCAAATTTTTATAGCCCTGATTATTTTTTGCTAATAGACGAAAAGGAATTTTTCTTCCCTCGTAAAATAGATTAGCTTCCATACCAATCAAAGGACGTAAACCGTTTCTACTTGCAAGCTGGGCAAAATGATAAGCAGCATAGAGATTGTCACGATCCATCAAACCAAGGGCTTGATAGCCAAGCTCTTTGGCACGCGCAACGTAGCTGTTCAAATCTACGACACTATCCATGAAACTATAGACGGATTTTGTATCCAATTGTGCAAACATGAAGGCCTCCTTTCTATCTTTCTATTATAGCATACGCTACTAGTAAAAACGCCTCTACCATATTAACTGTTTCAAACAAAAAGAATGAGATAGAACAACATTTTAGACATTGTCCTTATCCCATTCTTTTAAGTGATCATTATTTTTTTACTAACACATCATTGCTTCTGATAGCAAGATTGAATATCAAAGTTTAGAAAAACAACTTAGTCCCTTATTGCCAATATGATGGGCGTTGTTTTTCATAGGCAGCAATCAAATCTTCATATTGAAGAGTGATTCCAATATCGTCAAGCCCTTCAACCAATTTACGTTTCCACTCATGATCGATATCAAATGGAAACTCTCCTGCTGAAGATTTAATGACTTGGTTTGGAAGGTCAATCGTGATTTCCTCACCTGCAGGAAGAGCAGCCAATTTTTGACGTACTTCCAGGGGTTGAACGATTGGCAACATACCATTCTTCAATTCGTTGTTATAGTGGATATCTGAAAATGATCCAGCGATAACACAGCGGAAACCATAGTCTTCCAATGCCCACGCAGCGTGTTCACGAGATGATCCTGAACCAAAGTTATCACCAGTAACCAAAATAGTCGCATCGCGATACTCAGGTTTATTGAAGACGAAATCAGGATTTTCTTCGTAGTCATCATTAAGATAACGCCATTCAAACATCAAATTCTTACCGAAGCCTTTTTTATCAACAGCTTTCAAGAATTGTTTGGGAATGAGTTGGTCCGTATCGATGTTATCATTCATCAAAGGTACTGATTTCCCTGTATAGACGGTAAATTTTTCCATTATCTTCTCCCTTATGCTTGAACTTCTGGCATATAGCGTACATCTACAAATTTACCAGCGATTGCCGCAGCTGCTGCCATTGCTGGACTACAAAGGTGAGTACGAGCTCCATATCCTTGACGTCCCTCAAAGTTACGGTTACTTGTAGATGCACAGTGAACGCCTTCTGGAACATGGTCTGGGTTCATACCAAGACACATTGAGCAACCTGGATCACGCCATTCAAATCCTGCATCCAAGAAAATTTTATCCAAACCAAGACGTTCAGCTTCTTTCTTAACTGGACGTGAACCTGGAACAACAATAGCTGTCAATGTTGGTGCGATATGTTTTCCTTTAACGAATTTAGCAGCTAACTCAAGGTCGCTAAGACGTGCGTTAGTACAAGAACCAATAAAGACATAGCCAAGATCGATATCTTTAGCATATTCGCCAGGCTTAACATCCATATACTCGTAAGCACGTTCATCATTAAAGTCTTTGATTTCTGGGAATGGTTGATCAAACTCAACACCCATTTCAGGGTTAGTTCCCCATGTAACCATAGGTGCCAATTCTGAAACATCAATAGTGATTACTTTATCGTATTCAGCATCTGGATCTGAGACCAAGGTTTTCCAGTCAGCTACTGCTTCTTCAAACTTCTCACCCTTAGGTGCGCAAGGACGCCCTTCAACATAATCATAAGTTTTTTGGTCTGGATTCATAAGACCCATCTTAGCACCAAATTCAATAGACATGTTACAGATAGTCATGCGTTCATCCATTGAAAGGGCATCAATAGCTTCACCACAATATTCAACCGCGTATCCTACACCAGCATCAACGCCATAGCGTGCAATAAGTGCAAGAATAAAGTCTTTTGAATAAACACCTGGCTGTGGTTTACCAACAAATTCAACCTTCATTTTCTTAGGTTTTACTTGCCACAAACATTGTGTCGCAAAGACATGTTCCACCTCAGATGTACCAATACCAAAGGCAATGGCACCAAAGGCACCGTGCGTAGCCGTATGACTATCCCCACAAACTACAAATTTTCCGGGTTGACTACGACCTGTTTCAGGACCAACCATATGGACAATCCCCTGACGAGCAGTACCGTGGGTAGCCGCATCAATACCAAATTCTTCGACGTTTTTCGCCAAAGTATCAATTTGGTTTTTAGAAATAAGGTCACGAATGTTAAAAATATCAACTGTAGGAACGTTGTGGTCTGTCGTACCAAAAGTTAGATCTGGGCGACGAACTTTACGTCCAGCATCACGAAGTCCTTGAAAGGCCTGTGGACTTGTAACCTCGTGAATATAATGCTGATCCACATACATCAATTGTGGTTCGCCCTCGTTTCCAGTAACGACGTGGCGTTCCCAAAGTTTATCAAAAATTGATTTTCCGCTCATAAAATACTCCAAATATAATCTAAGGATTAGCTAATCCGAAAGTCTTGTTAGAATAAGGTATAAAATAACGACATCAATAACAATTCCCATAAGCCAACATAGCTTAAAATACCATTTGTTAATTTTATGTCTAAAAAGTTTTCCACCTAGAAAAGCACCAATACCACCGAAAATCAGAGTCTGCAATAATAATGCCTTCTCAGAAATCCGTCTCTTATGTCGAATAGCCTTGCTTTTATCAAGTCCATAAGCACATAAAACAAGGAGATTCCATACCAACAAAACACTGAGTAACACTAGTTTTAGTGTCATGAGTTTAGAGATTGCTAATAATAGCTGCTGTCATTTCAGCAGTCGAAGCCTGACCACCCAAATCACGTGTCAAGATGCCTTGGTTCAAGGTCTTATCAACAGCATTTTCAATCAATTCAGCCCCTTCAGTTTCATTGAAACTTTCACGCAACATCATAGCTACTGATAAAATCATTGAAATTGGGTTGGCAATACCTTGACCGGCAATGTCTGGTGCTGAACCATGGATAGGTTCATAAAGACTAGGACCATTTTCAGAATGACTGGCAGATGGCATAACGCCTAAAGTTCCTGGAAGGACACTTGATTCATCAGACAAGATATCTCCAAAAAGATTTTCTGTCACAACCACATCAAAACGAGCTGGGTTGGTAATCATAATCATTGCGGCACTATCAACGAGTTGGTGTTCAAGAGTTACATCTGGAAACTCCAAAGAAACTTCATCAGCAATCTTACGCCACAATTTAGAAGTTGCCAAAACATTTTGTTTATCAATGCTAGTGACCTTTTTGCCACGACCTTGGGCAATCTTGAAAGCACGACGCATGATACGACGAATCTCATCTGCTGAATAATCATTGATATCACGAGCCTTATCTTCTTCGATAATATGCTCACCAAAGTAAATCCCACCTGTAAGCTCACGAACAACGACAAAATCTACGCCCTCGATACGCTCTGGTTTAAGAGGTGACAAGTGTTTCAAAGCATCAAAGATGCGGACAGGACGGATATTAGCAAAGAGATTTAGCTCTTTACGAATGGCCAAAAGTCCTTGTTCAGGACGAACTGGCGCATTGTCATATTTTGGTCCACCAATTGCAGCCAAGAGGATAGCATCTGCTGATTTAGCAGCATCCAAAGTTGACTTAGGAAGTGGATGACCTTCAGCATCAATACCAGCACCACCAAATGGTTTGGCATCGATGTCATAATCAAATCCAATTTTTGAAGCTACTTTTTCAAGAACTTCAAGACCCGCTGCCATAATCTCAGGTCCAATTCCATCACCTGAAAGTGTTACGATTTTCTTTGTCATGTTTAACTCCTCTTTGGCTTATGGAAGGTCACGATAAGAAACCTTACGTGCCATCTCACCGGCATTTTCTTTTTGAACCAATGTATTAGCATTGATATAGGCAATTGCTGATGCTTTCAAGACATCAAAGTCCAAACCAGATGCATTGAAAATAGTATCTGTATCTACATTTTCAACAGTTACAAGTACACGCGCTTGCGCATCAATACCATCAGTTACAGCGTCAATATTATAAGAAGTCAAGCGAACTGTTTGGTTGAAGAATTTGTCAATAGCATTGAAGATAGCTTCAACTGACCCTTGACCATTGGCCAAAAATTCTACAGATTCACCGTCTTCATTAGCCAAGCTTACTGTAGCAGTGATTGTTTCATCAGCATTAGTAGTCAAGCGAAGATCTTCGAAGTGGAAACCTTCTGGATTATCTACACTAGTACCAGCAACAAGTGCACGAATGTCTGCATCTGTGATATCATGTTTTTTCCCAGCCAAGACTTTAAATTTGGCAAAGAGTGGTTTGATATCTTCTTCAACAAAGTCAAGCTCAAGTTCTTTCAATTTTTCAACAAAGGCATGACGTCCTGACAATTTACCAAGAGGAAGACTGTTACTCTTCACACCTACCAATTCTGGTGTGAAGATTTCATAAGTTTGTGGGTTCTTAAGAACACCATCTTGGTGGATACCTGATTCATGAGAGAAGGCATTTCCACCAACAACAGCTTTATTTTTAGGAACAGGAATTCCAGAGAAGCGAGAAACAAGCTCTGAAGTATTCATTGTTTCATTAAGAACAATATCACTTGTTGCTTGGAAGAAGTCTTCACGAATTTTCAAAGCAACAGCTACTTCTTCAAGAGCAACATTACCCGCACGCTCACCAATACCATTGACTGTTCCCTGAACACGTCCAGCACCATGTTTAATTGCTGTCAAAGTATTTGCAGTTGCCATACCAAGGTCATCGTGGCAGTGAACACCAAAGACAACTTTATGATCTGATTTAATATTTTCAGTCAAGTGATCAAAAATACGTGCAAACTCTTCTGGAGTCGTAAAGCCAACTGTATCAGGAATATTAATATATGAGGCACCAGCATCAACTGCTGTTTGAACAACTTCAGTCAAGAAATCAAGCTCAGTACGAGTAGCATCTTCAGGAGAAAACTCAACAACTTCAAATTTTGAACGTGCATATGACACATGTTCTTTTACAGCTTCAAGAATTTCTTCTTTTGATTTCTTCAATTTAAACTCACGATGAATCGGACTTGTTGCGATAAAGACATGAATTTGTGGATACTTAGCATCTTTCAAAGCTTCATAACAAGCATCAATATCAGATTTTACTGAACGAGCCAAACCAGTAACAGAAGTTGTTGTCATAGCTTCTGCAATTTGTTTTACTGCCTCAAATGAATCTGGACTAGCTGCAGGGAAACCTGCTTCGATTACAGAAATTCCCCATTTTTCAAGTTGCTTAGCAATGGCAACTTTTTCTTTGATTGAGAAGTTAACTCCAGGTGTTTGTTCCCCATCACGAAGACTTGTATCAAAAAATTCAACTTTACGCATAGACAATCCTCTTTCTAAAAGTAAAAACGATAGTAGTAAAAAAACATCTCACTCGGAAACCCAAGCGAGATGTTTTTACCTCCCGCTTGGTAAGCCAAACAGGACTAATGCTTTTGCACTAGCCCTCATTACGCAATAGCAAAACAGTTGTAGTTGCGAATGTCATTTGACTCATTTCCTTTCGATGTATCTTGGTTAATATGATACATCTTTCCAACTTGAAAGTCAAGGAAAAATTACTGAATTGACTGACTTTTCTGACCACTATTTACATTTATTTTCAAGAAAAGAAAAAAGCTGACCGAAGTCAACTTTTTATTTATTAATGATAACTACTTATCTAAGCTTATTTTCCGAGGTAGTATTCGTTAACAACGTTCAATTTTTCGTCAAATTCGAATACCAATGGTGGAAAGTTTGGAATTTCAACATCCATGATTTCGTCGTCTGACAATTGTTTGATGTGTTTTACAAGGGCACGGATTGAGTTACCGTGTGCACCTACGAATACGTTTTTACCATCTTTAAGAGCTGGAGCGATTTTATCTTCCCAGAATGGAAGGGCACGTTCCAAAGTAACTTTCAAGTTTTCAGCATCTGGAATTACTGAATCGTCAAGTGAAGCGTAACGACGGTCAGTGTGTGCTGAGTGCTCATCATCACGATCCATTGCTGGAGGCAATACATCGTATGAACGACGCCAAATGTGAACTTGCTCATCACCAAATTGTTCAGCAGCTTCTGCTTTGTTTTTACCAGTCAAACCACCGTAGTGACGTTCGTTCAAGCGCCATGATTTTTCAACTGGAACCCAAAGTTGGTCAGATGCTTCAAGAGCCAAGTTAGTTGTTTTGATCGCACGTTTCAATACTGAAGTGTATGCTTGGTCAAATTCGATACCAGCTTCTTTGATCAATTTACCAGCGTCGATAGCTTGTTGAGTACCTTTTTCAGAAAGATCTACGTCAGCCCAACCTGTGAAAAGGTTAGCTTTGTTCCATTCAGACTCACCGTGGCGAGCGAAAACCAATTTTACCATTAGTTATGTCTCCTTTTTATTTTGGGTTATACCCATTTACTCTATCTATTCTACCCAAAAAACCTTGAAAAAGCTAGCAAAATCCAAAAAATTCTGTAAAATTCTATCGCTTCTTGCCTTGACTAAAAGAGACGGTATCAGAATTTTGTTTTAGATACTTTTAGCTGTCCAACATTTCCTTGTTTTAGGCCTCTTTTCATGCTAAAATGAGATGAAATAGTAACATTTTACTTTGTGATCTTTAAGGAGGATCTTATGGTTTCTACTGCTACAAAAGTTGGTCAGTTTACATTTGCTAACTGTCTTATGAATGCCGCTGGTGTTCATTGTATGACTAAGGAAGAATTGGCAGAGGTTGAGGCTTCAGCTGCAGGGTCATTTGTCACAAAAACAGGGACACTTGAGGCCCGTCCTGGTAATCCTGAACCACGTTATGTGAATGTCCCTCTTGGGTCAATCAACTCAATGGGATTGCCAAATAACGGTTTTGAATACTACCTTGACTATGTCATTGAATTGCAAAAGCAACCCAATACAAAAAATCATTTTCTTTCACTTGTTGGTCTCTCACCTGAGGAAACGCACACTATTCTTAAAAAAGTTCAAGAAAGTGACTACGAAGGGCTCGTTGAACTCAACCTTTCATGTCCTAACGTTCCGGGTAAACCTCAAATCGCTTACGATTTTGAAACAACAACCGAGATCCTAACTGAAGTCTTTTCTTACTTTACGAAACCTCTTGGTGTGAAATTACCACCATACTTTGATATTGTGCACTTTGACCAAGCTGCTGCCGTTTTCAACCAATTCCCACTTGTCTTTGTTAACTGTGTGAACTCAATTGGTAATGGCCTTTACATTGAAGATGAGTCTGTTGTCATCAAACCTAAGAATGGTTTTGGTGGTATAGGTGGTGACTACATCAAACCTACTGCCTTGGCAAACGTTCATGCTTTCTACCAACGTTTGAAACCTGAAATCCAAATTATTGGTACTGGTGGTGTCAAATCTGGTCGTGATGCTTTTGAACACATCCTTTGTGGTGCAAGTATGGTACAAGTTGGTACTGCCCTTCAAAAAGAAGGTGTCGCTATTTTTGACCGTATTACTAAAGAACTTAAAGAAATCATGGAAGAAAAAGGTTACGAAACTCTTGAAGACTTCCGAGGAAAACTTCACTACATTGACTAGTCTACAAAAAAAGTTTGGAAGGTCTTCCAAACTTTTTATTATTGATGAGGATTCTCTTATTAGACAAGACCATCATCGTCACGTTCATCCCAGTCTTCAAAAGGATCCTTGCCCTCTTTTTCAGCTTGAAGACGTTTCTGACGAGCTTCTTCGATTTGTTTTTCACTTGGCTTCATCAGTTTGCTAATAGCAACAATACCTGATAGTTTAATAACAGTAAAAACCAAAAGAAAAATCAATACCACTGTTATGGTTTTCATAGATTTCCTTAACTTATTTCGTATAAATCAAAACCCCTAAAATCTTAGGGGTTTTTACATTATTTAACTGCGTCTTTAAGAGCTTTACCAGCTTTAAATGCAGGAACTTTAGAAGCTGCGATTGAGATAGCTTCACCAGTTTGTGGGTTACGACCTTGACGAGCAGCGCGTTCGCGTACTTCAAAGTTACCGAAACCGATCAATTGTACTTTTTCACCTGCAGCAAGGAATTCTTCGATAGAAGCGAAAACTGCATCTACAGCTGCTGCTGAATCTTTTTTAGTAAGCTCAGTTGCTTCTGCAACTTTAGCGATCAAATCTTGTTTGTTAGCCATTGTAACAATCCTCCAATTTATTTCTAAGCGAATAGTTTTTTTAGCGCTTGAACAAGTATTATCTTATCCTAAAAGGCCTATGAGGTCAAGTAATAAACGCTAATTTAATCGCTTTTTTGCAAAAAGTAAAGGCTTTTTAATTTATTGTCTTATAGATGTCAAATTCGATACGGTCATTAACCAAATCAAGGCTTTGAGCACGTGCTGTTATCCCCTTCTCATTCTTCATAGACTGAATATTTAGGGTAACTTTTCCCTTCTTACTATCGATGGCGATGTAATCAGGAAGGTTAGTTGAACGTTTAATCATCTTAAGGACATCCGAAACAGGCAGTTTCAAGGTTCCAGCTGAAAGCTCAGAAACATGAAGTACAATTGCTCCTGATTCACTAACAACTGGCGTAAAGTAGACATAAAGAGGAACAGGATGACCTAAAACCTTATAGCTACTTTCGAAAACAATTTTAGAATTGGTAACCTTGACCTTGAAAAGCATCTTATCGGTCGAATAATCTTGGGCAAAGCCTGTAAGAGCAGCGTCAAGCTCCTCCCTAGTCATACTATACTTACCAATTTTAGTTGCTCCCTTAGGTAGGGATACAGAACTCGTCGTCTCCACTGGAGTCATGATTCTATAGGCCACAACACTAACTAAGGCTAGATTTAAGGCCAAGAGTCCTAAAAATAACCACTTCCATATCTTACTCACCTGACCACTCCTTCTTTGTTTGGTTAATACGTTTCAAAATGGCATCTGACATAATTTGATAACCTGTATTATTTGGATGAAAATGATCATCCTCAAAAAGAGCATCATTCAGGCTATCTTGAGAAGATTTACTAGACTGAGACGAATCATCAGAGCTTGTAACACCGCCCTTACCGTCAATTCCCTTATAAAGCAAATCATTTACAGGAACAAAATAGACATTATCGTACTTCTTGCACACTTCTTCAGTAGATTGGTTCCAATTATCCACGATAGTTTGCATTTCTGTCATCTCTGGAAAATTAAGATAAAAAGGATTGTAAATACCAACAATATAAATTGGCAATGTTTTATTATTCTTACGAGCAAGCTCAATAATCTGTCCCAATCTCTTTTGATAGGCCTGAGCTGGCTTAGTGAAGGTGTCTACATTAAGATTAGTGATATTGTCCTTAATGACATGGATCACATCATTACCACCAACTGTCAGAGTCATCACTTTAGCCTTCTTGAGATCTCTTTGAATATCCTTTTTTTCTTGCATTCTCTTGAGAATTTGATTGCTCGTATTCCCTGCGATACCATAGTTGCGAGAGGTCACTTGCCAGTCAAAATCTGACTCTAAGGCCTGAGACAAAACAGGAACGAAGCCCCCTTGATTACTACTATCACCTACACCTTGCGTAAGGGAATCACCGATAGCAACATAGGTGACCTTTTCATTTTTAATAGATTTGATTTTTTCTGCAATTTTTGATGACTGATGCGTACTAGGAACTACAAAAATGAAGAGACCGACAAATAAAAGAAAAAGCAAGAAGAAGCCTAGGAGGCTTCTAACTAATTCTGATTCTTTCCACTTATTCATAACGAACCATTACGGCAAAGGCGCCTTCACCAGTGTGCGTTTGAATGATGGAACCAGTCTCAAGGATTGAAATTGGAGCGCCCAAAACCCCAAGTTTTTCAGCCATTTCATGTGCAAAATCAGGTGTCCCTGCATAAGAAATACCAATCTCTGCCACTTTGCGGTCCTTGATACCATTAATATAAGAATCTAACCATTTTGTGAATGTCTTAGCACCACGACCCTTAGCAATGGTATTTAACTGATAGTCTTTCAACTCCATAATGACACGGATATTGAGCAATGAAGATAGTAGACCTGTTACACGTCCAATACGGCCACCCTTGACAAGGTTCTCAAGGGTAGACACACCGATATGAAGTTCAGATTTACTTTTCACTTCTTCCACACGTGCTACAATCTCATCAAGACTAGCTCCTGCTTCGGCTAGTTTAGCTGCTTCAACAACCTGAAACTTTAGACACTGATCTGTAAAGCCTGAATCGATGACGGTTACATCTGCTCCTGAAAGGCTAGCGCCTTGACGTGAGGCTTCACATGTCCCAGAGAGGGTGTGCATGATGTGGATAGCCACAATCTGTTCTGCACCTTCTTTGACAAGCTTTTCATATGTCTCAGCAAACAAACCTACTGGTGGTTGGCTTGTCTTTGGTAACTCTTTACTATGCTTCATCATATCCAAGAAACGACCTTCTTCTCGAAGATCACTATCTGAATAGATGACACCGTCCACCATAACCGACAATGGAACAACAGTGATATTATATTTTTCAACCAATTCTGGTTCAATCGTAATTGACGAATCGGTTACAATTCTGATTTTACTCATATTTTTCTCGCTTAACACAAATTTTTATTCTATTATAGCATGACTGGAAAGCTTTTCCCAAGTCTTTTTCTAAAGAGAGTCATCCACCTTTAACAAGGCTCTTGCCTGGCTCAAGGCAGCCTCCGTCACATTATCACCTGCTAACATCTTAGCGATTTCTTGCACCCTTTCCTCAGGTGTCAAGAGACGAACACGAGAGACAGTTGTCTCATTATCACTTTCCTTAGAAATAAAGAACTGATAATCAGCAATGGCAATAACTTGTGGAAGGTGACTGATGGCCAAAACCTGACCATGACTCCCAATCTTATGAATTTTCTGAGCGATGGCTTGGGCAACACGACCTGAAACGCCAGTATCAACCTCATCAAAGACAATACTTGTTTTGTCTTCTTTGCGGGCAAAGGCTGACTTAATCGCTAACATGAGTCGAGATAATTCTCCTCCTGAAGCAACCTTAACAAGCGGTTTAAAGCCTTCACCTGGATTGGTTGAAATGTAAAACTCAACCTGCTCATTGCCATCACGGTTAAATTTCCCTTTAGTAAAGGTAACTTTAAAATCAGCCTTATCCATGTAAAGGTCGCATAACTCGTTCTTAATTTCAGCTTCAAGAGCCTTAGCTATTTGATGGCGTGCCGTTTGTAGTGTCTCTGCAGACGCTAGCAGATCTTTTTCAAGTTGCTTAAGCTCTTGTTCCATGGCATCTGACGAACTGGAATTGCCAGTCAGAAGATTGTACTCTTTACTTGAATTTTCCAGATAATCCAAGACGTCATCAACAGTTCCACCATATTTACGAGTAATTGCATTAATCGTATCTAAGCGGTGTTCAATCTCTTGCAAACGCCCAGCATCAAAGTCCAAATTATCCAAAAGGTCACCTAGTTGCTTAGTGACATCTTCTAAAACATAATAGGCTTCTGATAGATTTCCAGAAAGTTCTTTGTAATCAGAGTCATATTCTTCAAGAGATTGGAGGTCGTTCATGGCAGAACGGACATTTGAAAGGCTTGAAAAATCTTCATTATCCAGCATGACATAGGCATTGGTTAAGGTATCAGCAATCTGCTTATGGTTAAGAAGCTTGTCTCGTTCCTTCATCAAAGCCAAATCTTCTCCTGATTTTAGAGAGACTGCTTCAATTTCTGCAATCTGAAAAGCTAGCATTTCAATTCGTGCCTTATGCTCCTGCTCATTTTTCTGCTTTTCAAGAACAGCTTTTCTTAACTCACGATAGCGGTCAAAATACTCTTGGTATTCTTTCTTTGTTTGGAAAAATTCCTTATCCCCAAAGGCATCAAGCATGGTAATATGCAGAGCAGGTTTCATAAGTTCTTCCTGGTCATGCTGTCCATGGATATCTACCAAGAAGTGCCCAACAGCTTTAAGCGTCGTTAAATTGACCATCTGTCCATTGATGCGACTAACACTTCTACCATTTTGGAAGATTTCACGACGGATAATCAATTCATCCTCGACAGGAATCCCATTATCTTCCAAGATACTAACCAAGGCAGGATTTTGTTCGATTGAAAAGAAGCCCTGAATTTCAGCCTTAGATGCTGAATGACGGACGACTTCGCTTGAGGCACGTGCGCCCAACATAAGATTCATGGCATCTATAATAATGGACTTACCAGCACCTGTTTCACCAGTAAGGACGGTCATACCATTCTCAAAGTTTAGAGAAATCTCTTCAATAATTGCGAAATTCTTTATCGTAATTTCGAGAAGCATAGGCCCTCCTATTCTTCAACCCACTTAATGATTTGCCCCTGTAGTTCGATAGCTGCTAACTCTGACTGAGCCACTAAAAAGAGGGTATCATCGTCAGCAATGACACTAAAAATCAAATGCTTGTACTCATCCAAAAGAATCTTCTTGATGAGGCGGCTTGTCCCAGGTTGAACAACGATATTCATAAAGGCATGTTGACGATCAACACGCAACAAGCGACGGGGCGCAACAGATGTTCCACCTACTCGTCTAGGAACAGTTGAGAGCCCATAGATGTAAGAACCGTCTTCAGTTGGCACCTTGGTAATACCAATTTCATTGATATCACGCGATACAGTCGCTTGAGTAGCCTTTAATCCCTCATTTTGAAGTAATTTTACCAATTCTCCCTGGGTCGTAATTTTATTTTCTTGGACAATCTTTCGGATTAACTCCAAACGATCATTCTTCTTCATTCTTTTTAAACTCCTTATGTGCTTGTGCTACAACTTCCTTAATAGAGGTTTGAGCATCATTTTGAGGAGAATTTGTCTTCTCCAAGTGTGCGAGAAACTCAATGTTACCATGACCACCTTGGATAGGTGAAAAGTTCAGTTCTTTAACTGAAAAGCCATAGTCAACCGCAAAAGCTGTCACTGTTTCTAACACTTTTTCATGGACACTGCTCTCACGGACAATCCCGTTTTTCCCAATTTGTTCACGGCCAGCCTCAAATTGGGGTTTCACAAGAGCAACAACTTGCCCTCCATCAACCAATATCTTAGCCAAGGCCGGTAGAATCAGATTAAGAGAGATGAAGCTGACATCAATTGATGCAAAAGACGGTAACCCTTCCGTAAAATCGACAGGTTCAGCATAACGGAAATTATATTGCTCCATGGAACGAACACGCTCATCTTGACGCAATTTCCAAACCAACTGATTGGTACCGACATCCACGGCATAAACCAGTTTGGCCCCATTTTGAAGCATAACATCAGTAAACCCACCTGTTGAGGCTCCGATATCAATGGTCGTCATACCTTCAACTGACAGATTGAAAACTTCCAAAGCTTTTTCAAGTTTGAGTCCTCCACGACTCACATACTTAAGCTTCTCACCTTTTAGTTTTAACTCAGTCCCGTCATCGATTTTTTCACCAGGTTTATCGTAACGCTCACCATTGATAACATTAACAACTAAACCTGCCATTACGCCACGTTTTGCTTGTTCTCGTGTTTCAAAAAGGCCTTGTTTATAAGCCAAGACGTCTACTCTTTCCTTAGGCATGGAGTCGTAACCTTTCTATGATTTCTATAATACTGTCTTTCTTGAAACCTTGAGTCTCAGCTAGATTTTGGAAAATAGCCTCAGCTTTACTAAGTGATTCTTCGAGGATAGCATGTGATTTTTCCAGACCAAGAAGAGCTGGATAGGTTGATTTTCCCGCTACTACATCTTTTCCAGGTGTCTTTCCAAGTTCTTCGAAATCAGCAGTCACATCCAAAATATCATCACGGACTTGAAAGGCAAGACCAATCAGGCGACCAGCTTCTTTCAGATTTTCCAAAACCTCTAGATTTTTTTGAGCAACAATACCAGCCGCCACAAAAGGAAAGGTTAAAAGCATACCTGTCTTATGCTCATGAATTTTAGCTAGTTGCGATAAATCTAGTTCCTGACCTTCCCCCTTCATATCCAACATCTGGCCACCAACCATACCGAAGGTGCCTGAGGAATGAGACAATGCTTGAATCAATTGAACTCGAATTTCTGCTGATAGCTCTGTTTGGGCCAGGAGATCAAAGGGATCCAAAAAGAGAGAATCGCCAGCCAATATCGCCGTTGCTTCATCAAATTTCTTATGGTTGGTTAAACGTCCTCGACGGTAATCATCATCATCCATAGCCGGCAGATCATCGTGAATCAGACTTCCAGTATGAATCATTTCAAGACTCGCTGCAACATCGAAATGACTAGGAGTTAGCTCTAAACCAAATCCTTCAAGTAAATCTAAGAAAATCAGTGGACGAATACGCTTACCGCCACTATCAACTGAATAAAGAATAGCAGTGATTAAATCACTTGATACAGGAAGATTCTTTTTTTGGTAGTAATCACGGATAGCCGCATCAATTTTATTTAGCTTGCTCATTAGGCATCCATTTCCGTTTCTGTACCATCTGCTTGCATAACCTTAACTAGTGTTTTTTCAGCATCTTCCAAGGTCTTCTGCAAATCCTTAGACAAGGCCATACCTTTTTGGAACTCAGCAATAGCATCCTCAAGAGCAACATCACCTGTTTCGAGCTTAGTGACAATGGCTTCTAAGTCCTGTAAATTTTCCTCAAATGTTTTTTTAGTTGACATTTTTCACCTCTACTTCTAGTTCTCCATCTCTCATTTGGACGGTTAATTGATCACCTTCGGTAATATTCTTGGTACTGGTTAAAGGTTTATCATCTTTTTTGACAATGGCATAGCCCCTTGCAACAATACGGCTAGTATCTAGAGACAATAAAGCATCCTGTGCCTTTTCTAATCTCACACGGTTACCATTAATGGTGTTCTTAGTTGTGGTCACCAATAAACGTTGCAAAGACTCTCGACGGTCTTGATAGTTCTGAACACTGATCAGAAGATTTAAGCCTTGTAACCGTTGTTTCAAAAGTTCCGCTTTTTTTTGCTTTCGATCGAAATCTTGACTCACGAAGGTTTCAAGCCTTGTTGTTAGTCGATCCAACTTTTGTAAATAACCATCATATAGGCGCTCAGGTTGCCTAAAGACAACAGATTGTGACAGTTTAGCCAAACGTTCTTGATTGTACTGTATACGTCTCAAACAGGCTTGATAAGCTCTATTTTGTCTTTCACGAATCCAAACCAAGATATCGGCCTTTGATACTGGAGTAGCAAGTTCTGCCGCTGCTGTAGGTGTAGCAGCCCTACGATCTGCAACAAAGTCAGCCAAGGTCGTATCTGTTTCGTGACCAACACTTGAAATCACAGGTAGACGACTCTCAAAAATGGACTGAACAACAATTTCCTCGTTAAAAGCCCAGAGGTCTTCAATAGAACCTCCACCACGACCAACGATAAGTAAATCTAGGTCATCCCTTTGATTGGCTTTTTGGATATTTTCAGCAATTTCCTGTGCAGCTCCTTCACCTTGAACCTTGGTAGGGAAAAGTAAGATTTCTACCCCTGAAAAACGACGACTAACGGTCGTAATAATATCTCGAATAACCGCACCACTAGGACTTGTGACAACCCCGATTTTTTTGACAAAATTAGGCAGCGCTTGCTTATGACGATCATCAAAGTAGCCTTCTGCAGTCAATTTTTTACGAAGCTGTTCAAACTGGATAGCCAAAGCTCCAATACCATCCGGCTCAGCCTTCTCGATAATAATGGAATAAGAGCCACTAGGCTCATAAATCTGGACACGACCTACGACATTGATTTTCATCCCTTCTTCGAGTTCAAAACCAAGTTTTTTGAAAACTCCAGCCCAAATCGTCGCCTGAATAACAGCTCCTTCATCCTTAAGCGAAAAATATTGATGACTCGGGCGGCGACGAAAATTGGAAACCTGTCCCGTCAAATATACCCTCTCTAAATAAGGATCACGGTCAAATTTCATTTTCAAATATTTGGTTAAGGATGTGACCGATAAATAGTCTGACACGACAACTCTCCTTTATTTAACCTATCCTCGAAAACCTGAAGACATTAAAAAAGTTCTGTAGAACCATCATCCCCAAATCTTCTCAGTCAGCTTTTTAATTGTATACACGATTACCTTAAATTATACCAAAAAAGACTGTCAAAAGACAGTCTCAACCACCATAGTCAGGTGTTTTATATAGTTTCATTAATCGGTTGTATAAGTTTTTGAAACGACGTCCCAAGAATCGCTTGAACCGTCAATACCACCATAAGCTTCGAGTTGTCCCTTCTTATCTACACGGAAAAGAAGAACATCATTACCATAGGCATCATAAAGTTGAGCATAAACTAGGTTATCATCATCATCCGTCCATGAATAAACATTCCAACCTAGATTTTTATAATTTTCTCCAGTTGAACCTTGTTCTTTAGCATAGGTAGAAACAACCCAGTCTTCTAACTGTTGGTCAGACAAAGATGAGGTATCAACTTGAGAGGATTGGTTATCAGATGATGCTGCAGCTGCTTCCTTGCTTTTAGCCAACTGACCGTTTTTCCATGGATTTGTTACACTCTCTTTTTGGTTATTACTATACCACATCAAGGTAACCACAGGAATAACCACTGCAAGTACTGCAACAACTCCAATTACCCATCTAATGATATTAGGATCTTTGAGTTTATCAAAACTCGTAACTTTTCTTCCCTTTGTAGTTTCATTTTTACGACGTCTAAATTCGCTCACAGCTTTTTCCTCTTTTTCTTGAAAGTAGTCCCTTTTTTTCTTTTCCTCTTGTTCCAAGAGTTTTTGCACTTCCCTACGACCCTGCGGATCACTCGTTTGAGCCAATGAAATCTGCAACTGAAAAATACGATTATCCAAAGCTTGCTCATATTCTTTGGCTGCTTCTCTATCACCATTATCAGCTAAGGCTCTCAGATACTCTTCATTACTGAATTCAGCCATTCACTATATCGCTCCTGCTTCTAAATCGTTTCTTCTATTTTCTTAAAGCCTGAGACTTTTGTCAAGTTACTAGTTTGTAACAAATTCTTACAGCTGTAAAAAGCCGAAGAAAGTCACATTCTCCAGCTTATTTCTTAGTTGTTTCTTTATAGTACTTACAATAACTTTGAAGAGGACATGTCTGACACTTAGGATTCTTAGCCAAACAATGATAACGTCCAAAGAAAATCATACGGTGATGACTGATAATCCAATCCCTCTTTGGGATTTTCTTCATCAGTTCCGCTTCGATTTCTTCTACACCAGCATCCTCTGGCACGATATTTAGCCTTTTAGATACACGCGAGACATGCGTATCTACAGCAATAGAAGGAATACCATAGACTTCAGCCAATACTACATTAGCCGTTTTTCGTCCCACACCAGGCAGACTTTCCAATTCCTTATGCGTTTTCGGAACCTGTCCATCAAAATTCATTAAAACAGCTCTAGCAGTCTTGATGATGTTCTTTGCCTTATTCTTATAAAGACCGATTGTTCGCAAACACATCTCAACATCATCAAGATTAGCAGAAGCTAAATCCTCAATTTCTGGATAACGCGCCCACAAGCCTGGTGTAATTTTGTTAACAGCCTTATCAGTTGTCTGTGCCGATAAAATAACAGCAACTAACAGCTGGAAAGGAGTTTCCCACTCCAACTCTCCATGAGCATTGGGAAACATCTCTCCCATGAGAGCTAGAGCCTCATTAACACGTTTTCTTCCTAACATTATTGGCCACCCCATAATTGACGGGCTGCATCCATACCTGTTTTGAAGTCGTCCGAAACTTGGTGATGTTGCTTCTTACCTTGATGCTCCAAACGACGCTCTTCAACTTGAATTTTCGTCGTAATACCACTCAATTTCCAGTTACGCAGAACCCCTTTGATGTAATTCCAATTTGTCTTGCGGTTAAATACTGCTTCTTTCAAAGCCTCACGGATAAGTTCGGGATCAGTATGTTCTTCTTGGATTTCCTTGTTTAAATCTTCGATAACCATAGGATTCAAGATTCCCAAAGCTTGTTCTAACTCATCTGTTAATTGCTTGATGAGTTGTGTATTGGTTGGCTGACCAACTACAGGCCCGGTCGTTGTCTTTTCATTGCTCACTAACTTATCCAAAACTGCCAAGGCAGGTGAAGCATCTACAACCATTTCAATTTCATTATTAACCTTAATAGTCGTGAAATCAAGGAGTCCAGCCTCAGTCAGTGTCGTAATACTTTTATTAACCTCAGTTGGTGTCTTTCCAGTTGCTTGCGCTATCTGACTAGAAGCTACTTCTCCAATCTGAGTTGTCGTTTGTAGATAGAGAAATTGCCAAACCAGAAAGTCATCCGCAGATGGAAAAATATCCTTAAAGTGGAAAAATAAAGCATTAGGAAGGACCAGATTGCCTGATCGATACTGTTCAAAAAAACTCATATTTACCTTTCAGAGTAGATAGACACCCCAAAAAGTCTTTATGCGCTCACATAAATCTTTTGAGACTGTCTACTACAAATAACCGTAGAATGAAAAATCGTCTTCCAACTCTTCTAAACGATAAGGTGTTTCTTGATATACCGCATAATTAATCCAATTGCTAAAGAAAGCAGATGCCGCAAGATTCCAACGAAGTTTAGGCTCCTGACTTGGATCATCCTCTGGGAAATAGTTTGCCGGTACGTCTGGATTAATCCCTGCATCCAAATCTCTTCGGTATTCTCTGGCTAGAGTATCACGGTCATATTCAAAATGACCGAAACTATATACTTCACGAAGATTCTTACTTGCTAAGATGGATAAACCGACCTCTGGTCCTGACACAACAATATCTAAATCCGTCTTGTTTTTAATATCCTCGAGCGTAACCTCAGTATAGCGAGAATGTGGTGACACAAAGCTGTCATCAAAGCCATTCATAAGGAAGTTTTCAGGCATGTCAACCGTTTGTTTATAGATACCAGATAGTTTCTCTGACAATGGGACCTTGTCGACTCCATGCTTATAATAGAGACCTGCTTGAGCTCCCCAACACAGATGAAGGGTTGAATAGACATGCTTTTTAGACCAGTCAAAAACCTGTGTCAATTCTTGCCAATAATCAACTTCTTCAAAAGGTATTTGCTCAACAGGAGCACCTGTTACGATGAGACCATCATAATACTTATGCTTAATTTCATCAAAAGTCTTATAAAAGGTTTCCATATGTTCTGCATGGGTATTTTTTGACTTATGACTAGTCATATAAAGGAACTCGACGTTAATTTGAAGTGGCGTATTGGCCAAAAGACGTAGTAATTGAGTTTCCGTAACTTCTTTAGTAGGCATAAGGTTAAGGATTAAGACCTCCATTGGTCGAATATCCTGGCTACTAGCTCTGTTCTCATCCATGATGAAGACATTTTCCGAACGCAATACATCAAGAGCTGGTAACTTATTATCAAGTTTTATAGGCATAACAATATCTCCATCCTTATTTATTCTATATTCATATTATAAACCGGGGAGGTATTGTTATCAAATATATATTTTCTCTAGTTAGCTATAGCTTTAAACTATATTTAGAGGCCACCTTTGTTTTAAAAGAGTTAAAAAGGCCCTAAGGCCTTTTGTTAGTTCATAGATAGATTTATCCTGGGAAGTTCATCAATACTTTAGTATCGTAACCTTCGATAGCATCACGTCCATTAAGACCATCAAGCTCAATCAAGAAGGCACAACCAGCAACGACACCACCTAGGCGCTCAATCATTTCAATTGTAGCTTTAACGGTACCACCAGTTGCCAAAAGGTCATCTACGATAAGTACACGTTGGCCTGGCTTGATTGCATCGGCATGCATACAAAGTGTATCGACACCATACTCTTTTTCGTAATCTGCTGAAATCACTTCACGTGGCAATTTACCAGGTTTACGAACTGGAGCAAAACCAATACCAAGTTCAAAAGCAACTGGACAACCAACGATGAAACCACGTGCTTCAGGACCAACAATCATGTCAATCTTCTTATCAGTCGCATACTGAACGATTTCACGGATAGCATAGCTATAAGCATTTCCATCAGCCATCAAAGGACTAATATCACGGAAAGTAACCCCTTCTTTTGGGTAGTTTTCAATAGATGCAATATAATCTTCTAATTTCATTTGTTCTTCCTATAGGCTTTTCGCCAAAAAAATATTTACATACCATTATAGCATGAAATGTTAAATTTAGAAAATGCTAACCCTCATTTCGAGACGAATCCTTTGGATTCAGACTCCCCTACTTATAAAGCCAGTCATAAATTTCCTGTGGTGTTCCCAGAGCCATGAGTTCTTGGAACTTAACTAGTCGTTTCAGATCTTGGAAAATTTGACTGTCCTCAATCTCACGTTTCTCAGCTTCTTTATTGACTGTCATAACACCATTATCAATAGTCACAAAATCCAATTCATCAAAGATTTGAATCATCTTAATCAGGAGAATCTTGTCGATTTTAAGGTAATGACTGAGTTCATCCAATTTATAACGGACATCGAACTCTGGGAATTGGTAAATGGTTTTATAGAGCCTTGCAAATTGCTCTCTTGTTCCATAACCTGTCAGATAATAGGCTTCCTTAATGCTATTTTTAAAATAGATAGCCTGGAAATCTTTACCTTCAAACCACTCTTTTAATTCTGTCGCTGATTCAGGTAGGGTGTTGAGGACAACCGCAGGCTCTGTGTCTGCTGCTTCTTCTACCGTTGGTACGCCTTCAGGCAGTGCCATATTTTTTGAGCGAAAATCAAATAATTGAACACCATCTACACGCGCATCTTCTAGCATGATCTGTAGCGTTGTCTGACCATTCCAAACATTAACAGACAAGGTCACTGCCAATTCCAAACCTTGAGCTTGTTGAAATTCTTGAAGCAAATGACCTTTATTAAAAGCGACAACGTCAAAGCTATCCTTGCCTTGTTTAACCTTAAACTTAAGATGGGCCCCATTTTGTCCCATTGTCCTAGCTTGAGTAACGGTAATATCATGTAGCCAAAAGACTGGCTTTTTATTATCCATACCAAAAGGTGCTAGTTTTTCTAGGCTCTTAATGGTATCCAAGCTAAGCTCACTGAGTTGGAGCTCCTCGTCTAAATTTAACGTATTTTTGGCACTCGTATCAATGTCATTATCGTAGACATAATGACACAAAATCTCTGATAGTCGTCCAAGATTTTCTTCTGGAAGGGTCATACCCGCCGCTCCAGCATGTCCTCCAAAAGCAGTAAAGATGTCTCGGTGGTCATCAAGGGCATGGAAGATATTGATAGATTCCAAACTACGAGCGGAACCCTTAGCCAAGCCATCTTCAATATTCAAAACCACTACTGTCTGACTGACTTGTTCCATGATACGCCCCGCCACAATACCTAGAACGCCAGGATGCCAGCCTTCCTTGGCCAGAACCTGAACAGGTTTGTCCGGGTCTACCATGGTTATGGCTTCATCAAAGATGTTTTGAACAACTTCCTTACGTTCTTCATTTTTAGCATTGATTTCCAGAGCAATGGCTTGGGCTTCTTCATCATCAAATCCGGTCAGCAGTTCAATGGCTGGATTTGGATCATCTAAGCGTCCCAAGGCATTGAGTTGAGGAGCCAGTTTGAAACCGACCGTTTCTTCAGAAATCGTTGTTGGGTCTACATCTGAAATGCGGAGCAATTCTTGAAGCCCAATACGCTCAGTAGTCTTTAGAATTTCCAGGCCGACCTTGACCATAATACGATTTTCATCCGTTAGGCTAACCATATCGGCAATGGTACCAATGGCTACCAAGTCCAACATCTCAGTAGGAATAGTTTCAAGGAGGGCAGTTGCCAATTTGAAAGCTACACCACAACCTGCCAAATACTTAAAAGGATAATCGGCATCTGGATGCTCTGGATGGACAATGGCATAGGCATCTGGAAGTTGTGCCGGCATACTGTGATGGTCTGTAACGATAACGTCCACACCTTGCTCTTGCGCATAAGCGATAGCATCATTCCCCGCTACCCCATTATCCACTGTAACAATGAGTGAAATGCCTTCCTGTTCAATGAAGTACTTGTAGACACTTTCGTTTGGCCCATAACCATCTGTAAACCGGTTAGGCAAATAGACTCGAGCTTCAGCGCCCATCATTTCAAGAGCTTCCTTAACAATCGATGCTGATGTCATACCATCTGCATCATAGTCTCCATAGACTAAGATTTGTTCATAATTTTCAATAGCCTGACGAATTCTAGCCACTGCCTTATCCATATCATGAAGAAGATAAGGATCATGAAGGTGTGATAAATCAGCCTTTAGAAAGTCTTCAAGAGCATCTTCTGTCGTAATGCCACGTTCATAGGCAATCTTGGCTGCTGTTTCTGCCAGTCCATGTTCTTTAGCAAGTTTAAAAAAGCCAGCATCTGGCTCTTTTGTGTTTATTTTCCAATCATACGTTGATGTAATCATGTTTTTATATTTACTCCCTGTCATCTAGTCTATCTATTATAACATGAAAAAATTTATCATAGTGGATAGAAAGCTAAGTTTCCTAAAAAGAGAATGTCAAACATCGTAAGTTGCTTAGACTTGTGGTACATTTCCAATCAAGACCTGCTTTTCTAGACAAAATAATAGTCTAGGTATCGCTCCTCATTTGACTTGTGTTTTCTCAGATATCCCCTTTTCCTCTTTACGTTAACTAACTCTATTCTACTATCATTTTCAAGTAATATTAGGAAAAACAAGAAAAAGATTCCCTATTCGGAAATCCTCTACATCAATATTTATAAATCATCCCTGTACAAGCTTGCTCTGAAAGTTCGACAAATCCCAGGGATTGGTAAAAGGCTAAATTTTTCTCGCTGCAATCAGTGGCAAGGAGCCGTTGATAGACATTGGGGAAAGTCGCTAAAGCCTCTTCTAAGAGTTTCGTGCCAATGCCTTGGCGCTGGTGATCTGGTCGCACCAAGAGGTCCTGTACAAAAATGACAGAGTAGCCATCTCCTACTAAGCGAATGTAGGCTACTAACTCTTCCTTATCATAGACCGCCAACTGCCATAGACTGGCTTTGACAGCTTCTTCCAACATGGTTGGATTGTTAGTATAATTGGTCCAGCCGACTGAGCTATAGAGTGCAACTAGGTCTGTCATCGCTGGAATCTCTTTTTTATAATTTAACATCTTAACTCCTCTCCAAACTCCCGACTAGTTGCTAATAGGGGTTGTCCTGAGCCCGTAAACCTATCATTTCCTCATTGGGTTTCACAGCTAGGACTCTATTTTCTTACGCTAGGTGGTTGGACACAAGGCCAAAGCCACTGCCAAAATCAAGCACTCGCTTTCCCTTGATGTCCTGTAATTGGTCAAAAAGAATATCATAATAGATTTGACCCCAGGGTTGCTGGAGATTTTCTAAATACGCTTGGATATTTGCGGCCATCTAGTATCCTCCTATTTGTAGTTAAACACATTGGTAGCTAGTTTGTCCGAGATTCGTGGAAATAGCGTGTAGCCTTTGTGGGCAACTGCTAAGAGTCGTGGTAGATTAACTTCACGTTTGTTTTTACACAGAATACGGACAATCTTTTTAGCCACGTATTTAGGACTGAGGACAAACTTTTTAACACTCTCAAGATAGGCTCCAGAGGGATCAGCTTGATTGAAGAAAGATGTCTCAATTGGACCTGGATTGACCGTAGTCACATAGACTCCCTTATCAGCCAACTCTAAACGCAGGGCATCTGAAAAGCCAATTACCGCAAACTTTGTCGCTGCATAGACACTTGAGTTGGCTGTCGCAATTTTCCCCGCCATACTGGCGATGTTGATGATATGGCCATGGCCTTGTTCCACCATTTTCTCAGCCATCAGACGTGAAAAGCTCATCGTCGCAAAGGTATTGATATCAAACATATCACGTACCTCTTGGCTAGTGTAATTATCATAAGACTTGAATTCACCAAAACCAGCATTATTGATAAAAACATCAATACGTCCAAATCGTTGATAGAGATAATCGACCATTTTTTTAATGGCATTGTCGTCTCTAAGGTCAATGGCAAGGCAGGTTTTATTTTCCACATGGCGATAACATTTCTCAAGTTTATCCTTGTCTCTTCCTAAGAGGATAATGCCATCACTGGGTGAGAGCTGCTTGACAATTTCTTGTGCAAGCCCTCCTGAGGCACCAGTAATAGCGATAATACGTTGTTTAGCCATTAAATCTCTACCTCTTCTAGGTCACGAACGATGTGGGTGTTTTCGAAAATTGTTTTAGCATCTGCTGCCATCTTACCGATATCACGCCCTAAGAAACGTGCTGATACGTGATTTAGAAGAAGACGTTTAGCTGACGCATCTTTAGCGACCTGTGCTGCTTGCATGTTGGTTGAATGCCCATGGCTCTTGGCAATTTTTTCGTCACCTTTACCATAAGTAGACTCGTGCACCAAGACATCTGCTCCCAAGCCAAGACGAACACTGGCATTCGTCTTACGAGTGTCACCTAAGATAGTGATAACCTTACCTTTCTTAGGTGCGGAAATAAAGTCCTTGGCAATGATTTTTGTTCCATCTTCAAGGACCACATCTTGCCCATTCTTAATTTGACCAAAAAGCGGACCAAATGGTACACCTGCTGCTTTAAGGGCCTCAGCATCCAAGGTTCCTTCAAGATCCTTTTGAACCACACGGTAACCAATACAAAAAATGGTATGATCCAACTTATCTGCATAAACAGCGAACTTGTCATTTTCCATAACCAAGCCAAGCTTATGCTCATCAATTTCCTTAAAATGCACATGGTAAGGGAGGCGTGTTCCAGAGGTACGAAGACTAGTCATAACATATTGTTTAATGCCGACTGGACCATAAACCTCTAAATCTGTTTGTTCTTCACTCGATTGGAAAGAACGGCTAGCCAAGAAACCAGGTAGGCCAAAGATATGGTCTCCATGCATATGTGTGATAAAGATTTTTTTAACTTTACGAGGTTTGATTGTTGTTTCTAAAATCTGACGTTGGGTACCTTCTCCACAGTCAAACATCCAGACCTCATTGATTTCATCGAGTAACTTCAGAACCAGACTCGACACGTTACGGGCCTTGGAGGGCTGCCCGGCACCCGTCCCTAAAAATTGTAATTCCATGACTTCCTATACTTTCTATCTATCGTTCTTCTTATTTCTGGACAATATAAGCCAGGCATTCACGCTGAGCAAAGCCATAATAAACAGTTTGCCCTTTATATTGAGACAAAAGTTCCACTAATTCGTCTTGATTGAAGCTAGCCAACTTAATGACATTTCCCTTCAATTTAGTTACACGACTAAGTAACTGTGTCTCAGGTGTTAACTCTTCCAATACTTCTTCATCAAAATCAACCTTGGTCATCTTAATTTGAGTGCCTTCAAGATAAACCTTATACTGCGGGAAAACTTGAGCAAGCTCAAACAAAATGCTAGCCGTTGGAACCTCTAAATGCTCGGCAAAGACTAAGGCCACCTCATCAGCATTTTCATAGCAAAATCCATAAGATTTTCCTGACAGATTGAGACGAATAAAAGGCTTGTGCTCATCAAAAGATGGTTCAGGGTTAAAGAGGTTCAACTCCTTTGAAAGGTCCAAATAGTATTCCGTCGCTGCTTCAGGAGATTGTTTTTGGTAAATCTCTGCAAAATAAGCATTAATCACGCTTGGTGGTGGCGTAATGAAAGCCAATTTTTGACTGTCAGAAAGGTCTGACAAGGTATTTTCTAAATAGACCTTATCTAAACTTGTAAAACCACCATATTTTAAAGCTAAATCCATATAATCAGTCATAAAATTCTTCCAATTTCCATTTATTTTTCGGTGAAATATAACCTGTAATTTCTTCCACTTCTGTCTCAAAAGTGTAGCTATCTAGCAAGGCTAATTGACTCAATTGATAAAGTTTATAAGCTTGATCCTGATGGACCTTAATACTAAAGGGTTCAAAAATCTGTTGAATTTCGTCAATCAAGAGTCTTCTGAGGGCCTCACGACTTCCCTTGTCACGTGCTGAGAGGCGAACATTAGGAAAGACTGTTGCTACTAGATTATCAGCTACATCCATCTTATTGTAAATTGCTAGGCGAGGGATATCAGTCATGTCTAAATCTTTGAGAATGTCTAAGACCACCTTTTCATGCTCTTCGTGATTAAAATCACTCGCATCAATGACATGCAAAAGAAGGTCCACATTACGACTTTCTTCAAGTGTTGACTTAAAGGCAGCAACCAGTTCTGTTGGCAAGTCCTGGATAAAACCAACCGTATCTGTCAAGGTCACTTGAAACTGATCCTTTAAGTAAATTTTCTTAGTCGTTGCATCCAAGGTCGCAAAAAGTTTATTAGCCTCATATTGCTTATCATCCGTCATAAGGTTCATGATCGTTGATTTCCCAGCATTGGTATAACCAATCAAACCAATTTTAAAGGTAGTTGAATCAACACGCTTTTCGCGAATGGTTTCTCGGTTCTTCTCAACAACCTTTAACTGGCGTTCAATATCAGCAATCTGGTTACGAATCGAACGACGATTGAGCTCCAACTGACTTTCACCAGGTCCACGGCTACCAATGCCCCCTGCTTGACGACTGAGCATAATCCCTTGACCAGCTAAACGGGGCAACATGTATTTTAGTTGAGCTAGGTGAACCTGAAGTTTCCCTTCATGGCTTCTAGCCCTCATGGCAAAGATATCCAAAATTAATTGCATACGATCAATAACTTTTACGCCAAATGCTGCTTCAAGATTGGTATTTTGACGAGGTGTTAAACGGTTATTGACAATGACCGTAGTAATCTCATCCGCATCCACCATGGCCTTGATTTCTTCTAATTTTCCTGAACCTACGAAAGACTTACTATCATAGCGTTCACGTTTTTGGGTATAGCTAGCTACAACCTCTGCTCCTGCAGTTTTGGCAAGACTGGCAAGTTCCTCCATTGACATGTCAAAATGCTCTGTTTCTTGCAATTCAACACCTACTAAAATAGCACGTTCTTGCTGTTTGGCTGTCTCTATCATAGCAAACCCCTTTTCGAAATAGTCGACTTCTATTATACCACAGGCAGGGGCAAAGAAAAGGTCACAGGCCTTAATTTTTTTCAAAGAAAAACAAGTTGGATTAACCAACTTGCTTTCTCTTAATGTTTACGTGTCGGTTTCTTTTTCGAACCCTTACGACGCTTGCCTTGATGAATGCTTGGCGTATTTTGAGAAATGGTTTGACGCATTTTCTCAGTGGCCTTATCAACCTTATCTTTAGCCTTGCCCAATTCTTGAGTGGCCATAGTAACACTCTTCGAAGGCTTGTTTTTCTTAGACTTACTCTTAGAAATAGGTTTCACTTGACTAGTTCCAGACGTACGCATACGGCGAGACATAGCCAAGAGAATTTTATTTTCCTCGTTGAGGTTAGTCTGATAAGCCATTGAAAGCACCAAACCAACACCAATCAAGTTAGAGATTAGCGATGATCCCCCTTGAGAAATAAAGGGCAAAGGAATACCTGTCAAAGGAAGAATCCCAACTGCTGCCCCAATATTTTCAAAAATATGGAAGACAATCATCATGATAAAGCCTGTCGAAATAAAAGTATAGAAACGGTTGTTAGATTTGAACGTCACTCGCAGCATGCGGTAAATGAGGAAGAGATAGGTTAGAAGAACCAATCCACCACCTACCAAACCAAAATCTTCCGCAATGACTGTGAAAATCATATCACTCTCACGAACCGGTACGTTTAACTCCAGATGATTAAACCCTTTACCATAGATTCCTCCGGTACCAATCGAAATCATACCTTGTGTCTGTTGAAAGGCGATACCGTCTGCATAAGTGAAGGGATCCAACCAAGCTGAGATACGGTTAATCTGGTAGGTTTGCACCCCCATCTTGAGCATGGCTTCCTTACCCCAATCTGTGGTAAATACCATTACAAACAAGGCTAATCCTGTTGCAAAAGCTAGAACTACCGGCAAGATAATACGCCAGGATATCCCCGAAACCACTACTATACCGGCTAAGATAGCCAGAAAGACTAAGGCAGTCCCCATATCTCCTTGAAGAACCAGTAAACCTAACACAGGGAGTGTGACTGCAACATATTGGAAGAGCAATAACCAGTCATCCTGAAGGTTGGTCACTTCCTTACCTTGCTTAGCCCAAACACCTATTCTCGATAGAAAAAGGATGTAGGATATCTTCATGAATTCAGATGGTTGAAAAAGGGTGACTGATCCAATGCTTACCCAGTTTTTAGCTCCCGTCGAGGCTACCAAAGCAGGGGAATAGAAAACGAGAGGTAGAACCATAAGCCCCAGACCGAAAATATAGAGCCAGGGGGTTACCTTCCAAAGAAACTCTGTATTAAATAACATGACAACAAAAGCAAGTACTGAACCTAGAAAAATCCATAGTACTTGCTGAGACATGACTTGCACAAGATTCTTTGGGTAATCAAAATTTGTCGCGATAAATATCGAAACCAGGCCAACCAGTAGCAATATGAGAACTGGCAGGAGAATCGAGTAATCTATCCGACTTTCAATAGTATTTTTTGACTTAGCCATGTGTACTCCAAAATAAAGATTTAGCAAGAGTTATTATACCACTTTTTTGGCCAGACAAATGACCTGAATGTATAAAAAAGAGACAATTTTTTTAACGAAAAAAGCAACCACAAAAGTGATTGACTTCTTTCATTCATTAATCTTAATTTGACACGTAGCCTTTTCCTTGAGCGTTGAAGTATACCCATTGCCCTGAAGGAATTTTAACCCAACGATTAATAGCCTTTTCCCCTGTATGAACATCATAGTAAGAGATTGAACCATCAGGATTCACAGCTGTTGCACCTTTCACTTGTTTACCAGTTTGGTCAAAGTAAAGGTTTTGGCCGTTGATTGTCTGTTCGCCAACAACAACTTCACCCTTGGCATCAGCATAATACCAGATGTTGTCTCCAGTAGTGAAGAAGGTTGAGACTAGCTTATTACCAGTAGCTCCATGGTAGTATGAACGGCTGCCATTCGCATTTGTTGCAAAGTCACCTTTAACCTGTTTACCATCAGTACCAAAGAAGAGTTGTTGACCGTTGATCAATTGAGCTCCTGTAACGACATTTCCCTTATCATCAGCATAATACCATCTATCATGACCGGTAGTGAAGAAGGTTGATACCAATTTATCACCAGTATTCCAATGGTAGAATGAACGACTACCGTCAGTGTTCGTTACGAAGCCACCCTTAACTTGACGACCATTTGTATCAAAGTAGAGATGTTGGCCATTGATGACCTGAGCACCTGTGACATTACGTCCATGTGAATCTGCATAGAACCAGTTGTTGTCCCCAGTAGTATAGAAGCCTGGTGTATGTGCCTTAGTCACAACACCCTTAGCATCGATATTAAAGGTTTGACCATTAACTACTAGTGATGTATCCACAAGTTTCACACCTGTAATGGCATCGTAGTATGAAGTCGTACCATCAGGATTGTTCACAAACTCACCTTTAACTTGTTTACCTGACTCATCAAAGTAGAGCTCGTCACCATTGATGGTTTGCGCACCACGAAGAACATCACCTTCGTTATTTGCATAGTAAGTGGCATCACCAACTTGGAAGAAGCGGTTCTTAACTTGAACACCTTTTTCATTGAAGTAAAGGTTTTGTTTACCTACCTTAGTAAATCCAGTGGCAACATAGCCCTTATCATTAGCGTAGTACCAGTTACCATCTTGTTCAAAGAAGCCTGAGTACTTACGTTCACCTGAATCGCCACAGAAGAACATCAAGTGGCCGTCTTTTGTAGGAATGAAGATGCCTTTAGCTTGGTAACCATTGTCATAGAAGTATTTTTCCTTACCTTCTACTTCAGTCAAACCAGTAGCTATGATGCCACCTTTGAAGAAGTATTGGTAGAATTTCTCTTCCTTACCACTATCATCTTTAACAGTAACTTCTTTCCAACCAGTTTGAGTCGTCAATTTACCTGACTTACCATAAACCAATGATTGACCTTTGGCATTTTTAATAACACCATCAGTAAACATAACACCATTTGGCAAGAAGAAATAGTTTGAACCGTCGATAGCTTGTTCACCAGTTACAAGGTAACCCTTATCGTTAAAGTAGTACTGTTTGCCATTATATGTCACAAATTGACTCTTAGCTTGAGTACCAGATGTTGTGTAATAAGTTACCCCTGTACCATCATAAGCAAATCCAGTTTTAGCTTTTGTATCACCAGTCAAGGCTGCTGGAAGGAAGGTACCTTTATCGTTAACGGTGAAGTACAATTTACCATCGCTGAGAACGTAGTCAGAACCACGTTTTTGGATATTTGTACCGTTAAAGTACTTAGCTTCCCATTGTTTAATCTTCACAGATGGATCAATTGTCTTACCTGACGCTTCCATAACTTCTTTGAAGATTTCTGGATAAAGTTTTTGAAGTTTGTCGAGGAAGGCACCACCATACTGTGCTTGGAAATCATTTCCTGATGACTTAGTATTTGTCACATAGAGTTTATTAACCAAGCTAGTATCATCAAGCACCTTACCATGCGTATCTGTACGAGTAGCTGTCACTACTTCTTTACCTGGGAGAGTATACAATTGGTCTGGAACCCAGTCAGCAATGACTTGAATACCTTGTTTGTGAAGAGCCTTGAGGGCATCACGAAGATCTTCTTTTGATCCGTATTTATTATTTTTGCTCATGGCAAAGTCATAACGGTCTGTGAAGGCATAACCATTTTCAATAATAGAATCAAGGAAAGTTCCATCCTTAGATGAGACATATTGAGGTGCAATTTCAAATGAAGTAATGCCCCATGACTTGAAGAGGTCTGCATTAGCTGCAATCAATTTATTAGTGTATTGGCTATCTTCTTTAACAAAGTCTTGGAAGTTTGAGAAACCTTCGTAAATCACTTGTGCTTCAAGGGCTGCAGAAGAGCTATAAACCTTATCCCCTTCTTTGAAGGCTTTTGTTGATGGTTTAGCAAGAACGTTTTGATCGTCAGTCGCACCTACTGGTACCCAAACTGAAAGGTAACCACTCATATCAACAGTCTTAAAGCCTTTGATTTCATCAGCTGTGAAGACAAGATTTCCTTGTGCATCTGTATATTTAACAATCTTAGTATCTGAATCATTCAATGATGACACGATACCTTTATCCGTACCAAGCAAGAGTGGACGGTAGGCTTGGTTCTTGTGGGCTGCACCCATATTTACAGTAATCGTTTCACCATCTGCTAATTTCAAATCTGGGTTATTAGCAATAAGGGTCAACATACCAGAATTGCGGCCGTATTTTCCACCTTCTGTATCAGTCTTAGACATCAAATCTTGACCATAACGGACAGAAACCAAAACTTCTTTATTGTCTTTAGCAGACGATACGCCATCTCCAGCAAGATTGTGGATATAAGATGTTTGTCCACCAGCTACATATTTAGGACGCGCTTTAAGAAGAGTTGTGATTTGATCAAAGTATGGTGATTTCTTAGCCATGTACTGACCATTATCAGTATACAAGTCTCCATAATAAACACGTGTTGCTGCACCCATTGTTTGAAGCATCAAAGCATAAGCTCCAGGAATATTTGAATGCGTATATTCCTTATCCACTTTCAACATATCAGCATTATAAATGTCAAAAGCTTGTTTCAATTGATCTAATGTAAAAGTAAATCCATCTGTTGTAGGATCAATTTTTTTGCTGATAATGTCTGCGATAACCGTTTGAACTTCTGAGTCGTGTGCACGAACAAAGAGATAGGTTGCAAAACCAAGTTGATCATATGATGTAACTTCCGCACGGTTTGAAAGACCGAAATAACCACCGTTAATAAGGTCCTTCATTGATGCATTACGAGCACCTGTACCTTTATTAGTTACTGGACGAGTCAATCCATGAACAATAGACAAACGGAGACCATTATCCATAGAAAGGGCAGCTGTATTATGTTCGTCCACATAATATGGGTCGTTTTGAGACCAAGCTTCAAGAATTGAGATATTAGCAAGGGCACGTGCTTCAGACTCATTGACCTTGTAAGCAGCCTTCATGTATGAAGACACTAATTGAAGCATATCGATGCTGACATTGTCCACAGCATCAACACGGATACCATCAAAGTGAGCATCTTTGTCCTTGTCACCAAAGACGATTTGTCCCCAGTTCATGAAGTAATACAATTGGTTAAGCATTTCAGCTTGCACAATTGGGTTTGAGTTGTCGATATCGCTTGATAGCAAGAACTCATAACCAGCATCACTACCACTCTTGATCTTATCGTTTGCCAAACGACTTGTTGCCGTTTGGTCAAGTTTACGGTAGTCTGAGTTAGCCCACTTCGTTAAATCACTATTAACAAAGAGGAGAGCCCCTTTTTGGAAGTGTTCTTTACCTGGAGATTCAGAGTTAATGTCCCATTTATCTTGGTCTTTAACAAAGGCCTCGATTGACTGACGCAACCAGTCTGTTGACTTATTAGCAGCAATCTTAACCTCAATCTTACGTTGAATGATTTGAGCAGCGGCATTCAAGCTAGCTTGAGAATTTTCAATCGTAAAGACATCTTTTGTTTCTTCACCATTGCTAAGAGCCTTAGTCATGTAGTTCAAGTAAGCTACTTGAGTATCCTTATCAGGCCACCAAGACATCAAAAGTGGGCGAAAATCTTTTTCAGTTGACGCTTTCCAAGTTGTTCCTGCTTCAAGGATTTCTTTTGGACGGTACCAACTATCAGCTGTCAAATAACCATCAACAAGTTCAAAGCTTGCTTTTGTTGAATCGTAAGCAGCATTGTTTTTAGTAAAATCAGTGACAAGATTTGTTGTTTCTTGTGTGAATGAATAAGTTGATGTGCTTGAAAGGACACCATTCTCATCAAAATAAAGGACCTGACCATTTACAGTAATGGCAAAGTTTTTCTTATGTGATCCATCTTCTAAAAGATAGTAATATTTACCATCTTTTTCTTTTTTAATATTATCGAGTGAGACTGCAGCTTTAATTTCAGCTTCAGAAAGCTCTTTAGACTTCTCAGTCGTTGGAGCGGCTACTCCAGCATTTGCAGCTACTTCAGATGTTGTAGCTGTTTCTGGTTTAGCGGCTACTTCTGGCTTAGCAGTCGTTTCAGGTTTGGCTTCAACCTCTACTGCTGCAGCTCTATCACTAGTTGCTCCTGAATTTGGTTGAACTGTCGTTTCAGCTGGTTTATCAGCAGTAACTGCTGCTCGGTCTGTTGTTGTGGCATTTGAAGTATTTGCCACCTCTGTTGTTGTGCCTACCTCTTTTTCAACCACAGGATTTGTATTTTCCCCGACTGTAGTTGTTGAAGGTGATCCATTAGTATTATTTATTTCTTCTGCCGAAACAAGTGAAGACGTGGTAACACTAGCACCAACAATGGTAGCCAAGGCTACTGAAGCAACCGCTAAAGTAACCCATTGCTTCTTCACTTTGTGCAGTTTATAGCGTACTTTATTTTCCATATTCAATTTTTCCCCAATATATTTTTTGTCTAAAAATCTACACCTTAAAGACTCATTCATTATATCATTTTTTAGCGCCAAAAAAACTTGATAAATCTTATTTTAACGAGTTTTTTACTATCTTAATGAAAGATTAAATAATTGTCATGTAATCGAATTGGATACTGTCAATAATTTTGTGTAAACACTCAAGTAGAGTTGAAGAATGTTAATCAAATAAGCTTTCAAGTGTGTCAGCACATTGGCCAAACCCTTTGTGGATACGTTGACTTTGCTTGAAATTATAATTTTCAAACAAAGTAACTAAATAACGTTCCAGAGCCTCCTCGTTAGGAGAGTGGGACAGAAATCGGTAATTCGTTAGAAGTCGATTTCGTCGTCACACCTCCGCACAGTTGAGTAGGGCTGTAAAAACTGATGAAATCAGCGTAGTAGAGCCCACTCAACCACTGCGTCTTGCTCGACAATCCAAAGACAATTAAGAGGCTAGGACTATTGTCCCAGCCTCGTTTGACGTTTGATTTCTTTGTTAAGAGACTCAATGAGGTTTGTCGAATAAATGCTGTGCCAAATCTGGTAGGGAAACTGATAAAAAGTTAAAAGATTATCCGTATTCTCCAGACTTTCCATGACTTTCCTATACTTTGGTTTCCATTCAGCGATAAAGTCCTCCAAAGCTAGGACTGCTATTTCTAAATTTTCAGTACGATAAATCGTTTTAAATTGCTTCAAAATAACCGCTCTATCTGCTCGTTTCACTTTACTAGCTAGATTTCGACTAATATGAATTAAGCAACGTTGTTGTTTAGCTAATGGGTAAGCCTGACTGATCATCTGCTCAAGCCCCTTGAAGCAATCGGTCGCTACATGAGAAACCTGTTGAATGCCTTGTTTTTGAAGCTTATCTAACAGGGTGGACCATGAATCATTGTTTTCATTTGGGGCGATTTCATATCCAAGAACAACCTTCTGTCCTTCTGGTGTAATGCCAAGTGCGATATGAATACATTCTTTATTAACGGCTCCACGTCTTAATGGAAGATAGGTTCCATCAAGAAATAAAACAGAGTAATTGGCTTCTAAGCTTCTCTCATGAAAAGCAGAGACATTCTCCTGAGTTGTTTTTGAGATATTAGAAATTGTGGCAGGACTATAGTGATGACCATCCATTCGCTCGATGATGTCACTAATTTCTCAAGTCGTTACACCGGTTTGATAGAGTTTGATAACCATCTCTTCCAAGTAGACATCTCGACGTCCATAAGAGGGGATCAAAGCTGGGGTAAAGTTTTCATTACGATTTCTTGGAATAGTTAACTGAACAGTCCCATATTTGGTTTCAAATTTCCGTGAATACGTTCCATTACGACTATTACCAGAATTATGGCCTACTTTTTCGTAAGGCTCATACCCTAAAAAGGCTGACAATTCTGCTTGAAGCAGATCATTCATAGCCGTTTCAAGAGAAGTACGGAAAAATTCATCAATATCTTGCTTTTGGGCTAGGAAGTTAAGTAGTTCTGTGCTAAACTGAGTCATAGGAATAAATCTCTTTCTAGTAATGTGTTGCAACTCTACCATAACGGATTTATTCCTTTTTGTGTTCACACAACTTATTTTACACTACCAGAGTGGGGCCAACCCCTTCATGATGACCGTGCTCTTTTTGAGTTACTTTGTTTGGAAACTTACCAGTCGGGTCTGTCTTGGGAAACGGTTCTCAACAAGCGCCAAGCTTTCAGAGAATCATTTTACAACTACCAAGTCCAAGGTGTTGCGGAGATGATGGATGCAGAGTTGGAGGACTTGTTAGACAATCCAACCATCATTCGAAATCGAGCCAAGATTTTTGCTACGCGTGCCAATGCTCAAGCATTTCTACAAGTCCAGAAAACCTACGGTCCCTTTGATGCCTACCTCTGGTCTTTTGTGGATGAGAAAACCATCATCAATGATGTTCCTGACCACAGCCAGGCACCTGCTAAAACACCTTTGTCTGAAAAGTTATCTCAAGATCTCAAAAAACGAGGCTTCAAGTTTACAGGTCCAGTCGCAGTTTTAGCTTTCCTACAGGCGGCAGGTCTGGTTGATGACCATGAGAATGATTGTGAAGGGAAATGCGGAAGTTAGTGAGTGCAGCGTTTAATTATCTGAGAATAGAGAAAAGAGGCTGGGACAAAAGTCCTAGCCTCTTCTTGTTTTTGGATTGTCGAGCAAGACATAGTGGTTGAGTGGGCTCTACTACGCTGATTTCATCAGCTTTTACAGCCCTACTCAACTGTGCGGAGGTGGGACGACGAAATCGAATTCTAACAAATTACCGATTTCTGTCCGACTCTCTTTTATACATATTATTAGATTTGTTAAAGTGAGGTCAAAAAAGTGAGTCCACCCAAAATAACACCAGCTGAATTTGGAATGATTAGTACCCAATCCTTTTTAGGTTCTTTTGTCCATCCATAAATAACCCAGATTAAGCAAGATATAGCAGCTGATAAAGGTTGAAATGGTTGAGCTTTATTTCCCTCTAAATTGGCGATAATTTGAGGAATGTAGGCAATAAATACTATAATTCCAATAAAGGCACCAATGGAACCTACAATTCGATTAATTTTTTGTTTTGTCATATTCACCTCCAACTATAGAGTATCAAAATGTTTGTAAATAGGCAAGGAATATGCTAATTTGTTGTTATTTTCTGTACAAAATAGAATAAAATGTTTATATTTATATTTTGCAGAGGATAAATCTACAAAGTTTTGGATATACTTAAATATTTTTTCATGATTGTTTAAAGATTAAATGAATAGTAAAGGGTAAAAAATCCCGGTTCTTGTGATGTTGAACCAGGATACGTTTCTATTCTTCTTAATAACGTGATGGGCCTGCACTTGCGCTTCGGATATTGAAGCGTTTCTTGAGATAGAAGCGAAGGGCGAGGAAGGCTGCTCCTAGAATGACCAAAGGCGGTGGAGCAAGGATTGGATTGAGAACTGCTGGTAGGGAGCTTGTTGCGAAGAAGACAGCCAACCAGAGAACCATAGCAGCTAGGATGACGAGGATTGATTTCCATAAAGGGTTTGACCAATGTTCTGACACACTTGAAAGCTTATTTGATTAACAATCCATAACTCTACTTGAGTGTTTACACAATATTATTGACAGTATCCATTACTTCAAAACAGTCTTTAGGACTTTTCTTAAACATAAACAATACATCAAAAATGCACTAAAAACACATTACTCAAATGTAAAATTGGAGGGGACCAATAAGCTTATCAAAGATATTAAACGTCTGGGCTTCGGTTTTAGAAATTTTATCAACTTTAGGAAGCGTATTTTCATCATTCTGAACATACAAAAAGAGAAGACCTACCAGGTCCTCTCTAGATGTTAACTTTTCGTCACCCACTACAGTTGACAAAGAGCCTAAAAAAGAGAACCGAAGTTCTCCTTTTTATTTTATTCTATTAGTTTAACACTCTAGGTGGGTAAGCAATACCAGTCTTATCAAAGTAAACGTAGATTCCTGGTTGGATTTCTATCCATGTGCTGATGGCTTTCTTACCACTATCACCATAGTAATAGCTAATACGACCATTACCAGCAGTTACCGTTTGTCCTTTTACTTGTTTACCATCTTTAGCGAAGTAATACGTATCAGCACCGATTTTAACTTCACCAGTTACTGTCTTACCATTAGAACCAATGTAATACCAATTGTTATCACCTGTTGTGAAGAATTCATTAGTCAAACGTTCACCTGTTGCAGCATCGTACTTGCTATAGGTACCATCTGCATTCTTAACAACGCCACCTTTAACTTGACTTCCATCTTCTTTAAAGTAGAGGTGTTGTCCATTGATAACTTGAGCACCTGTAACAGTCTTACCGTCAGCGCCTGCATAGTACCATACATTTCCATCAGTTGTGAAGAATTCGTTAGTAACTAATTCTCCAGAACCTTCTTTGTACTTACTATAAGTACCATCTGCATTCTTAACAACGCCACCTTTAACTTGACTTCCATCTTCTTTAAAGTAAAGTTTTTGACCATTGATAACTTGAGCACCTGTAGCGGCAACACCATTTTCATCGAAGTGGTACCATTTACCATCGATGTTCCTCCAAGTGTTCTTGATAGCATTACCAGTATGAGCTTCGAAGTAATAAGTCTTACCTTTATAGGTTGCTAACTTATCTTTAGTTTGGAAACCATCTTCACCAAAGTATTGTGTGGAACCATCGATAACAGTAAGACCTTTAGCCATGACACCTTCATTAGTGAAGTAACGGAATTTCACAACCTTAGATTCATTACCATCTTTATCAGTTTCAGTTACATCAAATTTAGTGTAACCACCCTTGTACATTTGACCTTTATAGTTATAAAGGTAAGTATTACCGTTAGCATCAACATAGAAGGCATTGCTCAACATGATACCATTTGGCAAGAAACGATAAACATCTTTACCATTTGGTGAGTATTCACCATTTGTAACCATGTGACCACGTGCATCAAAGTAATAGGTATTTCCATTGAAAGTAACAAAGGCAGATTTAGCTTGATTACCACTTGTACCGAAGTAAGTGATTCCCTTACCATCATTTGAGAACCCAGTAACAGCCTTTTCATTTCCTGTCAATTGAAGAGGAATGAAGTTACCTTCTTTAGTGACAGTGAAATATTTACCAGTTGCTTCATCGCTAAGTACATAGCCAACACCGCGGTCAAGAACGTTTGTTCCGTTGAAGTATTTAGCCTTCCATTGTTTCAATTTAACAGAATCATCAATTGGTTTACCAGTTGAGATCATGTTTTCCGTGAACATTTTAGGGTACTTAGCTTTAAGTTCAGCTAAGAATTCGCCACCATATTGAGCTTGGTAATCCCTACCTGATGACTTAGAGTTAGCTACATAAAGTGAGTGATCAATGATAGCATCTGCAATCTTACGTCCTGCACCGTCAGTACGAGTCGCTGTTACGACTTCTTTACCTGGCAATTGGTAAATTTGGTCTGGAACCCAGTCAGCGATTGCTTGGATACCCGCTTTGTGAAGGGCTTTAAGAGCATCACGAAGATCTTCTTTAGAACCATATTTATTGTTCTTACTCATGGCAAGATCATAACGATCTGCAAAGGCATAACCATTTTGGATAACTGAGTCAAGGAAGGTACCGTCATCGGCAGATACAAATTGTGGTGCCATTTCAAATGATGTTACGCCCCATGATTTGAACAAATCAACATTTTCAGCAATCTTACGGTTAGTATAGACTGAAGGATCTGAACCATCCGGGATAGTTTGGAAGTTTGAGAATCCTTCGTAGATCAATTGTGAATCATAAGCCTCAGTCGCTTTAAGGGTCAATTCGCCTTCTTTTTTAGCTTCTGTTGAAGGTGCTACACGGATATCTTGATCATCTGAAGCTCCGACTGGAACCCAAACTGCTACGAAACCTGACATATCAAATGTTTCATAACCCTTGATGTCATTAGCGCCGAAAGTCAAGACACCATTGCTGTCTGTTTCTTTCACGTAACCTGCTGCGATTGCCTCTGCATCAGATGTAAAGTTCTTGATACCATCAGCTGTACCAACAATCAAAGCACGGTATTTCTGGTTGGCATGGATTTTACCCATTTCAACATTAAGTTTAGCTGACTCATGCAAAGTCAATTTTGGATTATTCACTACAAGAGTTACCTGACCAGAGGTACGGCTGTATTTAGAACCTTCTGTATCGTCAGCTGTCATGATGTCTTTACCATAACGTACTGAAGTGTAGACTTCACTTGTGCGGTAAAGTTCAACATCTGAATTGTCCATCTTACCATCAGTTGGCAACCAGTAAGAACGTTGCGCTTGTCCACCAGATACATACTTGATACGGTTCTTCATCAAGTTAACGATGGTGTCGTGATATGGTGATTTAGTTTCCATATAGTGACCGTCATCTGTATAAAGGTCTCCATAGTAGACACGAGTGATCGTTTCCATGTTCTGCAACATTACAGCATAAGCTGCAGGGATGTTATTCAAGGTATATTTCTTATTGCTGCTGAGCATGTCTTTGTTGTAAATTTCAAATGCTTGCTTCATTTCAGAATCAGAGATAGTGAAACCATCTGATTTTTTATTGATTTCTTTCTTAATGATTTCAGCAATAATATCTTGAACGTTGTTATCATGGGCACGGATAAAGACGTAGTTTCCTGACGCGTCTCCGTATTTCTCATTGTATTTACCAATTGTAGACTGTTTAGCTGTACCGTCTTCGTTGTAGGCAGTGCTTCCATCTTTGTTAATCCAGTCAGTCTTAAAATCGCGTTGAGTCGTATTGAAAGTATTGTTATACAAAGGACTTACAGCTGGTGTACGATCCTTAATTGGTTTAGCCAATGAGAAAAGGATGGCCAAACGTTGTTTATTTTCCATGGCAAGCGCAGCACCATCAGTCTTGTCATTGTAATGGTTGTCGTTAAGACTCCACGCTTCAAGAACTGAGATATGAGCAAGAGCTTGCGCCTCAGATTTATTTACACCATAGTACTCACGGAAATAGTTTGTGTAGAGTTGAAGCATGTCAGCATTGACATTATCTACCGCATCGACACGGATACCATCGAAGTTAGCATCCTTGTCACCCATAACAATTGAACCCCAGTTCATAAGGTAGTGAATTTGGTTCAATTGTTCCGCTTGAACAACTGGGTTAGATAAGTCTACGTCATTAGCAAGCAAGAAGTCGAAGCCACCCATGTGGTTTGGGTCAGACTGCTCATCAAGAACTGACTTATTAATCGTACCAGTCTGGTTAGTAGCCGTACGGTTCAAAAGACGATAGTTAGAATTTGCCCATGGTGTACGTGAGTCATTCACATAAAGAAGGGCTCCACCTTGAAGGTGATCCTCTCCTCCACCTTTTGAATAGTTTTCAGTTTCTTTGTTCCACTGTGGTTGTGTCTTAACAAAGGCAGAGATAGTTTCACGCAACCATTGTGTTGATTTTTCAGCCTGAATCTTTTGTTCAATCTTAACTTGGATATCCTTAGCAGCACGATTTAAGTCTGCTTGCTTATCTGTGCTTGTGTACTTAGCCTCCAAGTTGAAGACTTTAGACATGTAGTTCAAGTAATTAACTTGCGTATCTACATTTGGCCACCAAGCCATCAAAAGTGGACGGAAATCTTCTGCAGTTGATGCTTGCCAAGTCACACCATCTTTGATGATAGAAACTGGACGGTACCAGCTGTCAGCAGTCAAATAACCATTAATCAATTCAAAACTTGCTTCAGATGAATCGTAGGCACGGTTATTGATTGAGAAACCATCAACAATATTTGTTGTTCCAGGTGTGAAAGAGTGTGTTGATGAACTTGTAAGGGCGCCATCTTTGCCGAAGTAAAGCAATTGACCATTTACAGTAATGGCAAAGTTTTCTTTGTGTGAACCATCTTCATTAACATAGTAATATTTACCATCAGTGTATTTGATGTTTTTCAAAGAAAGTGCTGCTTCCACTTCTGAATCTTTCAAAGCAGCTTGAGGAGCTTTAACTTCTGTATTGACGACTTCAGCCTTGACGGTAGCTGGCTGTTCTTCTGCTTTTTCAGTTGTAACAGCTGGTGCATCTGTTGTCACAACTGCTTCTTTATTTGGAACAGCTGCCACTGCTACATCAGCAGTTGTTGCTGTTGTAGCTGCTTCAGCTGTTGCTTGTGTGTTCGTTGTAGTTGCTGTTTCGGCAGCATTTGTTTCTTTAGCAGGCGTTAAAACATCTGCTTCTTTTGTATTTGTACGTTTATCGACTTCTTTGGTTGCTTCTGTAGAAGTAACTAAGTCGGCTGTTGTATCTGAATTTGGTTGAGTTACTGTCTTATCTTGAGTTTCATCCGCTGAAACTGAAGATGTTGTTGCAGACAATCCTCCTACGACAGTAGCAAGTGCTGCAGAGGCAACTGCAATTGTAACCCATTGCTTCTTAACTTTATGAAGCTTATAGTGTATCTTATTTTCCATTATAATTTTCCCCGTGATTTTATTTGTCAAAATCAGACTGAAATCTATCCGATTTCAAACAATTACATTATATCATTATTTTCTAACTATTTCTCGAATTAATTATTTTTTTATAAAATATATGTTACATAACATTAATATTAGAAAAACTTTGTAACACACCTATTTCATAGGTTTTCAATTCTCATTTTTATATCATTTGATAACTGAAACTATTTTTTAGAAAATGTCTAGAACACTTGATTTAATAACATTTGTAGCCTTTCTTACTCAAAATTGATATTTGTCAGATTTTTTTCTTTAAGGAGCAAAAAAAGGTGAAATTTCTTTAAACGATTCTCGTTTTCAAGAAATTTCACCTATAAATTCATGTCAAATCATATCGTTTTTCCCTTAATCTCTCAGATTAAGATTAGATTGATTGATTATTTATCGAAATCAGCATAACCATTTTCATCGAAGAAGACAGTCTTACCGTCTTGGAAAGTGATCCATGTGTTTGTCACACGTTCGCCAAGAACTGATTCGTAGTATTCTACTCCTTTTGGTGTGCTGATTGGGCTACCTTTAACTTGGCGTCCCAATTTATCAAAGTAATATTCTTTACCATCGATATTTTGGCGTCCTGTTACAGCCTTACCGTCTTTGAAGTAGTACCAAACATTGTTACCAGTTGTCAAGAAACGGTTATTGAGACGCTCACCTGAATCTTTATCATAGTAAGAGAGTGATCCGTCAGCATTCTTAACGAAGTCACCTTTGACTTGACTACCATCTTCCTTGAAGTAATAGTTTTTACCACCAACACTATAGGCACCTGTCACGATTTCACCATTATCTTTGGCATAGTACCATGTCTTACCACCATCAAGAGTGAAGAAATCAGATTTAACTTGGCTACCATCAGCATTGAAGTAATAGTTAAGGTGGTCAATCGTTTGACGACCTGTGGCGAGGTTACCATCCTTATCAGCATGGTACCATTTACCGTTCACTTCGAAGAACTTGTCTTTTACTTTATAACCGTTATCTACAGTGTAGTAGCTGATCTTACCGTTTTCAGTAACAAAATCACCTTTAACTTGGGCACCATTTGCACGGAAGTAGTATTCGTGACCGTCCAAAGTAAGGGCACCTGTCACATTCTTACCAGCTGCATCACGGTAGAACCATGTTGAGCCATCCGTTGTGTAGAATTCACCCTTCTTAGCTTGTGCATAGCCTTGATCGTTGAATTCATACCAGATACCATCGATTTCTGCCCAACGATTTGTATAGGCATTACCTGAATTTTTATCGAAGAAGTAGAGTTTCCCATCTGGAGTCACATACTTAGTGCCTTTAGCTTGGAAGCCATTTTCATCAAAGTATTGTAATCCTCCACCAGCATAAGTCAAGCCAACTGCCATTTCTCCAGTTGATGAGAAATAACGGAATTTAGCTTCTGTTTCTGAAGTACCTTCTTTCGGTACATCGAATACAAAGTAACCATCTTTGTACTGCTCACCAAAGCTACCAAAGTAATAATATTTACCATCTTGCTGATAAATAGAATCGCGAAGCTGGATACCATTTGGTAAGAAGAAATAAGTCTTACCATCGATGTCTTGACGACCAGTTAACATATAACCTTCTTTATCGAAGTAATAGTAATTTCCAGCATATTTAATGAAGGCATTCTTAGCTTGGAAACCACTATTATCAAAGTAGGCCATACCCTTACCATCATAGTAGAAACCTGTCTTACCACCTTGGTCTGTCAAAGGTTTTGGCAAGAAGATGCCATTATCAGTAACTTGATAATAGCGACCAGTAGCATCGTTGCTGAGAACATAACGATTACCACGACCAAGGATATTAGTACCATTCATGTACTTAGCAGACCATTGCTTGATTTTAACAGATGGATCAATCTTCTTACCAGTTGATATCATCACATCTTCAAACAACTGTGGATATTTCTTTTGGAGCTCATCAAGGAACTCACCACCATATTGAGCTTGGAAGTCCTTACCTGATGATTTAGAATTTGCAACATATAAAGTGTTATTGATATAAGCATTGGCCTTTGGAGTACCATAACTATTAGCACGTGTTGCTGTTACAACTTCTTGTCCTGGCAATTGGTAAAGTTGATCTGGAACCCAGTCAGCAATTGCTTGAATACCTTGCTTGTGAAGCGCCTTAAGGGCATCACGAAGATCTTCTTTAGAACCGTATTTGTTATTCTTACTCATGGCAAGGTCATAACGGTCAGTAAAGGCATAGCCATTTTGGATAACAGAATCAAGGAAGGTACGGTCATCAGCCGATACAAATTGAGGAGCCATCTCGAATGATGTGATTCCCCATGACTTGAAGAGTTCTGCATTTTCTGCAATCAATTTATTAGTATATTGGCTATCTTTTTCAACAAAATCTTGGAAGTTTGAGAAACCTTCATAGATAACTTGTGAGTCCAGTGCTTCAGTAGCAGAAAATGTCTTGTCAAGTTTCTTATCTGAACCTTTAACACGGATATCTTGGTTATCAGGCGCACCTACTGGTACCCAAACACCAAGATAACCTCTCATATCAACAGTTCGATACCCCTTGATTTCATCTCCACTGAAAGACAAGTTTCCTTCAGCATCGGTGTATTTAATTTTTCCAGCTGCTGCTGCATCATTTTCGTAAGTGACAATTCCCTTATCAGTACCAAGAAGTAATGGACGGTAGGCTTGGTTAGCATGAAGTTTACCCATGTTAACTTTCAAAGTACCATCACCCAATGAGAAATCCTGGTTATTGGCAATAAGGGTCAACATCCCAGAATGTTTACTTGTTTCTGCTACACCCGTAGTTTGGTCAGCAGTCATAATATCTTTACCGTAACGAACAGATGACAAGATTTCTTTTCCATTGAACGTGTCGACTTTCATCGATTGTCCACCTGAAACATATTTCATACGGTTCTTCAAGAGCGTTGTGATAGCATCGTAGTAAGGAGACTTGTTAGCCATATATTGGCCGTTATCCGTATAAAGATCTCCATAATAAACACGAGTTACCTGCTCCATATTTTGAAGAATCAAAGCATAGGCAGCTGGAATATTGTTAATAGTATAACGTTTTTCTGCCTTCTTAATATCTTCATTATAGATTTCAAAGGCACGTTTCAATTCAGCATCAGTCATGGTATAACCATCTGATTTTGGATTGATTTCTTTTTGAACAATATCACGAATGATATCTTGAACAAGGTTATCATGAGCACGCGCAAAGATATAGTTAGCTTGTGTATCTCCGTACTTACTATTATTTGTACGGTCTGTCAAACTGCTAGTAATCAAATCTTTCAAAGAAGATCCAGACCCATAAAGTGCACCCATAATTGCATAACGAAGGTTATTATCCATGGCAAGGGCTGCACCATCATGTTTTTGATTATAAGCATTATCATTTAAATCCCAAGCTTCAAGGATAGAAATGTGAGCGAGTGCATTGGCTTCAGATTTATCCACACCAAAGGCTGCTCGGAAGTAGTTTGTATAAACTTGGAGAAGGTCTGCATCAACATTATCAACTGCATCAACACGGATACCATCAAAGTTAGCATCCTTATCACCCATAACAATTGATCCCCAGTTCACAAGATAGTGAATTTGGTTCAACTGCTCAGCTTGCACAACTGGATTTGAGTTATCAACGTCATTGGCAAGTAGGAATTCATAACCACCCAAATATCTTCCTGTACCATTTAGAGAACCATCTTGGTTACTTGGTGTACGGTTAAGCAAACGGTAATCAGAATTTGCCCAAGGTGTCTTGTCATTATTGACATAAAGAAGAGCTCCCCCTTGAAGGTGGTCAGCAAGGGTATAGTTTTCAGTTGTAGTATTCCACTGGTCTTGTTCTTTTACAAAAGACTCAATTGCTTGACGAAGCCATTCAGTTGATTTTTTAGCTGAAATTTCTTGTTCAATCTTAATTTGAATTGTCTTAGCAGCTGCATTCAATTCAGATTGACTTTGGCTGGTTGAATAAGTTGCGTTAAGGTTAAAGTGTTTAGAGAAAGTATTGAGGTAGGCAACTTGTGTATCTACATCAGGCCACCATGCCATCAAAAGTGGACGAAAGTCTTTCTCAGTTGATACACGCCATTTTTCACCATTTTCCAAAATGGTGACTGGACGGTACCAGCTGTTTGGTGTCAAGTATCCATCTACCAACTCGAAGCTTTCTTTCTTAGAATCGTAAGCACGATTATGTGAAGAGAAAGCATCAACTAGATTAGTTGTACCTGGTGTGAACGAGTGTGTTGATGTGCTTGTCAAAGCACCATCTTTACCAAAGTAAAGCAACTGGCCATTAACTGAAACAGCAAAGTTTGTTTTGTATGAACCATCTTCTTTGACATAATAGTATTTACCATCAACTTGTTTGATGTTGTCCAAAGAGAGTGCTGCTGTTTCTTCTTTTTCAGTAACGCCAGATTTTGGTTTTTCAGCTACTGTAAGCGTTGTATCTGTCGCAGTCGCAGTTGTAGCTGGTGCTTCTGTTGTTGCATCATTTACTACTGCTGCACGATCAGTTGCTGCTGGTGCTGCCGTATTAGTAGTGGTGTCTGCTGCAGTGGTTACTGCCGCAGGAGTTTCGACTGTTGTAGTATCAGCAGCCTTGTCAGTTGTTACTGCTGTCGCATCTGTCGTAGCAGTTGCTGCAGGAGCGGCTACTTCATGCGTTTCTACCACAACATCGCTTTCAGCTGTCGTAGAGGCAACTGGTTTCGTTGTTTCATCGGCTGAAACCTTTTGATTAGCTACTGTAGCACCACCTACGATAGAGGCAAGTGCTGCCGAAGTGACGGCAATCGTCACCCACTGCTTCTTAACTTTGTGAAGCTTATAATGTACCTTTTTTCCCATTTTCGGTCCTCATTTCATTTTCCTCGTTTGAATAAAAATCTACATAATTCAAACAATTTCATTATAGCATATTTTTTTTAAGCATTTGGAAACTTTATCAGCCCTTTTAACTTTTTAATCATAATGTAAATTGAACAACATTTCGATAAATATTAAAAACTACCGAATGTCGAAAACGGTAGTTTTTTCTATTTTTTAGGAAAATTTTTAGAAGTAATCGAGAGGTGAATAAGCTATCTCTATTCAATCACTTAGCGATTTTCAAGTCAGCTATTAAGCAAAAACGACGTTATGTTGGACCCTATAGCTGACTAAAAAGAGCAAGGTTTCTGTGACCAATTTTGCCACAACTAGTCCTAAACCAATAGCAACTAGACTACTAAGTAAGAAATAGTTACAAGCCAAGAGGACCAGGACTAACATAAAGTAGCGAACACTTGACCTAAAGAGGGAGCTTGTCGGATTAAAGACCACATTAGCGTTCAGAAAACACTGGCTGGAAGCCGAAATCACACGAGCTAGCACGACCGAAAGGAGGAGATTTTTCGTTAAGGCAAAGAGCACAAATAAGGCGGTTGCATCAATGACTGAGGCCAAGACAGCCGTGCCAGAGAACTTTAAAAAAGGGCTGTAAATACGGATGGAATCACGAATGGGCCGAAAGTGCGAGCTTTTATTCTCCTCCAGATAAACGGTCTCGATTGGGACTTCAGAGATTTGGTGACCTGACTTTTTGGCTTCAAGCAACATGTTAAACTCGTACTCAAAACGATTGCCATCTAGATTAAGCAACCATGGAATCAGGTCCGTTGACATGCCTCTAAGCCCCGTCTGGGTATCCGTTACCTTCTGACCTGTTACTAGACGGAAAAGCCCCGCAGTCACTTTATTTCCAAAGCGACTTCGTGCTGGCACTTTACCAACAAAGGCACGCGCACCCAAGATAAGATGACTTGGATTTTCCTCGGTCGCCTTGGCTACACGGACAATATCCTTAATCAGATGCTGACCATCGCTGTCAACTGTTACTATAGGTTGAGCAGACAGATGTTGGCTGACCACTTCTTCTTGGATATAAGCGAAAGCAGTCTTTAGAGCGGCTCCTTTTCCTTTATTAATCGGGTGTTTAAGGACCGTAGCTCCAAAAAGGGCTGTTTCGTCGTAATAGTCGTTATAGCGTGGTCCACTCCCATCATTGACAACAATAATGCGTGATTTAGGGAGTTTTAAAGTAATATCTTGAACCACCTGAATCAGGCGAGTGTCTGGTTCATAAGCTGGAATAATAATATACATAGGCACTTCCTTTCTGTTTCATCCTATGATTCTTTAGTGACCTCCGCTAAAGCCACCTGGTTGCCCACCACCTTGGGGACCACCACCTTGAGGGCCACCCCCACCAGGCATTGAGTTTTCAATCTTAGTTTGTTTTTCACCATTGATAGTAATGTCACCACCGGTATAGGTCGCTGAACCGTCAAAGTCAAAGCCAGATTGACCGGTTAAGTTAATCGTTCCACCCGTAACGGTAATATCACCATTTGAATCAATTGGGTCTGTGTCACCTTGACCAACCTCGACATTAAGAGTTCCACCTGTCATCTTGAAGAAAATCTCACTTTGACTGGCATTACTATTAGCAGCATTGATACCGTCATCTGTCGCATAGACATCGATATTTCCGCCATTAATAGTCACAGATTTACCTTCAATACCTTCGGTTGATTTTTCGACTTTGTAAGTACCGCTATCAATAATCAGGTCACCAGAGGCATGAATACCATCGTCACCAGCCTTGATAGTCATGGTATTGTCAGAAAGATACATGGTACCTACTGAGGTGTCTTCATCGTTGTCGACCTTAACGGCATCTTCTTCGGCCTCAATGGTCATGGTTGTTCCTGTGATATTAAGTTCATCATTGACATTGAAGGCATCACCGACTGAAGTAATCTTGTAGGTACCGCTTGTTATATGAAGACTGTCGTTTGCTTTAATACCATTGTTTTTCTTGGCATCAATGTTTAAAGTACCTGACCCATTAATGGTCAAATCTCCCTTAGAGAAAATCACGGCATCCGCATCTTCATCACTATTAGAACTTGAATCAGAGAGGGTGCTAGTGGTTCCATCTTTAAGCGTTAAGTAGACATGCCCGGCTTTTGTAGCGTTGATTGGTGCCTTTGTATTTGTCATGGTAGCACCATCTAGAACAATATGGACATCATCTGAATCCCCAGCATCCACCTTGATTTGCACACCATCAGATTTTCCAGAAATGACGTAAGTCCCAGCTTTGGAGATGGTTACGGTTGAATCTGATACCGTTACGCCATCACCTGAAACATCCACAGATGAACCTGATAACTTAATCTTAGAGGCAGAACTTTCATCATAAGTTGTGTCTGAATCTTTTGAAGTAAAATAGTTGCTGTTGTTATTAGTCGTTTTCTTACTAGTTGTTGCGGTTACAGCACTTGTTTTTGATGTCGTGCTTGACGTCGTCCCCGTTGCTTGACTGTTTGATTGGCTACAAGCTGTCATGACTGTTAGGGCTGTCGCACAGGTTACTAAAGTCGTCCATTTTTTTAGTTTTTTTGATTTCATTTATTTTTCCTCTCGGATTCGTTTTGATGATTACAGTTTACGGAACTTCCCTAAAACATTTCTGAAGGTTAACTAAAACTTTTCTTAAGTTAAGTTTGGTGAAAGTTTGGCTTAGGCCTTCTTTCAGAAAAGTCCCATAGACTAATAGGCGAGCAAGTAAGTGCTATATAAAATAGTATATTTGCCCTCAACTTAATTTTCTACTACAAAAATAAAAGCCAAATCTTAAAGTGAAGGCTTTGTACCTTATCTAATTGAACTCGCCTACAACCCGGGGGAAAAGATAAGCCCTGCTTGGAGATAAACTCCTGCGACTGGTCCCCCCTATTTTCCTGAGAGTTGTTTTACGGCTTTGTATCTTATCTATAAAAGGAGTTTTTTCATGGTTAAACAATTGGAAACACGTTTTAAACGGATTGAAACAAAATATGTGGTCTCAAAGGAAAATCTTGAAGACCTGCTCACTGATCTTAAGGAGTATTTGGTAGAGGATGATTATCCGACATCTACCATTTCAAATATTTACTTTGATACGGATAATTTTGACGTCATCCAAGATGCCTTAGATGGTAATCACCGTCAAGAGAAAATCCGCATGCGTACCTACCTAGCCAATCCCAAAATTGATAGTAAGGTCTTTTTAGAGGTCAAAGCTAAAGATGAGGAGGGAATCGGTCATAAGTTTCGTCTCGTTTCAACACCCCTTGCCATCACTAACTTGATGACAGACGGTAAGAATCATAGCCAAATCACCGATCGTCAGCTGTTACAGGATATTCACCACTTACGTCAGCGTTATGATGAAGGTCTCAAACCTCGTATGTATATCTACTACGACCGTTTTTCAATGAAAGAAAAAGAGACTATCCAAGGCTATGCCTACAATAAAGTTCGTGTTACCCTTGACCAAAATCTAACTTACCGTGATGAAGACGTCAGTCTCTTCAAGGGAAATCATGGGTTTCCCCTTCTTGATGAAGATACGATTATCATGGAAATCAAGGCACCTGGCAAAAAGCCAGAATGGCTTCAAGCTATCTTAGACAAACATGGTTTGGAAGAGCAGAAATTCTCAAAATATAGCTGTGCCTATCATAAGTCTCAAGGTCTAGACTACGGGCCACATCCTGTTCAAGAAAAAGGAGGTGCTGCCTATGTCTAATCTCTTCAATTCTATCTTTAATGATGCAACCGCAACTGCAAGTCCCCTTCAACTCATGCTGGCCTTACTGGTCAGCCTTGTTTTAGGCTTAGCCTTGACCTGGACTTATAAATACCGGACCCTCTACACCAGAGAATTTGTCATTAGTTTGACCCTACTGCCATGCTTGATGACCCTAGTTATCTTCCTTGTCAATGGTAGTTTGGGGACCTCTATCGCCGTGGCGGGGACCTTTAGTCTCATTCGTTTTCGTTCTGCTACCAGCGGTTCCAGAGAGCTAATCGCCGTCTTTATGGCCATGATTATCGGTCTGGCATCTGGCACAGGCTATTTGCTACTGGCCGTCCTCTTCACCACCTTTCTATTAGCTGTTTGGCTCCTTTTGGAAAATCGTCAAAGTCGTACCGACAACCAACGTCGTAGACTCCTGACCATTAACGTCTCCTACCAAGGCTCGATTGATCAAAAAATCACTAAAACCTTGCTCAATTTCACCAGCGAATGTGACTTGATTTCCCTTAACACCACGGGTGGGGGCGAGACCATGCAGCTGGTCTACGAAGTGGACTTGAATCCCCAAGTAGATGACTTCCAATTGACTAACCACCTTATCTCAAGTATTGAAAATTGTGACCTTGCCCTAACCAAAAAAGCTAAAAAGAAAAAGAATTTGTAAGACAAAATCTCCTAGAAACAAGCTCTGATATGAGCTTGTTTTCTTTTTTATCAAAATCAAGCAAACAAAAAAAGCCATCCACTCTCTTGGACGACTCTAATATTACTCAGTAGGTTGTGATTCTTTCCATGCCTCTAATTCAGAGTAACTTTTAATGGGATAATCTGTCTTTTTCCCATCTTTAACCGCATAAACCGTCAAATCTTCACCACCTGCTGGAGCTAACCAATGAAGTGTTGCATTAAGCCACTCCTTCGCACTGACAGACTCCGGACGAGGATAGATACTGTAAGGCACATCTCCATATATTTTATTCCAAAAATCAGGATAATCCGTAAAAAGATTTAATGCTTTTGCATTATCATCATTTCCTTTTTCCCCATCAGACTCAAGATGAGTTATACTATCTGAAACAAACAAATTATAAGATTCTGCGATATTGTTTAAAGAAGCAGATCTAATAACATTAGAATAATACCCATCATTATATGCACTAAGCTTGCTATCAGATTGATTATAGAAAGTTTTCAATTCTTCTGGTAAAGCTTCAACTTTCCCATTTGATAAATCAACTCCAACATACTCATCAATTGTGTAATGAACATCATCCTTAACCAAGGCAATAATGGCTAGGTCCTTCCCTTCATAGGTTAAATAATCAAAGACTTTCCAGATTTTAGCATCTTTTTTATAAGCCTCTGTTGCCTTATAAAGGTCATATTCCTTACGCTTAAAGTTATCATTGAGGTCAAGGGTGACTAAGATATATTCAGAGCCATCAGTCTTTTGAACCGTAACATCTTTTCCCTTATAGGATACAAATCTGAGATCAACGATATAATTTTGAGTAACATGTGCCTTTGAAGGGGCCAGGACAAATTGATTTTTATCTCCAAAAACTACAGGTTTACTATCTTTTAACGAATCTTCAGTTATATCATACGCAACCTTTGAAGAATGCTCCTTTGAGTGATTAGCTTTTGATTGATGAGAGCTAATATAATAAGTCAGGAAGCAAGCCACAGTTAATAAAATCGTACTAATCGCTATCAACTTTCCCTTACCTTTTCGCCTAAGAATAAACTTCCCCATAACTACCTTTACCTCTTTTTTCCTACATACAGATATAATACCCATTATAACACGACTGTGACTCCTTCTTTTGAATATGAGAGGGACAAAATCATTAAATTTCCTCTAGCAAAAAAGCCTAAATCACTTCAGGCTTTTCGTTTTAGTCTCAATCGGTTGAGATAATCCTCAATAATCTGTTACTTCCTTTCGGTCATGGACATTGCTTTGTTTTCCTTGACGGGCTTTAAGTACGGCTTCAACGTCCTCGGGGCTAACCCCTGTTTCAACGAGCATGACTGCTAGGTGATAGAGGACGTCTGCTGTCTCGTTGGCAATTTCTTCTTTATCAGCATTTTTGGCCCCAATCACAACTTCTGTCGCTTCTTCGCCAACCTTTTTAAGAATCTTGTCTAGTCCCTTGTCAAACAGGTAATTGGTATAAGACCCTTCTTTGGGATTCTTTTTACGATCTAAGGCTTCCTTATAAAGTGTTTCTAACATAGCTACTCCTATCTGTCTTGTCTGTCATCATATATATCCGTAAAGAAACAGCTGTAGGCTCCCGTATGACAGGCTGCTCCTTCTTGTTCCACGGCGATAAGCAGGGTGTCCTGATCGCAATCTGTTTTGATGCTCTTGACATGTTGGAAATGACCAGATGTGGCTCCCTTATGCCAAAGCTCATTTCTAGAACGGCTCCAGTAATGCATTTGTTTGGTCTCTAGGGTCAACTGATAGGACTCCTCATTCATATAGGCCAACATGAGCACCTGCCCCGTCTTGTAGTCTGTCACAATGACTGGTATCAGTCCTCCTTGTTTGTCAAAATCAAGTTTAACCTCTGTCATCGTCTCACCTCAATTCCTGCATTTGCCAAGACTTGTTTGGTTTCGCCTATATTCACCTCACCAAAGTGGAAAATAGAGGCTGCCAGAGCACCAGTCGCAGTTGTCTTTTCAAAGACTTCTACAATATCCTCGATATTTCCCGCGCCACCAGAGGCGATGATTGGAACATCAACGACTTCTGCCACACGATTGAGCATCTCCAAATCAAAACCAGATTTAGTGCCATCCTTGTCCATGCTGGTTAAGAGAATTTCTCCAGCCCCCAAGGTGACGACTTCTCGAGCCCATTGGATGAGGTCCCTACCTGTATCCTTACGGCCTCCCGCCACAAAAACATGCCAGCTCCCATCAGCCATCTTTTTGGCATCAATCGCAGCGACTACACACTGGTTGCCAAATTTTTGAGCACATTCAGCGATTAGTTGAGGGTTGGCAAGGGCTGAGGAATTAACAGCAACCTTGTCAGCACCAGCTTTGAGCATCTTGTTCATGTCTTCGACTGAACGAATACCACCACCAACCGTGAAAGGGATAAAAACTTGGTCTGCGACACGACGTACCATGTCAACCGTTGTTTCACGATTGTCTGAAGTCGCTGTGATATCCAAGAAAACAAGTTCGTCACAACCAGCTTCATAATAGGCACGCGCAGAATCAACAGGGTCTCCAACGTCTGTCAAATTCACAAAATTAACTCCCTTGACAACACGACCATCCTTGACATCCAAACAAGGAATAATACGTTTTTTAAGCATCTTAACCTCCGAAAGACTTGAGTTGGTCTAATGTGATATTGCCGTTATAGTAGGCTTTACCGACAATGGTTCCTGACACACCAATCTCTTCTAGGTGATCTAAGTCGGCTACTTCTGCAAACCCACCGGAAGCGATGACTTTGGCGGTTGTGAGTTCAGATACCAAACGTTTGTAGTGATCAAGATTGGGTCCTGTCAGTGTGCCATCTCGATCAACATCAGTATAGACAAAGAGGGTTACGCCCATCTTTTCCATTTCCTTGGCCAAGGTAATATAGTCCACATTGCTGGTTTCCAACCAGCCTTCAGTAGCGACAAACCCTGCCTTGGCATCAATACCTACGACAATTTTATCAGCACCAAATTCCTCTAAAGCTGCTCTAACGAAGTCAGGATTTTTAACGGCCATTGAACCGATAATGATACGGTCGATGCCAACTGCCAAATAATCACGAATCTGCTCCAAGGTACGGATACCACCACCAACTTCGATGCCAAGTCCAGAAACCTTCTTGACCTCTGCAATCAAGTCACGGTTAGTGGCACGACCATCAAGGGCACCATCCAAGTCGACAACGTGAATAAATTGAATGCCCGCATTCTTAAAGGTCTTTGCCTGCTCAATAACATCTGGATTAACAACGGTTTGTTGGTTGAAGTCTCCTTTAAAGAGGCGAACAGCCTGTCCATCCTTAATATCAATTGCTGGTAGAATTTGCATCTCCCCTACCATCCTTTCTAAGTGAAAAACTTTGCTCTCAAGAGCTTTTAGGCTTTGCATAAACCTACAAATTGTTCAATAATACCTAAACCAATATCACCTGATTTTTCGGGATGAAATTGAGCTCCATAAACATTGTCTTTATGAATCATGGCTGGCACCTCGATACTATAATCTGCGGTAACATCAATATATTGGCTAGGAACATCCGTGAAATAACTGTGAACGAAGTAGACAGCTTGGCCGTCTAAACCATCTGTCAAAGGGCTGGCTTGCTTAACAGCCAAATCATTCCACCCCATATGTGGGACAGGTTGCTCCTTGCTGGCTGGAATAGCACGGCAAACACCTGGAATAAAGCCGAGACCATTTGTTTCCTCATGTTCCAGTCCTTTTTCCGTTAAAATTTGCATGCCTAAGCAGATTCCTAAAAGTGGAACTCCCTTTGCTACGGCCTCTTTGATAACAGCTACCAAGCCTCTTCGCTCAAGCTCTGCCATGGCTGTTGGATAAGCACCCACACCAGGTAAAATCAAACCATCTGCAGCTAGGATTTTTTCTTTATCAGCAGACAATTCTGCAGTCACACCAATCTTTTCAAGGGCACGCAAAACATTGGCGGTATTCCCCGCATCGTAATCAATGACGATAATCATAGCATCCCCTTTGTTGAGTTTACACCATGAATATCAGGATTAACTGTGATAGCCTCACGCAAGGCACGTCCTGTTGCCTTGAAGAGACTTTCTGACTTGTGGTGATTGTTTTTTCCGTGGAGAATCTTGAGGTGGAGATTCATCTGAACATTGAAAGCCAAGGCTTGAAAAAATTCTTCTACCAATTCTGTGTCAAAATTACCCAATTTTGGATTATCAAAACTAGCATCAAAGACCAAGTAGCTACGTCCAGACAAGTCTAAACTTGCCATTCCAAGGGTTTCATCCATAGGTACAAAAGCCGTTCCATAACGGTTGATACCTGCTTTATCGCCCAAGGCCTCTTTAAGAGCTTGACCAAGGACAATACCGACATCTTCAACAGTGTGGTGACTATCAACCCAAAGATCGCCATCAGCCTTCACCACCAAAGACATACGACCGTGGCGGGCAAACAAGGTCAACATGTGGTCAAAAAATCCGACACCTGTTTGAATATCTACTGGTTCTTGAGCATCCAAATTGAGGCTTAACTTAATTTTGGTTTCAAAGGTATTACGTTCAATTTCTGCTTGTCTCATAACTTCTTCCTCTACTCTCTCAATTATTGTCGTTTCTGACTTCAATTGCCTTGGCGTGGGCCTGCAAACCTTCCGCATAAGCCAAGGTTGTGATATCGTGCTGAGCTTTATTGACTGCTGCCTTATCGTATTGCGTATATTGGATACGTTTGACAAAATCGTGCACGCCTAAAGCTGATGAAAAGCGACTGGTTGCTGTCGTTGGAAGAACGTGGTTGGCACCTGCATAGTAGTCACCAATTGGTTCGCTAGTAAAGTGACCAAGAAAGACGGAACCAGCATTGTCCACTTTTTCCAAGTAATCATAAGCATTGTCCATAGCAATTTCCAAATGTTCTGGCGCAACCAAGTTCATGAGTTCGAACATGGCATCTGTATCATTAGCAATAATAATACGGCCGTTATTTTCGACAGATGGACGAGCAATCGCCTCACGTGGCAAAAGCTTGAGTTGACGTTCAATCTCACTTTCAACCGCATCAGCCAAGGCTTCAGAATCTGTGACCAAAATGGCGCGTGCACGTGTGTCGTGCTCTGCTTGAGACAAGAGGTCAGCTGCCACATATGTTGGATTGGCACTACTATCAGCAATGACACCAATTTCTGATGGTCCTGCAATCATATCAATACCGACAATACCGTAAACTTGTTTCTTGGCAGTCGCCACGAAAATATTACCAGGACCTGTAATCTTGTCCACCTTTGGAATCGTTTCTGTACCAAAGGCTAAGGCCGCAACCCCTTGAGCCCCGCCAACTTGGTAAATGCTATCCACACCAGCCAATTTTGCAGCTACCAGAATCGCAGGAACAAAGTGTTCTTGAGGCGGCGTAATCATAATAATCTCTTTAACCCCAGCAATTTTAGCAGGAATAACATTCATAAGAACTGATGACGGATAAGCCGCAGTTCCTCCAGGCACATAAACACCCACACGATTGATAGGACGAATCAATTGACCACGAATAACACCCTCACTTGGTTGGTCCTCAAAACCAGTCTCCAACTGATGTTTGTGATAAGATTCAATGTTTTCTTTAGCATTAACTAGGGCTTGGTAAACCTCTGGATCAATCTCTTTAAAGGCTTGATCAATCAGGTCCTGTCCAACTTCAAAATCAGTCAAGTCAACCTTATCAAATTTAGCTGAATAGTCACGAAGGGCCTCGTCTCCACGTTTTTTGACGTCCTCAATGATAGCCTGAACAGTGCTTTCAACGTCTCTATTTTCTTTTGACAGTTCCAATTGCTCCTGATAAAGAAGCTCCGCAATTTCTTTATTTGTTCCAGTTAATCGTTTCATTCGAACGGTACCTCCTCGTTCCCTACAAGTGATTCAATCTTACAAATGAATGGTAGAACTTCCTTGTTATTTTTCAAAGAAGCCTTATTAACAATCATTCGTGCTGAAATCCTGCAAATATCTTCATAAACTTTTAAGCCATTAGCAACAAGGGTATTCCCTGTTTCCACAATATCGACAATGGCATCTGCTAGACCAATGACAGGGGCAATCTCAACGCTCCCTTGAATCGAAATAATCTCGACATCCTCACCTTTTTGATTAAAATAGTCCGTCGCAATAGTTGGATACTTGGTAGCAATACGTTTACGCTTATGGTCATCAGGGTTATAGTCTTCTGTTGATGCTACGGAGAATTTACAAAGGCCAAAATTAAGGTCTAACATTTCCAAATAGCCTGTCGGATGTTCAACCAAAACATCCTTCCCGACAATCCCAATATCTGCGACACCATGTCGGACATAGGTGGTCACATCTGGAGCCTTGACCAATAGAAAACGGAAACGTTTGTCAGGACTTTCGAAAATCAAATTACGGCCCTTATCAGCCATGAAAGACATGTCAAAGCCAGCTTTCTCTAGTAATTTAACCGTATCTTTCTCAATACGTCCCTTGGTCAAGGCAATTGTGATTTGATTGCTAGTCATCCAAGTCACCTCCAAATTCCACATCATCATGCACTGCTTGATAGACCGAATCGACATCAATCGCCCAACCAACAGCTGTTAACTCGGTAGCACCAAAGCGTTCAAATAGTTTATCGTAGCGGCCACCTGATACAAAGGCATCTGGCACCTTATCACCAAAGACCTTAAACATCATGCCTGTGTAGTAAGGCACTGCTGGCAATTGAGCCAAATCAAGCGTCGTCTCTGGGAGACTATCTGCTAGGCGATTGGTTAAGACTTCCAAACTATCCAAGGCCGTCAAAAAGGCTTCACTGTCTGTCAACTGTCTAGCCTTGGTCAAAACAGCCTTTGTCTCACCAAAGAGGAAAGGCAACTGCTCCAAGACCTTGTCATATTGACTTGGATTTTCTTTGGTGAATTCCTTGAGCCCTGTGATTGACTTATCACGGATATAGGCCGCTAACTCTGCTTCTTTTACAGCTGGAAGGTCTAATTCTTCAAAAATGAGTTGCAAGAGGCGAGCATGTGAAAACTCAAACTTGTAATTTTTGACACCGGCAGCATCCAGAGCCTCTTTAGCAGAGATCACAGCTTCTTCCATGGCCTGGTGAACGGGAAATCCTATAATTTCAATACCAGCCTGCGTATGCTCATTTGAGAGGCCACGCATCTCCTCATTGTAGTTAAAGACTTTTCCAGAATAAGAAAATTTAATCGGTGTATGAACTTGTGTCGAAGCAATCACGCGTCCAATTTGGCTGGTAATATCAGGACGTAAACTAACAAGATCTCCATTTTTATCAAAGAAATTGTAGTTACCATTGTCCACAAGATCGCTAAAGACTTCGAAATGCTCCAAGGTTGGTGTCTCAATTCGAAGGAAACCCTTTGTCATCAACAAGTCACAGATACGATGCTCAATCTGATACATGGTACGGGCACGTTTGAAAAGTTTATCGTGCATTCCTAAGGCTAATGTCGTTTTTTTCATGCTTGTAACTCCTGTATTGTCATTAGTACGCGCTCCATCTCATCCTGAGTTCCAATCGAGATGCGTAGTCTGTCTGAAATACGCTCCACTTTTGGAAAATAACGGACATAAATTTTCTTACTTTGGAGGTAGTCAAACAATTGGCCTGCAGTCACTCCGTATGGTTTCACCAAAATAAAATTAGTTTTTGAAGGAAGGACATCAAAACCAATCGCCTGTAATTCTTGGCTAAACCAGTCACGTGTTGCTATAATCTTTGCGCAAGTGTCCACATAGTAGTTCCAAGACTTAACCGCTGCAGTCCCCAAGGCTTCAGAAATGCTATCCACATTATAGGGATTAACAGAATTCTTAACAGCATTAATCACAGCCATTAGTTTTGGACTTCCTATGCCGTATCCGACACGCAAACCAGCAAGAGAGGCATCCTTAGAAAAAGTCCTAGTGATAAACACATTATCATACTTTTCTAGGAGTGGTAAGGCTGTCTCCCCACCAAAGTTAATATAGGCTTCGTCAATAATCACGACGACAGACTGGTTGGCCTTTACAATCTCCTCAATTTGATCTAAAGGTTTATAAATTCCTGTTGGAGCGTTCGGATTAGTAAGGACAATCCCACCATTTTCGACCAGATAATCTTGAGTATCAATCTCAAATGAAGAACTCAAAGGCACTTCTCGAAAAGGGATTCGGTACAAATCTGCCCATACCTTGTAAAAGCCATAAGTCAAATCAGGAAATATGATTTCTTCCTCACTGTTAAAGAAAGCTAGAAAAGCCATTGACAGGATATCGTCTGAGCCATTTCCGATAATTAATTGATTGGCAGGCACACCCAACTGATCAGACAAAGCCTGACGCAAAGCCGCTTGATCCAAAGTCGAGTACTTACGTAACTGATGGGCATCAAAGGATGCTAAAGCTTGATGGACTGCTGGACTTGGTCCATAGGCATTTTCATTAGTATTCAACTTAATGATATTTTTCTCAGTGGGCTGACTGCCCGCTACATAGGGTTCAATCTTTCGTAATCCTTTGATTTCCATAGTTTATCCTTTCTCTTTAACTCTGACCATGCGCACTTCAAGCTACAACTTCAAAAAGCAATGTATCAAAAAACGCCCTCGCAAAAATAACTTTTGCAAGGACGTTGGCACGTGGTTCCACCTTAATTCGAACAGGAGTCGCCCCCTCTTCCTCATGAAGTCACAAGGTATCTCTTGTAACTCCTGGTCTCTAACGGAACCACCCGTCGTACACTACTGTCATTCAGAGTTCGCATACGCTCTCAAGAATGTGTCGTCTTTGATCTCATGCGTTCTCAGCTTCCCGCACTCTCTGTGAAACGATCTAACTTTTTCTATCAACGATTTAGATTTGAAATTATTCTACATGAAAATTCAAAACAATGCAAGCCTTTTTTGCATATTTTTATAAAAAATAAAATATAATTGTATATTTAATAGCTGAAAACGACTGTTTTTAAAACTTTCCTAATTGGTTACAAATTTGAGGTGATATTATTCCGTGGATGATTTCAGTAATCCATGCAGTTTCAGACGCTTCCATCACTACGAAAGGTCTCCTTTTATCTATATTCCTATCACAGAAATCAAACTCCCTTATTTTTTATGAAAATCTCTTCAGCCCATTTCGTGAGTCAAAATAATAACTTCATTTATAAGTTGTATATTTATCCTAAATAAATTTTCAAGGCAAGACAAAAAGCCTGGAGCAGTACTCCAAGCTCTTATTTTTAAGCTAGTTTTCTAGGCCTGATAAAACCAATTATCAAGCTCAAGCAAAGTAGTCCTGCAGCGACATACCAATAGGGCATATCCACGCTAGTCGTGCGGCCTGACACTTCAACAATTCCCTTAACCAGACAGGCACTTGCTACAACTGCGATTGCTGAATTTAATAAGAGTTTCGAAGCACGATTTCTCACCCAAGACATTCCCAGTCCCGTAAGTAGATAGATAATTGCTCCAACCAATGGTGCAAAGAACATCATGCGCATAAACATGGATGATTCACCATAAGAAAAGCGTTCATAGACAAAGGTAAAGACCAAGCTAAAAATAGTTAAACCAATGTAGGTGAAAAAGTGCTTGCTGGCTGATTTTTTAGTAACCGATGTAAACAATATCGCTCACCGCCCTTTCTGAGATTTTGTTTCCGTTTGTGGTTGGCTTATTAATGACTTGACCATTGAAATACATGGTTGATGAGCCACCACCGTCAAGGTTATAGGCTGTCGTCACGCCATAAGATTTCATCAATTCTGCCATTTCATACAGAGTCAACCCTGACGACTCACTGGTACGACCATCCGAGACAATGACAATATAGTGCACACTACCATCACTTTCTTCGATAACTCCGATGGCTGTACGTGGATTGTCAGCCATGGCTTGACCGACCTCCTCATTTTCTGAGACAGCTACCTTACCATTTTCAACCAAGGTTGGACCAAAGGCAAAGGTATTAACCACACCTGAATCGACCAGTTTTTGAGCCGTTGTATCGCTCTCCTTAAAGGTCTTGAAGCTACCGTCTGAGTAAACCGCTAGATCCTCATAGTCACTGTTTCGATCCGTATCACGATAGACTTGGCCATTTTTAATCACATAGCCTGACTGGTTAGCCCCATAATAGTCACCATTGATGGCAAAAATAGCATTATTTTGTTGGGCAATACTTGAAGTGGTGTCAGTAATATTGGTACCATAGGTGTTTTGTGCCAATGCCGTTTTAAGGTAGTCCGCACTTGAAAGTTTGATATCAGCAACATAGTAAGTGGTATCACTGGTTTTACCCGTCGTGATTTCAATTTCCATATTGTCATCTTTATAAGTCGTATCCGTCTTAGTGACCTTACCAGTGCTGGTAGATGCTGTCGACGAAGCTGTGCTTGGGCTAGTCGTATTAGCTGAAACCGTTGAGACTGCCGAGGGAATGACAAAGACCTTTAAAAGGGAATAGACATTTGCCCCCATCAGAAAAAGGGTGAAGAGTAAGGCATAAGCATGCCTTTTTAAGAATTTCATAGAAGACCTCCAATTTTAAAAGATAAGATCGAAACCGTAAGTTCCTTTTACTTGAAATTAGCATAACAAGGAAAGCTTAAAGTCTTCTATAAATCCCATAACCACGCCTTTTCTTTAAGTTTTCCTTAAGAAAAGACAGCCTCAACTGAAGCTGTCTGCTCTATATAATCATATCCTCTGTAATGTCAAATTCTCTCAAGAGATCCTGAATCTTATCAAAGTTCAGACGGAAATGCTCTAACTTATGCCCATCAGAACCAATAGAATACTTGCAACATCCCATATCCTTGACCAGACCTAAGGCATAACGATAGAGGTCTTCATGGTGATAAAGGTACATGCTCTTTGAATTCAGCTCAAAAGCCAAATCATTAGCAATCATTTTCTTAAAAATACGTTTAAGCTGATTCTCATAGGCTTTTAGCTCATCAACAGTCACCTCAAACAGGCGAAAACCATAGTCAAAGTGAGCCAGGACATCTGCGTCCACACGACCAATAGCATACTCCAACTTGTCCAGATATTCTTGAATGATACTGGCCTTATCCATATCAGCTACCTCATCATCAAGATAATCATTGACCCCATTATGGTGAACAGAGAGCAGTTTGAGATCATAGTCCTTCCCATCCAAAAAGTCTAAAATATCACTTTCTCTAGGCTGGTAATAACCAATCTCGATGCCTCGTTTAATACGATTGCCATACTTGAGGTTGAGATTTTCGATCTCATGACTATAGGCCTCGTACTCTGGCACATCGTCCTGTTTCGTGTAAGGATTAGAGAGATCATAATGCTCCGTCGTTACAATCTCGCCATCAAAATGTGTCAAATAATCAGTAAAATCCGCATCCGAATCATAGGAATGATGGGTATGCAAATGGTTATCACGAATCGTCATCATTACTCCTTATTCTTTAAATAGCTTCTCACCTGTTTATGGGCTAGCCAGGTCAACCCCACCATGATGCCCTCATAAATAATAAAGAAAATCACAAAACATTGAAGGAAATACTCTTCTGGCAAAACATTAATAATCGGGTCCAACATTGGATTAAAGAGCCAACTGCTATCCCCAGGAAAAAGCGCCTCATGAAAGAGCGTGAAAAACTCATCAAAACCAAGAAATAGTCCTATAGTCCCTATAAGAATTGGCAAAACAGCTAGACTCATATAAAGTCTACGATAAAGACCAAAGGTCCCCTTCTTCACATTTCGCCAAAGAAAGGTCACAGCTGGATAAGCCAGTAGGATAAGAAGCCCCTGTACCAAGTGAAAGAGCCATTTGACATCATGAAAATGCTTAAGACCACTCTCTGACGACGGAAAATCAGCCATGGCCAGACGACCCACCCAAGGAAAGGTCAGATACTGCATAAGAACATTGAAATTGTGCCAAAGCTCTATCTTGCCGATAATGACATAGTTCAACAGATGCATCCAGTCAATATCAAAATAATAGAAGCCCCATGCTAGGTAAATCGTTACCAAAACAGCCAAGGCCAGGAGCCAAATGGGAGTCAACACTGCTTCAATCTTAGTTCGCATCAAAATCCCACTCCGCTAGACTAGCAAGTACATGGTCTGGTTTGACAGGTAGACCTGCAACCTCTTCCGCCTGGGTAAATCCAGTTGTCACTAGAAGTGTTGGAAAGTCATTTTTAATGCCAGCTGTAATATCAGTCAAGTAATTATCGCCAACCACGATAGTCTGGTTACGTTCTGTCCCAAGGAGTTCAAGAGCCTTGTTCATGATGACTGCTTCAGGCTTACCAATAACGATTGGTTTCACACGTGTAGCCGCCTCAATAAGGGCCAAGAGAGAACCAGCACCTGGAAGCAGACCTCGTTCTGTTGGGATATTCAAATCTGGATTTGTCCCAATAAACATAGCCCCTTTATGGATAGCAAGGGTTGCTTTAACCAGCATTTCATAAGTGACTTCACGGTCCAATCCCACTACCACATAAGCAGGATTTTCTTCATCTACCGTATAACCCGCATCCGCAATAGCAGATTTAAGCCCAGTCTCACCAATAACATAAACAGTCTTACCACGCTTCATATCATTCATGTAGTCAACTGTCGCCAAGGTTGCTGTATAAATCGTTTCAAGAGGCGTTTCCAACTCGCACTGATTACGCAAAAGCTCTTGCACCATCTCTGGTGTACGCATACTATTATTAGTCACAAAAAGATAGGGAATCCGACGCTTCTGTAACTCCTTAACGAAGACTTCTCCCTCAGGAATACGATCCTTCCCCTTGTAAATAGTCCCATCTAAATCAATCAAATAACCTCTATATGTCATCCTACTCTTCTCCTATTTCTTTCCATTGGATAATGGCCTGAGCATGAATATTGCCATCAACACAAATCTGATGTTGACTGCTCAAACTTTCTTGGTCAAACTCATAGCCTGAATAAATCCCTGACCCATGATGAATTTCCTTAACATACTTGAGGTCAATATGGGCTGGTGTGTACTTAGTCAAAAAATCCAAATCGAAAACATCCAACATCCACTCCAAGTACTTGCTATTATTAACGTGGCCATTCATATCTAGGTCAAAATAACGCACACGATAAAGCGTCTCAATTGGATTTTCCAAAGCCTTATAACGAGGCCCTCTAAGCAACTTTTTAGTCTTATCTGCTTCGTAAGGTGCTACCACCTCATCTGGCACTTCTGCTACCTTACGCGTTTCATAATCCATGAGAGCAAAAGTAGTCTTAAAGAGCATAATTTGCTGACCAGTTTCATCTGTGATGTAAAAATTACGGTAACAGAAAATCTTATTATAGGAAATAGCTTCCGTTGTAATCGTCACTTTTTCATTGTAGCGAGGCAGACGGTCAATCTCAATCGCATAGTCTGTCACAATCCAAACCAGACCGTACTTATCAAAAACGTCCTTATCCGTATTTCCCAGAGATTCTGACTGCATACCAGATACTTGCAATGAAAACGCCAATAAGTGCGGTAATTTTACCTGATGCGTGATGTCCGTCTCATAAAACGGAATCTGATAAGGAATACTAAATTTTAATCCCATCTAATCCTCCAAGATAAATTGCTCAGCGACACTATCTCCCAAAAAGAGTCCACGTTTGGTCATACGAACGACCTCTGGATCCTTGACCAAGAGACCATCTGCCTGTAGTTTTGCCACAATGTCTCCATAAGTATCCGCAAATGACAATCCAAACTTCTCTTCAAACCGTTTGATAGATACACCCGACTTTTTACGTAAACCAAGGAAGAACTCCTCCTCCATCATCTCCGCCTTAGTCAGATGTTCTTCATTGAGTCTAGCATGGCCATCCTCAGCTATAGCCTTTAGGTAGTGTTGGATAGGCCCTCGATTACGGTAACGAACACCATTGACATAACCAGAGGCTCCAGCACCCACACCATAATACTCATCATTATTCCAATACATGAGATTGTGACGACTCTCCATCCCAGGTTTGGTAAAGTTTGAAATCTCGTAGTGCTCAAAACCATTGTTTTCCAACTCTTGGATAATATAGTCAAACATCTCTGCTTCCAAGTCCTCAGTTGGCAGATTGAGCTTACCCCGACGCATCTTATTCATAAAAACCGTGTGATGTTCCAATATCAAACTGTAGAGACTTAGATGTGGAATATCCAGTTCCAGTGCCTTTCTCACATTTTCCTTGACCTGATCCATGGTTTGTCCAGGTAGTGCATAAATGAGGTCAATAGAAATATTATGAAAACCAGCAGCCTTTAAGCTATCAATACTTTCATAAATCTGTGCCTGATTGTGACTGCGACCAATTTGACGCAAGTGCTTGTCATCAAAGGTCTGAACCCCTAAAGATACGCGATTAACAGCTGATTTTTTGAGCACCTCAATCTTATCAACCGTCAAATCCCCAGGATTGGCCTCAATGGTAAACTCCTCCAACTTAGACAAATCCAAGTTTTTCTGAAGATTGCTTAAAAGGTAGTCCAATTGCTCCGCAGAAATAGCTGTCGGTGTCCCACCACCAATATAAAGGGTGCGAAGCTCCTTGATATCTAAAAGCTCCCACTCACGAATCAAAGCCCGTAGGTAGTCATCAACGGGCTGATTTTTAATAAAGACCTTGGAAAAGTCGCAATAATAACAAATTTGTGTGCAAAATGGAATGTGCACATAGGCTGACGTTGGTTTTGTTTGCATGTAACTATTCTACCATTTTTTAAGCAGAAATGAGACTTCGAATGATAAGAGTTTGAGCCAAAAAAGAAGCCATCTCTCCAGATAGCTTCTATACTTTATTTTGTTAATGAGAATGGGAAAGCATTATAGTTGCTATAATCAAAGGTTGGTCCCAAGTCAGAGATGAATTGAACTGGCGTGTAAGTTCCATTTTCAAGAATAAAGCCAGGCTTAGCTTGGAAACCAGCTCCTCCTAGTCCTGTAATACCAGGAAGCAAGGTAGAAAAATCGCCACCTTCCCAAACATAGAGATTTCCAGAAATTTGAACGGCTTTTGCAGTTGTAGAACTTTGACGATAGGGTTCGTAATCAACATTGAAATTTGCCTTTGAAGTGATGTTCCCTTCGGCATCAACTGTAAAACTAATGTCTGTTGCTTGAGGACTTGTACCAGTCCAAGTTCCAACCAAAGCTGCTGGGACAGGAGCGTCACTTTGGGTATCAGCTGTTGCTTGACTAGACTTGTTTGACTCAGAAGCAGCACTACCATTTGTCCCTGCTTGAGCATCATTTCCAGCTGAGGCTTGATTTTTTGAAGAGCTAGCTTCAGGAGCACTCGCTTTTTCTTGACCTTGAGAATCCTTTGAAGCTGAAGCTTCTGTCTTAGCCTTTTTAGCAGACTTCTTCTCAGATGTTTTAGTTTTAGCAGATGACTTCACTACTTTAGAAGTTGACGTTGTAGATGATGCTGCAGTGTCTTTTTCTGACTTAGAGCCACATCCGACAAGAGCTGTAGAAACAGCTACAGACAACAAAACAAGGGAACAAACACTAATAACTTTTCTTTTCATTTTCATAAACCTCTTTTCTATATGTCTATTATATCTATTTTGTTACAAAAATCAAGCATTTTATGTAATTTTTGTAACATTTATGTAATTTATTGTATCGCTGTCATAAGTTAATGTCGTATTTACAAGTAAAAAAAGTCCATCACTCCTAGAGGAATGATAGACTTTGGGATATGATCTAAGCACTTCTTATCTGCTAGAGGTATCCTAATTACTATTTGTCTTCTCTTTCAATATAACCCCCTATGGAGAGAATGTTGAAGCTATCCTCCAAGATAATAATGCGCTTACCACCATCTACAACGATATAATAGTATGACTTTCTCGCATCGTGGTAGATGTCATTAACACTCTTAGCATGATAACCATGTGACTTAAGAGACTTCTGTATTTTAGCAAACTCTTTTTGCACCTTATCATTATCTGCGCTGCCTGATTGATCCGCCAGATATTCTTTTAAAGGCTTAGCAATTAAGATATCTAAAGGCTTAACATTTAAGATATCTATATCATCAGAATCTGTAGTCATAACACCATTTTCAGAGATAGTCAATTCTCCTTCTGATTCATTTTCATCATCATATGTCTTCCATTTTCCAACAAAGGCTTTTGGAACCTCTGCCTTATGAAAAAGACATTTCTTTTTTAAATCTTTGGTACTTCTTGATCCGTAGTAGAGGTCTGATAAGAATAAATCTAGAACTAAGTTTGTCCCATCTTTCTGAATCAGATTATAGTATCCAAACCATTCCCATTTCGTCTTAACCAGTATTATCTCTTTGGTCTGTAATTGATATTTCTTGTCAAAATCAGCAATCGTTTTTAGTTTTGAATTACTGACATCTTCTAAACGTGCTTCAAACTCCTGTCTAACTTTATTACCAATAGAGATTTCTTTGATTTCTTCTTCCCTATAGCCTGCAACAAGTTTTGACTTCTTCCCACTTAAATCATAAACCAAACCAACATTATCATTAGTTACCCACAAACCTCCCAAGTTTGTTCCTTTGGAAGAAAACAAAAAGAGTCCAAGACTTGTTGCTACAACAAGAAATAAAGCAATCCCAAGACCAATAAAAGTCTTCTTGCCAAACTTTTTCTTCTTAACAAAGACCATTTGTTGTGAATAAGCTGGGTTGACCATTTGACCAGTCATTTGATTCGGTAAAGGTCTGACTCCTTCAGTCACAGACTTTCCACTGTTGGAAAAAGTAGCTTGTTTTCCTTCCATAACAAATTCACCATTTAGAAGGGCCTGCTGACACTCCTGAATAGTGGGCTTACGATTATTAATCGCTTCAAAATATTCAATCCATTCTTTTCTATTCATCATCTCTCCTAATATTTCTTAATAGAAAAATCTATCACTAGCTTGGAAGTGATAGATTTCCCAATTATTTAAGCACTTCTTGTGTCTTAGCGTAGTTGGCTTCGACAGCTTCTTTTTCAGCTTTCCACCAGTCTTGGTGATCTGTGTACCACTTGATTGTTTCTTCCAAACCTGATTCAAAGTTTGTGAATTGTGGTTCCCAACCCAATTCTTCACGCAATTTTGTTGAGTCAATAGCGTAACGCAAATCGTGACCAGCACGGTCTGTCACACGGTCGTAAGCGTCTTTTGGTTGACCCATTTTTTCAAGGATGAGCTCAAGCACTTCCTTGTTGTTCTTCTCACCATCAGCACCAATCAAGTAAGTTTCACCGATACGACCTTTAGTTAGGATAGCCCAAACACCAGTTGAGTGGTCGTTAGTGTGAATCCAGTCACGGACATTTTTACCTTCACCATAAAGTTTTGGTTTAATCCCTGACAAGATGTTGGTGATTTGACGTGGGATGAATTTTTCGATGTGTTGGTATGGTCCATAGTTGTTTGAGCAGTTTGAAATAGTTGCCTTAACACCAAATGAACGCACCCATGCTTTAACGATAAGGTCTGAAGCAGCCTTAGTTGATGAGTATGGTGATGATGGGTTGTATTTTGTTTCTGCTGTGAATTTTTCACCAGGACCTTCACCGTGTCCAGGAAGATCTTCACGCAATGGAAGATCACCATAAACTTCATCTGTTGACACGTGGTGGAAACGAATATCGTATTTACGAGCAGCTTCCAAGAGTGTGTAAGTACCAATGAAGTTTGTGTGGATAAATGGTGATGGGTCGTTCAATGAATTATCGTTGTGGCTTTCAGCCGCATAGTGAACGATAGCATCAGCCTTAGCAGCCAATTTATCAACCAATTCAGCATCAGCAATATCACCAACAACCAATTCAACACGGTCACCAAGGATTTCTTCAATGTTAGCACGGTTACCAGCGTAAGTGAGTTTGTCAAGGACAGTCACATGTACGTCTGGATGGTTGTTGTAGACATAGTGTACGAAGTTTGAACCGATGAAACCTGCGCCACCAGTTACGATGATGTTTTTGTATTCAGTCATTTTTTCTCCAAAAATTTTAGTTTTTTTATCGTTCCTTTCGCTAGTGAGGGACGCCAGCAACCCTTCGGTTTCATGGCTAAATCCGAAGCCGAAGTCTCCGGATTTCCCTACAAGATTCCCTACGGCAATCTTGTTATCACTAGGGCAGGAACGATACTACCAGGCTCCTTGCAGTCGCAAAAATACTGTGCAAGGTTTATTCTTACAAATCTTCTGCTCTTAGTGGTTTAACGTCTTTGAGCAATGGGTGATTTTTATCTGCTTCTGAGACTTCTGCTTCTTCCAAGTTTTCCCACTTAATATCAAGGCTTGGGTCAGCGTAGTTGACAAAGGCATATTTAGGTTTAAGTTCAAGTGCCCAGTAATCGTTTACGAGGTAGCTATATGACACTTTGTCAGACAAAACTTGGAAACCATTGGCAACACCACGAGGAACAAAGATTCCTTTTGAGGCATCAATAACAGTTTGGTAAGTATTCCCAAACGTTTCGCCTTCACGGAGGTCAACCCAAGTTCCAAGAACCTTTCCTTCATCTGCTACTGAGATGTATTTATCCCAAGGCTCAGCGTGCAAGCCACGCAAAACATTTTTACGTGAGAAAGAAACGTTATTTTGCAATTTTCCTTCTGCAAAGAATGACTCTGGAAAACCAAGTGGCAACATCTTTTCCTTTTGGAAGTTTTCCTTGAACCATCCACGGTTATCTCCATGAACAGGAATATCAAATTCAAGCAGACCTGGGATAGCATCAATCTTGCGGGCAGCTAGTTCTTTACCAAAAAATTGTTCAGTCATTATGCTTCTCCAATCAAACGGAGCAAATATTGTCCGTATTCGTTTTTCTTAAGTGGTTGTGCCAATTCAAGAACCTGTTCTTTAGTGATATAACCCATGCGATAGGCAATCTCTTCAAGGTTAGCTACTTGGACATTTTGCAAACGTTGAACTGTTTCGATGTACTGAGCAGCTTGCAAGAGACTTTCGTGAGTGCCTGTATCCAACCAAGCAAAGCCACGTCCCATAAGCTCAACAGAGAGATCTCCACGTTCTAAGTAAGCCTTGTTAACATCCGTGATTTCAAGTTCGCCACGAGGGCTTGGCTTGATGTTTTTGGCAATTTCCACAACATCATTGTCATAGAAATAAAGACCAGTTACAGCAAAGTTTGATTTTGGATGCTCAGGTTTTTCCTCAATTGAGATGGCATTCATATTGTCGTCAAACTCAACAACTCCAAAACGTTCTGGGTCCTTAACTTGATAACCAAAGACTGTAGCGCCTTTTTCCTTAGCTTCAGCACGTTGAAGCATGGCAGAAAGACCATTGCCATGGAAAATGTTGTCCCCGAGGACAAGGGCAACACTATCGTCACCAATGAAGTCTTCACCAATGATAAAGGCTTGAGCCAATCCATCTGGACTTGGTTGTACTGCGTAAGAAAGGGAAATACCGAACTCAGAACCATCACCAAGGAGCTCTTCAAAACGTGGAAGGTCCTGTGGTGTTGAGATGATGAGGATTTCCTTAATACCAGCCAACATAAGCGTTGATAGTGGGTAATAAATCATTGGTTTATCGTAAATCGGCATCAGTTGTTTTGATGCAGCACGAGTCAATGGATACAAACGCGTCCCTGAACCGCCTGCAAGAATAATACCTTTCATAAGAAGGCTCCTTTTTTCTCTAATATATTACCTATATTTTAGCATTTTTCAGCCCTCTTGTCACGGTAAACCCTATGTTCTTAAGCTTTCATTAAGAAAATCACAAGTGTCCATTTTCTTAATCCAATGAAAAAAGGATTTCGATTGAAACCCTTTTAGATTGAAGATAACCTCTTGTAGCACTTTCCTTAGAAAGCGTAATCATCATCTTCTTCAGTGCCTTTGTGCACTCATCCAGTCAAAGATACTGTTATAGGTTTGCCCATTGACACTAGCTCGAGAGCCACCGCCATAGGTTGGGTCAGTGGCTACCATACCACTATAACCATCCCAATTTTTCGTATTTTCAGGATGCTGAACGCCAATCACCTGGTCATGGAAGAAGTAAATCCAAGCCCAATGCCCATCATACTCTGTACCAGGAAGATCAGTCCCGGTAGCTGTTTCAAAGTATGAAAACCATTTGTTAGAAGCTCCAGAGGTAATCAAACTCTTGTATAGAGGCAAGACACTATTTTCTGGTTGAACTGTTGCGTCTGCTTTCGTGTGAATCAACCACATAGGCTGGTCCTTCAGTTTATCAATCCCAGATTGGTCAACAGTTAAGGGAGCAGCAATTGGAATGAGAGCTGCAAAATAATCTGGATAGGTTGCTCCCATGGTCAAGACCATACCACCACCATTGGAAACCCCTGCAAGATAAATTCGTCCCTTATCTACCTCTGGGTGATTAGCTAGGTATGTATCAATGGTCTCTTTGAGTTGTGCTGCATTATCCGACCCCCAAGGTGTCTGCGTTTGAACAGCTAGAACATTAACCCCACGCGCCTGATCACCAGTTGTTAAGAAATGGCCTTGAATATCAGACTGGGTAAGCGCATAGACGTCATTTGAAAGAAGGGGAATATTCATATCTGTCCCTCTTTCACCAATGCCGTGTAGCCAGACTATCAAAGGTTTGGTGCTATTTCCTGTACCGGTTTGGGCACTATAAGCCGCATACTGCATGTTACCTACCTGCCCTCGCTCATCGAAAACCTCCGTTGTTGGCATCAAACGATTATTGATGGCATCTTGCTCAGAAGACACCATTTGCGACTGACTACTACCTTCTGCCACTACTGACAAATCTTTCATCGATACCATATAACTTTCCAGCCATTGGTTAGTCCAAGTAGAAAGGTTAAAATACATAGGTTCAGCATTTCCACCCATGTTGTAGCGATTATAAGAAGGTAGGCTCAATTCAAGCGTCACGTACTTGCTGTTATCATAATAGACCACATGCCCCTGATCATCGGACACATAAGAGTTCGTTACCTGACGACTGACCCCTGCTGTTGTAACCTGAGTTGAGCTGTGGACAACCTCTGGCGTGACCTTCTGATTAAATTCAAAAATGACTTTGGTTACAGCCGGTCCAAACTCATAACTTTCTAGAACAATACTTGTCTTTGTTACAGCCAAGTCATCTGCTGCCCCTGCTTTGACAGACAGGCCTAAACTGATGGCTATCAAAGTAACAATGACTGTCACATAAACTTTAACTTTTTGGAACATAGTCCCTCCCCTTTTTTATTAGTATTCACCTACAATCGATGAACAGTTACTATTTTATCATTTTCTAATTAAATAAGAAATAGGTACAAAGAAACTCTAATAAAAAGAATCAGCTAGCATCCCTCAATAAGGAGAAATAGCTAACTGATTCATAAATTTCAATATATTGGAGGGCTTTAATACTATTAGTCTTTTTTCTTAACGTACTGAGCCACTGGATAGTCTGCACTGTCCAAACTACCAGGTCGGTTCATGGCCAAATCAACCAGATTTTTTCCAATCAGTGGCCCTGTTGTGAGCCCTGAAGATCCTAAACCAGAAGCAACAAAGACACTCTCAAGCTCTGGAACTTCTCCAAAGAAAGGAGAGAAATCACTCGTGTAGGCTCTAGTTCCCACACGTTCTGAGAAGGACTTAGCCGTACTTAAATCAGGGAAATAGGTCTTAGCCTCTTCCTCCAGACTTGCAAGTACAGTCTCATCAACTGTCAAATCAAAGCCTTGGTCATTTTCATGGCTGGCACCTACCGAAATCTTTCCACCAGCAAAAGGAATGACATCCAATTCGCCCTCTGGCATTAGAACAGGTAATCTACCAGTATCCACACCCTCAAAGAAATAGTCGCGCAATTGCCCCTTTTGGGGGCGGACGTCTACTTCGAAACCAAGGGGTTCGAGTGTTTGACCTAGCCAGGCACCACAAGCAAGAATGACCTTATCGAAAGTTTGCCCATTAATCTCGTAGGTGCCATTGTCAAGAGGAGATAGTGTGACTAGACCCTCTACCTTTTCAAAACCAGAGGCCGCAATCAAAGTAGCTGTTAATTCTGCCCCCTCCACTCTAGCTCCTCCAGAAGCATAAATATAACGGTCAAATCCAGTAAATTCAGGGAGGTCGGAAGCATTTTTTATAGAAAGTTCACCAATAATGGGTGATTCTTCTAGCCTAGTTTCTGCATGCTGATACAAACCGTCCAACTTACTATCATCTTTCTTGAGAAGGGCTACACCAGACTGATCATAGAAGCTCGTGTCATAACCATCATTTTCAAGATCTGAAACTAAATCTTGGTAAAAATCGGCTCCCAAACGGGCCATTCGATACCAGGCTTTATTACGACGCTTGGAAAACCAGGGGCTGATAATCCCTGCTGCCGCCTTGGTTGCTTGCCCAAGACCATGATCAAATACTGTAACCTCTACGTCTTTTTCTTTTGATAAGTAGTAGGCAGCCGTTGAACCGACGATACCTGCACCAACAATTGCAATTTTCATTTTTTACTCCATCTATTTTAAAAGAGCTGAGTCCTATATCAATAGGCACAGCTCTTTAGTATTTTTAACCTAAGGCCACATCCATGACCATCATGACGACAAAGCCAACCATGAGCCCCAAGGTTGCGACGTCAGTATTACCATTGGTTTGTGATTCAGGAATCAATTCCTCCGTTACCACAAAGATCATGGCACCAGCCGCAAAAGCCAAAGCATAAGGAATAATCACCATCATCCACAAGACTAGAGCAGCTCCCATAACAGCTCCTATAGGCTCCACGATAGCTGACATCGAGCCCCAATAAAAGGCCTTGATACGAGATTTTCCATCTGCTCGAATGGGAATCGAGAGGGCTGCACCTTCAGGGACATTCTGCAAACCAATACCGATAGCTAGGCCAATAGCTCCCATAAGACCAGCAAGTGTCATATTCCCACCAGCTAGGGCACCAAAGGTAACACCAACTGCTAATCCCTCTGGAAAATTATGAATCGTGATAGCCAAAAAGAGCAGGGCAGTCTTGGACAACTTTTTCTTACGAGGTTGAATCCCTTCTGCTTTTGAGATGTCATTTCCCAAATGCAAATGAGGAACGACGGCATCAATCAAACGAAGGGCAACACCACCAAGCAAGAAACCAGCTGCCGCAGGGAACCATGACCACTTCCCATAGCCATTTTGAGTCGCATAGGTTAAAGAGGGATCCAAAAGTGACCAAAAAGAGGCCGCAATCATGACACCAGCCGCAAAGCCCATCATGATATCTAATAATTTACGACTAATATTCTTAAAGAAGAAAACAATGGCCGAGCCGACAATGGTACAACCCCAAGTAAAAAGACCAGCAAGTAAGGCCAAAAAGACCACATTTTGATGTAAAAGCCAAGTCAAAGACACATCCTCCTACAAATGGTCAAAAGGATTAGTTGAGGACTGACTCTCAAGTATGGTCACATTCCAATCATGCTCACGTTTCCAAGCCTCAAGTTTTTCAGCAATCTTTGAGATAAAGAGGGCTTCAATATGGTGCCCAGGGTCAATAGCCAAGAGACCATTAGTAATCATTTCTTGCCCTGTATGGTAGTAAACATCACCAGTGATAAAGACTTGTGCGCCCTTTTTCAAAGCATCCTTGTAAAATCCTTGACCACTACCCCCACAAATAGCCACACGGCTAACTAGAGGATTGTCATGATTATAACGAACCAAGCGAACACTATCTAAGCCAAAAACAGACTTGACTTTAAGAGCAAGTTCTTCAATAGTCTGAGGCACGATATCACCTACTCGACCGATTCCATAATTTTCAGAAGTCTGCGTTAAATAAGTGGTGTCTTTAATATCAAGTAAGTCACAGAACCAATCATTAAGCCCATCATTAACGACATCAATATTAGTATGACTCACATAGACTGCAATATCATGCTTAACCAGGTCAAGTAAAATATCTCGGTCAGGCGAAGACACCAAATCCTTAACTGGACGAAAAATTGGAGCATGTTTAGCAATAATGAGGTCCACATTTTTTTCAATGGCTTCGGCTACCGTATTCTCACGAACATCCAAGGTGACCATAACCCTCTGAATCTCCATATCCAGACTGCCGATCTGCAAGCCAACCACATCACCTTCCATAGAAAGCTCCTGTGGACAAAATTCTTCATAAGTCTTAATAAGTTCACTAGCTAACATGGTCCAAAACCTCCTTAATGGTTTGAATTTTATCTTCAATAGCTGTACGATCAGCCTGATTGGTCAGTGGAATGGATCCTAAAGCAATCTCTAATTTATTGATTTCACGTTGCCATTTTAGCTGGAAAACCTGAGATTGGTCTTTCATGAGATGAGGACCAAAACGCACTTCCTTGTCCGAAAGGTTCATGTGTCCAGCTTCTGCCACCATGATTTCGTAGTATTTGCCATTTTCAGTCATGATAGACTCTGCAATAATCTCAAAACCATTTTCCATCAACCAGATACGGAGATCATCTTCACGATTATTTGGTTGTAAAATCAGACGGTCTACGCCCTTAAGTTTGTCCTTTCCAGCATCTAGGATATCAGCAATAAGACGTCCTCCCATACCACAAATCGTGATAGTGGTTACGTCATCAGCAGACTCAAAGGCAGCCAAGCCATTAGCCAAGCGCACCTCGATTTTATCTTGGAAACCAGAAGCTGAGACATTTGTAAGAGCAGACTCATAAGGGCCTTTTACCACTTCTCCAGCAATAGCTGAAGTAATCAGGCCTTTTTCAAGTAAATAAATCGGAAGATAGGCATGATCACTGCCTACATCCAAGAGTTTTGCGCCTTTGGGAACATAGGTTGCTACGTCCTTGAGGCGTTGAGATAATTGTACGTACATATTTCATCTTTCTATTTTTTAAGTCTCTTCAATTATATCAAAAAAGGAGGTTGGTAAGAAATGCTTTTAACACATTTCCTAACAACTTCCTTTTTGCTTATACTTTCTCGCCTGTAAAGACGAAGAATTTAGAAATAATATAGTTCAATACAATGATAAGGACCTGAGAGAAGAGGCTCTCGATACCGTTTACCCAAGCATGACTATGACCAACAAATTGACCAATAATTTCTGGATAGGTATCGACCAAGAAATAGGCCAGAGCCAAATCCAAGACCAAGGTCAATAGGCGAGCACCCACAAACTTAACAAAGCGCGTAACCATACCAGTCTTTTCCTGATTAAAGACAAACATGTCATTTGTAAAAAAGGCAAAGATAATGGCAATCGCACTGGCTAAGACCGCCGAGAGTGTCCCCTGATTGGTCAACTGAAAAATCAAAATACGACTGACCATATAGACCAAAGTTGCCAAGACACCAAAGAAAAGGTACTTGAAAACTTCGGTGGCCATGAAGGCTCTGAGCTTAGCTATCATACTTAGTCCAATCCAATTTCTGCACGAACAACATCGGCAATCGTATCAACGTAGTAATTCACTTCATCATCTGTTGGGGCTTCTGCCATAACACGAAGAAGAGGTTCAGTACCACTTGGACGAACCAAGATACGTCCATTTCCAGCCATCTCAGCTTCCATTTTTTCAATGATAGCTGCAATTGCAGGAACTTCCATAGCCTTATCTTTCATGCTATTTTCCACACGGATATTAACCAATTTTTGTGGATAGATGGTAACTTCTGAAGCCAATTCAGACAAGCTCTTACCTGTTTCAACCATGACTTTAGTCAATTGGATAGCTGTCAATTGACCATCACCAGTTGTGTTGTAATCCATGATAATAACGTGTCCAGACTGTTCACCACCAAGGTTGTAGCCGTTTTTACGCATTTCTTCGACAACATAACGGTCACCAACAGCAGTCACTGCCTTGTTAATGCCTTCACGGTCAAGTGCTTTGTGGAAACCAAGGTTTGACATAACTGTTGTTACAATAGTATTTTTAGCCAACTCGCCTTTTTGAGACAAATGTTTACCAATGATATACATCACCTTATCACCATCAACAATATCGCCATTTTCATCAACAGCGATGAGACGGTCACTGTCACCATCAAAGGCAAGACCAATAGCTGAGCCAGTTTCTTTAACCAAGGCTTGCAACTGCTCTGGGTGTGTCGAACCAACACCAGCATTGATGTTAAGGCCATCAGGTTGGTCACCAATAACAGAGATTTCTGCGTTCAAGTCAAGGAAAATGTTACGTGCAGATACCGCCGCCGCACCATTAGCCGCATCCAAGGCAACTTTCATACCACCAAGGTCAACACCTGTAGCTACCAAGAATTTTTCATATTTACGAAGACCCTCTGGATAATCCACAAGTGTTCCAAGTCCTTCAGCTGAAGGGCGTGGAAGTGTATCTTCTGCAGCATCGAGAAGGGCTTCAATTTCCGCTTCACGCGCATCATCCAATTTAAAGCCTTCACCACCAAAGAACTTGATACCATTATCAAGAGCTGGATTATGGCTGGCTGAAATCATAACACCGGCACTTGCATTTTCTGTGCGAACCAAATATGAGACGCCAGGTGTTGCAAGTACTCCAAGTTTGTAGACTTCAATACCCACTGAGAGCAAACCTGCTACTAAGGCAGATTCCAACATCTCACCAGAGATACGTGTATCACGTGCCACAAAAACTTTAGGACGGCCAGTCTCATGTTGGCTAAGCACATAACCACCAAAACGACCTAATTTAAAGGCCAATTCAGGCGTAAGTTCAACGTTTGCTTCTCCACGAACACCGTCTGTTCCAAAATATTTACCCATAATTTTATTATTAGTGCTTGAGCACTAAATCCTCCTTAAACTGTGATGCTGTTTAGCAAGAGTCAATCTAGTGAAATCTATCTAGATAATCTAACTTTATAAGATTTCACCAATATTTTCAACCCCTGATTTTAAACATTTTTAATTGGTTACATTTTTATGAGATTAGTCCCTCTCAATCCCATTCATTATACATGAATTTTGGGGAAAATGTAACTCCCCTATTTTTGCGTGACTTTTAAGTTAACCTTAACAGTTCCAGGCTGAACCGTAACACCTTCTGCCTTAAGGTCTATGGTTTTTGAAGTGTCCTTAGTCACTTGACTAATGTCGACTGGGACTGAGATGCTATCAATCTTATCCATAGCTTCTTGGCTACCAACGATAGTCACATGCCCACGATCAAAGCTATAGCTGATACTAGACACATTGCTAGCCTTATCTCCAGTCAGTTCAACCTTGACAGGGACAGATTTGCTTAATTTTCTCAAACTAATCTTTGCATGTACCTTAGCTGGTGAGATAGAGCTTGCTAGGACTGTACCATTTGTCGAAACTGCTTGAAGAACCAAGTTACCATCATAATCTTCAGACAGGTTGGAATCACCTTCCAATACTGCTTGAACATGGTCAATCTGATTAATGATATCTTCACTCGAGGTCACTTCTACCTTGGTGTTATCCAGGCTAACCTTTTTAACCTCATAGCCATTTGCCAACTTATCAGAAGTGATGTTAGCTACTACGTCAAAGGTCTTGCTGGCTTTTTTACCAATAGTTGCTGTCAAGGTTGATGGTGACACTTGCGCAGACATTCCGGCTGGAAGATCCTTAACCTGAATAGGTACTCGACTGGTTCCTTGGCCTAAATTTGACAAATCAGCAACTAATTTAAAGTGACGTGTATCACTACTTGTCTCAGTCGTTAACGCCAGTTGTGTTGTCGCTGTCAAATAGACTTCGGCATCATAGGAATAACCACTGATAAAGTACTTATCACTATCATATTTAATATCCACAGGGACCGACTCAACGGTTTGTGTAAAGGTATTAGATGCACTTGAACTATTGCTTTTATTTTGCGAGTTCCCCGACCAGGCTGTGAAAAAGAGTACCACAGCAAAGAAGAGTGCAACTAGTATCTGCCATAAACGATCGTTTTTAAAGAAATTTACCAAACGCTTCATTTTTTGCTACCTCCAATCCAACGTTGGAAGAATGACTGACGTGGTTCTTGTTCTTTCAACAAGATAAGACTCAACTCTTCTTCAAATTCTTGAATAGAAAGATCATGGATGAAATTTCCCTTGTAAGCAATGGAAATCGCACCAGTCTCCTCTGACACAACAAAGGTAAGCGCATCTGCTTGTTCTGAAAGACCAATGGCAGCCCTATGCCTAGTTCCAAATTCTTTGGAAATCTTATTAGATTCCGTCAATGGCAGATAAGAACAAGCCGTCGCAACCCTGTTATCTCTGATGATAACTGCCCCATCATGAAGCGGTGTATTTGGAATGAAAATATTAATTAAAAGTTCCCCAGTCACCACCGCATCAAGTGGAATTCCAGTCGCAATCTGCTCTTGTAAGGTCTGAGTCTGTTCAATAGAAACCAAAGCCCCAATCTTACGAGGACTCATGTACTTAACAGCTTTAACGTAGGCTTGAACCAACTTCTCATCTGAACTAACCTCTTTATTTTGCAAAAAATGCTGAGGCGTACGTCCAAAGGTTTCAAGAGCAGAACGAAGCTCTGGCGCAAAGATCACAACCGCCGCAATGGCTCCATAGTTGATGACCTGATTCATCAAATAAGAAATCGTCGTGAAGCCTATAAAATCAGAAATCAGTTTGACTAAAATAAATAAGACAACCCCTTGAACAAGGGTCATAATTTTTGTCCCTCGTAGGGCCCTAATAAAGCGATAAATTAAAAAAGCAACAATCAATATGTCCAAACTATTGACGATAACTTTAAGCGGACTATCAAAGAGTGACCGCCAAAAATCAATATCAATGGACGAAAGTATTCCCATACATATCACACTTTCTTTTAATTTTTAAACAGTTTCTATTATACCACGAATTCTGACTATTTTGAGACTACAATCACTACTTTTTGTGATAAAATAAATTCATGACTATGAAAACTACCCTGGGAATTCTGGTGGGTAAAGCTAGCCATTTCGTCCTTTCAAAATTGGGACGTGGTTCAACCCTGCCTGGAAAAATCGCCCTTAAATTTGACAAAGATATTTTAGACACTTTAGCCAAGGACTACGAGATTGTCGTTGTCACTGGAACCAACGGTAAGACTCTGACAACAGCTTTGACAGTTGGGATTCTTAAAGAAGCTTTTGGTGAGATTGTGACTAATCCTAGTGGAGCCAATATGATCACAGGGATTACTTCTACTTTCCTAACAGTTAAAAAAGCTAAGTCTGGTAAGAAAATTGCTGTCTTGGAAATTGACGAAGCCAGCCTTCCAAAAATCACTGAATACATCACTCCAAGTCTTTTTGTCTTCACAAATATTTTCCGTGACCAAATGGACCGCTATGGTGAAATCTATACCACTTATCAGATGATTTTAGATGGTGCTGCTAAGGCGCCTGAGGCTACTATTTTGGCTAATGGAGACAGTCCTCTTTTCAATTCTAAAGAGGTAGTCAATCCCGTGCGTTTCTACGGTTTTGACACTGAAAAACATGATCCAGAGCTGGCTCATTATAATACTGAAGGTATTGTCTGCCCTAAATGTGAGAGTATTCTTCAGTATCGCCTTAATACTTACGCTAACTTGGGTGACTATGTGTGCCTTAACTGCGACTTCCACCGTCCAGAATTAGATTATAAGCTGACAGAGTTGACTAAAATCACCAACACTACTTCTGAATTTGTTATTGATGGACAAGATTACAAGATTAATGTCGGTGGTCTTTATAACATCTACAATGCCCTTGCTGCTGTTTCTGTCGCTGAATTCTTCGGAGTAGCTCCAGAGCAAATCAAAGCTGGTTTTGATAAGAGCCGTGCTGTCTTTGGACGCCAAGAAACTTTTAAGATTGGTGACAAATCATGTACCCTCGTACTAATTAAGAATCCCGTAGGAGCCAGCCAAGCTCTTGACATGATTAAACTTGCAGATTATCCATTTAGCTTGTCAGTCCTTCTTAATGCTAACTATGCTGATGGTATTGACACCAGCTGGATTTGGGATGCCAACTTTGAAAGCATTCTCGAGATGGATATCCCTGAGATTAATGCTGGTGGTGTTCGCCATTCTGAAATTGCTCGCCGTCTTCGTGTGACTGGCTATCCAGAGGATAAGATTACGCAAGCAGAAAAACTTGAAGATATTATGGCCTTGATTGAAAAACAAGATTGTGACCATGCCTATATCTTAGCGACCTATACTGCCATGCTTGAATTCCGTGATATTCTTGCTCAACGTCATGCTGTCGGAAAGGAGATGAACTAATGACCTATACTTCACTCAAATCTCCAGAAAATCGTGACTACACCTACGACCTAAACGTTGCCCACCTTTATGGTAATCTGCTCAATACCTACGGTGACAACGGTAATGTCCTTATGATCAAATACGTGGGGGAAAAACTTGGTGCTAAGATGACCTTTGACATCGTTTCAGTTGGAGATGACTTCGACAAGGACCACTACGACATGGTCTTCTTTGGAGGTGGTCAAGACTACGAACAGTCCATCGTTGCTAAAGACCTTCCAACTAAACGTGATGCCATTGGTCAATTCATCCAAGACAATAAAGTAATCCTAGCCATCTGTGGTGGTTTCCAACTTCTTGGACAATATTACATCCAGGCTAACGGTGTCCGTATTGATGGTATCGGCGTCATGGGTCACTACACCCTTAATCAAGAAAATAACCGTTACATCGGTGATATCAAAATCCATAACGAAGAGTTCGATGAAACTTACTATGGTTTTGAAAATCACCAAGGACGCACCTTCCTTTCTGAGGATGAAAAACCACTTGGCAAAGTGCTCTACGGTAATGGTAATAACAAAGAAGATGGTACTGAGGGTGTCCACTATAAAAATGTTTATGGTAGCTACTTCCATGGACCAATTCTTTCTCGTAATGCTAACCTTGCCTACCGTTTGGTTACAACTGCCCTTCGTAACAAGTATGGCCAAGACATTGAATTGCCAAGTTACGATGACATTCTCTCAAGTGAGATTGCTGAAGAATACGCCGATACTAAATCAAAAGCAGAATTTGAGAAATAATTCTATGACATAGCAAAATAGCGAAACCTTTGAGTTTCGCTATTTTTTATATCTATTTCCAAAGACGTCTTTTCTTCAATCTATCTTCAATTTTACGATTATCAATTCTTAAAATGGCAATCATATCAAACAAGAGCCAAGTTCGTTTAGGATAAACAATGTATTTTGGAGACCATATTGGAGAGAACTTCTCCTTATAACGTTGAAGCCCACTAAAAGAGTAAAAACGCTGGGCAAAGACATAGACCAAATTGGCAACCTTTTCTTCCAAGAAGCTATCTTCTTCAGTACCCACATTCGCGAGTGGAGCCATTCCCATATCAAAGTATTGCTTCCCTTCCGCTTGGAAGTACTGGAAGAGTTTGACAAAGAGGTAATCCATGATACCTTCAGGTGCCTTTTCAAAATCATAACGCATAAGGTCAATCGTCGCCACCCGTTTGTTTTTGGTTGGCATGATATTAGCAAAGGCTACAATTTCTCCATCCTCACTCTCAACAATAGCAATCGGTGCCTGCTGCAGATAAGCTTCATCAAAGAAACCAAGAGAGAAACCCTTCTCCTTACGACCGTTAAGCCAAATATCTGAGACAGCCTTCATTTCTTGCATCTGAGTCTCTGAAAATGGAGGATCAAGCAACTTAAACTGGAAACCTGCTTTTTCGACACGATTGGTTGGTTTACGGAACTTCTTACCATGCTTACCATCGACAGAGAATGTCGTCAAATCAACCATGGCGTTTTCCCCAAATTTCATAAAATCAAAGCCATAATCATGAAGCATCAGGGTAATACTCTCGTCTGCCTCATAAAACAAGGCTTGTAAATTCCAATCTGATAGTGTCTTCAAGAAAGATTCCCAAGCTGCTCGGTAATAGTTTTCATTACCAATTGGATTTCCCATAACCACACACTTATTGCTGGTTTGTGCAAATTGGAAAACGACCTGGTCTTGTCCATCGACACGATACCAAAAGAGGCGTTTATCATGTAAATAAGCCAAGGCACTTTCTGATGCACCCCCATATTTCTCAAGGAGAGCTGTGAAGCGCTCATCATCCATGCTTTGACCAAAAGGCCTGCGGGGTGCCAAAATTCTCAAGACTCCCCAAACAATGGTTGCAATGATAACTGATGCCAGTAAAATATCAAACCAAATATGAACAAAATGCCCAAGAACATCCCGGTTCTTAGGTGGCAATAAATGAGACCAAAAAACGCTGCCACCCAGAACAAGAAGAACCAGAATAGTAAAGGCTAGGAAAAGGAAATCCTTTGTTTTGTCTTCCCAACTATAAACAAAGTAACGATGATACAACCTCTTTCTGATAATCAACATAAGCACCAAAGAGAGTACAATTAGGAAAGACATGGCCCAAGAAATACCATTGAGATTGACATAAATCAAGGTCAAGACAAAGGTTATCAAGGAAGCAATGAAAGCTCCCTTAACTCGACGCCTGATGAGCCGAGCCATGAAAATGAATAGAGTTCCAAATAGGATACTTGGGAATTGCCAAATCAACTGTTCCTGAATAGGATTAAAACGGCTAATAAAGTAGACATTTGCCAAGCGTTCTGGAATTAAGGCTGACAAAATCAAGAAAATCCCTGAAAAACGTAGCAAATACACAAGAAAGCGGTGGAGACTTCCACCAAATACTCGTGAAGAAAGTTTGAAGTATTTCTCGTTGATACTCCCTCCCATGTGTTTGAAAAAGAAGACAACACCTAACAAGAAGGGAATAACGTAGTAAGTTAAACGAAAGAGCAAGAGCAGACTAACCGCAAGAGCATTACTAACCCCCATAGAGGTCAGACCGGTAATCACAATCAAATCGAAACTACCAATCCCGCCCGGAATCATAGAGAAGATACCAATAATAACCGCTAGGAAATAAAGAGGAATCAGATTATAAAGAGGAACATGCAAGCCCATTAAATAAGCTACACTTACAAAGCTTCCAAGGGCCGTTCCCCATTCAGCTGTCGAAGCTAAAAGAAGACTTAGCCTCGTTTTCAATGGTACTTGACCAAAATAGGCTAATTTTTCACGACTAGAAACAAAGAAAATAAAAGGCAGATAAAGGAAAATACCCAGTAACAGTAACCAATACTTTCTTAAATCCGGACTTAGAGGGAAGAACCAAAAGACAGCGAATACCAAACCACTTAAAAGGGATAGGCCCGACATAAAGTAAGGCAATAAACGAGAAAGTGCCTTAACACCCGTCTTTTCCTGCCCATCCTCAGAATAAAAGGAATATCTCAGACCCACATCGACCAAACCAGCAAAACCAGCTAAATTATTAATGGTGTTAACAGCCCAACTTGTTTCTAAAATATAGGATTTGGAATACTCCGTTTCTAGCTCCTTATTCAGTATGATGTCATAAAAGAGCATGGGGGAGACAGCGACTAGCCCGACGATAGCCATCAAAACAAGATGCCAAATAGACAAACCGGCCAGAGCTGACTCAAGTGACTCTAAAGTGATGGTCCGTTTGAGGCGAACCAATTCTATGACGACAAGAACCGTAATCGAGATAAAGAAGATAGATTTAACGGCCGCTTTTAAAGGTTGAAGTCTCTCTAAAAGACGCTTCATGCCACCACCTCTTTTCGACTAATTCTCACAAGCTCACGAATCATTTGATTGAAAATCTTATATTTACGTTGAGCTAGACGATGCCCTTCTCGACGTTGGACATAGAGCTTATGAATTGGAAAGAGTTCCGAAATCTCCCTAGAATGCTTAATACTGATAACATCCCTTTGCCCCATAACTACCCAAACAGGATAGGCAGCCTGATGTAGACGTTCCCTATCTAGTGGCAAGTCATGAAGCATAAGACCCGTTACCTGGGCCATGATATCCATTTTAGATGAAAATGGTGACAAGGCTTTTAAGCAAAGATACTGTAGATAGACCGCGAATCTTGAGCGTCTCGTCAACCCATTAAAGGTCATATTTCCCGCATTAAGCAAGAGCCCTGCAATCCGGTTAGGATAACGACTAGCATAAACCATAGCCAAATTGGCACCGTCACTATGACCGACAAATAAGGCCTTCTTGATATTCAAATATTGCAAAATTTCCTCCAAATCGGCAGCCATCTGTTCAAAGGTCATCTTAACACTCTGACGACTGGACCTGCCGTGATTACGACTATCAATGAAAATTAAACGATAGTCTCGATACAGAATTCCTTGCTTACCAAAGTAATTCCCTGACAAATTATTGCCATGCAAAAAAACAATTGGAAAGCCTTTACCGAGATCACGATAATAGATGATTTGACCATCTTTCACTTTGAATTCCATAAGATTACCTACCTTTTCACTAACGCATTCTTATACGATAATTAGTCTTATAAGGCATTGAGGCTGATGAATTGGACTTATCTCATTCCAAAACCATCTACCCTTCTTCACTCCATTATAACATTTCCACTAGGGAAGAGGCAGAATAATTGTGCATTTTCTGCAAAAAGAAAAAGCCTTTTCAGGCTTCTTTAAATATAATCTTTTTCAGACTTCCTTAAAGTGAGTACGGACGTCAGCGACCTTCTTCGAAGTTCCATGACTAATTTTTGAGCCTAAAGTCTCAAAAATTCCGAGTGGCTGGTATAAAAATGGTTCAGCCACTTTTCTCACAGCAGGAAGTCTCATCTAGCTTTATTTAATTACTTCTTGAAGAATTTATTTGTATTTATTGCCACGATTGATAAATCACTTAAGGCTAAATTATACTTTTTTTCTAATATGAGAATTGTTTATCACTCAATACCTAAATATTTTTTTGCAATACTATAAGAGTCTTCTAAATAGCTAGCTTTATTACTACTTCCGTCATTTACACCTGTAAAAATTGCACCAGATTTAGGTAAACCATTGTACTTATTGTAGGCATGCATTGAGTAGCTACCACCTTCACCAAAATCAAACGTAAAATCAATTGCTGTATTCATATCTCCTGTATAAGAAGCAGTAGTGACTACAGCATTCTCTTCATTATCATATTTTGTTATCTCAAAAATTTGATGATTTTGAGTATCTAGAATATAAAACTTTTTATAATCATAAAAATCAATTTTATATGCAATATGGTTTTTATTATAATCATCAATCTTCTGTTTTTCTCTGGCTGCATTTTCTGATGCTGCTATACTTGAAGATGCACTAGCTTCTTCTGACGATTCAATTTTTTCAATTACCTTTCTATTCTGATGCAATGTTATATATTTAACTCGATTCTTTTTTCCATTTTTTTAAATCAAGTCTCATTCTAGAATCATCCTTACCTTTTAGTTTAAATGACATACTAAACTTACCATCTTCTTTTGCATCTGTACTCTGTTCATCTGAAGATGATATTTGTGTTCCTTTTTCTGTAATACCACTAACTTCAACATTACCATTTTCATCTGCTGTAAACTCTCTATCAAGTTCCAATTTTAGAATTTTCTGATCACTATTTGAATAAGTATGATAAGTTATTGTAACTTTGTCATTCTTTGAAAAAGAGGCTCCTTTTTTAAAATTCGTAGTTTTTCCTATTTGAATTTCTTCTACTTCTCCATCGAAATGTACAAATCCAAAAATAAGATCTTCATCTTTCTTGACTACAACATCTGTAAATCCTGCTTTTTTAAAATCAGTCACTAAATCATCATAATACTCTTCATCTAAGTTTTTAGAAGATATAGGAGTCTTTACTTCATTTTCAACTTTCGAATCTGCATTAATATGCGCCACTGCTATCGAAAAAAATATAAGTAATGATAGAAAAGTCATACTACGTAATTTCATTATATTAAACTCCAAATTAATTTTATATCATCAGTATATTTAAAAAGAAATAAGGTGTCAACGTATTCTTTAATTTTTTATCCAATTTTAATATTGTGCTTATTTAAGAGACTTTTTATTATTTGAGTAAAGTATGTATCAAATAATAAATTAGAGTTTGACAAAAAGAAAAAGCCTTTTCAGGCTTCTCCTCTTATTGTTCGAAAGTTTGTTGAGCGATGAGCTTATTATAGTTTTCTTCATCTTCTTGGTTATCACGGACAACCTTAGATACTGTAAATGAAGATGAAATCAAGCCAACACATCCCATGAGGTAGTACCCCTTAACCATCAAAGGCTCTTTAAGGGTATAGAGGCCTACCAACATCAAGATTACGAAGAAGCCAAATGATCCCCATGCCATCATGTTGAAAGATGTTGTGTTACGATACACTTTTTCTTTACTTTGTTCATAAAATTAGTCTCCTTTTATATACTAAGACTATTATACCAACAATGTAAGCCTTTCACAACTCAAAACATGAAAAGGTTCTCATCATCCCTTAACTTTCCAATTGTTCTGATAGGTCACTCCACTCTTCCATCAGAGCTTCTTGATTGACTGACAAGTCATCTAGCTCTTTCTGCAAGTCAGACAATTCTGCCACGTCATTGGTTTCAAGCATGGCAGCAGAGATTTCCTCCAATCGTTCTTCAATCGTCTCTAGCTCATTTTCAATTTGCTCAATGCGTCGGCTTAATTTACGCATCTCTTTTTGATTGGCTTTTTGAGCTTGATAATCACTAGCACCCGCTGAAGCTACTTGGACTTCCTCTGATACTTGATTTTCCTCTGCTTCAAGACGTGCTAACTCTTCAAGCTCCGCCTTTTTCTCAAGGTAGTAATCGTAATCTCCAAGGTAAATGGTTGCCCCATCCTCAGAAATTTCCATCACTTTGGTGGCCACACGGTTGATAAAGTAACGGTCATGGCTGACAAAGAGAAGCGTTCCATCAAAGTCAATGAGGGCATTTTCCAAGACTTCCTTACTATCAATGTCCAAGTGGTTGGTCGGCTCATCTAGGATGAGGAAGTTGTTGTTTTCCATTGATAATTTAGCTAGGAGCAGACGAGCTTTCTCACCACCAGAAAGCATGGAAACAGACTTTTTGACATCATCACCTGAGAAGAGAAAGGCGCCCAGACGGTTACGAATCTCAACTTCAGGAGTCGTCGCAAAATCATTCCACAACTCATCAAGGACTGTGTTCGACGGTGTCAAGGCAGATTGGGTTTGATCATAATAACCCACTTCAACATTAGCACCATAGGTTGACGTTCCCTTGATAAAAGGCAATTTACCCACTACCGACTTGATAAAGGTTGTTTTCCCGATACCATTTGGACCCACAATGGCGATTGCATCCATTTTCTTAACATCCAGGGAAATAGGCTCCGATAGAATCTCGTCGTCATAGCCAATAGCAGCATCCTTAACTGTCAAGACCACATTCCCAGAGACCTTATCCGCATGAAAAGTCATATTAGCTGACTTCTGGCCTTCTATTGGCTTATCCAGACGTTCCATTTTCTCTAGCTGTTTGCGACGAGCTTGAGCACGCTTAGTTGTAGAAGCACGAACAATATTACGATTAACAAAGTCCTCTAACTTAGCAATTTCCTTTTGTTGTTTTTCGAAGTTCTTTGCTTCAGTGGCCAACTTTTCAGCCTTAAGGTCCATGAATTTTGAATAGTTTCCGACATAACGATCTAAACTATGTTTGGTCAAATCCAGGGTTACTGTCGCCACCTTATCCAAAAAATAACGGTCGTGACTGACAATGATTAGAGCTCCCTGATAATTGACCAGGTAATTCTCCAACCAGGCAATGGTTTCGATATCCAAGTGGTTAGTCGGTTCATCCAGTACTAAGAGTTCAGGCTTCTCAAGCAGCATTTTCGCCAAAGCTAAGCGCGTGTTTTGACCTCCAGAAAGATCTGAAATAGGCATCTCCCACATGCTTTCATCAAACTTAAAACCATTGAGAATGGCTCTGATATCAGATTCATAGGTAAAACCACCTCGCTGTCTGAAATCCTCAGAAAGTCGATCGTAGTCAGTCATTAACTTGTCCAAGTCTGACCCAGTTAACTCAGCCATCTTCATTTCCATGTCACGAAGGCGTTTTTCGTCTGCACGAAGACCTGCAAAAACATTTAACATTTCCCCATAGATGGTATTGCTAGACTCAAAGCGACTATCCTGAGCTAAGTAAGACAAATTCAAATCACGTTTTGTGTTGATTTCACCACTTGTCGGCGCTTCCTCTCCAACCAAAATTTTCAATAGGGTTGATTTCCCAGCACCGTTACGTCCAACAAGGGCAATACGATCGCGTTCATCTACCTGAATATTAATATTATCAAAGAGCACATCCCCTGAGAAAGAGCGCTCAATCTTGTTTCCTTGTAAAATAATCATAACGTTTCAATTATACCAAAAAAGCCAAGCTCCTGCTTAGGCTTTCTGACTTTCTTTCAAAATGCTTGCTACCTTAGTATTAATCAAATCGATAGCAACAGTATTTGTGACACCTTCAGGAATCACCACATCTGCGTAGCGTTTCGTAGGTTCGATAAACTGGTGGTACATAGGTTTAACCACACTGATATATTGCTCAATAATACTATCCAAGCTACGGCCACGCTCTTCCATGTCACGCTTGATACGACGGATAATACGAATGTCATCATCAGTATCTACAAAAAGCTTGATATCCATCAAGTCACGCAAGCGTTTATCCTCAAGTACCAAAATCCCTTCAACAATGAAGACATCCTGTGGTTCCTGACGATAAGTCTTTTCACTACGAGTGTGTTGGGTGTAGTCATAAATCGGAATATCCACTGGACGCCCAGCAATCAGCTCATTGATGTGTTCAATCATAAGATCTGTATCGAAGGCAAAGGGATGATCGTAGTTAGTTGATACACGCTCTTCAAAAGTCAAATGTGACTGATCCTTATAATAAGAATCATGCTCAATCATAGCAATTTTCTCATCTGGAAAATTTGATAGAATGGCACGAGAAACACTGGTCTTACCTCCACCAGAGCCACCCGTAACCCCAATAATAATCGGTTTTTTAGGCATGGTAAATTCCTATCTAATATAGTCTTTCTTATCTATTCTACACTAAATCATGATATAATAAAAGCAAATCCATATAGAAAATGAGACTTTTATGTTTAAAAACTTTCCTGAACAATGGCAAGACCTCCTTAAAGAAAAAGGAATCACTACAGAGACTGCCATTCAAAAAGAACTCTTTGCACCAATCACTGAAGGAGACAATATCCTAGGTATCAGTCCTACAGGAACAGGTAAGACTCTAGCCTACCTTCTCCCATTGCTCCTCTCACTCAAGCCCAAAAAATCTCAGCAATTGCTTATCCTAGCACCCAATTCAGAGCTTGCTGGACAGATTTTTGATGTGACCAAACAATGGGCTGAGCCACTAGGACTCACTGCCCAACTCTTCCTTTCTGGCTCTAGTCAAAAGAGACAAATTGAACGCCTGAAGAAAGGACCGGAAATTCTCATCGGAACACCTGGCCGTGTCTTTGAGCTGATTAAACTCAAAAAGATCAAGATGATGAATGTCAACACCATCGTCCTAGATGAATTTGATGAGCTTCTCAGTGATAGCCAATACCACTTTGTGACAAAAATCAGCCACCATGTTCCTCGTGACCATCAAATGATTTATATTTCGGCAACCAACAAAATTGATGATCAAAATCTTGTCGAAAATACCATCGTTTATGACCTATCTGATCAAGAACTTGACACTATCAAACATTATTATATCAGTGTTGATAAACGTAACCGTGTCGAACTTCTCCGTAAGTTCTCCAATATTCCTGACTTCCGTGGCCTTGTCTTTTTCAACAGTCTTTCTGACCTTGGAGCTACTGAAGAGCGCCTCCAATTTAACGGAGCTTCAGCAGTATCATTGGCTAGTGATATCAACGTCAAATTCCGTAAAGTTATCTTGGAAAAATTCAAGAATCATGAGATTTCACTCTTACTAGGTACTGACCTCTTGGCACGAGGCATCGATATTGAAAATCTGGAAGTGGTCATCAACTTCGATATCCCTCGAGACCGTGAAGCCTACACTCACCGTGCAGGTCGTACCGGCCGTATGGGAAATGAAGGTAGCGTCATTAGCTTGGTAACTCATCCAGAAGACCTCAAAAAACTTAAAAAATTCGCTAAAGTATCAGAACTGGTTCTTAAAAACCAAGAGCTTCACGAAAAATAAGCCATTACAAAAGCACTTCAGTTTACTCTGAAGTGCTTTTAACATATACAGATTAGGCTTTTTTACCAAAGTCCTCAATCATTTGTTCCATTTCCTCACGACTTGGAGTTGTCAACATATAAAGGAAGTCACCTTGCAACTCTGCAAAGGCTGCAGGCATGATTTTCTTAACTTTAAGTTGTTCACGATACTTATCAAAAAGTTCTTCTTCTGAGTAAGCATAGTGTGAGCTTGCACGACGTGAAGTAGCCAAACAGTAAAGTGGCTCAAACTGAGAAGCTGGGAATGGTTCACCAGCAACGATATCCGCATAACCCTTGTACAAATCAAACGAATGAGCATAGTTATAGACGTCGATTGTGAAGCCACCTGCTGGACGGTTATTATATTCAATAGCAATATAATCGTCACCATCACGGAAGAACTCAATATGGAAGAAACGTTCCTTCATACCAAATTCTTTGACAATTGCCTCACCATACTTACGTAACTTAGGATCCATATCCTTAAGAACGTAGTAAGAATTGTCCATCTTGTAAATCATCAAGTCAAGTGGAGTGTGAGCATAATCGAAAGTTGTTGAGAAGACAATATTACCATCATGATCAATCAAACCATCGAAAGTACAGATTTCGCTTGAAGTTACAAATTTTTCAAAGAAATAAACTGTTTCATGGTCCCACTCAGCCTTGAAATGATTGATATCATCTTCTGTTTCAAGTTTAAAGGTTGCAGCTGCACCAACCCCATTATCTGGCTTAGCAATCATTGGAAGACCGATTTCTTTCACAGCTTTATCCACATCTTCGTCTGTTTTAATAACAGCACCAGGCACAACTGGAGCACCAGCTTTTTGGAAGAGTTTCTTCATTTCAGACTTGAATTTAGTCTTCTTAAGGTCTTCTGGCTTAGCACCAAAAACATTAAACTGTTCACGAAGTGCAGCATCCAATTCCAACCAGTATTCATTATGAGATTCGATGCGGTCGATTGGGCCATGTTTGTAGAAAAGAAAGGCTACCGCACGTTTAACTTCATCCAAGTTTTCCAAATTGTCTACACGGAAGTACTCAGTCAATGCATCTTTCAAAGGTTGATCCAATTGCTCATAAGGCTCTTGACCAATACCAAGAACGTTAATACCCTTATTTGCAAGTTCAACTGTAAACTGTTGGAAGTTTTGTGGATAGTATGGTGAAATAACAAGATAATTCATTAGTGATTCCTCTTTTATAGTTATTTAGATAGGATAGACAAAGAAATTATAGGTTCATATTGTCAAGGAAATAAGGCATTTGTTTACGCCACCATTCCCAATCGTGAGCGACATCATGGCCCCACTCAGAGAACCAGGCTGGAATATTCTTTTGTTCAAAGGCTTCCTTAAGTTTATAGTAAGAAGGAAGACCATCTTGTTCCCAAGCACCAAGACCTGTACATACGATGATCTCAGCTTGACGGTAACGGTCGATGAACCAACCATCATTTTGGTTCCAGATATAATCTGATGGGGAATTTTGGTAAATAGCTTCATCCCCTCCAAACTCACCCACAAAGAAACGAGCATCGTAAACACCACTAAGGGCTACTACTTTATTGAAAACATCAGGGTGTTGCAAGAAGAAATTAAGCGCATGGTAAGCACCCATTGAACATCCTGTTGTCATCATTGGATCAAACCAACCAGTTTTGTGTTTGATAAATGGAATAGCTTCTTCAATAACATAGCGTTCATAGGCACGGTGCATTTCAGCACGATCGTGTGGATTTTTCCAATCACATAGCCAGCTTTCGCTGTCCACACTTGACAGCGTAAAGAATTGTACGCGTCCTTCTTCGATAAAACGTGCACAAGCATCAATCATACCAAAGTCATAGTATTCGTTATGGCTACCACCTGATGAGGCAAAAACCACAACAGGGATACCAGCGTGCCCATAACGGTTAACATACATTTCACGATTAAGTTGACCACTCCAGTGGCTAAGATGTTCGATATTCATATTTATATTCCTTTTCCTAAATTAAAAATATTTTGCGTTAATAAAGACTAGTCCCACTTTTCAGCGAAAAAGCGAAGACAGTCTGGTAAATTCTCGGCCCAAGCTTCTTCATTGTGTTCAGCGCCAGATTGAATGTGAATCTTGATATTTTCCAAGTCAACCCCACGAGCGATCAAATCATGGTAATAGCTCAGTGAAGAGTCAATGTAAGCCTGCTTAATGTTACCAGCCATCAAGGTCTTGTCAGTATCATCAGCTTCCTCAGTCCCTACATAAATGTAGACACGTTGATCTGCATCGAGCTTTTGACGCGACATATAACGATCAAAGGCATCTTGATGCAACCAGTTAGCTGAAGAAAAAACCCCAAGACAACCAATCTGCTCCTTATAATCAAGCCCCATAAACTGAGTGATATTACCACCAAGGGATGAACCAATCATAGCTGTATGCTGACGGTCTGAGAGGGTACGGTACTCCTTGTCAATAAAGGGTTTTACCACATCCATGACAAACTCCGCATACTCTACTCCCTTGCCTCCGAACTGAACACCAGGGATATTAGATTCTTGGTACTTCCACGCAGAATACTCATTCATACGGCCAGGGCCATCATTATCGATGGCTACAACAATCATGCGCGAAATATCAGGATTACGCTTGATTGTTGGGATAATCTTCCAAGAATAGCCCGAAAATGACTCCTTACTATAAAGAACATTCTGACCATCATGGAAATACACGACAGGGTAAGAACGATCTGTATCCGTTTCATAGTTCTTAGGTAGAAGAACACGCACACGACGAAGTTTACCAGTGTATGGCACCTCTAATTCATGGGTCTTCATAACCAAGTAAAAATAAGATTTATTCATTGTCAGAAAACTCTCTATATTCGAAATTTAGTTTTATTATACCATATTTTAAAAGAAAAAGAGCCCCTATAATGGGGACTCTTTACACTTTTTTAATGATTGAATAGCTAAACTCTTAGTAGTTTGCGATATCAAATACTGTTGATTTCACACGAGTCATAGCTTCGATAGAGTATTTCACACCTTGAGTTCCGGCACCAGATCCTTTAACACCAAGGAATGGGAAGTTATCTGTACCACGTTGTGTTTTGTTGTTGATGTGAACTGTACCAACTTCAAGTTGTTCAGCAATTGCAAACGCACGTGGGTAGTCTTGAGTGAAGACTGCACCTTGAAGACCAAATTCAGATTCGTTAGAAATCTTGATTGCTTCTTCAACTGAAGATACACGGATGAATGGCAATACTGGACCAAATGGTTCTTCCCAAGCAAGACGCATGTCAGTTGTCACATGGTCAAAGACAGCTGGGTAGATAAGGTTACCTTCACGTTTCAATTCAGTTTTAGCAGTAGCACCTTGTTCAACGGCATCATCAATCAAACCTTGAACGAAGTCAGCTGCTTTTGTATCGATAAGTGGTGTAACGCTTGCGCTTTCTTCAGGCATACCAACAGTGATATTACCTACCAAAGCAGTTACTTTTTCTACCAATTCATCTGCAACGCTATCCATTACAAGGACACGTTTGATAGCTGTACAACGTTGACCTGAATAGTCAAAGGCACCAGCAACAATGTTTTTAGCAGTCAAGTCAAGATCAGCATCTTCAAGAACGATAGCGGCATCTTTACCACCAAGTTCAAGCATGATTGGACGCATAGCTGCCAAACGACCGATATTTTCACCAACTGGTGTTGAACCTGTGAAGTTGATGAAATCAACTGCTTTGTGTTCAACGATGTAGTCACCGATAACAGAACCACGACCAGTGATAGAGTTCAAGACACCTGCAGGGATACCAGCTTCAACAAATGCTTCAACCAAAAGAAGACCTGAGATAGAACCTTGTGTTGGTGGTTTGAAGGCAACAACGTCACCAGCAATCAAGGCAGGAGCAATTTTAGAACCAGCCAAGTTTACTGGGTAGTTAAATGGAGAGATAGCAAGGACAAGACCTACTGGTTCGCGACGAACAACAGCGATTTTTTTCTTGCTACCAGCGTCAAATGCACCACCTTCAAGTACTTCACCTTCCAAACGCAAACCTTCTTCAGCTGCATAGTGGATGATTTCAGCAGTACGAACAACTTCACCGATTGCAGATTTCAAACCTTTAGAGATTTCTTTAGAAAGAACTTGACCGATCTTTTCTGCATCACGTTCCAAGATATCTGCTGCTTTATGAAGGTAAGCTGCACGTTCAGCATATGAAAGCGCACGCCATGCTGGAAGTGCTGCTTTAGCTGCTGCGTAGACTTCGTCTACTTCAGCTTGGCTCATCGCTGGAACTGATCCAAGTTCCTCACCGTTTGCAGGTGCGTAGATAGTAATTTCGTTTTCAGATGTTTTCCACTCACCATTGACATAGTTTTTGTATTGTTTAGCCAAGATAGTAACTCCTTTTATCTATTATAAGACCTATTTTATCATTTTTTTAGAAATAATCCAAGATTTAAACGAGAATTATTCAGAAAATTTTGACAAAAAATAGTTTAAATTATTAACCTAGGTTAGCCGTATTCTACTCCTAACCAAAGAATGAGTCAATTATTTTGTCTCTGTTTAGCTATAAAAAAAAGTGAAAGCCTAAGCCTCCACTTTTTATGATTAGTCTACGTTAACGTATTCTTTTGAAAGTTCAAGAACTTCTTCCATTGTTGAACATTCAGTAAGCGCACGGTTAGCGTATTCTTCCATTTTAGCTGTGTCAAGTTTCTTCATCAAGCTACGTGTACGAAGAACAGATGTCGCTGACATTGAGAACTCATCCAAGCCCATTCCGACAAGAAGTGGAACAGCAGTTTGGTCACCGGCCATTTCACCACACATACCAGCCCATTTACCTTCAGCATGAGCCGCTTTGATAACATTGTTAATCAAACGAAGGATTGATGGGTTATATGGTTGGTAAAGGTATGAAACTTGTTCGTTCATACGGTCAGCAGCCATAGTGTATTGGATAAGGTCGTTTGTACCAATTGAGAAGAAATCAACTTCTTTAGCAAATTGGTCAGCAAGCATAGCTGCAGCAGGGATTTCAATCATGATACCTACTTCGATATCGTCTGCAACGGCAACACCTTCAGCAACCAATTTAGCTTTTTCTTCTTCAAGAATACCTTTGGCAGTACGGAACTCAGTTAACAAAGCAACCATTGGGAACATGATACGCAATTTACCGTGAACAGATGCACGAAGCAAAGCACGCAATTGTGTACGGAACATTTGGTTACCAGTTTCAGAGATAGAAATACGCAAAGCACGGTAACCCAAGAATGGGTTCATTTCTTTAGGAAGATCGAAGTAAGGGAGTTCTTTATCCCCACCGATATCCATTGTACGAACGACAACAGGTTTACCGTTCATACCTTCAAGAACTGCTTTGTATGCTTCATATTGGTCATCTTCAGTTGGGAAGTCTTGAGAATCCATATACAAGAATTCCGTACGATAAAGACCAACTGCTTCTGCACCGTTATCATTTACACCTTCAACGTCTTTAGGTGTACCGATGTTAGCAGCCAATTCGAAATGTTTTCCATCAGCAGTAACTGTTTGAGCATCTTTAAGGAGAGCCCATTCAGCTTTTTGTTTAGCGTAAGCTTCACCAGCTACTTTAAACTCAGCAATTTGCTCTTCAGTTGGGTTGATAACAACTTCACCAGTAATACCTGAAACCGCCAAAATGTCGCCATCTTTGACAAGTTCTGTGATGTTATTTGTACCAAGAACGGCTGCGATTTCAAGTGTACGAGCCATGATTGCAGAGTGACTAGTACGTCCACCGATATTAGTAACAAAAGCTTTTACGTACTTTTTGTTCAACTGAGCTGTATCAGATGGTGTCAAGTCATGAGCAACAACGATTGATTCTTCGTTAATTGTTGCTGGGTTAGGCAATTTCTTACCAAGCAAGTTAGCAAGCACACGTTTTGTAACGTCACGAATATCCGCTGCACGTTCTTGCATGTATGGGTTGTCTTCCATACCTTCAAAAATAGCGATAAACATGTCTGTTACTTCTGTCAAAGCAGCTTCAGCATTAACTTGTTTAGCACGGATAGTTTCTTTAATTTGACCAGTCATTTCTGGGTCAGCAAGAACCATCAAGTGAGCATCAAAAACGGCTGCCGCTTCTTCACCAAGGCTTTCAACTGCTTTTTCACGGATAACAGAAAGCTCGTCTTGTGACGCCGCTAGAGCAGCATCTAGACGAGCCTCTTCTGCACTTGTATCTTCAACTGTTACAGTTTCAAATGACAAGTCCGGTTGAACAAGCAGATATGCCTTAGCAACTGCAACACCATCAGATGCTGCGATTCCTTTAAGCATTTCTGTCATATTCTTATGCCAATCCTTCTTTTGTCATTGTTTCTGCGATTGCTGCGATTGCGTCATCAGCATCAGCACCTTCTGCAGAGATAGTTACGTCAGCACCTTGACCAACACCAAGGCTCATAACACCCATGATAGATTTAAGGTTAACTGCTTTACCTTTGTAGTCAAGAGTGATATCTGAAGCAAATTTGCTAGCTGTTTGAACAAGCAAAGTAGCTGGACGTGCGTGGATACCTGTTTCTGCAACAATGTGGAAATCTTTAGAAGCCATAATGGATTCTCCTTCTTCATTTGGAATATTTGAGTTATCAATGATAACCCTTACAATTTAGAATTATAACATAGCTAATTGAGATTATCAAGGTTAAAACGCACTTTCTACAAGTTTTTCGAAAGCTTGTCTCTCATTTTACTGGTCATTTTCATTTTTCAAAACATAAGCAAATACTAGTCTCTAGTTATTTACAACATTTTCAGAAAATTTCTTTCATGGTGTTTTCAATCGTTAATTTTCATTTTCGAGCAAAAACAATCACATAATTGAAAGAATTTGATTGCTAAATGCACTCGTTGAATAAGCTTGTTTCCCAAATGCTAAGTCAGATGTAAAGATATCAGCTTTAAATGTCTTCTCAATAGCACTTGTAATCAGTTGAGCTGCCTCAGTCCAACCAATATAATCTAGAAGCATGCAGCCAGATAATAAAACTGAGCAAGGATTAGCTTTATCTTGATCCGCGATATCCGGAGCTGTTCCATGTGTTGCTTCAAAAATTGCATGACCTGTTTGATAGTTAATGTTGGCTCCAGGGGAGATGCCGATACCACCAACTTGTGCAGCCAAGGCATCACTGGCATAATCACCATTCAAGTTGGTTAAGGCAACAACATCAAATTTTTCTGGATTTAAAAGAATCTGTTGTAAAAAGTTATCCGCGATTATATCATTAATCTCTAAACGACCATCCAGCAATTCTTCTTTATAGTCTTCCTGAGCCACTTCATAACCCCATTTACGGAAGCCACCTTCTGTGAATTTTTGAATATTTCCTTTATGAACCAATGTCACTTTCTTTAGATTGTTCTTGAGAGCATAGTCGATAGCAGAGCGAATGAGACGTTTACTTCCTTCTATTGAAATTGGCTTGATTCCGATACTACTTGATTCTGGGAAGCGAATTTTATTAACATTCATTTCTGTCTGGAGAAACTCTATCACGCGCTTGACATCTGCCGTTCCTGCTTCCCATTCAATCCCCGCATAAATATCTTCGGTATTTTCACGGAAGATAGTAATATTTGTTTTTTCTGGTTCCTTAAGTGGACTTGCTACTCCGTCAAAGTAACGAACAGGTCTAACACAAGCGTAGAGATCAAGTTCTTGACGTAAAGCTACATTTAAAGAACGAATACCACCACCTACTGGCGTCTCAAGCGGTCCCTTAATAGCTACTAAACTTTCTCGAATAGCCTCCAAAGTCTCTTTCGGCAACCATTCACCAGTTTTGTCATAAGCCTTTTTACCGGCTAGAAGCTCTTGCCACTCAATATGACGCTTTCCTTCATAGGCTACTTCTACTGCTTTGTCAAAGATTGCTTGGGCATTCTTCCAGATATCATGTCCAACACCATCCCCTTCAATAAAAGGGATAATTGGACGATCAGAAACTTGAAGCTGTCCATTTTTCATTACGATTTTTTCTGCCATATAGCTTTCCTCCCTAGCGTTTTTCTAAAGGAATATAGGTCATATTTTCTTGTCCGATGTACTGCGAGCGTGGACGAATCAATTTATTATTTTTTTGCTGCTCTTGAATATGAGCAATCCAGCCGGCAACACGACTCATAGCAAAGATAAGGGTGAAGATATCGCTGTCAATTCCTAGAGTATGGTATACGGTGGCTGAATAAAAGTCCACATTGGGAATCAATCCCTTCTTATCTTTCATGAATTCTTCAATTTCTTGAGACATATTAAAGAATTCTTCATTCTCAGTACCCTCTGTCAACTTTTTAGCCATATCTCTTAAGAAAATTTCACGAGGATCCTGTTTCTTGTATACACGGTGTCCAAATCCCATGATTTTCTCTTTAGAATCAAGTTTTTCCTGCAAGTAAGCATTAACATCACCAGATTCACGGATTTCTTTAAGCATATCAAAGACGCGTTCATTAGCTCCACCATGCAAGGGACCTTTTAGAGCACCAATAGCTGTTGTGACACACGAATAGATATCTGTCAGAGTCGAGGCACAAACACGCGCTGCAAAAGTTGAGGCATTCAACTCATGATCAGCATGAAGAATTAAAGCCTTATTCATAGCTTCAATTTCAATTTCAGAAGGTTCAACACCATTCAGCATGTAGAGAAAATTAGCCGCAAAACCTAAATCTTCTCTTGGTTTGAGGGGCATTTTACCAGTACGTAAGCGTGCAAAAGTCGTAATAATTGTAGGCAATTTAGCCATCAATTCAATACTTTGCTGATAAATTGCCTCCATGGATCTTTCCTCGGCGTCCACATTGTAAACCCCAAGAAGGGAGACTGTTGAACGTAAAACACTCATTGGGTGCAAATGTGGACGAGATTGGATAAGAATGCATTGCTCTACAGCATCAGAAATATCATAGTTCTTACGCAACTCAGCTTCAAAGTACTTAAGTTCCATTTGCGTAGGAAGATGACCATTCCACAAGAGATAAATCACTTCCTCAAAAGACGCTTTATTTTCCATAAACTCGGAAATATCATATCCCGAATACGATAAATGATCATCGATAATAGATGAAATCCTAGTATTACAGGCAATCATATCCTTAAGTCCATTAATTTCAACTGTTGTCATATTAGGCTCCCTTCAATTTTTTTCTTACAACCATTGGCAAGATACCACCATTTTTATAGTAGCGAATATCAGCATCTGCATCAAAGCGTACCAAGGCTTTAAAGGTTTTGGTTTGTTCAGGTGTTGAAGCTGTAACAGTGATAACATCATGGACACCTGGATTTTCTGAAAGGTCAAAGCTAAAGGTCTCCTGTCCTGTCAATCCAAGACTTTCAGCATTTTCTCCTTCCATAAATTGGACTGGTAAAATCCCCATCATAACGAGATTTGAACGGTGAATACGCTCAAAACTCTCAGCAAGCACTACTTTTACACCAAGAAGATTAGCACCTTTAGCCGCCCAGTCACGACTTGAGCCCATACCATAATCCTTACCGGCAATTACAATCGTATCTTGATTAGCTTCTTTATATTTCATAGCAGCATCATATATAGGTAGAATGTCACCATCATATTTAGTATATCCACCAATTTTTCCATCTGCTAGCTCATTCTTGATACGAATATTAGCAAAGGTTCCTCGCATCATGACTTCATGATTACCACGACGGCTACCATAAGAATTGAATTCTTGATAATCAACACCATTCTCAGTCAAATAACGAGCTGCTGGACTATTTCTGGCAATATTTCCCGCTGGAGAAATATGGTCTGTTGTTACCGTATCTCCGAATTTAGCCAAAACCTTCAAATCTTTCAATGGTTTAACGCTCAAATCATCTCCTAAAGCATCAAAGTAAGGTGGGTTTTGAATATAGGTAGAGTTTTGATTCCATTTATAATTTTGACTTTGTTCAGTAGGAATAGCATTCCACTTCTCACTATCAGAAAAGACACTGGCATATTCATCTTGGAAGAGTTGACGGGTGACGTATTTATCAACATAAGTCTCAATTTCTTCACGAGATGGCATAATTTCCTCTAAATAAACAGCTTGACCATTATCATCAAAGCCTAAAGGTTCAGTTGTCAAATCAATATTCGTGTTACCTGCCAAGGCATAAGCAACAACCAATGGTGGGCTAGCCAAGAAATTTGCTTTAACAAGTGGATTAATACGCCCTTCAAAATTACGATTTCCTGACAAAACGGCACTCGCTAATAAATCAGTTTCTACAATAGCCTTAGCCACCTCAGGACGTAAGTCTCCTGAGTTCCCAATACAGGTTGTACAACCGTAACCTACCAAGTTAAAGCCAAGCTTATCTAGATAGGTTTGTAAGCCTGAAGCTTTGAGATAACCAGTAACAACCTTAGAACCTGGTGCCAAAGATGTCTTCACTGTTGGAGATACTTTTAATCCTTTCTCAACCGCTTTTTTAGCTAAAAGACCAGCTGCCATAAGAACGTAAGGATTTGAGGTATTGGTACATGATGTGATAGCTGCAATGGCCACATGACCTGTTTGAATTGTTTCTGAATGATCCTTAAAGTCAACGTTTGCAGTTTTTGCTAACTCTTCCTTATCCAAACCGAAACCACGGACACCTGCTTCTCGTACCACTGCATCTTGAAATTCTTGCTTAGCATCTGATAAGAGAATCAAATCTTGTGGACGTTTAGGACCTGAGATAGAAGGTTTAATAGATGACAAATCGATTTCAACAATCTTAGTATACTTGGCTTCTTTACTTGGATCATAGAAAAGATGATTGGCTTTTGTATAGGCTTCAGTGACTTGGATATGTTCCTCATCACGGTTAGTTAAACGCATGTAGTTAAGAGTCTCGTCATCAATAGGAAAATAACCACAGGTCGCACCATATTCTGGTGCCATATTAGCGACTGTAGCACGATCAGCTAGAGATAAGCTCTTCAAGCCAGGTCCAAAGTACTCAACGAATTTACCAACCACATTTTCAGAACGAAGCACCTGAGTAATCTTGAGAGCCAAATCTGTTGCCGTTGCAATTTTAGGCAACTCTCCTGTCAGATGTACACCAATAACCTCTGGAATTGGGAAATAAGATGCTTCACCGAGCATAGCTGCTTCAGCTTCAATGCCGCCAACACCCCAACCAAGAACGCCAATACCATTAATCATAGTCGTGTGACTATCTGTACCAAACATAGAATCAGGATAGAGTAACCCATCTTTTTCAATAATGACATCGCTCAAAAATTCAATATTAACCTGGTGAATAATCCCTGTTGCTGGTGGAACCGCACGATAATTTTCAAAAGACTGTTCAGCCCACTTAAGAAATTCATAGCGCTCGTTATTACGTTTAAACTCTAGATTGATATTATCTTCAAGAGCAGTATCACATCCATATGAATCTACTTGGACAGAGTGGTCGATGACCAAATCTACTGGAATCTCGGGATTAATAAATTCGGCTTTACCACCATTAGCCACTATAGCATCACGCATTGAAGCTAAATCAACAACAACAGGAACTCCTGTAAAATCTTGTAAGATAACACGACTTGGTTTAAAAGGCACTTCAGAAATTGTTGGAAAATTCGGAAATTTCATTAGATCAGAAATGTGAGATTCCTTAACATCGACGCCATCTTTTTTTCGAAGGAGACTTTCAAGTAGTATTCGAATGGTATAAGGTAGTCCTCCGACCTTAACATCATGAGATTTTGCTGCTTTTTCGAGATCATAGAAAGAGAATGTCTTACCATTTACAGTTAGATTTGAACAGTATTCTTGCATACTTGAACCTCCATTAGTTAAAAATTTTCTTTATTCTACACTGTTTTTTTTGAAAAAACAAATAGAATTGGCATTTTGATGTTATATTATATAACATTCGTGGTTAGATGTTTCTTTTTTCGTCATTTCCATATACAAATCCTATTTAATTTAGGAAACTTAAAAAAGCCTTTAAAACACAAGATATAGGGTTGTGTTTTAATACTAAACACAAAATATTGTATTTCCTTGAGATATTTAGCTTGATTTTTCCCAATATTTTGGGTAGTATTCTATTAGAGTTGAAAAAGTGGCTCTTGGCCACTTAAAATCTTTTTATAAAGGAGTATTTGCAATGGCAAAGATTACATTGTTTTCTAAAAACAACTGCATGCAGTGCAAAATGACTAAAAAATTCTTGGAAAAGGAAGGTGCTGATTTCGAAGAAATCAACATTGATGAACAGCCTGAAAAAATCGATTACGTTAAAAGCCTCGGTTTCACTGCTGCTCCAGTTATTGAAGCCGGCGATATCGTCTTTTCAGGTTTTCAACCGGCTAAACTTAAAGAAATCCTTTAATTATCAAGTTTTTATATAGAAAGGAACTTGTTTGCTTAGTTTAATATTTTAACCTTAATCTACTATTAAACTGAGCCTGGTATCTGTATTATGTCTTTAAAAAATCTTGGCGATGTTTCATACTTCCGCCTCAACAACGAAATTAACCGTCCTGTTAACGGTCAAATTCCTTTGCATAAGGATAAAGAAGCGCTTCGTGCCTTCTTCCTTGAAAACGTTAAGCCAAATTCAATGGCATTCAACAGCATCACAGATAAAATTAATTATTTGATTGAGAACGATTATATTGAGTCTGAATTCATCGGTAAATACGAACCTGCTTTCATCGAAAAATTGTCTGCAGAAATTCATTCTCAAAAATTCCGCTTCCAATCTTTCATGGCAGCCTACAAGTTCTACCAACAATATGCGCTCAAAACAAACGATGGCGAGTCTTACCTCGAAAGTATTGAAGATCGTGTTCTATTCAACGCCCTTTACTTTGCTGATGGTGATGAAAACCTAGCTAGTGACCTTGCCAACGAAATGATTCACCAACGTTACCAACCTGCTACTCCTTCATTTCTAAATGCTGGACGTAGCCGTCGTGGTGAGCTCGTGTCATGTTTCCTTATTCAAGTAACGGATGACATGAATTCTATCGGACGTTCTATCAACTCTGCCCTCCAGTTATCACGTATTGGTGGTGGGGTAGGTATTAGCTTGTCTAACCTTCGTGAAGCTGGTGCTCCTATCAAAGGATATGCTGGGGCAGCCTCTGGTGTCGTGCCTGTTATGAAGCTTTTCGAAGATAGCTTCTCTTACTCAAACCAACTTGGCCAACGTCAAGGTGCTGGTGTTGTTTATTTGGATGTTTTCCACCCAGATATTCTTGCCTTCCTTTCTACTAAGAAAGAGAATGCTGATGAGAAGGTGCGTGTTAAGACACTATCACTTGGTGTTACAGTTCCAGATAAATTCTACGAGTTGGCACGTAATAATGAAGATATGTACCTCTTCAGTCCTTACTCAGTCGAAAAAGAGTACGGTAAACCATATAACTACATTGATATTACAGCTATGTACGATGAGTTGGTTGCCAATCCAAATATCACAAAAACCAAGATTAATGCCCGTGAGCTAGAAACTGAAATTTCTAAACTCCAACAAGAATCAGGTTATCCATATATCGTCAATGTTGATACAGCCAATCGACACAATCCAATCGATGGTAAGATTATCATGTCCAACCTCTGTTCTGAAATTCTTCAAGTTCAAACACCAAGTGAGCTTAACGATGCACAAGAGTTTGTTAAACTCGGTACAGATATTTCATGTAACCTTGGATCAACTAATATCCTTAACATGATGACCTCACCTGACTTTGGTCGTTCGATTAGAGCAATGACACGTGCGCTTACCTTTGTTACAGATAGCTCAAGTATTGATGCTGTACCATCTATCAAAAATGGTAACCAACAAGCTCATACCTTTGGTTTGGGAGCTATGGGGCTTCACTCTTACCTCGCTAAACACCATATCGAGTATGGTAGCCCTGAATCTGTTGAATTCACTAATATCTACTTCATGCTTATGAACTACTGGACTTTAGTTGAATCTAACAACATTGCCCGTGAACGTCAAGAAACCTTTGTCGGTTTTGAAAAATCAAAATATGCTGATGGTTCTTACTTTGACAAATACGTTACAGGCCAATACGTTCCTAAATCTGACCGTATCAAAGAACTTTTCGATGGCCACTTCATCCCACAAGCCAAAGATTGGGAAGAGCTCCGTGAACTCGTTAAGAAAGATGGACTCTACCATCAAAACCGTTTGGCTGTTGCGCCAAATGGCTCAATCTCTTACATTAACGACTGTTCGGCTTCTATCCATCCAATCACACAACGTATTGAAGAACGTCAAGAAAAGAAAATCGGAAAAATCTACTATCCAGCCAACGGTCTTTCAACAGACACAATTCCTTTCTACACTTCAGCCTACGACATGGACATGCGTAAAGTTATCGACGTTTATGCCGCTGCAACTGAACACGTTGATCAAGGTTTGTCATTAACCCTATTCTTGCGTAGTGAGTTACCAAAAGAAATTTACGAATGGAAAACAGAAAATAAACAAACGACTCGTGACCTTTCTATCCTTCGTAACTACGCCTTTAACAAGGGAATTAAATCAATCTACTACATCCGTACTTATACAGATGACGGTGAAGAGGTTGGTTCTAACCAATGTGAAAGCTGTGTCATCTAAGATGGTGATTTAACGATAACAACCTCACTACTCTTATTTACAAAATGCATTAAAAGGTCGGTTCGCCGACTTTTTTAATAGATCAACTCAAAAAACTATATCATGATTTTGAATTATGATAAAATAGTAACGACATCAATAAAGAAAGAGGTTTCTAATGGAAACTTACTACAAAGCCATTAACTGGAATGAAATCGAAGATGCGATTGATAAATCTACTTGGGAAAAATTGACCGAACAATTTTGGCTAGATACACGTATCCCACTTTCAAATGACCTTGATGACTGGCGTAAACTTTCAGCTGAAGAAAAGGATTTGGTTGGAAAAGTTTTCGGTGGTTTAACCTTGCTAGATACCATGCAATCTCAAACTGGTGTTGAAGCCATTCGTGCAGACGTCCGTACACCTCATGAAGAAGCTGTATTGAACAACATTCAGTTCATGGAATCTGTTCACGCCAAATCTTACTCTTCAATCTTCTCAACTTTGAATACTAAATCTGAAATTGAAGAAATTTTCGAGTGGACTAACAGTAACGAATACCTCCAAACCAAGGCGAAAATCATTAACGATATCTATGAAAATGGAACGCCTCTTCAGAAAAAGGTTGCTTCAACATATCTTGAAACATTCCTTTTCTATTCAGGGTTCTTCACTCCACTCTATTATCTTGGTAATAACAAGCTGGCTAATGTCGCTGAAATCATTAAGCTCATTATCCGTGACGAATCTGTTCACGGAACCTATATTGGCTATAAATTCCAACTAGGGTTCAACGAATTGCCTGAAGAAGAGCAAGAAAGTTTCCGTGAATGGATGTATGATCTCCTCTACCAATTATATGAAAATGAAGAGCTCTACACTAAATCTCTTTATGATGGTGTTGGATGGACTGAGGAAGTTATGACTTTCCTTCGTTACAACGCCAACAAGGCTCTCATGAACCTGGGACAAGATCCACTCTTCCCAGATAGTGCGAACGATGTTAACCCAATCGTTATGAATGGTATTTCTACAGGAACATCTAACCACGACTTCTTCTCTCAAGTTGGTAATGGTTACCTTCTAGGGACTGTTGAAGCCATGCAAGACGATGATTATAACTACGGACTATAAGAAAAAACTAGCTGAGCTAGTTTTTTTATTGTGTTCAATACTATATTAGAAAAACAAACAGAAAAAGAGTTCAAATTGAACTCTTTTTATTTTATTTTGCTTTTACTTCAAAACCTTCTGCGACACCTTCAGCAAAGTTTTCTTCAACAATGCTAGCACAGTGATCACAGATAGTCGCATTGTAGCTACGTTCTTTGGTAGTTGGATCGATACGACGGCAACGATCACATACATCACCTTCAGCACGTTCTACTGTGAATGCTACACCTTCAAAGCTTACAGCAGACTCAGGAGCATCTCCTTCAGCAATAGTCAATGCTGAAACAATCAAAAGTTGAGCAAGGTTAGTGTTCAAACCTTCAAGAAGTTCTTTGACTTCAGCATTAGGATAGATGGTCAAATGAGCTTCAAGCGATTTACCGATAACTTTTTCATTACGTGCTTCTTCCAAAGCTTTTTGAGCTTGGCTACGGAAATCCATGAAGGCATTCCATTTTTCAAGAAGTGCATCTTGACCAGCGAAATCTTCTGCTTCTGGCAACTCTGACAATTGAACATAGTCTTCTGTTTCAAATTCAAAATATGACCAAATTTCTTCTGCAGTATGAGGAAGGATTGGTGTCAATAGTTTTGTAATCTTGACAAGAATATCGTAGAAGACTGTTTGCATTTGACGACGTTCAAGTGATTCTGCACTCTCAATATAAACCACATCTTTGGCAAAATCAAGATAGAAAGCAGACAACTCAACGTTAATAAAGTTAACCAAGGCTTTGTAGATAGTCAAGAATTCAAAGTTTGCATAGGCATCACGAATAGTCTTAACCAATTGGTTAAATCGAATAGTCATGTACTGATCTACAGAACGCAAGTCTTCAAAGGCTACTGCATCAGTTGTTGGATTGAAGTCAGATGTATTGGCAATCAAGAAACGAAGTGTGTTACGAATCTTACGATAAGATTCTGATACTTGGCTAAGGATATCCATTGAGATACGAACGTCATTAGTTGTATCAACACTTGTTACCCAAAGACGAAGAATTTCAGCACCAAATTGTTTCTCAACATCACTAGGCGCAATAGTATTACCGAGGGATTTAGACATCTTTTCACCCTTACCATCAAGCGCAAAACCTTGAGACAAGAGTTGTTTATATGGTGCAACACCATTATTAGCAACAGATGTGATAAGTGATGAGTTAAACCATCCACGGTATTGGTCTGAACCTTCGAGATAGAGGTCAGCTGGATAAGTTAACTCAGGACGGTTAACAACGACACCATTCCATGATGAACCTGAGTCAAACCATACGTCCATAATGTCAGTTTCTTTAGTGAACTCTCCGTTTGGTGAACCTGGATGTGTAAAGCCTTCTGGAAGAAGATCTTTGGCATCACGTTCCCACCAGATAACTGAACCGTGCTCTTCGAAAAGTTTAGCCACATGTTCAATTGTTTCTTCGGTCATGATTGGTGTTTTATCTTCAGCATAGAAGATTGGGAGTGGCACACCCCAAGCACGCTGACGAGAGATTACCCAGTCACCACGGTCACGAATCATGTTGTAAAGACGAACTTTACCCCACTCAGAATGGAATTTAACTTTTTCAATCTCATCCAAAATCTCTTGACGGAATTTAGAAACAGAGGCAAACCATTGTGGCACAGCACGCCAGATGATTGGTTTCTTCGTACGCCAGTCAAATGGGTATGAGTGTGAGATTTCTTCTTTAGCAAGGAGCAAATCACCGAGTTTTTCCATAACGATTGGCGCCACTTTATCGTAGAACTGACCTTCAAAATCAGGACCAGCATTTTCCATCATGATACCACGCTCATTAACGGTTACGGCAACTTCAAGGCCATTAGCAATACCTACGTTATAGTCATCCTCACCAAAACCAGGAGCCGTATGGACGATACCTGTACCTGAATCAGTAGTAACGTGATCACCAAGGATAACAAGCTCATCAACTTCTGTATCCCATGGGTGTTCAGTGACGATTTGATTCAATTCTTCACCACGGTATGACTGAAGTACTTCCACATCTGTCCAGCCGAACTTCTCAGAAAGACTATTAAGTAATTCAGAAGCAACGACAAATTTGCGGTCTTCTCCGGCAGGTTTAACGAGAACATATTCAATATCTGCACCAACAGTCAAACCACGTGAAGCTGTTACTGTAAATGGTGTTGTTGTCCAAACTACGATATATGTATCTGTATCTAGTACTCCTTTACCATCCTTAACCTTATTGGCATAGTAAAGTGAGGTTGAAACTAAATCATGATACTCGATTTCGGCTTCAGCAAGTGCTGACTCTGATGACCATGACCAATAAACTGGTTTTGCACCTTGATAGATATAACCTTTTTTAGCCATCTCACCAAAGACACGGATTTGTGCAGCCTCATAGTCTGGTGTCAAAGTAACATATGGGTTATCCCAATCAGCCGAAACACCAAGACGTTTGAAATCTTCACGTTGTTTGTCAACTTGTGAAAGTGCATAATCACGACACATCTTAAGGTATTCAGCACGATCAAGTTCTTTACGTTTCACACCTTGTTTTGCCAACACCTGTTCAATTGGAAGACCATGCGTATCCCAACCAGGAACGTAAGGAGCATAGAAACCAGACATTGATTTTGAACGAACAATGATATCCTTAGAGATTTTATTCATCGCATGTCCAACGTGAATATTACCATTGGCATACGGAGGACCATCATGAAGAGTGAAGTGAGGTTTACCTTGGTTCAACTCTTGACGACGTTGATACATCTTAGCATCTTCCCACTCTTTTTGCCAGATTGGTTCTTTGTTAGGAAGTCCAGCTCGCATTGGAAAGGCTGTCTTACCTAGATTTAAGGTTTCTTTGAGTTTCATTATATCTCCTCTTTAAATTAATTTACTAAATAAAAAGAGCCTTCATCAAAAAGGACGAAAGCTCGTGGTACCACCTTAATTCAGAGCAAAAACATTTGCTCCCTCATATGTCCGTAAGGAGGACCATCCTTCTAACTTACTTAGTTCAGTTAGAATGCTTGAAAATGATAACTATCCAAATAGGGAATGTGGGACTCACACCATCTCCCACTCGCTGTTAATATACTTGGTAAGTTGTATTTTTCTTATTCGCTAATATTCAATTTAAACGTTTGTGTTTCGTTAAGATTAATTTCACCTGTTGACTCAGGTTGCAAATCAAAATCTTCATCTACTGGTGCTGAAGTTGGGAAATCTGCCACTTCACTCTCGAAAGTATCTGGAATACCAAAATCAACTGGAGTTGAGACAACTTCGTTTGTTTCATCAACTTCTGGACTAGAGAAATCTTCAACTTGCTTATTACTTTCAGCAACGCGACGTTGAAGTTCAGCCATTTCATCAGGAGTGAATTGACGAGTTGCATCAAATGAAGCTGCGTCATTTGAATCAGGTACATGCTCATCCAAAACTTTTTCAACAACTTCTTTAAAGGCAGCATCTGAATTTTGAAGATAAATAGCTGTTGGTTGCAACAATTCACCCCATTCTGGAGCACTTGCTAAGCTAAGTTGACCTTCAACTGCAGCCAATAGGCGTTGGTGGAAGACACGACTTTGACGTTTTAGTTCTTCCGTTTCGATGGCAACACGTTTGGCTTCATCTGTTGCATCACGAAGAATTTCAGATGCCTTAGATTTAGCTTCTTCAACCAAATGAGTAGCATTGAAGTTAGCCTTATTAATCAAGTTAGCTGATTCGTCAGCCGCTGAAGCTTTAACTTTTTCAGCTGTTTCTTGAGCCAAAATAACTGATTGACTCAATGATTCTTTCATTTCATCAAAATAAGCCAATTTTTCTTCAAGCTCTTTTACACGAGCAGCAAGTTCACGATTATCACGAACCAAATCTTCGTAATCATCTACAATAATATCAAGAAATTCATCAACTTCTTGCTCATTATATCCACGAAATTTAGTTGTAAACTGTTTATCTTTAATATCAAGTGCTGTAATAGCCATTACAGGCCTCCTTTATTTTTCATTACCATATCTGATGGTTTAAATTAAATAACTACTTTTTTCTCCGTCTTAACAGACTTTCAATAACGATTTTAGCTTTCCCGGACTTTGAAAATCCGTCTTGTTGAGCTAGTCGAAATCGACCATAACCTCTAACCGAAATCATATCACCAATCATAACCGTCTGATTAGCCTTCTCAATTTGTCTATAATTTAATTTAACTTTTCCAGAAGCAATAAGTTTTAAGGCGTTAGAACGGGATAGGTTTAGTACCGTCGCCAACACATTATCAAGACGCATACTGGAAAGTAAAACAAAAGATTGTGAATAATTTTCTTGATTTGAAATCCAATCGTCTTTACTTACTTCTTTTAGAGTAACCGAAACATTACCAATCTTAGTAATAGTCATTATCGCATAACTTGCTAAATGAGAAGCAATGGAAAATTGAACGCGTCCTTCTTCATCAAGAATAATATCTCCAAATACTTGACGGTCAAGACCAAGTTGATTAATCAGTGCTCCCAAAACTTTTGGGTGTGTCAATTTATTGAACTGTCTCGCATAAGAGATTTCTAGTCGTTTAATTTCAAAGTCATCGTCATCAAGCTCGTAATATTCGGGAGCAAGAATAACTCTTCCATACTCTTCAGATTCAAGAGTAGAACTCACAAAAAATTTTAAATTGTAGTAATGAGCTAACTCTTCAACAATCTGAATTTCACGAGGATTCAAGAAATCAGTTAAGTAAGGACTGTACCTATCATCAACTAATTGACAAAATCCCCTAACCTTCTCTAGAAAAGGACGTTCATCTAACGAGTAATGCTGTTCAATATTTTTAATATCTGACATCAGAGTAGAATAAATCTAAGAATTCTAAGTGAAAAGTTTAGTAGAAGTACAATTACCAATATTGAAAAATCAATACCAGCAAAAGCTAAATTCAGGCGACGAAATGGTTCGAGAATCGGTTGAACAATTTGTCTAATGACTCTTCCAAGACTAGTATCATAGGCTCCTGGGAACCATGATAAGAACGCATATACTACAAGAAGAATCTCTATCACGTTAACAACACGTGCCCAAATAACATAAAGTAATACAGACATCGCTTAACGTCTCTTCATGTCGAAGTCAAAATTAGCTTCTTGATTGCCATGTGCCAACCCAATCTCTTCGATGTCAACAACGACATTAATTGGCGTAAGCAAATACATTGAAGAGCCAACTTTTTGCAAGTTGCCTGTAAGTACCTTGCTAGCACCATCAATAAAGTCAAGACAACGACGAGCTTGCGCTTCCAACATATATTGAAAATCGATTAAAACACATTCGTTTTCAATCAATAGTTCTACAATTTCCTGAGCATCTTCATACTTTTTAGGATATTTAATTGCAATTGTTGTTTTAGTTGTATTCATTTGTTGTGGTCCCTGGTTTGCTTGTGAACGACTCAGAGGTAAACTACGAAGGACTTGAGTTTCCTGTAAGTCTGAATGAACATGTTGGCGACGAGGAGGGACTGTTGCCTGAGAACGCTCAGGTTGACGTTGCTGACGAGGAGGTGGTGTCTGCACAGGTTTCTGTGCTTTCACTGGACGTTCTTTAGCCTCTTCTTTAGCAGCATCTTCATAATCTGTTACTTCGTCGGTATCAAAATATGAAACAATTTTATCAATTGCGTCTTTTAATGCCATAAGGTTATTCTCCGTTCTCTTTAAAGAATGCACTGCCTATTCTGACAAAGGTTGATCCATTCTGAATAGCCATGTCATAGTCTCGACTCATCCCCATGCTTAACTGATCACAAGGAACATTCTTTAGTTTTTTCTCTTGAATTGATTGTCTAAGTTCATTTGTCTCAGCAAAAATCTTATCAAGTTCTTGAGCATCTGCATCAATTGGAGCCATAGTCATGAGTCCAACTATACAAATCTTATCAAGATTTTCAATTTGTTTTAGAACAGTATCAAGTTCTTCAGGTGAAAAACCATGTTTTGACTCTTCACCTGAAACGTTAACTTGTAGGAAGCAATTAATGGTGTGGTCGGCACGCTTTTGAATTTCCTCTGCCAATTTAACAGAATCCAAAGCATGAAAATAATCAACTAAATTAATAACATCCTTTACTTTACGACGTTGCAGGGTACCAATAAGGTGCCAAGTCAAATCATAATTTTTTAAAGCTTGATACTTATCTAAGAATTTATCAACGCGATTTTCAGCAATGTGCTTGATTCCCGTTTTAACTAATTCTTCAGCGACATCACTTGAAACATATTTGGTTACAGCAATAATATTGACATCATCACTAGAGCGATTAGCCTTATCACAAGCTTTTTTTACCGCTTGATAAACATTATTTTTATTCTCTTCTATAGTCATTATTAACGATTTTTAAAGAATGGTGGTGTCTCCAATTCATCATCATCTTCAACATCACTTGAGAATGTAGACATAGTCAATTGACTATCTAGTTGACCAGTTTCAGGACGAGAAATATTATCACGTCTCAAATCCCAATTACCAAAAGCTGACTGCTCTTGTTGAGGAGCTGCCGCTGCAGGACGAACTCCTGCTTGAGGCATTGAAGGTGTTTCATTATAGTCAAAATTTGGTTGACGTTCAAATGAAGGTTGAGAAACTGGACGTTGCTCTTCTTGAACAACTTGTTGAGCAGGAGCTGATGGTTGTGAAGGAGCTGTAGTCACTTTACGTGGCTGAGCTTTCATACCAGATACTTTTTCAGCACGATCTTGACGAACTCCAGTTGCAACAACAGTTACACGGATTTCATCTTTCAATGTATCATCGATTGATGTACCAAGCCAAATGTTAACACCGCTACCAGCTGCTTGACCAACAATTTCAGATGCTTCTTCTGCTTCTGTAAGCGTCATATCAAGACCACCAGTTACGTTAACGATAACATCTTCTGCACCATCAATAGTAGTTTCAAGAAGTGGTGAATAGATTGCTTTGCGCGCAGCTTCAACAATACGTTCTTCACCTGAACCAATACCAATACCCATAAGTGCATTACCTTTATTTGCCATAACTGTTTTCACATCGGCAAAGTCGAGGTTGATCAAACCTGGGTTAGTGATAAGGTCCGTAATACCTTGGACCCCTTGACGAAGAACATTATCTGCTTCACTAAGAGCTTCAAGAAGTGGTGTTTTCTTATCAACGATTTCAAGAAGGTTATTGTTAGAGATAATAAGAAGGGTATCAACTTGCTCACGCAACTCTTGAATACCTTCGACAGCGAAGGCACCACGTTTGTTACCTTCGAATCCAAATGGACGTGTCACAACTGCAACTGTCAATGCACCCAAGCTTTTCGCAATACGTGCAATAACTGGTGCTGCCCCTGTACCAGAGCCACCACCCATACCAGCAGTGATAAAGACCATATCAGCTCCTGTAAGTGCTTCTGTAAGTGTTTCTTCACTTTCTTCAGCTGCCTTACGACCAACTTCAGGTTGACCTCCGGCACCAAGGCCACGAGTCAATTTAGGACCCAATTGGATTACTGTTTCTGCTTTAGAAGAGCTGAGTGCTTGAATATCAGTATTAGCTGCAATAAATTCAACACCAGCAAGACCTTCTTCAATCATTCGGTTGATGGCGTTTCCGCCACCTCCACCGACACCGATAACTTTAATTACCGCACCTTGAACTGATGCGCTATCAAATGAAAAACTCATTTTATTTCCTCGCTTTTACTAGATTCAATTAATCAAACATACTGCCGAAAATACCACGAACACGATCACCAAGTTTTTGTTTTTGTTCATGATTTTCTTCTTCAACTGGCAGAGGTACCTCAATGGTATTCTCAACTGGAATAGGATTTGGTTGAGGAGCCACTCGAGGTGCTGGAGCTGGAGTTCTATCAAAACTCAAGGCAGGAGCCTCATTGTCGATTGGTTTACGACGAAGATACTCTTCACCAGACACAGCTTGTTGCGCGATGATATCAACTTCTGTAAGAAGACCAACATACTCAACAAGACTAATCACATTTGCAAACATTGGATTACGGATACCAACTTGATTTGGCACGTAAAGTTTAACATTTGTCTCAAAAATTTCTTGAGCAACTTCAACCACACCTGGCATGATAGCTGTTCCACCTACAAGGACAATGCCACCAGGCAAATCAAGTAGACGTCCTCGAGTCAAGTCTTGTTTAACTCTATCAAGGATATGCTTCACACGAGCTGAGATAATCTCAGCAAGGTATTTTTCTGTAATCTCAACTGGTGAATTCTCACCTACAACTTCTACTTGGACAGTTTCTGTTTCGCTTGCTTCTTCAATATCTGCATTACCAAAATTGAACTTAAGTGCTTCAGCAATCTGCATTGAAGTCTTCAAAACTTTTGAAATATCCTTAGTGATGTACTCGCCACCTTCAGAATAAATATTGGTAAATTGAAGTTCTTGAGCACGCATGCTCGCAACAGTTGTTTGACCGCCACCCATATCAATAACAGTAGCACCAAACTCACGTTCACCTTCATTTAGAACAGCACGTGTCATTGCAAGAGGAGAGATGATAATATTCTCTACTTGAATACCAGCACGTTCAACTGTCTTACGAAGGTTGTGAAGAATTGTTGTTGGACCTGTGTATATGAGACCTCTCATTTCAAGACGAATCCCCATCATTCCACGAGGATCACGAATTCCTTGGAAGCCATCAACAATAAACTCTTCAGGAACTAGTGAGATAACCTCACGCTCAGGTGTAATGCTCTTTGTCAAGGCTGAGCGAACAACACTTTCAACATCTTCATCTTTGATTTCTTTTGATTCACTTGTTACAGGAATCATACCTTGTGTAGGCTCAATTTGAAGAAGATTAGCTGGAAGCCCAACGTTCACTTGCTCAATAACAATCCCAGCTTTTTCTTCTGCTTGTTCAATAGCTGTTTTGATTGATTTCGCTGCAGCGTCAATGTCAACAATGATGCCATCTTTCACACCAGAACTCTTAACATTACTTACTCCGATGACATTCATTGATCCATCAATAAACTCAGCAACAAGAACCTTAATCGAGCTAGTTCCTATATCTAATCCTGTAAAAAAGCCATCTCTAGCCATTCACTCGACCTCTCAATCTTTCCATTCAATATCTTTGTAAACTGTATAAAAACAGAATTATTCGGATACTATTGTACCATAAAAAAACGTAAAATGTCAGCATTTTACGTTTTTTATTATTCAATATTAGCCTTGAGCAGGGGAAGTCCGATGAGTTGTTTCCTGACCAACTGGTGGATTTTCTTCTGTTTGAATACCTGAATTTTCAGAAATAGTTTCTTCTTCAGAATGCTGTTCCGTTGATGTTGTAGTATCTTGACCTTCTTCAGAAGTTGCATTTTCTTCTTTTTTATCAGTCTTATCTTTATCTTTCTTTTTATCCCCATCAGTTTTTGATGATTCAACTTCAGGAGTCGTTGTATAAAGTCCAACTTCCATATCTACAATACTTCCATCTGAAAGTTGACTCTTAATTTTCTCGTAGTAAGGAAGCTTAACTGTTAATTGAGAAAGTGGAACACGAATGGAATTGCCATCATACAGCTCAATCGTTAGTAAATCTGAAGTTGCTTTAGTAGGCGTAAGATTAATAATTTGAATATTATTCTTGATTTTTGTATCAAGTTTATTTAATTCTTTTACTAACTCTTCGATTTTCTTCTCGTCATCCATCTTTAAGGTGATGAATTTATCAGGTAGATTACTAGTTGAAACTGTTCCTCCTGTCTTACCACTTTGAAGAATAGAAACATAACCATTTGTAGTTTGACGATAAGCCACGATTGGGTATTCTTTTACTGCAATATTAAATTGATTTGGAAAACTATATGTAACTGTAGCCTTTTTAACCCAAACATTAGTTTTTTCAACAGTTGATGCAACCTTTCCTTGGTTGAAAAAGACATGAGTGATATAGTCTGTATCAAGAATACCACTTGCAACTTTCACATCTTCTGGTAAAGCATTTTTTGTTCCTGATACAGTGAGAACCTTTTGTTTTGACCAAGGTGAAATAAAGAAAAGTGAAAATACGATTAGGAGTGCAGCGATAAAAACAACTAGTCCTGCAAGATTTTGTTGTGCAATTGGAATATTACTAGTTGTATTACCTTTTTTTCGTTTCTTCCTTTTGGTCTTTTTTTTCTTTTTAACCTTCTTTTTCACTGGTGGCTGGCTCTCATTTGAAGTCGCTTCTTGTGAATGAACGACCTTTCCATTCGCAAATTCTTCAGAATCTTCGGTTTCTTTTTTTCTCAAAAATTCGAGATTTCTCTTCTGCCACTCTGTGAGAACTTGTTTTTCTTGTGATTCTTGATCCTTTTTTGCCATGAAATTCCTTTATTTTTTTGAAATACTAGTCACTAATAGGTTATAAAAATCATCAGGAGAAGTGATTTCCTCAGATTTAGCCATCGCTTCTTTGTAAGTCTCTGCATGTTCAACAAGTTGTTCAAGCTCATGATTCAAGGTTTCCCAACTTAATTCTGTTTCCTGTAATTGACGTGCGTAGCCTTTTCGTTCAAAATAGGCAGCATTTTCAAGTTGGTCTCCTCGGCTAGCTTCTTTCCCTAAAGGAATAATTAAATGAAGTTTTTTCATAGCCAACAATTCGAAAATCGTATTTGAGCCACCACGAGTTACAACTAAATCTGCCGTATCCATAAGAGGTTGGTACAAATCTGTCACATAATCAACTCTATAAAGATGACGTTCTAAGGTATTCAATGAAGAGTCCCCAGAAATATTAATGACATTATATTTTTCCGTCAGTTGTGGAGTATTACTAATAAAATCATTAAATACCTTTGCACCAGCTGAACCACCAATGAAAAGGACAGTTTTTAAGTTGTCATCAAACTGTTCTTTAATCTTATCAAGGGCACCAGACTGATTAGATGTCGCCATTCCTACCTTTGTAATAGCACCTACATGTTTTGTCTTTGCCAATCCTTTTGATTGTTCAAAAGTCGTAAACATAGTAGTCGCAAATTTATAGGCAATTTTATTGGCCAAGCCCATAGAAAGGTCAGACTCATGCACATATACAGGAACTCCTAATAATTTAGAAGCAATTACCGGTGGCACTGAGACAAATCCACCCTTTGAAAAGAGTGCTTGGGGGCGAATCTTGGCAATAATTGCAATAGACTGAAGAATCCCCCAACCAACTTTAAAGACATCCAACATATTTTGCCATGAGAAATAACGACGTAGTTTACCTGTAGCAATACTATGGAAAGTCACATCTAAGCCAGATTTATCAATCTGCTCATGTTCAATCCCGTGCTTGTCACCGATATAGTGCACTTCCCATCCATCTTTGAGAAATTTTGGAATTAAGATAAGATTTAAAGTCACATGTCCAACGGTTCCACCACCGGTAAAAACAATCTTTTTCGCTTTTGCCATAGACTATCCCTTCAATTGCTCAACAGTTGTGATAAATTCGTCACCACGCACTTCGAAATTCTTGTACATATCCCAACTTGCGTTTGCAGGGCTCAACAAGACAACATCTCCTGCACTTGCTTGATCAAAAGCAATACGTGTCGCATCTGCCACATCTTTGGCATCAAGATAAGTCACGCCCGCTTTATCAGCAGCACGTTTGACACGGGGAGCTGATTCTCCTAAAATCACCATTTTCTTAAGACCAGTAATGTCAGGAATGAGTTCATCAAATTCATTACCACGGTCCAAACCACCGGCAATCAAAATGACTTTGCTATTATCAAAACCAGAAAGTGCTTTTTGTGTCGCTAAAATGTTTGTTGACTTACTATCATTATAGAATTTCACTTCATCGATAGTGTCAACGAATTGGAGACGGTGCTTAACCCCACCAAAGCTTGCGAGAGTTTCCTTGATAGCTTGGTTTGAAATACCTGACAATTTTGCTACAGCTATAGTTGCCAAGGCATTTTCAACATTGTGACTACCAGGAACGCCAATCTCATCGGCTTGCATCACCAATTCACCTTTGAAGTAGAGACCACCATTTTCAAGATAGGCACCATCTACTTTTTCCACTGTTGAGAATGGAACTACTTGTGCTTTAGTTTGTGTAGCCAATTCCTTAGCTAAATCTTGATTGAAGTTCAAAACAACAAAATCATCCGCAGTCATCTGATTTTGAATATTCCATTTAGCAGCCACATATTCTTCAAAACTACCATGATAGTCAATATGTGTCGGCATCAAGTTAGTAATCACAGCAATATGTGGATGGAAGCTGTCAATCCCCATCAATTGGAAAGAAGACAATTCCATAACTAAGGTATCTTGAGCAGTAACTGACTGTGCAACTTCTGACGCAGGGAAACCGATATTTCCAGACAAGACACCCGATTTGCCACCATGGTTTAGGACATCAGCAATCATAGTTGTCGTTGTTGTCTTACCATTTGAGCCTGTAATACCGATAATAGGTGCTTCAGATACTAGGTAAGCCAATTCCACTTCAGTCCAAACAGGAATGCCTTTTTCAAGTGCACGAGCTACCATTGGATTGTCATAACGAATTCCAGGATTTTTCACCATTAATTCAAAATTTTCATCCAATAGTTCAAGAGGATGTCCGCCACAGACAACCTTAATCCCTTCTTCAAGAAGCGTCTGTGCTGATGGATTTTCCTCAAATGGTTTCCCATCATTTACTGTGACAATAGCACCCAACTTAGCCAATAGGCGGGCAGCTGCTTCACCAGATTTAGCCAAACCAAGGACCAAAACTTTTTTATTTTCAAATTGTGTTACTGATTTCATAATTCGTCCATTCTCTCAAATTGTATCATAATCATTTTACCCTTTATCCCAAGCTATTTCAAGGAGTTACCTCTTCTTGGCAAAAGAAAAAGCCAATCTATTCGATTGACTTTTAATCTCATGCTACTTATTTATCTTCATGTTCAGCTTTTTCATGATTAAGCTCTGACATAGCGAAAAAATCTTTCAAGGTGAAATAGCTCAATACAAGCATTCCCACCGTAACAAAGAACTCACCAGGTAAACTGAAGAATTTAATGATTGATAGCACTGCTAAAAGTAGGAGCAATGCTAAGGTAGCCATGACAAAGAGAAGATTCATGGTGTTTTTTACCGACTTTGGTGCAATAAAGAAATAGAATGATGCAATCAATATAGCAACAATCAGATAAAACATCTCTTCTCCTCTCTATATATTATTCAGCTTCTGCTGCTTTTTTCTTACGTTTATTGGCTTTATCACGCTCTGCTTTATTCAAAATTTGTTTACGCAAGCGGATAGATTCAGGCGTTACTTCCATGTACTCATCGTCATCCAAGAATTCAAGTGATTCTTCAAGAGTCAAGATACGTGGAGTCTTGATAACAGCCGTTTGGTCCTTAGTTGCTGAACGCACGTTTGTCATTTGTTTTGCTGTAGTGATATTGACACCAAGGTCATTTTCACGAGCATTTTCACCAACAATCATACCTTCATAAACTTCAGTACCTGGGTTAACAAAGATTGTACCACGTTCTTCGATACGCATGATTGAGTAAGTTGTCGCTTTACCTGTATCGATAGAAACAAGGGCACCACGGTGACGGCCACCAATTTCACCAGCAACAACTGGCAAGTATTGGTCGAAGGTGTGGTTCATGATACCGTAACCACGTGTCATAGACAAGAATTCAGTAGAGAATCCAATAAGTCCACGAGCTGGTACGAGGAAGATAAGACGTGTTTGACCGTTACCAACCATCTGCATATCAAGCATATCACCTTTACGTTCTGAAAGGGCTTGGATGATAGAACCTTGGTACTCTTCTGGAGTATCAATTTGAACACGTTCAAATGGCTCACATTTCACACCATCAATTTCTTTGATGATAACTTCTGGACGAGATACTTGAAGTTCGTATCCTTCACGACGCATTGTTTCGATAAGGATTGACAAGTGCAATTCACCACGACCTGAGACAGTCCATTTATCTGGTGAATCAGTTGGATCAACACGAAGAGAAACGTCTGTTTGCAACTCTGCCAAGAGACGCTCTTCAACCTTACGTGATGTCACGTGTTTACCTTCACGACCTGCAAATGGTGAGTTATTAGCCAAGAAAGTCATTTGAAGTGTTGGTTCGTCAATACGAAGAACTGGCAATGGTTCAACAGCATCAGTTGGTGTAATTGTTTCACCAACGAAGATGTCTTCCATACCTGAGATGGCAATCAAATCACCAGCTTTTGCTTCTTCAATTTCACGACGTTCCAAACCAAAGAAACCGAAAAGTTTAGTAACACGGAAGTTCTTTGTTGTTCCGTCAAGTTTTGAAAGGGTAACTTGGTCACCAACTTTTACAGTTCCACGGAAGATACGTCCAATACCGATACGTCCAACGAAATCATTGTAGTCAAGAAGTGACACTTGGAATTGAAGAGGCTCATCTGAGTTATCTACAGGAGCTGGGATGTGGTCAATAATAGTGTCAAAGATTGGAGCCATAGTGTGCTCTTGATCAGCAGGGTTATCCGACAATGATGATGTTCCGTTAATCGCTGAAGCATACACAACTGGGAATTCCAACTGATCATCATCAGCACCAAGCTCGATGAAAAGTTCAAGAACTTCATCAACAACTTCTTCAGGACGAGCTGATGGTTTATCAATCTTGTTAACAACAACGATAGGTGTCAAGTTTTGCTCGAGTGCTTTTTTCAACACAAAACGTGTTTGAGGCATTGTACCTTCGTAGGCATCGACAACAAGGACAACCCCATCAACCATTTTCATGATACGTTCAACTTCTCCACCGAAGTCCGCGTGACCTGGTGTATCCATAATGTTGATACGCGTACCGTTATAAGCAACGGCTGTATTTTTGGCAAGGATTGTAATTCCACGTTCTTTTTCAAGATCGTTTGAGTCCATTGCACGCTCATCAAGCTCTTTACGCTCGTCAAGAGTGTGTGATTGTTTCAACAATTCATCAACAAGTGTTGTTTTACCGTGGTCAACGTGGGCAATGATGGCTACGTTACGGATATCTTCTCTAAGTTTAGTCATTTTTTCCTCTTTAATTTTTATTTCAACTTTTAAAGTATACCACATTTTCAACAAAATGGCAGAGCTCAGCTGATTGTAAACGTTTTTCAACAAGAAAAAGGTGCTGTCCACCTATAATTGGTCAGACACACCTTCTGTCATTCATTAGTTATCAATTGTAAGTGCAAGGCTAGCAGCTCCAATGATACCAGCATCATTTCCAAGCTCTGCTAATTTCACTTTTGTTGTACGGCGAACTTGTGGGAATGCATAACGTGTAAAGTATCCTTCAACACGGCTACGCAAGAATTCACCAGCTGCTGAAACACCACCACCGATTACAACTGAATCTGGGTTAAGAATATTTGAGATATTTGCTGTTGCAAGTCCTAGGTATTCAGAGACTTTGTCAACGATGCTATTAGCAAACTTGTCGCCTTCGGCAGCGGCAACGAAAATATCTTTACTTGTTACTTGCTCACCATTATCTACAGCAGCTTTAATAGAAGAGTTACCTTCATATCCTTCTGCTAAATGACGTGCCAAACGTACGACACCTGTTGCAGAAGCTACAGTTTCCAAGCATCCTTTGTTTCCGCAAGTACATTCAAATCCTGTTTCAGGCTCAACGATAATGTGGCCAATTTCACCACCAGCACCGCCAACACCATGAATCAAGTTACCATCAGCGATAACGCCGCCACCAACTCCTGTTCCTAATGTCACAAAGACAACATCAGGATTGTTAGCACCAGCACCAACCCAACGTTCACCGAGGGCAGCAACGTTAGCATCATTATCAATGGCAAATGGAATACCGAGTTCTTTTTCGATGACAGATCCAACTTCTTGAGTTTCTGCCCAGTTCAAGTTGAAGGCACCAGTAACCGTTTTATTTTCACGATCAACAGCTCCTGGAGAACCCATACCAATTCCAATGAAATCTTCTGCAGTAAGTCCGTACATTTCCAAACGGTGTTTCAAAGACTCCACGATGTTAGGGACGATGTGACGACCATTTTCAAGCGTATTTGTTTCAATCGCCCATTTTTCTTGCACTTCACCTTCTGAAGTCAAAATACCAAATTTAACAGTTGTTCCACCAAGGTCAATTCCCAAGAGTTTTTTACTCATTTTCTTTCTCCATTTCAATGCGATGTTCACGTCGTAAAATCATTTCAGCAGTAAGGTAGCTGTCCTTGTCCACCAAACCATTCTGGTAGAGGGCTTCTAATTCAATCTTCATCATTTCGATATCATAGAGCCTTTTTCCCAGGTAAACTACTATGCCAAACTGTTTCAACAACTGTTGAACGTCATATAAAGTTTTCATAGCAATATTTTAGCAAAAAGCTTCTGCCATGACAAGATAGTTTTGAAAACCTTTACAGATTATTGTATACTTCAAAAAAGACCTAAGTCATTTAGACTCAGGTTATTGACAATTCGGGCAAATCCCATGTAAAATCATCTGTTCACGAGTAATGCGAAATCCAGTTTGTGATTCTACCTCTTCCTTGAAAGACGGAATCGGTAAGTCTAAGTCAGTAATGTGACCACATTTTTCACAAACAATGTTTAAGTGGTCATGTCCCATAAAATCATAATAGGTTGTATTATCATTATTAACCTTGATTTCAGAGACAATCCCTTCTTCAACCAACACCTTCAGGTTGTTATAGACCGTCGCCAAACTCATCCCAGGATTGTCAGGGAGTAGGTCATAATATATCACATCTGCACTAGGGTGTTGATCAGACATCATCAAATAGCGAATAACAGCTTTACGAGATTCCGTCAACCGAATTCCTTTAGCTTTTAACTGATTCAGGACATCTTCATAAACGCCTAGACTACGTCGATGCTCAGACATATCGCCGCCTCCCTTCGTCTAAAAGTATTTTATGTCTATTATACACTTTTAGAGGAACTCTTGACAATCATCTTAACTCAAAAATGCTTATCTCAAGCCTGGAGCTTGTCCAAGTTCTGCAGTCAACATCCAGATTGTCTTATCAATTTCAGATTTAGCTGCAGTGAAGATATCATTTGAAGGAGCATCTCCTTCTTCATCTGTGATATCCAAACCAACTTGGAACAAGACTGACAAATATTTGTATGTATCAACCAATAATTGGATTTGATCAGACATTGGTTTATCAAATGTACCAGTAGTTTCAGTCAAGCCTGAATTAGATGAAAATTCTACCAAAGTTGAGTATGGTTCCCCACCAATAGTAATCAAACGTTCACTAACAACATCAAGGTGAGCATTCAAACTATCCATCAATTCATCCATTTTTGGATGAAGATAGAGGAAACCAGGACCACGCATATACCAATGAACTTGGTGAACAATTGAAGCTGCTACAGACAAATCAGCGACTGCTTGATTCAAAACTGCTTTAGTTTTTGTATATGAAGGTGTTTCAGCTTGTTGGTTAACTGTTTCATTGATTGTTTCTTTAATTGAATCTACCATATTAATACTCCTTATTTAGAATTACTATTATTTATACTTTTATTTTAGAATATTTCTAAATAAGATGCAAGTAAAATGCTTTTTCTCACTCTTTTTCGAATAATTAGGTATGTTAAGTATTATTTATTTTTTTCTAGGAGCCTCTTTTGGTTCATTCATCGGACTAATTTGTGATCGTTTTCCTGAGAGGTCGATTATTTTCCCTAGAAGTCACTGTAGCCATTGCAAGCATCAGCTGCGTTTTTTCGAGATGATTCCTATCCTCTCACAACTTTTCTTAAGATTTCGATGCCGTTCATGTCAGACTCCTATCCCTTTTCGTTACCTCTTTATGGAATTATTTTGTGGGGGAATATGCCTGCTATATTTCTATGACTTTTTGAGTCTTGAAGTAACCTACTTTCTTTACTTCAGCCTTTGTCTATCAATTTTTGATTTGAAACATAAATCCTATCCACTTCTGATTTGGATAGTTGGAACAGTCCCACTCTTATTCATGGGCAACTACTACCTCTCATTTGCCTTGGGGATAATCCTCGCCATCCTTTCTTATATGAAACATCTAAATATTGGGGAAGGAGATTTTCTCTACTTAGCAAGTGCCTCACTAATTTTCCCATTTTCAAAAATACTACTTATTATCGAAATTGCCTGCCTATTAGGACTAGCTTACTTCCTTCTACAAAGAAATCTCAAGGAATGCATCGCATTTGTCCCATTTCTTTTTCTAGGGATATTACTTCTTACTTTTTGTTCAATTATATAGAAAAAAAGCCGATAAATTCGGCTTTTCTTTATTAGTTCATATTGACACGGTGCCACTCATTAATGACATAAGAGAGCATTCCTAATTGTTGGAGACCCCAACCGCTGATTTCATCTGAATTTTCAGTTGATCCACCAAGGTAACGTGTATAGATTGCAACCATATAAGGTGTATCTTCCATAACGATAGCATCAACGTTAAGTGCTTCACGAACGTAACCTGGTTTTTGATAAATCGTTAAACCTGGAAGGTAAGTCTTGTAATACTCATTCGGGAATGACTCACCAATGTAGTGGAGAATATCCTTGTAATTATCTTGATGTTTCCAGAGATAATCCAAAACTTGAATGTAATAATCTGTTGTTGTCTTATTACCATGCATTTGGATAGTCTTCACTTCACCTTTTGATTTACCGTATTTATCGAGCATGCCATAGAATTTTTCCATACCACCAAGGCGTTCCGCCAAAGCGTAGGCAGGAGTATTCTCAGAGTATACAAGAGAATATTCTTGCATCTCTGGAATAGTCATTGAACCACCGAAAGCAGCAACATAATTATCATGTTCACCTTGGTATTCATACTCAGTATTAGTAATATCAAAACGTTCAGTTAAAGAAAGTTTACCCTTATTAACCTCATCCATGACAAGCATGTTTAATGGCAATTTATAAGTTGATCCTGCAGTCATTGGCTGAGTATCATTCATAGAGAATTGCTCATTTGTCTTGGTATTTTTATATGAAAAGGCAATTTGGCTAGACTCAATACCTTGGTCAGCCATAAATGCTTCAACTACTTGGTTCAATGTCATGTTAGCATAATCATAATACAAACCATTACCATACATAGTATCTGCATCTGCTTCCATGACTGCTTGTTTAGCTTCGGCTGATTTATTTGTTGGAGTTACCTTTTCCTCTTTTTCTTTGTCTTCTTTTTTAGTGACTTTAGAACTAGATCCGAAGATATTTCCAAGGCCACCAGTGTGACCAGCTTGTTTACCACGTCCTGCTAAAGCAAGCATGGCAACAAACAAAAGAATTACCAAAACACCTAGGAAGGCTAAGATAAGATATGCTTTTTTATCATCACGAGATGATTTTGATTTAGCTTTAGATTTCTTAGAGCGCTTACTTCTAAGTGCCAAGGTTTCAGTTTTTGCTTCGTTTTCCTTGTGTTCAACTGGTACTACTGTTTCCTCAGCTGACTTCTTGTCTACTGATTTTTTAGAAGTCTTTTTAGCATCTTTTTTCGATGATTTTTTCTTGTCTTTCTTGGCGCCTTTTTTGACATCTTTTTTAGTATCTTTAGTGTCTTTTTGGACGTCTTTTTGAAGGTCTTGTTTTACCGAATCTTTCTTTTTATCTTTAGTTTTTCGGCGGCTTCCACTATACTTTTTGCTTGAATGTTTTTTCTTTTTTTTCATAACAATAATAGTTTAAGCTATAATTCACTAAAAAGCAAGGAGATTTTACAATCATATTACAAAAAAATTATCCCCAATAGTGAGGATAATTTTAAACTTATTTAGCTGCTGAATAAAGCTCAGCAACTTTATTCCAGTTGATGATTTCAAAGAAAGCTTTGATGTAGTTTGGACGTACGTTACGGTAGTTTAGGTAATATGCATGTTCCCAAACATCAAGTGCCAAGATTGGTTTCTTACCATCTGAGATAGGGGTGTCTTGGTTAGCTGTTGAAACGACTTCAAGCTTACCTTCAGCGTTAACAACAAGCCATGCCCAACCTGAACCAAAACGAGTTGTTGCTGCTGCTGTGAAAGCTTCTTGGAAGGCTTCAAATGAGCCGAAAGCTTCGTTAATAGCAGCTGCTACTTCTGCAGTTGGTTCTTGTTTTTCAGGAGACAAGAGTTCCCAGAAAAGTGCGTGGTTAAGGTGTCCACCACCATTGTTAATAAGTGCTTGACGAATATCTGCTGGAATTTGTTCCACGTCAGCCAAAAGTGCTTCGAGATCTTCACCAATTTCTGGGTGTTTTTCAAGAGCAGCATTAGCATTTGCTACATAAGTTGCGTGGTGTTTATCGTGGTGAAGAGTCATTGTTTCAGCATCAATGTATGGTTCCAAAGCATCGTAAGCGTAAGGAAGGTCTGGAAGGATAATTGCCATAGTAAAGGTCCTCTTTTCATTTTTTCTTCATTTTACCGTAAAGTGGTAGAGCTTTCAAAAATTTTGCTTACAAAATCAAAGAAAACTCCAAATCTCTAGCGGTTTGATACGATTTTTAAAAATGCTAAATCAAACAAGTAATCTTTATCTAAAGTTCCTGTCTTTATCTGGTAATCTGTCTCTACTAAAATCTTAATCGTCTTTTTTAAGAATGCTACTGATAAGGGACGACTATCTCTCAGAGCAAAACGAACCTGAAATTGATTGACTTTACGCCCTAAATAATCTGACAGACTTGAAACAATCTGCTGCTCACTTTTGCCTTGAGCAGATAAGAGTTTAACCTGTAAATAGGTACGAAATTGTCCCAACATCACAGCAATCAACTTAATCTCATCTTCACCCTGAAGCCGTAAATCATGCACTAATTCACGAACACTCTGAATCTGTCCTCGCAAAAGAAGTTGCGTCATATCAAAAATGTTATCTTGCAAACTTTTCGGAATAGCCTCAGCAATATCTTGCGATGAGATATTTCCTTCCGTTTTATACCCCTTTAGAAAAGCTAAGTTTTTTTGAACATCTGAAAAGTCAAAATTTGACTTAATCAAAAGTTCCTCAAAGACTCCTGTATCAAATGTAAGCCCCTCTTGATGCGCCTGCTTTTGAAAATAGGTTCTAAGTTCTGCATCTTTTAAGGGACTGGCTTCAAGCACCATGGCATCACGCTTGAGTAGTTTGACTAAACGACGCTTTCCATCTAGCTTTCCTGCAGACATTAAGACAAGACGTGTTGTTTCAACAGGAGACTCAAAATAATTTTCAAGGCGCTTCAACTCTTTCTCATCCAGATACGATTTTTTAGCAGTAGTCATATCCGTGAAATGGTCAAAAATGACCACCTTCTCATCTGCAAAAAAAGGCATGCTTTCTAAATCGAGCTCAGCATCTTGATAATCAGTCTCAGACATATCAAAATAAGAATAGGTTAAGTCACTGGGATCAAAACCAATTTGTTTTAAAAATTTTTCTTTTGCTTGACTATACTGCCCTAAATCCTCGCCCGCCAAGACCGTTATCATGGGGAGCTTTTCTTTGGACAGCTTTTCAATCGTTTCCATAGCAATCATGGTTTTATTATAACAGATTTTTCACCATAACAAAAAGCCCACCACCAAAGTGATGAACTTTACTTTATTAACCAGAGTTACGAAGACCTGTTGCAATACCATTGATGGTAATGTGAATAAGGCTAATTTCGTCATCGGTCAAATCATTGTTACGAAGACGTTTAATCAATTCAATTTGGATGTAGTTCAAGACATTGAAGTATGGTAAACGGAAGTCCAAACTTGCTTTAAGCGATGGACTTTCATCAAGGAAGCCATCATGTTTTTCAATAGCAAGAATAACATCCTTAGTCAACTGCCACTCATCCAAAATAATATTGAAGACACTACGTACTTCTTCACTCTCTGCCAATTGTGCATAGTGGAAGGCGATATTCATGTCTGATTTTGAAAGAACCATGTCCACGTTTGACAAAAGTGAACGGAAGAATGGCCATGTTTCAAACATATGTTGAAGTTTCTCAAGGTTGCCTTCTTCAGCTTGGATAAAGCGATTAAAGGCAGAACCCACACCATACCAACCTGGGAACATGATACGGTTTTGTGACCATGAGAATACCCAAGGAATCGCACGAAGACCAGAAATCTCAGTAATAGTCTTACGAGCTGCTGGACGAGAACCGATATTCAAGCTTGACACTTCTTTAATAGGGCTTGCTTCAAAGAAGTAGTCATAGAAATGTTCGTTTCCAAAGACAAGATCACGATAGATAACATTAGAATCATTAACAATACCGTCCATAATTTCACGGAAATCAACCAATTCATCTGGGTCCGCAATTTGACGTGTTACCATACGGTCAAGGGCAGCTGAAACAAGCATTTCAAGATTGTAGTAGGCAGCATCCTTATTACCATATTTATTACCGATAACTTCCCCTTGTTCAGTCAAACGGATACGGTCCTTAATAGTACCAAATGGTTGAGACGTAATAGCATCGTATGATGGGCCACCACCACGACCAACAGTACCACCACGGCCATGGAAGAAGGTAATCTTAATACCACGCTCTTCACCAATCTTAGTCAATTCGTTTTGAGCTTTGTAAAGCGTCCAACCTGAAGATAAGTAACCACCATCTTTGTTAGAGTCTGAGTAACCCAACATGATTTCTTGGTAATTATTGCTATTCTTGATCCAACGTTTAACGATATCATAACCAAGATATTGTTTCATGATATCATTAGAGTTTTCCAAGTCTTCGATAGTTTCAAAAAGTGGAACAATTTGGACACGCGCACGTTCTGTATCAACCAAGCCAACTTCTTTAAGAAGGATAGCCAACTCAAACATATCAGAAACGCTCTCAGTGTGAGAAATGATATGTTGTTTGATGACATCTTCACCGATATAGTCTTTCAAGAGACGAGCAGTGCGGAAGATTGCCAATTCTTTTTCAAGTGTTTCAGACTTAGGCACATTAGTTGATGACAAGGTACGAGGATCTTCTTGCAATTCTTTAAGAAGAACAGCAACCTTTTCAACCTCTGTTAATTCACTATAGTTATCAACAATATTTGCAGATTTAAGCAACTCTGCTACACATGCTTCATGAACACTTGAATCTTGACGCATATCGATTGTAGCAAGATAGAAACCAAAGACTTCTACAGCTTGAAGAAGCTCTTCGAAATCACCTGAAATCAAGACAGCATCGTCGTTTTCAAGAAGTGAATTTTTGATTGCCAAAAGATCATCATGGAAGTCATCTGCTGTTTCGTAGAATTCTGTTGTTTGTTGTGAGACAGCTTGAAGACTTTGGCTGAGACGTTGTTGCACGTAATCAGCTACTACTTCACCTGTTGAAGCTGAACCCAGACGAACATTTTCAGAAAGACGTTTGGCAACGCTTTCCTTGGTAAAGTTTCCTTCTTTAAAGAAAAGAAGTGTCTGAATCAACTTAGACTGGATGTAACTGAAAGCACGACGGTAAGGTTCATTTTCACGATAAACAGATGTATCTGGAGAATGTTTCGCCATCTCTGCTACTGTATCTGAAACCTCAGTTAAGCGTGATGAGAGGGAAAATGAACGGTAAAGATTATCAACTTTTTCGATATAGTAGTTGAGGATAACTTCACTTTGCAATGTTGCAGAAAGTTTAAGAGTTTCTGCTGTTACAAATGGGTTCCCGTCACGGTCACCACCAATCCACATACCCATAGTAATAGGGGTTGGATTGTCGAGTTCAATACCTTTTTCAACTGCTAAACGTTTGAATTCATGTGATAGGTTCGTAATCGCCTTAATCAATGAGGAGTTGTAATACTCCATAACGTTAGTGATTTCGTTTTTAACCTTAAGTTTTTTCTCACGAATGATATCTGTTTGCATCATAATTTCTACATAACGACGCAAATCTGCATACCATTTATCCTTGTTAATAAGACCAGCCTTAACATCACGATGCTTACGGAGAAGTTCGTGAATGTGGTTAGTCAATTCAAGCATAGTTTTACGTTGAACCTGAGTTGGGTGAGCTGTCAAAACTGGCACGACATTGACATGTTCAAGAATGTCACGTGCATTATCACTTTCAGCGACAACATCAAAGGTTTCAGACAACTTACCTAGATAAGATTCATCAATATTGTTCTTGTGGTTGACTTCATAAGCCAAATCCACGTCCTCAGAGATATTAATCAAGAGAGGTAACAAAGAGAAATAACGTGATGCAACGACCATATCGTCATTCGTCATTTCTGAAATGGCTTGTGTAAGGGCCACATAGTCACCTTCATCATAAAGTTCAACCAAATGTTGGATAGTTGTGAGACCTTGCTCTCCAGCCATGCCTCGTGTTGCATCATCCAACAATTCTTTCAAGATACCAACTTCTTCAGAGATGATTTCCTGGTTGTTACTGCTTTCCAATTTGTTAAAAGCCAAACCGTATTCTCCTTACTTTATGTAGTACCCTTTTATCATATCACTTTTAAAACAAAAGTAAACTATTTTCCTTTAAATCGTCAGTTATTTTGCAATTTTCCGACTTTTTCAAACAATTTTTTAAGTCTATTTCCGAACTTTATAAAAAAAAGACTCTGAAACAGAGTTCAGAATCTTAATTATACTTTTTTTGATAGAATTTGATTTCATCGCCATCTTCAACCTTAAGTTGGTTGGCTGCTTTTTCACCAAGTTTCCCATTAACATCAAACATCCAATAGATGCCTTTATCTTTATCTTGAGAAATACCATCAATCTCAGTGATGAAGCCATCGTTTTCTTGAACAGGATATACCTCTTCCAAGACATCAAGCACTGTATCCCCTTTTTGGATTTCTACTGATTTTTTCTTACTTTCCTTATCTGTTTTCAAAATCAAAGTCACTTGACCTTGAACCTTAGACTGATGATTGTTTGTGCTACTAGTAAGTTTAGCTGCCTCATTTTTTCCACAGGCTGCTAGGGTAACAAGTGATAAGGCAAGAAAGATATAGGTTAATAATTTTTTCATTTCAAAAACCTCCTAAAAATAGACTGGATGAATGGATAAAATAGAAGCGTCGATACTGCATGATAGGTGTCGTAAAGTAGACCAGAAATAACAAAGGTAATCCCACTTTTAAATAGAAGGCCATACCCGTAATCAAGGAGAACCCCATAGAAAAAGGACAAAAGAGTTACCAAAGCAATCTGCCAGACAAGTGATAACCTAGGTGCCATCAAACTCCAAAGAGCCATCAAGACGCCGAAGGTCAGAATCTGATTAAAGACCCAAGGACCAAAACCAAAGATGAATCCTGAGATGGACATGGTTAAAGCCATAATCAATAGACCATCAACCAAACCCAAATAAAGAACAGCCACAAAAAACATAGCTGTAATAGGCTGAATATTTGGCAATCCTATAAATGCTGACCGCAATCCTACCGCCAGAGCTGACAGAATGGCAATTCGAGCCATTCGTTGAATCGTTAGTTTCATATATCTATTATGCCAGAAATAAGGAAATATGACTAGTTTTAAAAAATAAAAACTAAAGATTTCTTGAAATACAGAGTGAAATCGTACAAATTGTAAAAATAATGTTCCTTGTAGCCTCTCCCAAATATCAAACAGTTTGATCAGGCTGAATATTTGATATAAAAAATGTACTCTCATTCACTATCCTCTGTCATCTTGATAACACTACATAATTCAGTTAAGTTAATTACAAAAGTTAACTTGACTTAATTATTATTTTAAAGTATATTAAACCCAAGGAGGTAGCTAATGATTCAAATTGAAAATATTAATGTGTCTTACCAACAGACATTAGCTCTGGATAATATCACCTTAAACTTGGAGGGACCTAGTATTACTGGAATTATTGGACCAAATGGTGCTGGTAAATCAACTCTAATTAAAACATTAATTGGTATTATTCCTCACTCTGGAAAAATCCTTTTCAATAAACAACCTATTCATCAGCAATTGAATCGTATTTCCTATGTTGCACAGAAGGCTGATATTGATTTTAACTTTCCGATTACTGTCAGAGAGTGCATCTCTCTAGGACTCTATCCCAAAACCAAGTTCTTTAAACGTCTATCTAAGAGTGATTGGTCTAAGGTCACAGATGCTTTAACACTACTCGGTCTAAATGATTTGGCTCATCGACAAATAAGCCAATTATCAGGAGGTCAATTTCAACGTGTTCTAATCGCTCGTTGTCTTGTACAAGAGGCTGATATTATTTTATTAGATGAACCCTTTGTAGGGATTGACTCTGTTAGCGAAGATATTATCATGAACACCTTGAGAGAACTTAGGGACAAAGGTAAGCTTATTCTTATTGTCCACCATGATTTGAGCAAAGTTCCTCATTATTTTGACCAAGTTATCCTCCTCAATCGTAAACTGATTGCTAGTGGGCCTACTAAAATTATTTTTAATGAGGATAATCTCCGTAAAACCTACGGTAACAGTTTATTTTATAAAGGAGATGTAAATGATTTCTGAATTTATTGATGGTTTGCTAAATTTCCACTTCTTACAAAATGCTCTTATAACGGCTTTAGTTATTGGAATTGTCGGGGGTGCTGTTGGTTGTTTTATTATTCTAAGAGGGATGTCACTTATGGGTGATGCAATTTCACATGCGGTTCTACCTGGGGTAGCCATTTCCTTTATCTTGGGTATTAACTTTTTCATAGGAGCCATCATCTTTGGACTTTTAGCTTCTACAATGATTACCTATATCAAAAGTAATTCCATTATTAAGAGTGACACGGCAATTGGGATTACCTTTTCGAGCTTTCTAGCTCTCGGTATTATTCTCATCGGTGTTGCTAATAGTTCCACAGATCTCTTTCATATTCTCTTCGGGAATATTCTAGCTGTACAAGACATGGACATGTGGATAACGATTATCGTTTCACTTCTCGTACTAGCAACTATTACAATCTTCTTTCGCCCTCTACTCCTAACATCCTTTGATCCAATTTTGGCCAAGTCAATGGGAGTTAAAGTCTCCTTCTACCATTACTTACTGATGGTTATTCTAACCTTGGTTGCTGTAACTGCCATGCAAAGTGTCGGTACTATTCTTATTGTGGCACTTTTAATTACACCGGCTGCGACTGCCTACCTTTATGCTCATAGCCTAAAAACAATGATTCTTCTCTCATCAGGATTGGGGGCTTTGGCATCTGTTCTAGGTCTTTTTATAGGCTATAGTTTTAATATTGCAGCTGGTTCGTGCATTGTATTAACGTCTGCTCTACTCTTTCTCATCAGCTTTTTCATCGCCCCTAAACAAAGTGGCATGAAAAAAACTTATAAACAATAAAATAATAGGATGAAAATAATATGAAAAAAATACTATCAACAATAGTACTACTACTTTTAGCGGTAGTTACTCTAACAGCTTGTACCAATAAACAAGGCAGTAGCAAGGATAAATTACGAGTCGTTACGACCAATTCCATTATTGCCGATATCACCAAAAATATTGCTGGAGATAAAATCACTCTCCACAGTATTGTACCCGTTGGTAAGGATCCTCACGAATACGAACCTCTTCCTGATGATGTAAAGAAGACATCGCAAGCTGACTTGATTTTTTACAACGGCATCAATTTAGAAACTGGTGGAAATGCTTGGTTTACTAAGTTAGTCAAGAATGCTCATAAGACAGAAAATAAAGATTATTTTGCAGTTAGTGATGGTGTTGAGGTAATTTACCTTGAAGGTCAATCAGAAAAAGGTAAGGAAGATCCCCACGCTTGGCTTAATCTGGAAAATGGGATTATTTATGCTCAAAATATTGCCAAGCAACTGATTGCTAAGGACCCTAAAAACAAGACCTTCTACGAAAAGAATCTAAAATCCTATACTGACAAACTTAGTAAACTGGACCAAGAAGCTAAAGAGACATTTAACAAGATTCCCGATGAGAAAAAACTGATTGTCACTAGTGAAGGATGCTTCAAATACTTCTCTAAAGCCTATGGCGTACCATCTGCCTACATCTGGGAAATCAATACAGAAGAAGAAGGCACACCAGACCAAATCAAAACACTCGTGGAAAAACTACGTCAAACAAAGGTACCAGCTCTCTTTGTCGAATCCAGTGTCGATGAACGCCCTATGAAAACAGTATCTAAGGATACCAATATTCCTATTTATGCAAAGATCTTTACAGATTCTATTGCTGAAAAAGGGCAAGACGGTGATAGCTACTACAACATGATGAAATATAATCTGGATAAAATCACCCAAGGCTTGAATCAGTAAAAATCTCATCTAAGAAATATTCTGTATTCTTATGATAAATCTGTTATACTAAGGTGAGACTATTTTCAAAGGAAGAGAAATGACACCTAACAAAGAAGACTACCTCAAATGTATCTATGAGATTGGTACTGAAGAAGGTAAAATAAGCAATAAGGAAATCGCAAACCGTATGCAGGTGTCTCCACCTGCTGTGACGGAAATGATTAAGAAATTGATTTCAGAAGACCTCATCATCAAAGACAAAGTCAAAGGCTATCTTCTAACGAAAACTGGTAAAATCAATGTTGCTGAACTCTATCGGAAACATCGCCTCATCGAAGTCTTTTTGGTGGACCACTTGCAATATACTTGTGACCTAATTCATCAAGAGGCTGAAATTTTAGAGCATACTGTCTCTGATCACTTTATCAATGCCCTTGACCGCCTACTCAATTACCCCCAAACCTGTCCACACGGTGGGCAAATCCCCAAGTCAGGTCAGCTCATAGAGGAAATCTACAACCAGACTTTTACACAAGACCTAACTCCTGGAGACTATGTACTTCGTCGAGTTCAGGATCAAATTGATTTACTCCATTATTTGGAAACTGTCGGTCTTAAAATTGGAGTAACTTTTACCTTGAAAGGCTTTGACCCTTTTACACAACTCTACCGCCTGAATATTGATGGAAAAGAAATTCAAATTCCAGAAACTGTTGCTAGCAACCTTTATATTGAATCAAACTAAAAAAGCGAGGCTGATAAACACCCTTAGAAGTGTCATCAGTCTCACTTTTTTTACATTTGTTTCAAGCGTTCCACCCGTTCTGAAATTGGTGGGTGCGTATAAAAGAGCTTCTGCAAACCAGATTCCTTTTTAGGATCATTGATATAGAGAGCTGCGCTAGCATCATCCACGTGATGTTGCATCGGTTCACTATGATCAAGTTTAAGCAGAGCATTAATCATACCTTGTGGGTTACGTGTCAATTCGACGCTAGAAGCATCAGCTAGAAATTCACGCTGACGTGAAATAGCCAACTGAACCAGGGTAGCTGCCAAAGGCGCAAGAATAATGGCAATCAAGGAAATAATGAGAAGAATAATCTCCAAGCCACTACTTCCATTACGGTCATCATCATTACGACGACGGCCTCCACCCCAGAACATCATATTGCGAGCCATACCAGCTAGCATGGTGATGGCAGATGCCAAGGCAACTGCAATAGTCGAGATACGGATGTCATAGTTACGAATATGGCTGACTTCGTGCCCTATGACCCCTTCAAGTTCCTCACGATTCATAACTGCAAGAAGACCTGTCGTAGCAGCCACAGCAGCATTTTTAGGGCTAGACCCCGTCGCAAAAGCATTCATTGAAGGATCATCGACAATAAAGACACGTGGCATCGGTATTTGTGCCACCATAGCCATATCTTCAACCACATGATAAAGGTTTGGAGCGGTTTGTTCATCAACCTCTCGTGCACCATTCATAGCCATAACGACATTGGTTGATTGGAAAATCATGGTAACGGCATAGATAAAACCGATAACTAGAGCAAGAATCAAACCACCGAAGCCTGAACCTAACCAAAGATAGCCGACACCATAACCAACAAGGCCCAACAAGAGGAAAAAGACCAGGAGCAAAAGCCAAGTCTTTCTCTTATTTCGAGCAATCTGATCAAATAACATATTAGTTACCTAGTCCACTGAAATCAACCTTAGGAACAGCTTTTTCTTCTTCAGGTGTTTCAAGGAATTCAGCAGCCTTAAAGCTAAACATCTTAGCAATAACATTGCTTGGGAATGTTTCCAATTTCACATTGTAGTTACTTGTTACACTGTTATAAAGTTGGCGTGAATAGGCAATTTTGTTTTCAGTGTTCGTCAACTCTTCTTGAAGCTGGCTGAAGTTGGCACTAGCCTTAAGGTCAGGGTAACTTTCAGCAACCGCAAAGATTCCAGAAACCTGGCGTGTCAATTCATCACTAGCACGCATCGCTTCTGCTGGTGAAGTCGCAGCTGCTACTTGATTACGAAGTTCTGCTACTTTTTCAAGCGTTGAACCTTCGTATTTTGCATATCCCTTTACAGTCTCAATCAAGTTAGGAAGAAGGTCATTACGACGTTTCAATTGAACATCAATTTGACTCCATGCCTCCTTAGTCTGCATACGGCTTTTAACCAAGCCGTTATAACTTGCAATAACAAAAATTACAAGAACAACGATAATGGCAATAATAATCCAAATCATATTTTTATTCCTTTCTTGTACTGAAAAAGAGTCAATTAACCTCTCTTTCAAGTATCTTTGATAGTCTCAGTATATCAAATTTTCAGATAAAAGTGGTAAAATCTGAGTCGTTTTACAAAAAAACTGGACAAGATGTCCAGCTTTTGTATTACTCTTTAGACGTGTGTCGTTTACCTTGGGCTAGGGCATCTGCTTCTGTCATTGTAACGACATTTGCTTTGTTGGTATTGCTAGGCATACTGTTGATGTCATACCAATAAACATCTGCTGTACCATGACGCGCCACATAAACTGTTCGACTTTCTTCTTGTGCAGGTTGCACAGGCTCTGGTTCAGAACTTGGTTGTTCAGTCACCTGTGAACTCTCAGAACTAGGCTCAGATGGTGCTTCAGTAAATTCAGTAACCGTATTTGTCGCTGTCCCATCTGCATAATTGATTTCTGCATTTGGTGATTGGTTATCCAAGATAACATGCGTAACTCCCTGACTGTCAAGAGTCTCCTTATCTCCACCAAGTTTAATTTCCAAGAGATTTCCAGAACCATCAATACCAACATACTGAAGTTCTACTTGACGAGGCAACAACTCGTCTCCACTGTAGATAGCTGTTACCTTATAGTCTAACCAATAGTTAGGGTGGAGTGCTAGCCAGTTATCCAAGCGATTCTCATAATAAAGCATACCTGACTGATTACCTTCGTCGGTTCCTTTATAATTTCCAGAATTCAACCAGGCAGTCATAGGTACTAAATTCTTGCCCTCGTCATTGACACCAGAAAACTGATAGCCAATCAAATGCCCTCGATTCATTAGCCAAGATTTTGATTTACCGTCACCATAATAAAACTTATAGTTATGCCATCCTACAGGATCATATTTTATTTTACCGGGACGCTTATTCTTCGGCTCGTCCTTATCTTGTAACTGTATATGAGCACTGCGGGCACGTCCTAGCTGGTCCTTCTCCTCCATGACAAACTGCTTTTGACCATTAAAAGCCAAGATACCATTGTTCTCATCCGCTTGAACCACTTGAGAGCTCACAGCCAAAGATTGTTTGCTAGTATCTAATGAAAATCCGAATCCTAAAGTAAATACTAAAACAAGGAGAGCAAATAAACAAATCCTACTATTTCTTTTTTCTTTCATCATCTTAACTCCTTAATTTTTCTTATCACTTTAATTATACAGAACCAAATCAAAGTGGATGATTAAAAATAAAGAATAATGACATTAGGTATCTTAGATCTTGCTTAAAAACAAAAACACCCAATTTAATGGATGCTTCTTATCTATTACTTACCTGCTTTTTTACCTTGTTTTGTAAGATAAACTGTAGATATACTTAGTGCTGCAGCAACTCCGACAAGTAGGAAGACCGTTGTCGTATTAGACTTACCTTTTTCTTTTGAAGTGCTAGCTTGGCTTTCAGAACTCTTGGCCACCTGTTTTGCCTCAGTTGCTTTATCAATACGAGCGACATTCTTAGGTGTGTCATCCTTCTTGCTTTCCGCCAATTCTGACAAATCACTGCTAATCTCTTTGGCAACACCTTCAGAGCTTGTAAGTGATGCCACTTCTGAAGCTAATGTTTCATAGGCCATAACCGCCATGACTTTACTTGCAATCACATCCACAGACTTCTCATTCAAAAGAGAATTAAAGCGAATAGCTTCTGAGGCGAGCTGACTGCTTGTTACAGAGATTTTTAGGTCATTGTTATAAGCGACTTGACTATTTGGCGAGATGCTGACAACTTCAGATGTACGTGCTGTTGTTGGAGCTTCAGAAAGTTTGACATCGACCTGACTTGTTGAACCTTTTTCAATAACTTCTGAAGAAACCTCGCTAATCGGATCCTTTTGTGTACTTTCTGAAGTTGGAGATTTCTCTGGGCTGTCAGAAGTAATTGCTACGTCAACCTGACTAGTAGATGAAGCTACCGAAGTTTCCTCATTCTTTGGTGACTCAGAGGCTGGAGCAGTTGAGCTTGCCTCACTCTTTGGTGTTTCTGATGTTGAAGTCTCAGAAACTACTTCACTAGTTGATGCTTCGGAAACTGGAGTGCTTGAACCTACCTCACTCTTTGGTGTTTCTGAAACTGAAGTCTCGGAAATCACCTCACTGTTGGATGCTTCGGAAACTGGAGTGCTTGAACCTACTTCACTCTTTGGTGTTTCTGATGCTGAAGTTTCAGAAGCCACTTCACTTGTTGATGATTCAGAAATTGGAGTACTTGAGTTTTCTTCACTCTTTGGTGTTTCTGATGCTGAAGTTTCAGAAGCCACTTCACTGTTAGATGCTTCAGAAACTGGAGTGCTTGAACTTGCCTCACTCTTTGGTGTTTCTGAAACTGAAGTCTCAGAAACTACTTCACTAGTTGATGTTTCTGAAACTGGAGTGCTTGAACTTTCCTTACTCTTTGGTGACTCGGAAACTGAAGTCTCTGAGATCACTTCACTGTTAGATGCTTCAGAAACTGGGGCAGTTGAGCTTGCCTCACTCTTTGGTGTTTCTGATGTTGAAGTTTCAGAAACCACTTCACTTGTTGATAATTCAGAAACTGGAGTGCTTGAACTTGCCTCACTATTTGGTGTTTCTGAAACTGAAGTCTCTGAGATCACTTCACTGTTAGATACTTCAGAAACTGGAGTGCTTGAACTTGCTTCACTCTTCGGTGCTTCAGAAATTGAAGTCTCAGAGACTGGATTATTGACAGGCTTTGGTTCAGGTTTTGTTGGAGAAACTGTTGAGACAGCCCCAACAATCGTCGCCTTATTGTCAATCGTATTATTAGATAAACGGATTTCTCCATTACCATTGTCACCCATCTCAAAGTTTTTGGTAATCACTGGATCAGCCAAGGTATTCAATAGTTTATTATCGTAGACATTGACATTCTTGATTGTTCCACGAACTTGTTGGAAATCAATGGCACCACGATGGAGGTTATAGAGGTCATTAGTTGTCCCTGAACGTAGAATGGTATTGTCATGAATCTTAATTCCAGAATCATTGAGGTCAAAATTGTGACCTGCAAAGACTGTGTTCACACGAATACCTGCTCCAGCAAAGACGTCCTTGATGAGGTTTCCTGAGATTTCATGACCCTTACCACCAAAAATACCGATACCAGCCGCACGCCAGCCTGATTCAATGGTGTTGTTGAGGAATTTATTATTTTCCTCGGCTGCGGCATTTGTCCCATCTGAAATACTTGACCAGATAGCCAAACCATCATCACCATTCCCACGGATGTTAGAGTTTTTTACCGTTGAATTCTTGGTTCCTTGAGCAAAGTTAATACCATCAGCCAAGTTATTACGGATACGAGCGTTTTCAATAACAAGACCGTCCGTATACTTCATATTTCCCGTCTGGTCGTAGTCTCCAATCCACATACCAACTTCAAAATGCTGAACCCAGATGTCATGAATTTTCGAATCCTTGCCAAGTGTTCCCGAAATAGCCTTGTACTGTGCATCCTCGTTATAACGAGAGGTCAAGTTGGAATCCATATAAAGATTGCTCAACTCAATACCATTACTATTATGACCGAAGACAATTCCACCACCATAGCGTTTATCACTTGTAAAGTGCAGTTGTGTATGCCAAACACCAGCACCTGAAATTTTTAGATTATCAGCTTCGATATTAACTTGTTTGTCGAAATTGAAACGTCCCTCTGGAATATAGACAGATTTTCCGCTAGCTTTAGCTTCCTCAACAGCCGCAAGTAGGGCAGCTGTGTCATCACTATCATCATTGGCAGATGCACCCTTATCCACAATACTGATGCTATTTTCACCTTGGGCAACTGGCGCTGGAGCCTGTTCTAGCTCAATAAAATCAATACCATAAGGGACATTGTCATCTTTCTTCTTAACCAAAGAAATCTTATCACCAGATTTCAATTGGATGTCCTTGAGGAGAAGACGTGTCTCATCAAAACGGAAGCGTGCACTTGATCCATCAACGACTTGATCATATTCGTGGTCACCTTTAAGGTACTGCCATGCTGAGTGAGATGACAAATCAAGATTACCAACGCTTGAACCATTAACCTGCACATCCAACTGACCTGATGCACCATCAGGTATTGTATAACGCACATTCAAAGCATTGGCTGGCTCGGTGACATTGAAAGTAACTGCTGCATCTTTTTTAGGAAGCTCGACATAAGTTTGGTTCGTCGCTTCCACGGCCGTAGATTCCATGTCAGTTGACTGTTGGATTGTAGCTCCATTTTCGATAGTCGCATTTTCTGCTTCATGAGTCGTGTAAGGCATTTTGGCACCGTAGGCATCTGTGTTATACTCCTTGCCTTGTCCTTGACCCTCAGTCGCATTGGTTAAGACATTTGCTGACGTTCCTTGATATTGAGAGGTGCCTGTCTCAATCACTTGATCGATGGTCGGAGTCTGCTCAGCTGCTTGAACAGTCCTTACCTGAGGTTGAGACGGCATAATATTGGCAGGCTGAGAAGCTTGCACACTCTCTGATGCTAGCTCTGAAGTCGCCAACTGAGCTGTTGAAACCGCTTGAGGGGCCTGCGCTTGATTTGAAGCATCAGTCAAGTCACTAATCGATTGTGCCTCGTCAGCCTGAACTGCTTGCCCATTGGCAAGGGCCATGAAGCCAATCAAAGCCGATGCTGCCCCAATGGAATATTTTCGGATGCTGTACTTTGGTTTTGTTTTACTTTCTCTAAACAAGTTAATTCTCCCGATACTTTTTTTCACAATCTCTCCATTTTAGTTTTAAGCTATTCTCGAACTAAAAACAGAGACTCTTAAATATTTGATGTACTTAATGATGCTGTTGTTTCTTTAATCCAAAACAAACCAAAACAAATTATAAGTCATGAGAACACAAAATAAAAGGCTAAGTAATCCATTTTAACAAGGCCTTAACAAAAATGTCATATTAGAAAGTTCAGTTATTCATTTCTAAATTATAGTCTAAAAATGTCGCACAAAAAGGTAATTTCTTTCACGTGTAAGAAAGAGAAAACTCTAAACTTCCATAAAGGCTTATTTAGCAAGATTTATCGGCTAAAACAATCAAATTGTATTAAATCTGTTTTCTCAGATTTATGTCAAACGTTTGACAGTCTTTTTTAATTTTACGATTCAAAGTATTATTTTCCGAATGTTTAAGTATTACAAATGTTAAATACCCAAAAATAAAAAAAGAGACAAAAACTGCCTCTGACTTTTCAAATAAATGTTTATTCCTAACTGATTCTTACGATAACAATGTCTCTAATTCTTCAACCGATAAACCAGTCACATCCGATACTACTTCTAACGACAGACCTTTTGACAGCATCTTACGAATCAGTTCTAGTTGTCCCTCATAACGACCTCGTTCTAACCCTTGTTTAAGTCCACGCTCTAGTCCTTGCTCTAACCCTTGTTCCAAGCCTTCTTCACGTGCTTCATCAATAGCTGTTTCCATAGTCATGTCATAATTTTCTTGAATACGTATGCGTTCATCAATCATCGCCTTTTCCTCCTGTGTCCAGCTGGATGAATCCAGTAATGAATCGGCATGCGTGACCGCTTGACTAGGTTCCTTAGAAAATGGGAGATTTCCAAAAAACTCTAGCCACTGCCGCCCTTCATCCTTGATATGCTTATCTTTATTATACTTATCCAACTCTAAAAAGGCAATCTGAAGAAGGTTCTGACGTTTCCCGTCCTTATAGTAAGAATACAAAGGCTTGCCCGTCCGACTATTGGCCATCCAATAAGTATTAATCGGGGACTCCTCATCTGGCAACAAGGTCTTTTCCAAGATAGCTATGCCATAGACTGGTTCCATCTGCTCGTACATCTTATGCGTCTGTCCTTGTTGGCGTAATTGTTGCACATTTTCCACCAGCTGGTTAGCCAAATAATAATGAAAACGATTGAGAAAATAATGCTGCTTACGCACCTGAATCTCAATAATAACCTCAGTTTCATCATTCAACTTAGCTCGAACATCCACTGACGTTGAGAAAAGCTCATCCTCATCAAAGTCCTTTTTATGAAGCTGTGTCCCCTCCAAAATCTGGGCATCTACAACATCCAAATCCAAAATATCTCGAATAAATGTCACCGTCACTTCAGGCAGGCTGAAAATCTTCTTAGCCATGATATCCAAGGTCGGTGAGACATGCTTGTGTCTTTTTTCCATTTACCTCTCCTTAAGAAAAAATAGAGGGTTGGTCCCTCTACTTCTATCTATTCGGGAAAAGTTTTGGAATATGTAAGTTATCTTATTTTATCGCATTTTTTAATGCTTTTTGAAGTTCTTCATCAACTGCATAGACGTATAGGCCATTTACGCCACGTGTCAACAAAACATTTAACTCATTTTTTAATAATGTTTCTCCATAGTTTATCATTTCACCTGTTTCAAGTTTTCTGTTTTGAACAGCGCCTTTATTTTTACTCTTAGTAATATCAAATACGATTTTGCCGTTTCTATATTTCACGGATGGTCCGATAATAACACCAACATAGTTCAAGTCAAATCCTTGAACTGTAAACGTAGAACCTATTTCATTAATTGTTTGAGGTTGTTCTATCCAAGACAATTTTGCATATTTCTTATCTGCCTTTAATTGTTGATTCCAAGGAGCTTTCCAATCATCAATCTCTACAAACCATTTCGGAGTCGCCTGTTTCTTTTTCTCTTCAACAAATGGCCAATCATATGTAGCCACTAATCTAGAAATACCTAATTTTTGATCACTATCCTTTAATTTAATAGCATTTTGCAATTCCAACGGAGAATCAAAACACTTAATATCATATTGATTGTCTTTTTTTAATTCCTTAATTTCACCTTCATCAATAATATTACGAATCCAATTAACAGTTTCAGGATTAGCCTTTATTCTCATTTGATTACGTAATTGAATTAAATTTCCTTCTAGGTTTGCCTCATGTTCTAATTCTAAAAATGTATTATCAGTCCACATTTGAGATTTATTCATAATTTGTTTATCATCATAAACCAAAACAACTACTTTTGACTGCGCTAATAAATCTTTTAAATGATTTCCGCCGAGATATGCTTGATTTTTCGCAGTAAGAAGCAGATGCCCTTCGTCAACTATGACTACTCCAGCCTTGATTTTCTCTTTTCTCAAAGCGTTTAAAAATTGAGTAGGCTTCATCGCTACTTCCAAGCTTGAACCACTATTCCAATTTAATTTTCTTTCAATTTCTTTATATACACTTAATTGGTTGTTATGGTTTACAATAAGATTAATGTAATTATTATCTTTAATAAATGAAATATCATCAGAATTCAATAAATCATCTACCAAAGAACTCATTAAAACCGTCTTCCCTGCACCTGCTTCTCCTTTAACTAGAATAAGTGTCCCCTCTTCATTTTTACTAATTGAGGCACTTATTTTATTAATAATACTATTTTTAGCTTCAATTTGTTCTTCTGTCAATTTATGAAACGGAGATGCTTTGAAAATTGCTGAATTTCGAACAATACTCTCAGCAGGAAATAAATACTTATTTCTCTTTCTTAACGAATACCAAATTTTAAGAAAAATTGAATCTAACTCATCAGATGTATAATACTCATTTTGAGGATTTTCTTTTCTATTATGTACTCTTTTGACATTTTCAACACTTGATAAATAAAGCATCAAACGATTTTCTATATCTAGAGTTAACGACTTATTAAAATGATTGTGACCAATTACAAACATCTTCGTTGTAGAAGATGTCGCAAAATCTCTCCAATCATCTCTATCGTCTTTTTTTATATCATCAATTAAGTGTTGGCTAGTTCTCCGAATTATATCAGTTGTTTCTCCAACATATACACTAAATTGATTCTTGTTTTCATCATTAACAATGTAAACTACCGGATAATCAAATAGTAATTTTCTTTCATTTTTGTGCTCACTATATTTAAGTTGATTTTTAAGATTTACGAGAGAGTCGCTTGCATACTCTATTTCTCTTACAATTGGACTTTTTACTTTAACCATTATTTCTCCAATTCAGTATATTTTTTATTGTTACCCTTACTTAATTCTATAGGATATTTTTTTGTATTTATTTCAATTTTTTCTTTTATAATATCCTCAACATCCAAATTTAAATTATCTGCCATCATCAAAGAGTAAATCAATACATCAGCAAGTTCTTCCTTAATTTCATTAAGTGAGCTCTCTACAACTTCCTCTGAGTTTTTCCATTGGAACAACTCAAGAAGTTCACTTGCTTCTAGTGATATGGAGATAGCTAAATCCTTTTCATTATGAAATTTACGCCAATCTCTATCATCTCTAAATTGATTGATTTTATTCATTAATTCCTTCATCTTGTTACCTCGAAACTGTCGTAATCCCTTACATTATAGCATTTTCACGGGTTCTTTCATAGTTTTGGTAAAATTCGAACAAAAAAACACAGCTTAGTGCCGTGTTTTTATCTAGTATTTACAACCCTTTTCCTGAATGAGTTTTTCCACTCTTTGGTAACTAGCTTCAATTTCTTCCTTGCTAAACAGTTTTGATTGCAAGTCTTCCCAGCTACTGCCGATGGCTGGATTAGTGTGATTCTTCATAAGCTTCTCCTAGTCTTCTCCCCTATAAATCGTAAACCCTGTGGCTTGCTGGTTAGCCATGATGGTCATGTCTGAAATTTGGACGCGTCGTGGTTGCTTGGTGACGTAGAGAACTGCGTCCGCAATATCTTGAGCTTGCAAGGCTTCCAAACCTTGATAGACTTTGGCTGCCTTGTCCTTGTCACCGTGAAAGCGAACTTGAGAAAAGTCGGTCTCAACGATACCAGGCTGAATGGTTGTCACCTTGATATCTGTGGCAATGGTATCGATACGAAGGCCATCACTGAAAGTTTTCACTGCAGCCTTGGTTGCTGAGTAAACGGCAGCACCTGCGTAGGCATAGATGCCCGCCGTAGAGCCCATATTGATGATATGACCCTCATTGGCAGCAACCATATTTGGCAAAATCTGACGTGTCACCATCATCAAGCCCTTGACATTGGTATCGAGCATGGTCAGCATGTCCCACTCCTCATAGTCTTGGTAGGCTGTTAGACCGAGTGCTAAACCTGCATTATTGACCAAGACATGGACTTGCCCCACGCTTTTGAGAATGGCTTGGCAAACATCCTTGACCATGGCCATATCAGTGACATCCAGGGCAAAGGTCCAAACTTTTTGATTTGGATAGGTTGCTTGGAGCTCTTCTTTTAGAGCTTCTAAACGCTCTACACGGCGACCGGTTAGGATGAGATTTTCTCCCTCTTTAGCAAATGCACGCGCCGTTGCTTCCCCAATTCCTGATGTTGCTCCTGTAATAAGTACGTTTTTAGACATAAAATTCTCCACTTCTATGATTCCGATGCCCCTAATCGTTGTTGGTTAATTCACTCAACTTCTTGATGAAATCAGGAAGTTCTAGCTTGGGCAGGCTTGTTTTTCTGTTCCCTGACTTCCAAAATATCCAGAGCAACTGGTTGAAACCGTCCTGCAGAACTTTCTTTTGTTGGTCCGAAAGATTGCCAAATTCTTGCAACAGTTGGCCTAGCTTAGGGAAAGTTTTTATCCCAATATCATCCAGACTTTCAATTCCAGAATCAAGAATGGTATCAAAGAACAAATCACAAACCTGCTTGAGTTCTTGATTTGGCAAGGTCTCAATCCATTCTTGGAAGGTCTCTTTTAAGCGTTGACTCAGGTCTGTCGGCTGGTCCACATAAACAAAATCATTTGTTTCCAAGTCAATCTGCCAAAGTAAGACATTGTGTTGAGCAATGCCTATGCCATCTGCTGCTACGAGCTTTGCGACCTTATCCCAGTAAAGCATGACTCCTACAACAGATTCTTGAGGTCTGATAACCGTCATCTTAGCTTTCAACTCTTGGTAAGAAGGCTTCTCTAAGAGGGGCTTCATCAAGCCCGGAGAATCAAGAAGCAAGAGCTCTGCTATTTGCTCACGCAAGACAGTCGAACTCTGAACAGCCGAATAGAGGGCAAGATTGCCACCCTTGGAGTGTCCGGAAACAGCGATATGGCCACTGAGGTTTGGCAAGTGCTTCTCCAGAAAGGCCATGGCTGAGCGATGCGCAGGAATTTCCCGACTGTAGGTCAACTGAAAATCCTCCTTCCAACCAATGACGCTATCATCGGTACCACGAAAGACAATCTGCTGGTAGTCCAATTCAGGCAGACTGAAAATCATAGCCGCAAACTGTTTTTCGACTTCCTTGTCCAAGACACTACAGTAGTCACTTAGATTAAGTCCAGCGAAACGCCTAGACCTGACCATGGCTTCAGCCAAATCTACCCGTTCCTTAGTCACCATGAAGCTGTAGTCTAGATTTAAGTCCTTCCCTTCAGCATAGTCATGTAAATTGATGGTTTCCTTCAAATCACTTGCTGAGAGCCATTTTTCATAAGTCAGGTAGCCAATCTCATTGATGCAAACCTTATCCAAGATATTTAGAGGCTCTTGATCAAAGGTAAGTTCCTTTACCTTTTCAAGATAATCGATTAGATTGGACATAGTAATCTCCTTGAAGTCTTTCTTACTTTGATTTTACTAGAATTTTCAAAAAATTGTTAGTGAAAAATGTGATATGATAAGAGAGATTATTTATTAGGAAAAGGAAGCTTATGACTATTTCACGATTTTACCGTATTTTACTAGCTCTTTGTGGACTAGTGGGTGTCTCTATCCAAATCCATGACGATGGTTGGGGTATGTTGCTCTATTACACTGTTTTGTCCAATATCCTTGTCTTCTCTAGTTTGATTTTCTTTATCATCTATGACTTTAAAAAAGGGGATGCGACGACTAACACCCAACTCTTGCGTTACAAGGGTGGTGTAACTATGGCCATCCTCATCACTGGAGTCATCTATCACATCCTCTTGGCACCTATTACAGAACCTGAGAAATTCTGGACCCTCCGTAACTTCTTGGTCCACTATATTGTCCCTTGGGGATTGGTGCTTGATACCCTCATTTTCGATGCTAAGAAAGCCTACCGTCTACGTGAGCCAATTTACTGGTCCGTGGTCCCTCTGTCTTACTTTGCCTTTGCCCTTCTAAATGGCTTGGTGCTAAAACTCCCAATTCCAGGTGCCAAAGATAGCCCCTTCGCCTACTTCTTTATCAATGTCAATAAATTTGGTTGGAACAAGGTCTTGGTAAATGTCCTAGTCATCAGTGCTGGGTATATCGCTGTTGGCTATCTCTTATATCTCTTGAAAAAATTTATCGGTCGTAAACCAGCATAAAACACAAACTGAGCTACCAAATGGAACTCAGTTTTTTCTATTTCAACAAGCCCAATTTATCAAAAGCTTTGTACAAGCCATCAGCTTCAACATCGTCTGTGACTAGGTCTGCCATAGCCAAGATTTCTGGACCACCATTTCCCATGGCAACACCAATCTCACAGTATTCCAACATAGGGATATCAATCTTGGCATCTCCGAAAGCAATGGTGTCCGAACGCTTAGCCCCTAAATGTTCCAAAAGGACATCAATGGCATGGGCCTTGTTAATATCCTTAACACCCAAGTCACCAAATAAGGCTGTTTCACCTCGTCCTCCCCAAGTATGGGCTTCAAGCTGTGGAAAAGCTTCTTTGGAATCCAAGTGATCCTGATAGGACTCCAAAACGAAACTGACCTTGTTTAGGTCGTCACGGTAGAGTTCCCCACCATACTGGAGGCCATGAATGAAATCTTCTGGTTCCTTACCCTCAACAGACTCTGCAGATTGCCCCTTTTGAATAGCGTAAGTCTTAAGTGTCTCACGCGCCCTTTCCCGAAAATCAGGACTAGCAAAGAGACCATTATTGCTCTCCAGATAAAAGGCCAGATGGCGCTCTGTCAGCCAATCCACAATCTTTGCTGCATCTTCCTTGGAAATCAGCTGATGCATGAGGACCTGGCCATGATGCTCCACATAAGAACCATTGCCACCAATCATCCCATCTAAGCCAATTTCCCATAATTCCGGTTGCATTTCTGCCTTGCTACGTCCGGTACAAACATAGACCAGGTGCCCCTTTTCACGCGCCTGACGAATTGCCTTTACTGCTGACTCTGGAATGCGGTTATGATAATCCACCAATGTCCCATCAACATCTAGAAAAATAAGTTTTGACATGTTCTCACCTCGAGTCTTCTTTTACTTTATTATACCCTGATACTGCTCCAAGAGATAATACTTTCCTCAGACAAACTGATACTATCCTACGATAATATTGTCTCCAATCCAAAGCATTGCCATTTCTCCTGAAAGAAGCTATGATGAAGATATGAATGATTTAAAAACACTACTGAATCACCTGTCCTATAAATTAGCAGCCTATGATGCCCAAGGAAACTTTCTCTACGACAACGGTGGCGCTGACGGTAGTTTCTTCCCCCGTGAGCCTGAAAATCTGCCCGATTGGATCATGTCTGAAGTTCTAGCATCTCCTACCAAAGAAAGAAGTTATCAGATTCCAACAGACAGTTTTGATCAAGTCCTCATCCAGACCTACCAAGCTGCTATCGACAACGAAGGAAAGGTCCTAGGATTTTGGGAGACTATTTATGATTTGAAGCAACCTCTCAAGACCTATCTGGATAACTCTGCTCAAGCTCTTGTCGCCTGGTCTGATACCACTAGTGGCGCTAGTTTCAAGGAAGAAACTGACTTTTAAGCTAAATTTCTTGCTTTAATAAATGAAAAATTCACTTAATTCAAGGATAGCTCAAAACACCTTTATTCATAAAATGTGCCTAAGTCAGCACTACAAAGGCTTTTTGGAAATCAGTCACTTTAATATCTCTCACAGAATTTATAAACATTCTATTTTGCATTTTTGCGCTATTTAAGGTAGAATGGGAGTAATGAGAAAAAGAATAAAACCGATCGTTGTTTACGTGGTTCTAGCTCTTTTAGGATTAGCATTAGTTATTGCAAATATTCACAATACGTCCAAACAACAGGCGCATCTTCAAAACGTGAAATCTGCTATTCCTTATGCTACTACACCAAAAACAACAACCAGTAGTACATCTAGCAGTTCCGACGAGGAGCTGATACTCAATCCCATTATCGACCTTTCAGGGTGGCAACTACCTCAGGATATCGATTACGATGTCTTGTCAAATCATATTTCTGGTGCTATCGTCCGCGTCTTTGGTGGATCACTGATTAGTAAGGATAGCAATGCCGCTAGTTCGAATGGGGTCGACAAATCTTTTAAAACACATATTAAAGAACTCAAAAAACGTGACGTTCCAGTTGCCGTCTATTCCTACGCTCAAGGTACTTCTGTCAAGGAGATGAAGGAAGAAGCTCGTATTTTCTACAAAAATGCTTCTCCATACAAACCGACTTATTACTGGATTGACGTCGAAGAGGAAACCATGTCTAACATGGAGCAAGGTGTCCAAGCCTTTCTCGCTGAGCTCAAACGACTTGGAGCTGAAAAAGTTGGTCTCTATATTGGTGCTTATTTCATGCTTGAGCAAGAAGTTTCAACTAAAAACTTCGATGCTGTTTGGATTCCAGCCTATGGTACCGATTCTGGTTATTATGAGGCTTTGCCAAATACTGAAATCGACTATGACCTTCACCAATATACATCTCAAGGAAGCCTTCCAGGTTTCGACAACATCCTAGATCTTAACCAAATCAATCCTGAGAAAAACAAACGTAAAACCTTTGAAAAACTCTTTGGTAAGATTAAGCAAAAACCAACTAAAAATAAGAAGACTACTTCGACAAGTTCATCTAGTAGTCAGTAAAAACCAGTGTCTAAGGCACTGGTTTTCTTCTTATCAAATTGGTTTAGGCGTGTTTGGACGAATGTGTTATAATGGATGGTAGAAATGTATAACTTTAAAAGGAGATATGACAATGGCTAAGAAAAGCAAAGTCAAGAAGACCCTGGTTGACCAAATTCTTGATAAAGCTAAGATTGACCATGATAGCTTATCCTTCAATGGTTTAGAAGGGGAGCTTCCAGAAGATGTGGCGCGTGAGAGCATTTATAAAACCCTTGCCCTTAAGGGGGATAAGACAGGACCAGTCATCGGCATCGTCCCTATCACCGAGCACCTGTCTGAAAAGAAATTAGCTAAAATTTCAGGGAACAAGAAGGTTCAAATGATTCCACAAAAGGATCTCCAAAAAACAACTGGCTATGTTCACGGGGCCAACAACCCAGTGGGAATTCGCCAAAAACACAATTTCCCTATCTACATTGATAAGTCTGCTCAAGAAGCTGGCTTCCTTATTGTCTCAGCAGGGGAAATTGGGCGCTCTATCCGTATCAATAGTCAAGAACTTGCTGATTTTGTTAATGCTGAATTTGCTGATATTAAGGAGTAATCATGAAACTGTATTTTGTACGTCACGGTAAAACTGAGTGGAACTTGGAAGGCCGACTTCAAGGCGCCAAGGGAGACTCTCCTTTGCTTAAAGAATCTATTGAACAAGTACGTGAGCTAGGTCACTACCTCAGTGACACTCATTTTGACTTGGTCTTCTCAAGTGACCTACCACGTGCTAAAAAAACTACAGAGCTCATCATGGAGTCTCAAAAACCTAAAGCTAAAGTTACCTATACTAAAGCTTTGCGTGAATGGCAGCTTGGTAAACTGGAAGGGCAAAAAATTGCACTCGTTCAGGCTATCTATCCAAAAGAAATGGATGCCTTCCGTCATAACCTAGCCAACTTCCGTGCAAATGACTTCCAAGCTGAATCTGTTTACCAGACAACCAAACGTGTGGCCGAATTTGTCAAAACACTTAAAGATAGTAATGCTAAAAATGTCCTCATCGTCGGTCACGGAGCTAACCTAACAGCTTCTATCCGTACCCTCCTTGGTTTTGAACCGGGTCTTCTTCGTAAGGCAGGAGGTCTTGACAATGCTTCTGTCACTATCCTTGAAACCAATGATTTCGAGCACTTCACTCTCAAATGTTGGAATGATACATCTTATATGGATGAACAAAACAAGATTAGCTAAATCATCGACTGACTTCATAAGACAAGCGATCCTGAACAAGGGTCGCTTTTTTGCACTCAAAAAGCCCCTTAAAGCTATTACTTTAAGAACTTCACCGCCATTATTTCTTCCCTCTCTATAAATAAAACGGCCACACGAGGCCGCTCTACTTATCTTCCATATTTCATACGAAGGATTTTTTCCTGGTTCGCATTCAAACGAAGAAGGATAACCACTTTATCAATACTCATATTGCTCTCAAGAAGACGTTCAGCCGCCATCATAAGACCATTATTGATACCTAGTTGAAGGACTGGATTTTCATTATCATTGATATCAAAGATATATTTGTTATTTGGAAGGTCGAAAAGAACTTTCACCGCTCCAAAGAGTTGCTCAAAACTATCAATTTCCAAGTCAAAGACTGGCTTAGTACCTGGTTTAAGGCTACGTCCACGGTGGTTAAACCACATAGAATGCCAACCACCATTGAAGGCCCCCATGACATCATTGTCATAAGAATCTCCAACATAGAGCGTCGTCGATGGATTCATGTCAAATTGCTCAGCTGCGAGGTTGAAGATTTCCTTCTCAGGCTTTTGGAAACCTGTCGCCTGACTGACGATGACACGCTTAGGATCAACGTAATCATAAAGTCCCAACTTCTTAACCTTTTTAAGTTGATGCTCTGTTGGTCCATTGGTAATAATCCCCATAGGAACATTTTTTTCTTTAAGGAAATCAAGGGTCATGCGCATTTCATCAAGCATGGTGATATTCTCCAATTCATGCTCGTAAACCTCTTGGAAATGGTTACCCGTTTCTTCATCAATTTCACGATAGCCAAACTCCAAAAGGGTCTCTTTACAGCGCCAAAAACGGAAATACTCGGTTGTCCACTCACCTGCCATTACACGTGGAAAACCAACATCAGAATAGTGGCGGAAACGAATGTAGGCTTGATTCATGTGACTCATATCAAAGTCAGGGAAACATTTTTCCATGGCAATACGATAAGGTGCCTGTTGGTCGTAAATAGTATCGTCAACGTCAAAAACAATAGAGGTAATCATCTGTCCGTTCTTTCTTATATCATTCTCTTGTCAGAGACTTAGGTAAATTAAGAGGTCTAATAACTAAACTGCAATATTAGTCAGCTCCTAATTTAATCTTCAGTCTTGTAAAAGTAAGCTTTAAGTCAACTGTCTTGGGGCAATCTTACTCGTCTATTTTTTATCAGAATGCAATTGCCCAAACAGTCTTATTATACCGTTTTTACCCTCTTATTTCAATTTTCGACCCCACTTAAGAAAAGATTATTCGTGTTTTGAAGATAGAAAAGGGTTTGGAACATTTTGTCCCAAACCTAATGAATCTTGTCATATTCAGACACTTATTTAATTTCTTTGAAGGTCATTTTTTGTTTGACTTCACCCTGACCACCCTTGGCAATCTGGTAATAGAAATCTTTTGATGTGAAGTGGTCACCATAAGCAAAGACCTTGTTGTACTGCCATTGTGACAGTTGATCATCCTCTTTTTTACCAAGAGTCAATGTTGTCTTTGTCACACTGTATTCCCACTTAGCTGTTTGGTCATTATAGGCCTTGTCAAAGTCAGTCTGACTCTTAGCAGCATTAACCACTGTCGTACGATCTTGACTCACAAGTGCCTTGTTACCACCTTCTTGGAAGGCTACATACATGACACGATTATTGACCTCACCGTTTAGAGTACTTGAATATTGGTAAACCTTACCAGGTACAACACTATCCAAATGGTGTGTTCCCCAGTAATAGAAAGCACCAAATCCAGCTCCTGTAACCAAGAGACAAGCAAGAACAACACTAATAATGATATTTCTCTTTGACATGTCTTGCCCCTCTCTATTCGTCACCAGTTAGGTCAGAGAAAGTTGCCTCTGAGTCTGTTTCAGTGTGGCTTGAAGAACTTGATGAAGAGCGTTCAACGCTTGATGAGCTTGAACTCATGCGTGTTTCTGTTTGAGAATCATCACTTGATGACGCCTTAGATTCTGATGATTTTTCAGTGCTTGATGATGAACTTTCTTTTTCTTTGTAAACATCAACGTTGAAAGCCCACTTATCACCCTTATAACTTACCTGAATTTGGGCATATTTTGACTTGATAAGATCTGACATCTTACTATCTCTGTTAAGGGTGTCATAAATCTTTTGAGCGAGAGCCTTGGCATTAGCTTCAGTTTTGGCACCATCTTTAGGTCCATCTACAATGTCTTGAGCCTTAGGTGTTTCACCTTGAAGGTAAAGAGCTTTGCTTTCAGTGTCCTTCTTCGCAGTAGCATTTACACCAGTCTTATCATCTGCATGTAAGAAGAAACTCCATGCAGGATTACCTGAACGATTTTGTCGATAAATATTTGAGAATTCTTCTTGAACCTTGTCTTGGAAAGCATCATCAGTCAATTCTTTTTCCTTAGAACTTTCTGTACTTGCTTTGCTTTCACTACTGCTTGCTGTTGAGCTTGATGCAGAAGATGATGATGATCCACTTGTTGAACTTGATGAAGCACCTTTAGATTCAGATGATGAAGAAGAGTCCTTGCCATCTTTAGAATCTTTAGTATCTTTGTCTTTATCGTTATTATTGTTTGTCGTGTTATTTGAGAATGAAACGCTATTGTCAGAATTATCTGGAGCGTAAATCACTGTATTCTTAGAATGGTCATCAGAGACAAAAGTGCTGTTATTGATAATCACTCGGTTGTTATCACCGTAGTAGTTGTTGATAACAATCTTAGAATGTGCACAACGGTAACCATTACCAGTCACATGGTAACCTGCTGGGACATCACCATCACGTTTCAAGATGAGGATATCACCTGCAAAGATAAGATCAATATTCTGAATATTGTTATCGTAGGCTAATTTTTCAATAGAAATCCCAGTCGCTTGAGAGATTCCCCACAAGGTATCTCCCCATTGAATCACGTATTGTTGACCATCCAACTGCTGTGGATTGATATTCTGAGTTGTCAAATTATTTGTAATTTGTTCAGGTGTGCTGGCAATCCAGTTTGTAATATCAGCAGCGTGAGCACTCGTTTGATTTTGATAAAAGCTATCTGCTAACACAGATACCGTAGGCATCCCAATAGGTGCTAGTAAAGCGCCAAGCATCACGGCTTTACTAACATAATTTTTCTTTTTCATCGTATTTCCTCCTTATATCATACGAAACTTACTTTGCTATTGTACACCCTCTTTATTATATTTGTCAATAAATTCTATAACTTTCTAATCAAAGATTAATGCTAGTTAACGATTTGTCCTAAAAATAGACAAATCCTAGCTTTATTTATCTGACATTTAATCATTTGTCCTATCTTTAGAAGATGATTTATGATACAATAATTACGACTATTTTATGGAGGACTAACATGTCAAATCAACACATGGAAGAATTGAACGATCAACAGATTGTCCGTCGTGAAAAAATGGCGGCCTTGGCTGAACAAGGAATCGATCCTTTTGGTAAGCGATTCGAACGCACAGCTACATCTGGTCAATTAAAAGAAAAATACGCTGACAAAACAAAAGAAGAATTGCACGAAATCAACGAAACTGCTACTATCGCAGGTCGTTTGATGACTAAACGTGGTAAAGGTAAAGTTGGCTTCGCCCACATCCAAGACCGCGATGGTCAAATCCAAATCTACGTGCGTAAAGATGCTGTCGGTGAAGAAAACTACGAAATCTTCAAGAAAGCTGACCTTGGTGACTTCCTCGGTATCGAAGGTGAAGTTATGCGTACAGATATGGGAGAACTTTCTATTAAAGCTACTCATATCACACACTTGTCTAAAGCCCTTCGTCCATTGCCTGAGAAATTCCACGGACTTTCAGACGTTGAAACAATCTACCGTAAACGTTACCTCGATTTGATTTCTAACCGTGAAAGCTTTGACCGCTTTGTCACACGTTCAAAAATCATTTCTGAAATCCGTCGCTACCTCGATGCTCAAGGTTTCCTTGAAGTAGAAACACCTGTCCTTCACAATGAAGCTGGTGGTGCTGCTGCTAAACCTTTCATCACTCACCACAATGCACAAAACATCGACATGGTGCTTCGTATTGCGACTGAGCTCCACCTCAAACGCCTCATCGTTGGTGGTATGGAACGCGTTTACGAAATCGGACGTATCTTCCGTAACGAAGGTATGGATGCCACTCACAACCCTGAGTTCACATCTATCGAAGTTTACCAAGCTTACGCTGACTTCCACGATATCATGAACTTGACTGAAGGCATCATCCAACACGCTGCTAAAGCTGTTAAAGGTGACGGACCTATCAACTATCAAGGAACTGAAATCAAGATCAACGAACCATTCAAACGCATCCACATGGTTGACGCTATCAAGGAAATCACTGGCGTTGACTTCTGGCAAGACATGACTTTGGATGAAGCCAAAGCAATCGCTGCTGAAAAGAATGTTCCAGTTGAAAAACACTACACTGAAGTTGGTCACATCATCAACGCCTTCTTCGAAGAATTCGTTGAAGAAACATTGATTCAACCAACATTCGTTTACGGTCACCCAGTTGCTGTGTCTCCATTGGCTAAGAAAAACCCAGAAGACCCACGCTTCACTGACCGTTTCGAACTCTTCATCATGACTAAAGAGTACGGAAATGCCTTCACCGAATTGAACGACCCAATCGATCAATTGTCACGTTTCGAAGCACAAGCTGCTGCTAAAGAACTCGGTGATGACGAAGCAACAGGTATCGACTACGACTACGTTGAAGCCCTTGAATACGGTATGCCGCCAACAGGTGGACTCGGAATCGGTATCGACCGTCTCTGCATGCTCCTCACTGACACAACAACCATCCGTGATGTCTTGTTGTTCCCAACGATGAAATAATTGACGTGTTTTCTGAATAAGAAACGAACTAACTTACCAAAAAATTTACAAGTCTTATTTATGGGGTTCTAGAATCGTATAGTAACTCACTGCTTCTCTTGGTCTTTTCCAAGGGAAGTTTTTTTAGTTTCCAGAAAGCAAAAATGACAGTAGAAAATCTGCTGTCATTTTATATTTCCGAAAAAGTCGTCTGTTTCGGAAAAACAATATAAATGCTTCTTTCTTATATTAGTTTGTTGGTGTTCTTCCTATAAAACAAAAATATAACAATTCTCTAAATTCAATTTGCTCTCGAGTAGCCGATAAATATGTCTCGAGATTTTCTTCATAAAAATACTTTACTGCTTCTTCAAATGTGTCATAAATTCCTCCTGATACAGATTTCACCTTGGGATTTCGTAATACTGAACTAAGCAATCCAAATACATTTTGAAATTTTCTTAAAGGTAATGACAACTCGTCCTCATCAAAATCATCAATATATTCAATAATCTCGTTTTCTGAAGGATAACTCATTGATTGAATTTCTTTCCTGTGACTGATTAACCAAAAGTAAGCCTCTTCCCATCCTTTACTTTTAACCATCGCTAATAAATATTTGTCTATTAGTTGAATATTGTCATATCCTTTTATCTCGAACAATTTTTGTAAAGTTCTAAATCTTATATCTGTAGGAAGTTGAGAAAACATTGATAATACATTTTTATCAGATTTCAAACTCAAATTATACTTCAAAAAATATTGTACAAATAAGTAAGAAAATAAATCCCAAATCAAATTTTCAGCCTCAATCCACTCTTCTAGATTAGAAATTTTATGATTTTGGGTGTGAGAATACTTATTACCTATCTCTCTCAATTTATTTACTGTACTCTCAAAGTCTTTTCGCAATAATTTATCAACATTATTAAGTCTTTCAGTCGTTTTATATTTAGGATTTTTCTCAGGTGAAGTGATATCACCCAATTCCATTTTTTCTCCCATTCCCAAATTTAAAAATCTTCGTGTAATCAACTCAGTCATTTTACGTAATAACACAAGCCTACTGCTAATACTTAATTCTGAATAATAAATATCAAAAATTAAATCTGAAATCAGTATCTCATAATCACTGTTTTCAAAGGGGGTAATTGCCATATACTTTACTCCTTAAAAAAGCATATAGAGTTCACCCCTATATGCTTTAACTTTGCCATTACTTTTTAGAAATTTCTTCACTTGCAAGTTTTGCTAAAGATATTTCTTTATGTGAAGTAACAACATCTGACGCTAGTCCAATGAGGGCTAGAAAAATATCTGTCCAATTGATAGTTGACATTATCATTTCCTCCTTCTAGACACTCCAAGTGTCAAAACCGAGACCAGCATCAAAGTAATTTTATTACTGTAGCTATGTTTTGTCAACAATCAAAACTACGTGTGTAACAAACTAGGCGTTTCATTATGATGCAACCTATTACATTTTTCAACTTGAATATATAAGTCTTTTAATAAATTGATACTTGTTAAAACTGCTTCCCCAGTATTAAGTTTTCTAAGTTGATTTACTTGATTCTCTGACAAATGATTTTGAATTGATTTTAATTCATTAGGTGCTGTTAACCTGTGTACCAATAGTGTCCCTATTTGTCCCAGTAAAACTTTATCAACATCATTTGGATTCTGAGTGGTTAAAAAAAGAAATATTCCTTTTTTTCTCCCTTCTCTGGCGATACTATTTAACCCCGTGTAAAAGGAAATTCCATCATTAGTATTACTTTTCGTGTAACGATGAACTTCATCTACAAATATTATAAACGGATTAATTTTATCCTTATTATAATTAATTAAATGATTTGTTATTAAATCAATAATCATTCCACCTATTTCATCAGTTGTTCCAATTTTTGAAACATCAATGTATAGTGATTTTCTCGTGTCACTTGTTACCCAATTATCAATAACATCTAGTAATCCTTGTCCATTTGAGTTAAAAAAGTTCAAAAAACTTGTATTTGATAATTTATAATCTATTTTTTGTACTAGATACTGATTAGAGTTAAAGTTGAAATCATCATAAATAAAATATGAAGACTTCCCCCTTCTTTCTCTTTTTATAGCTTCATTCGAAACTTGTTCTGATAAAAGTTTAATATCAAATTCTTTATCACTCGAAGATAGAGAACTTATATTTTTAGTCACTTCATCTACTTTTTGTTCTATTTTTACATAAACACTGGATAGTTTGTTCTTCTTTTGATACCTTAATGAATTAATAGCAGAAGCTAAAACTGCTGGTTGCGTACCATCATTAGTTTCAAATAATATAGACCATTGTTGCATTGATAATGCTGAAACCGAAACAAAGGTATCCTGACCCAAAATATATTTATTTGCTTCTTCATCCGTAAATGAATCAGAATATTCGCCCGTAGGGTCTATTATTAGAGCTCTTATACCATCATTAACTAGCTTATCTAAAATACTTAATGCTGATGTTGACTTGCCACTATTTGTAGTCCCAACAGTCATCAAATGCCTATTAAATAGAGTTTTAGGTTGTAATTTTATTGGGTACTCTTGAGTGCTGAATGCAAGTTTTGCAAAAGAAGACAAATGTCTCTCACTATCAGGATTAACCTCTATTGATTTAATAAATTGCTCTACAGCATTTTCATTTGCAATATACACCTTATCAGTTATACCAACGGTATTTGTACCATTTAATTTAAAATATTTTTCACCCAATGGTATGTACCCAAGTATATCAATACTTATTTCTGGAAAAATTTTTTCTTGTTGTCCATACGTCAACATCTCATGAAGACTATCAGAGTTTGGAACCTTAGATTGAAATATTTCACCAAAAAATAAACCATTACTCGAATCAATCAAAACATAGAAATTTATTGTATTGGGAGCAAGAATATCTGTTCTTAATTTTCTGTATGAAAATAACGATAGATTTTCTATTTGAATAGTAGAATATGCACGATTCACCTGAGAAATCATACCAAGGTAATAATTACTCTTATCAGCTACTTTGTAAAAACTATCAATCTTTGTCATTTAAATACCTTCCACTTAAGTAATCAACCAAATCACTATTCATAGTAGCCTTTAAAAAAGAAATAGGATAGCCTTCATCCATAAGGTGAACGAGTTCACTCCAATTTTTATTATATTGGCTTTGTCCCTCTTTAATCTCAGTATATTTCTTCTCTTCTTCATCCCACTGCCTATTGGGATCAATATTAAAGTCCGTCACTAATAATTTCAGACTAGAATTATTTTTTAATGCCTGTGTAATCATCTTAGAAATATGATCATCCGCAAAACTGAATCCTGAAGAAATCAGCAATGTATTAGGACGTTTTATAAGCTCTTGAAATTTTGTGAATAGTTCAAAGTACGGTTCCTGATAGCTTTGGGCAAACTTGTCAGAACTAGGAAAAACCATTACCATTTTATCTGTATCCGTAATATCGTGTCTATTTTTTCTTACAATGTCACCGTTATCTCGCTTTTCCCAAGTAAGTGAACCATGAATTTTAACAAGATTAAATGTCTTTTCTTTATATTCAACTTCTCTGGTATTAATATTCTGAACTTCTTTCACTAGGTTCCATTCAAACATATTGCTATCAAACTTTGGTAAAGGTGTAAAGTTGAATCCATCAAAAATAACGAAATTATTTTCCTCAGCAGCTTCCTCAATCAAAACATCATAATTAGTTGTAATAATAGAAAATTTATTTCCATCTTTTCCTGATAGGTCAGATAAAAACTTTAATAATGCACCATGTTTCAATACTTTACTGTCATAAGAATAATTGGTATTTTCCTTAATCAACTCCAAAATTTTTTGAATAGTATTATTAAATGTTGTTTTATCATTTTCTGATACATATGGACGAAAATGAAATAATACAGAAAGAAAGTCCTCTAGGTTAAAAGAAGTATCTAATGCAAGACTTCCAGATGATTCAGATACTGTAGAGCCTAATATATTTCCATCTTTGTACCTGCACATTTCAGCCAATTCTTCTAATGTATAGAGCTTATCTGTGTCGTGTAGTTTTTTAAATATATCATCTGCAATCATTTTAACTGTTTTTCCATAATTTGGATTACCTCCTACTACAGACGCCCCAGCCCCAGCAAGAAAAACAATATTTGAATATTTCTCTCCATAAATAGTTTTACGAATCTTTTCACTAATCAATCGCTTAAAATCACTCTCCTTAAATTCATTATCAGATTCATCCTTAGAATTTTGTTTTTCAAGTACACCGTAGGAGTCAAAAAACTCATTTCCATCATTTTTCTCTATACCATATGAAATTGTTTTTGACAAATAGTGTAATTCAATTTGTTTGTCTTGTAATTTTTTCTCATTATCAAAAAAGAAGAAGAAGAAAAACATTCTACTCTACCTACTTTCTATTTTTTAAATAACTGCTTATTCCCATTCACCACTCAAAACATCCTTTAAAAATCTCTTTGGAAACCAAAAGGAATGTTTAGTTATTCTTCTACCATCAGGTAAGATATCAGTATCTGATTCTTTCCCTTTTCCAACAAAGATTCCGGGTTCAAGTTCATATAAAGAATTTGAAGCGTGAATCTTGGTGAAAACAATTTTGTTAATCCTACTTTGCGGGAAATTTGTTGAAATTCTATTCCCTTTCTTAGTTAATTCTATGCCTTCAGCTAGTATTTTACGTGTTTCTTGCCAAACACGTTTTACTTCGTCAACTAATCTATCAGGAAATCCCCAAAATTTTATTCCATCTAAGACAAACTCTCCTTGTGAGTTTTCTTTAAATATTACAAATAAAAATCGTTTACTACATATCTCCTGATAAGGTTGAGATTCTTCCCAATTATCATTAGATACCAACTCTTGAAAATTATAAGTCTTAAATGGGGAGTCTTCTTTTGGTAAACCATTTTTATCAATACGAATAACACGTAGATTCATATTAGCTTTTTGAAATTCCTGTGTCTTATCAATATCACCTGTCAAACCTATAATTTTACGAATTAAGGTACTATTCTTGCCTTTTGCTTTAGGGTTAACTAAAAACTTTTCATATAATTGCTTCTCGGTGAATCCCTGATAGGCTAAAATTTTATCAGAAATAATTTCTGTAAATATTTTTTTCTGACCTCTTGCTGTACCAACCACACTTTCTTGTTCCTTCTGATTAAAAATCTTATTGTTAATCAGATATGTCATATAGCTAGACTTTAATTCCCATGCACGTTGCTTAGCTAGCTCATGACTAAAAGGCTGAATTCGAAAATCTCTTCCTTTCCCAGCTCCTTTGGTACATGTAGATAAATAGTTACCATCAGATTCAGAAAGTTCATGAGCTTTACCTTGTTTGATTTTTTCGGTAATACGTCTATAATCCTCCAAAATCACTTCCATATCTTCATCGAACCATTCATAAAGAAAAACCTTTTCAATAATATAGTCAGACATTGTTTGATTAGGAATCAAGCCATTATAAAAGAGCAATAGCATCTTTTGACATTTTTTCCACATATGAGTGGAGTAGAAATCATCCAAATTCTCTTCCATGAAATTAATAATTGTAAGTACCAAACGTTCTTTAGCACTGATTGAACCATTCTTATTAACTTTAAAAGGTGTAACCTTCAACTCTACACCGATTTTTTCAAAATCAGCAGATGAGTTACTATTAGGTAAATAACCAAAAAAGAATTTTTCGATATAGTTTCCATATTGTCCTTTGGACTTCATACTTATTTCTTTATCTTCTATATCAGATACTATTTTATTTTGAAAATCATCATAGGTTTTATACGGACTTCTTTGATACTCCTCAACTATCTGCCCAAATCGATAATTTAAAAGTACTTTAGAATAATCTACAACACTATTAATATCTGAATCATCGTAATCAAATAACTGCTCTTTCATCTTTAAAGCCCTTTCATAAAACGTTATTTTCATTATATCAAATTGATTTGTTGATCTAAACAAGAAATTATTGTATAATAGTAGAATCTATTTATTTTTTAGCTTCTGGAGAGTATTATGAACGTTTTAGAATTATTTGCTGGTGTTGGGGGATTCCGTATAGGACTCGAAAATGCCAATCCTGATTATTTCAGAACATTATGGAGTAACCAATGGGAACCTTCTAGAAAGTCTCAGGATGCTTTCGAGGTATATAATTATCATTTTCCAGATAGTGAAAATATTAATATTAGCATAGCTGATATTACTGATGAACAGTTCGCTGAAATGAATGCGGATATGATTGTCGGTGGTTTTCCATGTCAAGACTACTCTGTAGCTCGTAGCAAAAAGAACGAACAAGGTATTGAAGGACAAAAGGGTGTCCTTTTCTGGGAAATTATTCGAGCGACTAGGATTATTAGACCAAGATTTCTTATTCTAGAAAATGTTGACAGACTTCTAAAAGCTCCTTCAAAACAACGTGGTCGAGACTTTGCTATTATGTTGACTGCGTTTAATAATCTTGGATATTCTGTTGAATGGCGTGTAATCAATGCTGCTGATTACGGTCGAAGCCAAAGACGTCGTCGTGTGTTTTTCTTTATTTATCGAAATGATATTCCATTCGCACATCAAATGGATCAACGATTTGAAGAACAAGAACAAGTTTTTGATGAAAATAGATACGACGATTATATTTTTCATGAAGGACTGTTTGCAACCCAATTTCCTATTATGAATACACCAGTCAAAAAACGCCATGTCTACTATGAACTCCCTGAGGATATCGTTGAGGTTTCTGATAACTTCTCAGGAACTGTTTGGAATACTGGTGTTATGCGTCATGGTAGGTACTATTCTATTGATACTGCACCTAACTATGATGGTGAACCAATTACATTAGGTGAGATTCTTCAAAATGAAGAGGAAGTCCCTGAAAAGTTCTTTATTAATGACCCAGCCAAACTCGAAAAGTTCCAGTATTTGCGAGGGCCTAAACGAATCGAACGTACCTCTGCGGATGGACACACCTATATTTACTCTGAGGGAGGAATGTCACCAACCGATGACTTAAACCTTCCCGGTCGTACCATGCTAACTTCAGAAGGGACAGTTAATCGCTCTACTCATTTCTTGCATGTTAATGGAAGATATAGGCTTATTACTCCTGTTGAGGCAGAACGTTTACAAGATTTCCCTGATAACTGGACAGCTCTAAAAAAATTATCTGACGGTACTGTTACCGAGGTTTCTGATAAGATGCGAATGTTCTTTATGGGAAATGCATTAGTGACAGACATTGTAAGAAAAATCGGTGAATTTATTGTAGAAATCGATATTGCTGAATAATATGAAAAAACGCTTCCCTCAAGTCGAGAGAAGCATTTTCTTATTTCCAAAATTTTGCTTTTGAGGCTGCGACCCAAGCTGATAGACAAGCTAGGGCTACTACTGCATAGATAGCGTATTGTTTCGTAGGATAAAGCCAGGCTTTGTTTTCTTCATGCCAGCGAGACTTCCAAAGGCCGATGTAATCGCCCGTCATTCCAGGATTTTTAAGGCGCTCCATGTAGTTGGCAGGTAGGTTATCTGGCTGATTCATCTGCACGTTAACGATAAAGATAACCAAAGCAAGCGCAATGACAACTAGGAGTGCCAGGGTAATCTTTTTCTTAGCTGTTAGTTGAAATGTCTTCAATTATTTTTCTCCCTCATCTATGAAATCATCTACTCTTATAGTTTAATATAAAAAGTCAATTCTGAAAAGGCGTCTATGACACCAATGTCAGATAAGTCAATACCTTTCAAAACCTTGCACATCTTCCTCATAGTGTTATAATAAAATTGTCGGTCTGTCTAGAAATAATGCAACTTTTAGGCAGAATGACTTAGAAAGAGGTGTTTATGACATCTTCAAAAAAGGTTTCCCTTTCTGAGGTAAACCAATCAATAGATACACCAAATAATAATCGTTTTTGGCAAAATCTTAAGGCTTTCTTGGGACCTGGGGCTCTCGTGGCCGTGGGTTACATGGATCCAGGAAACTGGATTACCAGTGTCGTCGGTGGGGCGACCTACAAGTATAGTCTTCTTTTTGTCATCTTAATTTCATCTTTAATCGCTATGCAGTTGCAACAAATGGCTGGAAAGTTAGGAATTGTGACTCAAATGGACCTGGCTCAAGCGACTGCCTACCACTCGCCTAAATGGTTGCGATACACGCTTTGGGTGATTCTGGAGCTTGCCTTAATGGCGACAGATTTGGCTGAGGTGCTTGGTTCTGCCATCGCACTTAACCTGCTCTTTGGTATTCCAATTATGGTTGCCATTCTGGTGACAGTCCTAGATGTCTTCCTACTCCTACTCATCATGAAGCTGGGATTCAAGAAAATCGAGGCTATTGTTTCAACCTTAATTTTGACCATCTTGGTTATCTTTGTCTACTTGGTAGCCTTGTCTGAGCCTAGTATTACGGGAATCCTCGAGGGTTACCTCCCTACGCCAGCGCTCTTTGAGCCACATGCTGCTGGGCACACCAACCAGTTGACTTTGGCACTTGGGATTGTGGGTGCAACCGTTATGCCACATAACCTCTACTTGCACTCATCCTTGTCACAGACTCGTAAGGTTGACTATTCAGATGGTAAAGACGTAACCAAGGCTGTCCGTTTCATGACCTGGGACTCCAACATTCAGTTGACCTTGGCCTTTGTGGTTAACTCCCTCCTCTTGATTTTGGGAGCAGCTCTCTTCTTTGGTCACGCTTCTGATATTTCAGCCTTCTCACAAATGTACAATGCCCTTCAGGACTCTAAGATTGCTGGTGCGGTTGCTAGTTCAACACTTTCAACTCTCTTTGCCTTGGCACTCTTGGCTAGTGGTCAAAACTCTACCATTACTGGTACCCTAACTGGTCAGATTGTCATGGAAGGTTTCCTCCACATGAGGTTACCACAGTGGGTAATTCGTTTGTTCACACGTCTCTTCGCCTTGCTACCTGTTATCATTGTAGCCATTCTCTACGGCGATCAAGAAAAGATACTGGATCAACTCTTGGTTTATTCACAAGTATTCCTCTCAATTGCCTTGCCATTCTCTATCTTCCCTTTGATTTACTACACTTCTAAGAAATCACTCATGGGAAAACACGTCAATGCCAAGTGGAATACCTTCCTTGGTTATGCCATCGCTATTGTCCTAACCATTCTCAATCTCAAACTTATCTTTGATACGTTTTAAACAAAAAAATAAGGCCAGCGCCATGCTGACCTTGTTTTAGTTTTTGAAGGCGTCAACGAGAACTTGGAATTCTTCGTTGCTGAGGGTAATCCCCTTGCCCATCTTGGTATGGTCTGGACTCCATGTACGGATGTCATATTTAGCCGGTGCGCCATTAAAGCTCACACGATTGAGTTCCTTAGTCCAACCCTTGTCATTCTCAGACAAGACCAAGAGTTTTTCTTCAATTTCAAATGAAAATTCTGCCATTTGCTTACCTCCACTAGCTTTATTCGTTTTTTTCTGTGAAAATTGTCTGTTTTAGAATGAAGTTATCCACAAAAATTCACCTTTCATGCTATAATTATTTTATCAAGAAACGAGGGAAATGACCATGATAAACTTTTTAGAAGCCGTAAAGCATCAGCTTCATCAGTTTGTGGAAATAGGTCACAGCAAACCTGTCCACCTAATGCAGAATCAACTTATTAACGATATCTATCATGCTATTGATCATAATCAAATGGTCATGCTGACATCCAATCAGAAGACCTATAAGGGCTACATCAACCATTATGACAGGGAGCGACAAGCCATCTTTATCGAGCAGGATAAGATCATCAGCATGATTGAACTTGATGAAATCAAACGTCTAAAAATCATATCACAACGAGGTTAAGTTTATCAGTTAACCTCGTTTTATTATTAGGTTGACTATTTTGAAACCACTTGCTATAATAAGTTAACTATTTATTTACGAAAGGTTAACTAAAAATGACACAAAATCGTACACTGTCACTTATTCTTCCAGCTTTTGGTGCTGCCATCATTGCTGCCCTAGCTCAAATTGTTATTCCTATCGGTGCAGTTCCCATTACTCTGCAAACTTTTGCTGTCGGACTTGTTGCTGCCATCCTTAAACCAAGAGAGGCGACACTTGCTGCTACCCTCTACCTGATTCTAGGTGCCATTGGTCTTCCAGTTTTTGCAGGTGGAGGCGGTGGACTCCAAGCCTTCTTTGGTCCTTCAGCTGGCTATTTGTTGGCTTATCCATTTTTCGCCTTTATCACTTCAAAACTGACGCATGCTGAGACTCCTATTTGGAAAATCTTTTTGGCTTTTGTTTTGGGTGATGCCCTTGTCTTTGTCGGTGGTATCCTCAGCCTTCATTTTCTTGGAAAGATGGGCTGGTCTGCTGCCGTAGCTGTTGGCTTGACACCCTTTATCATTCCTGACCTCTTAAAAGGTCTCATCGTCTCTTTGGTAACTAAGCCAGTCTTAAAAGCCCTTAAAAATCAAAGTTACTTTAACTAAAAAAGATTGAAGACTATGTTCGTGTGAACAGAATCTTCAATCTTTTTATTTTTCAAAATAAATATCATAGTGCTTTGAACAAGCTGGATTAAAGGCACTGTGACAATTGGGACAGGCTCTTACCTCCTGATATTCCTCAATAGTCATCTCATGACGACAAACGCCACAGATAAGAACCTTGTCCTGCTTTAACTGGCAGGGATAAGCTCGAAAACTATGATCCTCCAAAGCATCATGACACTGATAACAGGCATAATACTTCTGACACTCGAAACATTTTAGGGCCACAATATCTAGTGAGGAATGATAGTGCTGACACCTACTCTGGTCATCAACCAAGAGCCCATTGATTTGACTTGTCATTAGGCACGAACAGTTTTACTTGATCCGTCTTTTTGGTAGAGGTTAATCAAACCTTCTTTAGTTGAACGAATCATGTCCCCAGGTTTAACTTCTTGTGGCACGGTAATTGTAAGAAGTTCCATTGGGTTTGGTGCACGGTCAATCTTGTTACCATTAGCATCGTGAAGGTCTTTGATATCACACTCGAAATGACGGAAGCCTGGTCCGTAGAATTCAACGTGGTCACCTTCGAGGATAACGTTACGTTGACGAATGGTAGCTGTCATAGTTGCTGGATCAAAGTCTACTACTTCACCAACGAATTTGTATTGTGGAATCTTACGACGAGCACCAAAGAGTTGCTCGTTTTCTGTTGGGGTCTTGTAGTAGAAACCTGTTGCCAATTCACGTTGGGCAACTTTCCAGAGTTCGTTAATCAAATCATCTTTGATGGCATAGAAGGCTTCTGCACTTTCCATGTAGGCATCACAGGCAGCCTTGTAACAGTTAGCAACTGTTGAGACATAGTGGACAGATTTCATACGACCTTCGATTTTAAGGCTATCAACGCCATTATCGATAAGGTCAGGGATATTTTCAATCATACACATGTCAACGGCTGACATAGAGTATTCTTCAGGAACTTCACCTTTGATACTCTTACGTTCTTGGCCGAATGGCATGTCGTAAAGGTCATATTTCCAACGACAAGACTGTGAACAACCACCACGGTTGGCATCACGGTCTGACATGTGGTTAGAAAGGGTACAGCGACCTGAGTATGAGATACACATAGCACCATGGACAAAGGCCTCAATTTCAAGGTCCGTACGTTTACGGATTTCAGCCAATTCTTCCATAGTTACCTCACGTGCCAAAACAACACGGGTCAAGCCATACTGTTTCCAAAAATGGAAGGTTTCAACGTTTGTCGCAGATGCTTGCGTTGACAAGTGGATGTTAAGTCCTGGAGCGTAGGTTGAACAGATTTCAATCAAGGCTGGGTCAGATACGATAACAGCATCGAGTCCCATATCACGCAATTCACGGAACCATTCACCAGCACCCTTTTCATTTCCTTCATGGGTAACCATGTTTGAAGCAACGTGCACATCAACGCCACGAGCGTGAGCGTATTCGATACCTTCTCGAAGCTCATCCATGGTGAAGTTTCCGGCACGGCTACGCAAACCATAGGCTTGTCCACCAACGAAAACAGCATCTGCGCCGTAATTTACAGCGACTTTCAATTTTTCCAAAGTCCCAGCAGGTACCAGAACCTCTGGGCGTTTTTTAGTTGTAGTCATAATTTCTCCAATTTGCAAGATTGTCGATTTTAGTTTTTAGAAGACTCCTTCGTTCCCTGAAAATGGAAAACTCACAAACGAAGGAGGAAGTTTTTTTATTTTACACGGTCAGGTTCATAGTCGTAGAAACCTGTGTCCAAACCACGGTTGGCTGGGTGTAATTTATGAATAGCCTCATCAAAGAGAAAGGCTTGGTCTTGTGAAAATTCGCCAGCCTCGATGAGGTCACGAGCCTTCACAAAGTACTCAGTGATTTTTACAAAGTTTTCACCTGGGCAATAAACACCGTCCAACTTCCAGTGGTCAAAACCATGTTCAACGAGTTCTGAAAGTTTAGTCATCATATCCAAGTCATTATTGGCAAAGATATGTGTCCCGTGCATGTCTTCATAAACTGAGTAGTGAGAATCTGGGTCCCCTGGCTCAGAAAGGAAGAGGTCACGTTCTTTGGTTACAGCTTCATCCGTTTTGATAAAGTTGTAATAGTTTTGAAGAAGTGGACGTTTTGAGTGGTGAATGATACTTGCACCATAAACCAAAACCTCAGCTGGAATCTGAAGATTTTCAGCCATGATGAATAGTTCCGCAGATGGAATCTCACGAGCCAAAACCGCTTCAGATGCTCCTGCCTGTTTGCCCCAGAAATTAATCTGACGGCTAGAGGTTACCATAGTTGAAGCATCATAAATCATTTTGAAGGGACGTTTGTCACGGTTACAGATGTAGAAAACTCCTGCATCACCAACCGTGATATAATCTGCCTTGATTTCTTCAAGAAAATCAAGATAGTCTGGAAGAGCATCCATCATACCTTGGTGCATGAGGGCGTTAACGGCAACAGTCAATTCCTTGCCTGACTCATGTACCAGCTCTGCAATCTTTCGCATTTCTGCGAATGAAAAAGGCTTAGGCAAACGAAGGCCAAAGGCTTTTTCGCCGATATAAATACGATCTACGCCAAGTTCTAGGAGCTCACGTGCTTGCTCGTAGCTCTCAGCAGTCGCTGTAATTACAATTTTTTCCATAACTCACATTATAGCACAAATGATTTGATTTTTTTAGAATTTTTAGGTTCAAAATTATGTATCTCAATATTTTAAATTAGTTTTCAAATACTATATTTTTCACAAAAATCAAAAAAAACTTTGCAATATAAAATTTTTATGGTATTATTAATGAGATTCTAAATAGTGAAATACTGACTAAGTATTTTAACCTACACGAAAATGTGATTTAGATATTTTACATAGAAAGGAGGCAGACATGGCTGACAACTTACACCGTCAATTTGACCACATTGAAGATTTCGAGACTGAGCGTCCTCAAACGACGAATTATCAAGATTATCAAGCTTTAAATAATAATAGTATTAAGCTACAAGATATGATTTTCTTTGGACGTATCTCAAGCTTCTGTGTGTCAACAGTCCTAGTTGCCTTCCTTTTCTTGGTAGCACAGGTGGCTACCTTCTGGGCCTTCTTCTGGGCAATTACCATTAGCGTCATTGGTCAGATTGGCATTTATGTCCTAATCGAATATTATAAAGCACAAAAACGTTGACTGTTTGGTCAACGTTTTTGCGTACTAAAAAAAGCCTCATGGGCTTTCTTTTTTTATTTTGCTTCTGCTGCTTCTTCAGAGATATCTTTGATATCAATGACGATATCATCAACGATAGCTTTTGTTTCTGCTTCAACATCTGCTTGCTCAGGAGTTACTTGAGCAGTTTTCTCTTTGATAAGTTCAAAGCTCTCTTTTGCAAAATCAGCAACTTGAGCTGTTTTTTCTTGAACGGCTTTTGTCAAATCATCTGCAGTGATGTCGCCATTTTCAAATTTTGTTTTATAGTCTTGGAAAGTATCGACTGCCAAATCTTTGTAGTCGCTAGCTTTTTCCACCACTTGATTTTGATATGCTTTAGGATCTTCTTTGAATGAAGCGATTTCTTCATCAATACGTGTTTTAACAGCTTTACCTTTTTCAGTTGTAAAGAAGTAAGCTGCTGCAGCCCCAGAAGCTGCACCAATGATTAGGGTGTTTAAAAATTTACTCATGAAAAGACCTCCTTATTTTTTCTTGTCTTTTTTACCAAATAGTTTTGAAGCAACCTTACCGATAGCAAAGGCTGAACCTGCCTTACCGACACTTGCTCCTGCTGCACTTGCTTTCGCACCGAGGTAACGAGCTTCAGTATTCAAGTCAGAAACACTTTCTGAAAGCTCAGCTACTGCTACGAAGAGAGGATCGATTGTTTGAACTTTTTCATTAACATCTTCAACCAAGACATTTGCCTTAGCCAAGATTTCATTTGTTTGATGAAGGGTTACATTAATATCTGTACGAAGCACAGCAACTGTTTCTTCAACTTCTTTAACCACATGACGGGTACGAAGTAGGGTAGGGATTAATGCAATGAGGAACGCAGCAAGTGCGATTGCGATAATAAGAAATGCAATTTCTGCCATAGTTTAGGACTCCTTTGACCTTTTTAAAAGGTCGCTACAAGAAAACTGAAGTAGAACTTCCAGTTTCCAGTGACCTTTGTTATGATAATTTTCATTATATTATAACAAAGTCTGAGCTATATGACTAGTTTTTCATTTTATAATCTGCCTCTGGACGTTGCTTACGGAAATATAAGAGGCTAGTACCCAAGATAATGATGGCAATGCTGACCCATTGAGAGACACGCAAGCCAGCAAACATGAGGCTATCCGTACGCATGCCTTCAATGACGAAGCGTCCAAGACCATACCAGATAAGGTAAAATGAGGTCACATCTCCTTGACGCAGTTTCTTATTAAAGCGTCGTAGTCCTAGGATAATGATAAATCCGACCAAGTTCCAGAGACTTTCGTAAAGAAAGGTCGGTACACGATAACTACCATCAATGTACATCTGCTGGCGAATAAATTCTGGGACATAATTCAGATGACTAACTGCTTTTCCGTAGGCCTCCTGGTTAATAAAGTTTCCCCAGCGACCGATACTCTGAGCAATCATAACGCCAGGTGCCGCGATATCTAGAAAATCCAAGACAGCAATGGCATGACGTTTAGCAAACCAATAGAGGACAGCTGCTCCAGCAATCAAGCCACCATAGATGGCAATTCCACCATTCCAAATTGCAAAAATTTCAGAAGGATTTTGACTGTAGTAGGACCACTGGAAGATCACATAGTAGAGCCTAGCACCAACAATGGCTATAGGAAAGGCCAGAAGAATAAAATCTAAGATGTTTTCAGGGTCAATTCCCTTTTCAGGAGCCCAACGCTGAGCCAGATAAACGGCAAGTAAGAGACCAGATACGATACAGATGGCATACCAATGAATACTAATGGGGCCAAGCCTTAGAGCAATAGGATCAATAGTAGCAAACATTAGTCTTCACCATTCTTACTAATGAGGTTGGTCAAACGTTCTTCAAAGGTTTTGGTTGCATCAAATCCCATTTGCTTAGCACGGTAGTTCATGGCTGCAGCTTCGATAACGACTGATACGTTACGGCCTGTCTTAACAGGAATGCGGACACGTGGAATCTTAACGCCTTGCAATTCGATTTCTTCATTCCCATTTCCAAGACGATCAAAGACCTTACCGTCTTCAAAATTTTCAAGATAGATGGCCAACTGAACTTGAGAAGAATTACGGACAGCACTAGCTCCGTAGAGACTCATGACATCAATGATACCAACCCCACGAATCTCAAGAAGATGGCGGAGGATTTCCGCAGGCTCACCCCAGAGAGTTTCCTCATCCTTAGCATAGACATCCACACGGTCGTCAGCGACAAGGCGGTGACCACGTTTCACCAACTCAAGCCCTGTTTCACTCTTACCGATACCAGAATCGCCCTGAATGAGAACACCCATGCCGTAGATATCAACCAAAACACCATGAACACTGGTACGTTCTGCCAACTGTGCATTGAGGTACCAAGACATATCACCTGAAAGAGATGATGTGCCGTTACGGCCTTGAAGAACCACAACGCCATTTTCTTTAGCTGCTCGATACAGCTCCTCAGGGATATCAAGCCCACGCGCTACGATAACAGCTGGGGTTTCTTCTTTGAACATGTTTTTGAAAACAGAGTAACGGTTGTGATCAGTCAAGGTTTTAAGGTAAGACCACTCCTTCATCCCAACCAATTGAATACGCTCCGGTGAATAATAGTCAAAATAACCTGTCATTTCTAAACCAGGACGAGAGATATCAGCAGTTGTTATCGGTTTTGCCAAAAGCTCCTTATTCCCATAGACAACCTTGAGTTTAAGCCTGTCAACCAACATTTTAACGGTTACTGTCATGTTATTTCCTCCGATTATTTACTAGTTTCATTGTATCATAAAAAGGTTTTCAATGCGGTTCTCAAAGCAAAAAAGACCTGTGACTAGCACCAGGGCCAATCATAGGTCATATTAACAGTTACTTACCAGTTCCACTCGTCTTCTACAGGTTCAGCGTTTTTACGTTTGCGTCCATCCTTGAGTTTGATTTCGGGATAAATATCTTCTTTGTAAGGAAGGAGAAAGGCTAAAACCAAGTATAGAAAAATTCCAAACTGCGTTGAAACCATGAGAATGATAGCCAAGATACGAGCCAGAGCTAGGTCCCAGCCAAACTTATCTGCCAAACCTGCAACAACACCGGCGACGAGTCTATTTTTTCGTGTCTTATAAAAACGATTTGACATGGTCTTCTTCTCCCATCATTTCTTTGATTTAATTATATGATTTTTTTAGACTAAAAAAATCAGCCCTAGGACTGATTTAGAAAAATGAGCTTTCCTCGACACAAACCGCAGCCAAATTTCCGTGTATTGACACGGCGTCTGCGACGGTAGGTATGACCACAAGATTGACACTGATAGAGATAATCATTTTCTTCTTGGCCTTGCATCTTTGGAGCGTATCTAAGGCCGTCAACCTTGGCTAGTAAATCCTTAAAATCTCTATCCGCATGCTTATAGCCCTTCCCTTGAAAATAAAGGTGGTAATGACAGAGTTCATGGCGGACGATTTTTCGAAAGGTTTCAAGACCATGTTCCTCATAGAGTTTTGGGTTAAAATCTAAATGACCATCCTTGGGAAAGAACCGACCTCCAGTGGTTCGGAGACGCTTGTTCCACAAGGCTTGGTGCTTAAATTCCCAGCCAAAATCCTCTATAGAAACAGTCTTAACATAATCAGTTAGATTCACGTGGATTCACCAAAGAAAGATTGAGTTTTTCATGCTCTAAGTCAACTTTTGAGACCCATACGGTAACCAAATCCCCAACAGAAACGACCTGACTTGGATGGTTAACGAAGCTCTTACTCATCTCTGAGATGTGGATAAGTCCATCCTCGTGGACACCGATATCCACAAAGGCACCAAAGTCCACAACGTTACGGACCGTTCCTTCAAGTTTTTGTCCTACTGACAAGTCTTTGAGTTCAAGAACATCTTGACGAAGCACTGGTGCTTCAAAATCGTCACGGAGGTCACGGCCTGGTTTCAAAAGGTCAGCAATGATATCTTTGAGGGTTTCCTGTCCAAGTCCCAATCCTTCCGCTGTTTCTTTAAGATTAAGAGCCTGCAATTTTGCCTTGGCAGAATCGTCCAAGTCTGTGATAGCTAACTGCTTGAAGAGGGCTTTTACCGCTGGGTAAGACTCTGGGTGGACCCCTGTATTATCCAAGATATTCTTGGCATTTGGAATACGAAGGAAACCGGCAGCTTGTTCGAAGGCCTTAGCACCAAGACGTGGGACCTTTTTGATTTCAGCACGCGATGCAATCTCACCATTCTCCTCACGGTAGGCGACGATATTTTCAGAGATGGTCTTGTTGAGTCCTGACACGTGTGACAAGAGGGTACTACTTGCCGTATTGACATTAACACCAACCTGGTTAACCACGGTATCGACGACGAAATCAAGATTTTCAGAAAGTTTCTTCTGACTAACATCATGCTGGTATTGGCCTACTCCGATTGATTTAGGGTCAATCTTAACCAACTCAGCCAATGGGTCTTGAAGACGACGGGCAATGGAAATGGCAGAGCGTTTTTCGACCGTTAAGTCTGGGAACTCATGGCGGGCCAACTCTGATGCAGAGTAGACAGAGGCACCACTTTCATTGACAATAACATAAGAAGTCTCTGGAAAATCCTTGAGAACTTCTGCTACAAAAGCTTCACTCTCACGACTGGCTGTTCCATTACCGATAGCGATAATCTCAATGGCATGCTTCTTAATGAGGTCAGCCAAGTCTTTTTTAGCCTGTACGATTTTAGCCTGACTGGCTGGAGCCACTGGATAGATAACTTGCGTTGTAATGAGCTTACCAGTTTGGTCAACCACGGCCAACTTAGCCCCTGTACGAAAGGCAGGGTCAAAACCAAGTACCATCTTACCTTTAAGTGGTGATACTAAAAGAAGGCTTCGAAGATTTTGAGAGAAAAGTTGAATAGCACCATCTTCTGCTGCTTCAGTCAACTCGCTACGGATACGACGCTCCATGGCTGGGATGATTTTCTTCTTGAGAGATTGGTTGATAACTTCCTCGATATAGTCGTTTTTTTGTTTGAAACGGGCACTGTAAAAACGGTGCATTTTCTCAAGATTGTGCTTAAAGGCCACCTTAATAACGCCTAGTTTCTCCCCACGGTTAAGGGCTAAGGTACGGTAACCTTGAAGTTTAGACACCTTGTCTTCAAAATCATAGTAGATTTTGAAAGTTTCTTTTTCATCCAGCGATTGATCCTTGAGGGTTGAAGTGATATCACTGTTGTTCCAGATTTCGTTGTAGGTCCAAGAGCGTAAGCTATTGTCCTCAGAAAAGGCCTCAACCAAAATATCCACAGCACCAGCAAGAGCCTTATCAGCTGTTGGAAAGGCTTCAGATGTCAGCTTTTCAGCTTCAGACTTGAGGTTTGGACTATTTTGCAGGATAAGACGAGCCAAGGGGAAGAGACCTGCTTCACGGGCAACCGTCGCCTTGGTGCGGCGTTTTTCCTTATAGGGAAGGTAGAGTTCTTCCACATCTGCCAGTTTTTCAGCGGCTTCAATAGCTGCCTTGAGTTGATCGGTCAATTTGCCCTGAGCCTCAATCTTGGCAAGAACTGTTTCCTTACGGTCTTGAAGAGCAGTCAAGGACCTGTCCATATCAATGATGGCCTTGATTTGCGTTTCATCCAGATTGCCTGTTTTTTCCTTACGGTAACGGGCGATAAAGGGAATGGTATTGCCTTCTGCGGTCAATTCTAAAACAGTTTCAACTTGTTGTTTTTTTAGGCCCAATTCCTGAGCCAATGTCTCTAAATTACGATTTTCCATAAACTATATTATACCACGAGAGGAGATTTGCTTGGGCAGAAAACCTTGTAGCTGAAGCGAGAATTTTTAAGCAAGAGGTAGTATAATAGAAAAGTAAACCTATTGTTAGGGGCTATTTCTTTCGGAATGACGCCCTTAGTATCTTTTGTAACTGAACTCGGGCTATTTCTTTCGGAAAATAGATGCATCTTCCTAGAAGTAGAGCTTCTTCGTCTGATGCCCTAATTTTCTGTCAGAAATAACGCCCTTAGTATCTTAATTAACTCGGAGGCTTTTTATGGCAGTTATTCAGAAAAAAACAAATGAACTTGAAAGCATGATGGCATCTTTTGCGGCTATCCCTGATTTTGAAAAGGCGGGAACTGATCCTAAGAAGGACAAACGTCTTCAAGAAGATAAGAAGAAATAATTTTTATGGCTATTTTTCATCAACTACCAGATAGCGTTTTGCAGCTTCTGGCAGTTTTTCTATCGATTATTATCGAAGCCCTGCCCTTTGTTTTACTGGGAAGTATCCTATCTGGCTTTATCGAGGTCTTTGTGACTCCTGAAAAGGTCCAAAACTTCCTTCCTAAAAACAAGGTCCTGGCTATCCTCTTTGGAACCCTGATTGGTTTTATTTTCCCTTCTTGTGAGTGTGGGATTGTTCCTATTATCACGCGCTTTTTAGAGAAAAAAGTGCCTAGCTACACGGCTATTCCTTTCATGGCAACTGCCCCTATCATTAATCCAGTTGTTCTCTTTGCGACATACACGGCCTTTGGGAACTCTTGGTACTACGTGCTTTTACGTTTCGTCGGGGCTTTCTTGATTGCCATGATTTTGGGAATCTTGCTGGGCTTTGTGGTGGATGACCAGATTCTCAAGGACAATCGTAAGGCTAGTCATGTTCACGACTATAGTGGTTTGTCAGCTGGTAAGAAAGTCTTTCAAGCCCTGGTTCATGCGGTTGACGAGTTCTTTGACACTGGGCGTTACTTGATTTTCGGAAGCTTGGTGGCAGCAAGTATGCAGACCTACCTACCGACCCGTATCCTCACGACCATCGGTCATAATTCAGTGACAGCCATCCTGATCATGATGCTCCTGGCCTTCATCCTCTCCCTTTGTTCAGAGGCCGATGCCTTTATCGGGGCTTCGCTGCTCTCTAGTTTCGGAGTGGCACCAACGGTTGCCTTTCTCATCATTGGTCCTATGGTTGATATCAAGAACTTGATTATGATGAAACACCAATTTAAAACACGCTTTGTTGGTCTCTTCGTAGGAACCGCAAGTCTGGTGACAATCATTTACTGTCTGCTATTGGGGGTGATTTAATGTTACGTTTTCTCATCTTATCTGGGTATTTTGAGCTCGTCATGTACTTGCAAGTTTCTGGCAAGCTCAACCAGTACATTAACATCCACTACTCCTACTTGGCCTACATTTCCATGGTGCTGTCCGTTATCCTTGCTGTGGTTCAACTCATCGTTTGGATGAAGCAGATGAAGGTTCACTCGCATTTGTCAGGTCGAGTAGCCAAGGTAGCCAGCATCGTTCTCTTGGCCTTTCCAGTCCTCACGGGGCTCTTGGTGCCAACAGTAACCTTGGATGCCAATACCGTGTCAGCTAAGGGCTATCATTTTCCACTGGCGGCAGGGAGCGATCCTAATCAGGCCGACCAAGAGGGAACGACTATTCAGTACTTGAAGCCAGACACCAGCTCCTACTTCACCTCCTCAGCTTATGAGAAGGAAATGACCAGAGAGCTAGCCAAGTACAAGGGACGTGAGACCATACAGATTACCACAGAAAATTACATGGAAGTCATGGAGCTCATCTACCTCTATCCTAACGATTTTGTGGGCAAGAAGGTCACCTATACCGGCTTTGTCTACAATGACCCACAAACCAAGGGTTATCAGTTCATCTTCCGTTTCGGAATTATCCACTGTATCGCCGATTCAGGTGTTTACGGATTGGCGACGACAGGAAGTGACCAAACCTTTAAGGACAATACCTGGGTAAAAGTCACTGGTACCATCACTGTGGATTACTATCAAAATCTTAAACAGAGCCTGCCTGTCCTCAATTTAACTGAGGTCAAAGAGGTCGGTCAGCCTGACAACCCTTATGTATATCGCGTATTTTAAAAAGCCAAGTTCAGTTGAACTGGCTTTTTTAGTTGAATCAATCAACCTGGATAGTTACTTAAATCTTGGAGTACAAAAACGGTATAATAATATTAGCGTTTGGATAGACCGCTGTACAGTTACTTAAATCTTGAGAGTACAAAAACTGTGCCAACGTTTCCGAAAACGCACTTTAAGTTGTACAGTTACTTAAATCTTGAGAGTACAAAAACTAAGGGCAGTGAATCCTGAAGTGTTAGTCAGTTGTACAGTTACTTAAATCTTGAGAGTACAAAAACGCCTTGCGACTCAGACACATTCAGTCTAAAGTTGTACAGTTACTTAAATCTTGAGAGTACAAAAACTGATAAGCTGGTCATTCGGCATTGGTAATTGTTGTACAGTTACTTAAATCTTGAGAGTACAAAAACCATGTTCAATCCCAGAACCGTACGCATTCAGTTGTACAGTTACTTAAATCTTGAGAGTACAAAAACAATAACTTGGTCGTTTTCGTGCTTCTGGTAGTTGTACAGTTACTTAAATCTTGAGAGTACAAAAACTTTTAACGTAAGATGGTTTTGCAATTGTTTGTTGTACAGTTACTTAAATCTTGAGAGTACAAAAACTCAGTGCTGCATGCTCACTGACCAACCGTGTTGTACAGTTACTTAAATCTTGAGAGTACAAAAACGCTATGATTACATCAAAGAGACTGGCGCGCGTTGTACAGTTACTTAAATCTTGAGAGTACAAAAACTGACGACTGTATCAGCAGAGCAAGCTAAAAGTTGTACAGTTACTTAAATCTTGAGAGTACAAAAACCGTCTGCTGATTTAGGTGGCTTAAGCTGCAGTTGTACAGTTACTTAAATCTTGAGAGTACAAAAACGAGGCAAGTACGACGGCTATTCTTTGAAGAGTTGTACAGTTACTTAAATCTTGAGAGTACAAAAACAATAACATTCTTCTTCAGTCTTTTTACCTTGTTGTACAGTTACTTAAATCTTGAGAGTACAAAAACAACTTGGACAAACTGGTGTTATTCGTGTAGGTTGTACAGTTACTTAAATCTTGAGAGTACAAAAACCTCAAATGAAATTTTGACGTTTTTATACCCACATAGTGATTATAGAATCAATCACTGTACTTGTCAATTCTTACTTTCTAAATATCTATGCAATAGCTCCTCATCAGGAGTTTGTGAATATCTTATACGGTAATTAAATTGAAACAACTGATTTAGTATACTCAAAATTACAGAATCAACAAGTGAGAGACTAGGTTGTCTCACCATTTTTGTCAATAAATAAGGCGTCACATTCTCTAAGGATTTCCTAAAACCCTCTCTCGTTGGGAAATTATTACTTGGATAATGTTTCTTTACCCTTTCATACATAAACTCAATATCGTACAAATGCTCCACCTGGTCAGATAAAATATTGACGAACCTACTACTCTTTTCATCAATCTTTAAATAGCCTTGGTCACTTGGAAATAAAATAAAGGTTAGGTTTGGATACTTTTTGACTAGCCGACCAATCTCATTATAAAAACTATCATAGGACTCCTCTGAGACAAAGCTTTCAATATTTTTTAGAACAATGAGATATTTCTCTGTTGTTTGTGACAGAAGACGGTTTAACATTTCTAAAAAGAGGAATAGTTTATCAGTATTTGAAACCCATTCAAAAGATAAATTCTTGTTCTCAATGGCAAAAAATGGACTAAAGTTTTTTGAAAGTAGTTGATCTAGTGTCAGAGGTTGATTCTCTAAATGGTATTCCACCTGACCGCTGTTTAAGTTTATATGCTGATTTATCGCTCCTTCTATGAGCTCAACTTGTTCATTTATTTTCTCCAAATAGGCTACAACATCAACCTGATTGACAATTTTACTAAGGTAACCCTGAGCAAGTGTTCCTTTCTTATATTCCATCTGCTCAAGTAAATCCTTAAAACTTGAAATGTCGATATAGTGATAACTGCTTCGTTTCACTATTTCTCCAGTCTCATCAAGTATAGTAGGCTCCTCATAATCAAAAATACTTAAATCCTCACTTGAGTATTTTTTTCCACCAAAATACCAGCTCAAAATCTGCCAGATATAATATTTGAGTTCTTTATTCTGACCAACAATTTGTGTGATTGCACCAATATTCACTTCAATACGTTCCTTGTAAGGATGTTGTACAAAAAATTTCATATAACCACCAACTTATTATCACTGACGATTTCTTCTTGCTTAGTTTTGCCACCTATGATTAATGTCATCTCTGAAAATTGCTTTTCAGTAACCGCCAACAGTCTCACATTTCCAGCAGGTAGATTGCTCATCTTTAGCTTCTTATAAAATTTATTTGCAAAGCTTCTATTAGGACAAGTGCGATAGTAGACCGAAAATTGTAACATTTCAAATCCATTTGAAATTAATTCTTTACGAAAATTACGATATATTCTTTTTTCATCCTTGGATTCCATTGGCAAATCAAAAAAACATAATAATCTCAACGCTTCATACCTCATCTTATTTTCTCCACTCTAAACTTGATACCACTGGGCAGTGAAATTTACTACTATCTTTTTCCGAAATATATTTGATAAAACCTTTAACATATTTGTCCATAGCAACTGTCACTGAACATGTCTCTTTGCCATATTTGATTTTAGCATTGAGCAAATCTGTCAATTCCAACCTATATTCATACTTAAGGAATTCCTGATCTCTTAGATTATCGTAAACCCAAACATCTACAATTTGTCTAAATGGCTCCATCAAGTCATCAACCAAATTAAACTGATTATATTCATTTTTATGGAAGATTCCTAATAGACCATTTAAACCATAACCCGCCACTATTCTAGCCATCTGAGCCCTCATGATAGCATAACCATAGTTTAAGCCAGCATTGATAACATCTGCTTCTTGCTGGGTTACTCTGACAAATTGTTTACCAAAAAGTTCATTAAAGTAGACCTTGGCAGCATGTCCCTCTCTATTCGTTCTATCACCTGGTTCTATCTGCTCTTTATAGTCTGAAAGTAGTCTAATGTTATCCAGACTTTTTTCAAACATGGCTAGGACATCCTCTTGGTTATTGATTTTATAGTAAGTCACAATCTGCCATGCCTTGTCCTTTTGTTTCTGAGACCAGTCCATCTGCTCTTTCAAGCGCTTATAAGCTCTAAAATGCCCATTTTGCGAGTGATAAATCCCTGTTGGTAAATGTTCATTATCACAGACAACCAAGGCAATATTATATTTACTTAGGGCACTTAATAATCGAAGAGTAACAACTGTATCCCCACCTTCAGCAACTATTATCGAAATATCACTAAGTGGCACCGTAAACTCTTGTCCCATCTTTTTCACTAACAGGTTATCAAGCTTTAAGCGCATCTTCTCACTTTGACTGACATGTACAACTCTCCAAGTCATTTCTTCTCCTTTTAAATAACGAAAACACCCTGCCATAAAATGACAGGGTGTTGGTTTCGGCATGAAGCCTTATCTTTGTAGCTTCTGCAAGATTTAAGTAACTGTGTAAGGCGTCCCTTACACGATAATTATAGTATATGATAACTATAATTGCAACACTTTTTAACAATTAATATTAAAAATCTAGCTTAGGCTTATCACCCTCATTTTTGATGATATGCTGATTTCCTAGGACATCTGTTCTTACTTTATACATTGATAGATTTTCTATCTGCATATTCTTTTGCAATTGATTAGAAGAAGGTGGTACCTTTCCTAATACCTCAAGTTCTTCTCCCTTCTCGAATCTTGCTTTTTCATAAGGTTTTAATTCTATTTTATGCTTTTCAAAACTTTTTGGATTATCCTTCCCAGTACGAGACCAAAATCTAAAGATTTGTTGGCGATTTGTTTCAGTATCCTTAATTAAAATAAAATCATTCTTATACAGTGTAAACTTAAATTCTGAATTCTTACCAATTCCTTCTTTCTCTCTTATTTTATTATACTTAACTTTTGAAATACCGTAAGAACCTCCTTTTTCGAAACACAAATCTGCATACTTTAATCCTAAGAATTCATATTTTCTTGTTTCTGTATTGTAGTATACATCTGTTCTCCAAGGATTCAAAGATAGTAAAGCTACAGGATTTTTACTTTCTGAGGGAGTTATATCAACAAATCTTCCTAGGAGATTATCGTAGTATTTAAGACTCTTGATTTCAGGACCATTGCCTTTTCGACTATACTTGCGAATAGGTCCATTTTCAATTCTATATTTTTCAAAAGGATTAAAATCAACCTCTTTTCCATTTTTGTCCTTTTCTTTAAATGGTCGATATTGTTCCAATATCTTCTCTATTACTTCATCCCAAGTTTTTCTATCCTTCTGATACATTAAGAATTGGGATTTATCCTTTTTGTATAAATCTAAAAACTTATAAAATCCCGTTTTAGAAGGAGTTTTTGTCCCTAAAGCATAGATATCTTTTATTTTCCCCAAAGTATAAGTGTATTCTTTTTTCTCTTTATCTAATTTCGCTTTTCTTGTTGCGTAAATTGTTGCATCAGAAATCTTTCGATTAAACTTAGAATCCACTTGATATGAGAACAAGATACTGTCTTCAAAATCTTTACTCTTCAATGTATCAACAAAATGTTGATAAGGGGCTTTAAATACAGATTCCTTGTACTCATCGTCACTAATAAGTTCACCTGTTTCAATATCAAGTAGTTGGTCTTCTGAATAACTTACAAGAGTATTCTTTTGTTTTTTCCACAAATTCAACTGACTTGAAGCAGCAATAATCAATGCATCTACAGCATGGTGATGATAGGTATCACGAGTCTTATCGATTCCCCAATGGCGTCTCAATTGAGATGTGAATTGCCCGCGAACCACGGAAACTTTTGTATCAATCTTGCGAGTTCTAAAGTGTTCTTGAAGGGCATTGAGGACAACTCTTGAAGCGTATCTTGTATCTACAAGATTTCGTTCAATAAATTTCTTTCGAACATCAAATTTTGAAATATCCTCTTCCGTAAGAAGGTATTCTTTTTTCTTGTTTGAAAGTGTTTTCGACTCACGGACAAAGGCTTTTAGTTCACGGAAAGACCATGCATCATCCATACTATCTAATGCCTGGTAAGGTGTTCGTTGTCCTTTTTCTTGGTTAACAGTTGCATAAACCAAAACCTTATTGGCAAGGCTATCATCAAAGGTAATAGAGAGAGGTAAAATATGATCTATTTCAAATTGATTAGGATTATTTATCAAATCATGGATTGAAATTGTTTTACCAGTATAAAGGCAACGTTCTCCTTGCTGATGCCAGAGACGGATTTTAGTCGCTAATTGCTTATGACCATGGAAAACACTATGTGGTAATTCAGCCTTTCCATTATATTGGTTGGCAGCCTTAAACATGGCTGCATCCTTTTCATCTTTATTAGCTTTTTGAATCTTTTGAATAGCTTTCTTTTCATCATCTTCATTCGTTTCTCGAGCCATTTCGATGACAATATTGTCAAAATCACCATACTCTTTGATTGCCGCATTTACGATTTTTATAGCTTGGCGAACAGACTTAGCAACAACAGGATTGTAGATTTCTTCAGTTAGTTGTTTCTCATCAATATATTTGGTTTTATTTGAAGAAGAAGTTGTTTTTTGTTTTCCAAGTCGTGTCAAGATAGTCATTTGTTCTTCTGACGTCGCATATAATTCTGGGATTAATTCCATCATAAGTTTGACAGAAAAACTGTGCCAGCCTTTTCCAAAAATGGAACTATTTGCTTTGCGAAATTGAACCAATTCATCAATTTGCTCCTGACTGAAGGTACCATCAGCAAACTCATGCTCTATCGCTTCTTGGATACCTTCCCTCTCCGTATTTAATGTTAAGACATAGGCTAACTTATCAAGCTTTTCTCTCTCCATTTGCTCAACATCAATAGTTTCAAGCGTCTTCATTTTTCGGTAGGCTTCGAAAGTATGAATTTCTGGTTTGTCTGATTTGTTGATACGATATCCCTTGATATCCGCAACATCGCAAGCAAGTAGTTTAGCGATATATTTAAAGAGTTTCGCTGGACCCATCGCCTTTTCATTTTTGACATAGGTAATGATTTGATTCTTTTGTTCTTCGCTCAACTTCTTGCTTTCTGTTGGAACGGTTAGATTGTTCAAATCATTTAGCAAATTGAATTCTTGAGCCGTATAGGATGCTTTTGCTGCTCTATACTCTTCCGGATAAAATGTACATTTCCCAATTAGGATTCCAAAAATATTGTCTAAAGTTATGTACTCATCTTCAGAATCTTTCTTAGTAGTATACCTTCCATAATCAGTCCGTGACTTCTCATTTCCTGGTCCGTGATAATATTTACGTTTTCCAGTTAGAATTTGGAGATAACTATTAATAAATTCATCGGTAATCTGTGGATTAAATTCTTGTTGGGTTTGCAGTATTCTCAGTGCTTCTGCTCGATAAGCTGATGTTGGAAAGACATTAATTAAGCGATGTTTTTTTCCATCCTCCTCAATAGTAAAATCACCACGTAATTGACCATATTTTTGATAGCGTTCCAATTGAATCTGGCCTGGTGTTTTTGTTTCTAATTGTTTGCTGTTCTCTTTGACAATTTGTGCATAGTCACCTACTGATGAATTTCCGTCATCACTTGCATCATCAAGATAACTAATCCCACGGTGTTTCACCATATTTTTAAGAGCGATAAACAATTCTTCATTAGACAATTCATCGGTCAAACCCTTAACTCGCAATTGATATGGGTTTAGATTGATTGAAACCTTCGTAAAATCAGTGATTAATCCACTTTCTTCAAATATGTGATTTAAACGAACTCTACGATGTTTTTTACGTCGTGTCAATCGTCTTCCTTGACGATTTGTTCTACGTTCTACATTATTCTCCGCTTGAGCGGCTGGGAAGATGCGTGCGTTCTTATGGACAATTTCTCCCGTCACTTTATTAAGGATACCTACACCAACAGAACCTATACCAATATCAAGTCCTAAAACTAAGTCGCTCATTTAAGAATCTCCTTATTCTTTTTTCTAATATTTTACAATAATATCTGAAAATTCACAATAGTATTTGTAAGCGCTATCCTAGTTTTGTATTTTAAAAAGCCAAGTTCAGTTGAACTGGCTTTTTCTTCTTGTATTAAAAACTTTTGTCTAGGCTTCTTGTGCTAGGGCTGCTGCTTTTTCAAGGGCTTGGTCGGTCGACTCGCAGATATGGTCTGGTCCAATAGTTTGGATAAAGCCAGATTTTTCAAGAACTCTGTAGGGTTGAGCATTAACGTGAGAAAGAAGCAAGGTCATGCCACGTTTTTGGCAGATAGCCAGGGTTTCTTCAAGGGCATCTAGGCCTGAGATATCCATGGCTGGAACGTTTCGCATGCGTAGGATGAGAACATTCTTAGTTTCATCATTAATCACATTCAAGAAGTTATTGGCTGCACCAAAGAAGAGGGCACCAAAAACCTCATAGACGACAGCATTTTTAGGAACTTGCTTCAAGTCGCTATCCTCAGACAAAACTGGATCGTCCAGATTTTCCTTGTCCACCCACTGACGGATTTGAGCCACGTCGGACATGCGTTTGAGAAAGAGGAAGGCTGCTAGGACCATACCAAATTCGATGGCAACCACTAGGTCAAAGAAAACGGTTAAGATAAAGGTCACTAGCAGGACCGCCACATCACTCTTAGGGGCACGTTTGATCATACGACCAACTGTACGCCAACCACTCATGTTATAACCGACAATCATAAGGATTGAGGCCAGACAGGTCATAGGAATCAATGAGGCGTAAGGCATGAGGAAGAGTAAAATCAGAAGCAGGGTGAAGGCATGAACCATACCTGCTACTGGTGTTCGTCCGCCATTTTTGACGTTGGCTGCGGTACGGGCAATAGCACCCGTTGCCGGAATCCCGCCAAAGAGGGCTGACATGATATTCCCGACACCTTGGCCGACCAATTCTGCATTAGAACGGTGATTACCACCAATCATGCCATCTGAAACCACACAAGAAAGGAGCGATTCGATAGCTGCTAGTATGGCAATGGTGAAGGCTGGCGAAATCATTTGACGAATCAAAGAAAATGATAGGTCAGGAACCGTTAAACTTGGAAGTCCCGCCTTGATGGTGTAAAGGTCACCAATGGTTTTGACGGGGAGATGACCAAAAGCAACGATAGCTGTGGTCACAAAGATAGCAACCAGAGAACCCGGAATTTTCTGAGAAAGGCGTGGCCAAAAGATTTGAATGAGCAGGGCCAAAATACCGATAGCTAGGGTCGCCCAACTAATACTCGAAAGATGCTCTCCATAGGCAATCATCTTTTCCAGAAACTCAGCTGGCACGGACTTCATCTCAAGGCCTAGAAAATCCTTAATCTGTCCAGCCACAATCCCAATGGCAATCCCCAAGGTAAAGCCAAGTGTGATGGTTTTGGGAATGAATTTAATCAGGTCGCCAAAACGCAGGAGCCCCATGATAATAAGCATGAGTCCCGCCATGAGCGTGGCAACAGTCAGACCCGCCATGCCATACTGGGCGATGATGCCATAGATGATGACAACGAAGGCTGCGGTAGGTCCACCAATCTGAACCCGACTACCTCCTAAAAAGGAAATAAAAAAGCCTGCAACCACTGCTGTGTAAAGACCTTGTTCGGGATTAACACCAGAGGCAATCGCTAGGGCAATCGACAAGGGCAGGGCAATGATAGCCACGATAACTCCTGCAATCAGGTCCTTGATGAACTGTCCCTTGGAATAATCCTTGATGGTGGTGAAAAATTTGGGTGTGATATATTTTAAAGCGTCCATTTGTTCCTCCTAACTACTATCCTAAAACTCTTTGACTTAACTCTTTTTTCAATGAGTGTCAGACGCTTGTCATTTTTACAGTCTTATGATAGCACAGGAAACCCCCATTTTCTAGGGGATTGGGAGATGTAAACGTATTATTTCAAGAATTTTTTAACTTTCTTAGTTTAGAAGTGAAGGCATCAAAAAACAAGTCCAGACTATGGACTTGTTTTAACTTATCATGGATTGATAGATTTCTCTTACATTACCAACTGGTTGGCAAGGAAATCGGAATGTTAAGCTTGACCTTCATCTTGCTATTGGTCACAGTGGCTTGCTCAATTTCGTAGCCGATTTCAGGAAGCTTGAGCTGAATTTGGTTGTTAACCATGCGAACACCACTGCTTGACTGGGCAATACTCTTCTTGAGATAAGGCAGAACCAGTGATTTAGGTACAGGGAGGCGACCCAGGTGGGCACCTGCCAAGTCTAATAGGATGACTTCCTTGTTTGTGCTGACCGTGAAATCAAGGCTGAATGTTGATTCGATAGGTCCAAGAGACACTGGTAGCTTAGCTGTGAGATAAGAATCATTCAACTCTACAGTACTGTTTAGCAAGGTCTCGTCATTAGAATCAGCCATGCTTGCTTTTAGGATTTGACGAAACTGGTTGCTATCAAGATTAATCTCGGTTGAAACTCCACCTGATGAAAGGGACGCCCCACCAATACCAGCCTGGGCTAAATCGGCAAGAGATGTTTGTGTTGATACATTTTTTAATTGGTCCTGACTGTCGATCTTGTCCGGAATGAGTAGAGCCGCCACTGCAAAAAAGACCACAATGACGAGGACAATGAGCCGTTTAAACCATTTCCACATAGGGATACCTCATTTCAATTTTTCACTTTTGACGTCTATTGTACTGTAATCAAAGGAAAAAAGCGAGTAAGAACTGGAAATTCTCTCATATTTTCTTAATTCAAGAGGTAGGGTTCGAGAGCTTCAAAGACTTTTAAGTAAGCATTGGCATAAAGGTGGACACCGTCATAGGTGTGCTCAGCCTTCTGCTCTTTCCTATCATTGACCAGCCCAGCATTACAATTAATAAAGTGGCAGCCATAGGCTTGGGCGATTTCCTCGAGTGCCTGATTGCAAAGGTCAAGATTTTCAGGTGTCCGCAGTTTCATCCACTGGATTGAAGCCTTGGTCTGCCAAGGCAGATGAAGATTGGCTGGGTAGAAAGCCATGAGGTAAATCTTTGTATGAGGCAAGACAGCTTGTGTTTGCTCCAAAATCTGTCTGATATTTGCTGTCAGATGTTGGAACCATTGGTCTCCATAAGGCTCCTCGGTCATGTCATTGGTACCGATATTGATAAACACCTTGCTCGGTTGCAGATCCAGAAGTAGGGGATGGATATGCTGAAGAAACTCATCCGTATTCAGGCCGCTGATGCCTCGATTGTAGATGATGTCGTCGACACCTCTACTCCTAGCGATTTCACAAATGGGAAAAAGCTCCATGAGAGATGATCCCGTGAAGAGCGTCTCCCCCTTGATGGCAACCTCATTTAAATACTGATAATTTTTAAGTTTGATTTCTTTTAATTCATCCATGATAACTTTCTTCTATATAATTTTATCTAAATGAAGGAGAAGGCAAAGAGAAGCCCTACAACCGTATTGGCCAAGGCATGGATAAAGACACTTGGAAGGATAGAGCCACTTGCTTTTTTCTCATTGATAGCACCAAAAACGTAAGCGATGAGACTGATAAAGACCATGATAGCCATAGCTTTTAGGTAACCAGTTAATTGGATAAATATAAGTGCATGGATGAGGCCAAATAAGAGAGACTGAACCAGATTGGCCCCTAGGAATCCTAGTTTTCCTTGCATCCTTTTCAAAAGAAAACCTCTAAAGAAGATTTCTTCTGGCAAGGCAGTCCCTAAGATAGCATAGGCCATGATAGCAGGAAGGGCTCCCATTCCCTTTCCAGAAAAAGCTGCTGTGGCCGTTTGGCTAGAGTCGAACCAACTGAGGACGACAATTGAAAAAAGAAGAAAAAGTAGACTAATACCTAAAATGGTCAGTAGTAATCGCCTCTTCTGCTGACTTTCAACTTTCTTCAACCCAATCCAGTCAAAGAAACCGACCTTTTTCCTGCTCCAAATTAACCAAGTGATAAAAGGAATGATAGAGACTATGAGCAGTTCCATAATACCGTTCATCAGTTTAGATATAAATAGGGTCATGAGTTTATCCTCCTCTTCTAGTCAAAAGACAGTTTTTACCTTTTGAAAGCGTATACCTCTATATTTTCATTATACTACTTTTAGGGGAAGAGAAAGCTCATTCTCACCAATCTTGCCAGGTTTCTTTGGCACGAATCACACGGTCCTGATTATAGTCAATATGGTAAACTCGCCAGCCACCAATCCAATCGTCCTTCAGCTTGTACTCAACACTTCCTTTAAGGTCGTCACCCTTGCCCAAGAGCTTCTCCACTTCTTCTCTCGTCATGCCCTCAAGCTGATACTGACGGTGAAAACTCCACATGAGTTTGTGTCGCATGGGAGCTGGTGTTTGGGCCCATTTTTCAGGCGTAAAGAATCGGTCACGAGGGACAATGATAGCGAAATGAGCCAGACAAATGATTTCGATAATTAAGCACAAAGCTTTTCGCCATTTTCGTCTGGTTTCTGGGGTAAGGTGTGCCATAGGACTACCTGACTTTCTCTTGTTTCCAATGGTCGTCCAAAATCACTGTGTGCTCTTTTGAAAAGCGAATAAGGATATCTCTGGCAACTTGTTGGGATACACGCGCGACATTGGTCAATTCTAACCCTAGCTCAGGTGTGTCGTGTTCCAAACGATACTGGTCATCCTCGTACTCAACGAAGATAAAGCTCGTTGACTTTTTATCGCCATAGGTAAGATAGAGACTATCGTAGGATGCTGGGAGTTGCACCAAGGCATCCCAGATATCACTGTCACTTGGGGCTGTAATCGTCGCATAGTCCACCTGATCCGCTGTCGATATACGCATGACAAGGCCTTCTTCTACTTTCTTTTTAGGTGCTAGCCACTTAAATAAATGCATCGTTTTCCTCCTTTAGATGATGATTCCTTTTTGCTTGAGATTGTCCAGACATTCCTGTAAATAGGCGGTATCATGCTCAGGATAAATGATGGCTGGTAATGTCTCCGCTTCAAGCTTGTCGTAGGCTGGCATCTGCTTACCTCGATACTCCTTGTCTAACCACTCAGGGCTGACACGATAGCCACGTTTCGTCATTTCTTGCATAATAAGTTCATGGTATTTAAACAGGCGATATGGAGAATAGTCAAAAACATAGTTAACCGTAGCGTGTTTGCGTTGCCATCCCTTGCCACGAAGGGCACAACATTCTCGGTGTTGTCCTAATAATTGCTGACGGGGTAGTTTTGCAATCAAGTCTTGATGCCACAGTCTCATTTTGAACCCCCATTAATTAAGGTTGACTCCTCCAGATAGCGATTAGGATACTTGCTGAGGAGCTCTTTGACGGATTCCACCAAACCATGCTGAGGAATTTGGCCTGCCGCATAGCTATCCAGTTGGGACATAAACATTTCCTTTTCGCTGGCAGTCGCCTTTTTCTTAAAATACCCCCAGATATGTTGGAAGGCATTGACGACTTGACCAGGATTTTCAGGAAGGTCAAGTGCTTGATCAATGTAGGCTTGAACCTGATCCAAACTAACCTCTTCATTCTTGAGATAGTTACGGATTTCCAAGTAAATCTTGTTCGAATGGCTGAGCACCAGATACTTATTGGCTGCCCAAAGTCGCTCGCACTGGCGACGTGGATTGGTAATTGTCATTAGGAACCTTCCTTGATTGCTTTTTTATCAGTATAGCATAGTTTAAATAGGGATAATATATTATGCTTTTAAGAATCCGAAAGAGTAATTTTCAAGTATTTTCAGAAAAGGTTTTTTGCTTGGTTTGTTTGTAAGCGTTTGCTATACTTAAGGTATCAAAGAAAGGAGACAAGCCTATGACATTGTCCAAAAAACTCACACTTTCTCTTGCCTCTATGGCAGTTCTTGGTCTTTTAGCAGCCTGCTCAAACCAGAAAGCTCAAACACCTGAAAGCTCTGCTAGCACCCAACAAAGTTCAAGTAAGGTTTCATCTTCACAAAGCTCTGAAGCCTCTAAACAAACTGAAGGGCTAGATGGCACCTATAAAGGGACTGACGAAAATGATCGCATTACTCTTACCATCTCTGGAAATACTGGAACTTGGGAAGAGGACGAGGCAGATGGCGAGAAGGAAAGCAAGCCTGTGACAGTTAACTCTGACAATCAAAGTCTAACAATCGGTGACGACACCAAACACTATAAACTCGATGGTAATCAACTGACTATTGAAGATGATGACCACGATCCAAATGATACGGTTATCTTGACGAAATAAAATGAAAAACCTTAGCCGAACCGCTCTATGGAATTTAGCTAAGGTTTTTTATGTTATACTATAGGCAGAAAGAAAACGGATACAAAGAGGAGGTTGACGATGACTCAAAGAAGATTATGGGTGACGCTATTTGTTGTGTCGATTATTGTAACTCTTATTGGACTGGGATTTGCTGTCTATAACTATTATGTCTTTGATAAACCTTTCATGACGACTACTACAAAAGGGTTACTAGCTGCATTTTTCCTGTGTGCGACAATGGTTGCCATCAGCCTATCCAAATCAAATAAGAAGTAAAGATAAGAAAGAGGTGTAAGTTTGCGGACTTATACCTCTTTTCATACAACATTACTTAATCTTGTGTTTGTTCATTTTTTCTTCAAAGATGGCTGTCATGATTTCACGCAACTCTTGGCCTTCTTTTTTAGTCTTTAGATGATGAAGCCAAACGAGTCACCTCCTAAAAATGACACTATATCATTATGTCAACAGATAGGAAAGAAAAGCTCTCACCTAAATCAGGTGAGAGCTTGAAGTCTATTTCTATGATTTTCTCATGGCCACCAGCCAAAAGGCTACTAGAATTTCGAAAATAACAAGAAGGACAATCTGAGTGAGTGAACTCTGAACCAGCATAAGGACAGCCAGACTATCGATCAGCATATGAGCGAGGATACAAGGAACAGCTCCTCTCGAGTACTCTTTAAGAGCTCCCAAAAGAAAGGTATTCCCTAAAATCATCAGGTAAAAGATGAGATAGTTGGACGAGCCTGCTGTAATCCAAGGTAGTTGATAGATAGGGATATGCCAGAGGAACCAGATAATGGAAAGAACCATCATTTTAGTTATAAAGTGCTTACTAAAGTAAAGATGTTCTTGTAAAAACCAACGCCAACCGACTTCTTCCAGACCGCCATATAAAAAGGTCCAGGGGAGATATAGGAAGAAGGCTAAGAGGGAGTTCCCAGTAAAGCGAACATTCATGAGCAGGATTGAAATCCCATAATAGATGACGGGGATGATGAAAGCTAGGATCCAGGATAGGTGACTTTCTTTTTGAAGAAAGACCTTTTTGAAAAAATCGCCCAAAGATTTGACTTCACTCAACACAAGAGAAAAGATAGCCGCCATAATCAGGGGAATACAGTTCATTAGGATAAACAGTAGAGAGTCACCTGTGCTCTTTCCATCTGGGAAACACCAAAGGATAACTTGCCCTACTATAAATGTAGCAAGGAGGGCAGTCAGTGCATACCAGATAGCGACTGATTTTTTTGAAATAAATTTGCTCATTTTTCCTCCGTTACGGGATAATAAATCAGATAGATCTCACCTTAATCCGCATCGACTCAAAGATGGTATTGTTCACAATCTTTATAAATCTTACTTAATCTTGTGTTTGTTCATTTTTTCTTCAGAGATAGCTGTCATGATTTTACGTAGCTCTTGGCCTTCTTTTTCAGGAAGGTCCCCTTGGCGTTTAGCTACTGCGTAGAGTTCAGGGTATTGCTTGGCTACACGCTCCACCGTCTTGGTCGTCGCATGCCCTCTGACAAAGAAAGGAATACGTTTAATCCATTCTTGCGGTACGAGAGCGAGCAACTTCTTAGCCGCTTCCTTGTCAGAAATCTCAGCTGTACTCAAACCTTTTTCGATTTGCTTTTGTTCTTGTTCTGTAAAATCTTTTAATTCCATTACTACTTCCTCTTTATCTTTATATAGTAGATTTTACACCCATGCATGAGAATATACAACTGATTGGGATTGATGGACAAGACATGAAAGCTAGACTCATTTTTTTCCAAAAATACCATACAAAAAAATCTGATGAATTTGCTCAACCTCTGTCTCTAAATTGTCACTGTGGTCTAACTGATTTCCCATACCATTAAGAGCATCCATGACATTTAGGACAAGCTCTGTCGATAGGTCTTTAGCAATAAGGCCCTCTTCTTTTCCTAGCTCAATATAAGCACAATAGATATCACGTTTTTTTGCAGTGATCGCTTTCGCTAAGAGAGTTGAAAAAGTAGGTTCTTTCACCATTTTATCTTGAAAATAGTCCGAGATTTGCTGACTCATTTTCTCCTGACATAGGGCAAAAGCATGGTCTAATTTTGTTTTAAAATCTAGATTGCTGTTTAAAATATCCTCAGCTTGTTGGGCTATTTCTTCAAACAAGTCATTAACACAGAGAGCTACCAAATTATCTTTGCCCCCGAAATAATTGTAGATAGAAACTGGTGATACTTCTGCTACCTCTGCAATAGATTTTATACTCGTTTCCTTAAAACCTTTTTCTTTAAATAATTGTAAGGCTGCTTGAATAATCGCTTGCTTCTTTTTCTCAGTCGTCTTTTGATATTGATTCATGCGAACACCTCTGTTACTACCAATTGTAGCATAAGTTTGAAATAAATGAGCATATATTTCATTTTTTCTTGCTATTCTTACTAGCTTTCTCTATAATAAAGTCTGAATTTTAATCATCTATATTTCAAATTTTATTTTCAAAAATGGGAGAGAACATGCTCATTCAATATCTTATAAAGCAATCTAGAAAACCGAGTGGCCTTGTCGGTCGATTGATTACCAACATCTGGTCGTCCTATTTCAAGGAACTCAGCCTTTGGGCAATCAAACAAACCACTATCCCCAACAATAGTCGGATTTTAGAAATCGGCTATGGCGGTGGCAGCACTATTAAGAATCTTCTTGCTTTAGGTAAAAATCTTGACATTCATGGTATTGATATCTCTAAGGAGTCTTATCAAACTGCTAGACGAATTCATTCAGATGCTATAGAAAACGGAAGTGTTAAGCTGAGGATTGGCAATGTAGCAAACCTTCCCTACCAAAATAATGATTTTGATTTGGTATTTGCCATCCAGACACATATTTTCTGGGAGGATTTAAAACAGAGTTTTCAGGAAATCTATAGAGTCATGTCCAATCCTTCCACTTTGATTATTGCTTCCGAAAAAGAAAAAATAAAATATCATATGACAGATTATGGGACAAGCCATGAATTGATGCAGTTGTTAACAAGCATTGGCTTTTCAAAGATTGAAGAAAAGCAAAATTACAAATGGGTTGTGTATGTTGTCACTAAGAGTGATTAGGAAATTTAATAAAAAACTCCTTAATCAAATCTAATGTCTCAACCCTAGCAAAACACAAAGAGAAGACTAATTTAGTCTTCTCTTCATACTAGGTTGCGGAACATCAACAATTACTTTACTTTTATACCTCTAGTAAGTCCTATTCGTCCACAATTGCATCTTACAAATGGATACTTCTGTTAGAAGATAAGGAGATAAGGATCTTCAAGATAAGAAACAACTCTTGCTAAAAATTCAGCAGCTGGAAGGCCATCGATGACTTGATGGTCGAAGCTCAGACTCAATGGAAGATAGTCTTTTTGAACAACCTCTCCCTCCTCATTAAATGCTAAAGCTTGTTGAGTTGCTCCTACACCAAGGATTGCCACCTCTGGGGAATTAAGGATTGGTGTGAAGTATTCTACACCTGGTCCCCCTAGGTTCGTAATTGAGAAAGTAGAACCACTATATAGGTCAGATGGAAGTGTACCTTTTCGAGCTTGATTAGCCAGAGTCTTAATGCTTTGACCAAGATCTGCTAAAGTCATACGGTCTGCGTCTCGAATCACAGGGACAACCAAACCATCATCCAAAGCTGTTGCCATACCAATATGAATGCGTTCTTGAATCTGATGAATTCCGCCACCATACCAAGCATTCAAAGCTGGAAAATCTCTCAAAGCTTTGGTTACTGCTTTAGTTAATAGAGTTGTGATACCTAGTTCACCATTTTCAAGTGGAGTATGTACCTTGGCCTTAAGTTCTTTACGGAATTTCAAAAGCTCAGTCAAATCAGCCTTACGATGGAGTGTCACTTGAGCAGAAGAATGAAGACTATTCATCATACGTTCGGCAATAATCTTACGCATGCCTTGGAGTCCCTCACCGTATTGGCCTGAGGTCATAGCTTGTGGTAGAGGTTCAACGACCTTATCAACAACAAGACTTGGTTGGTAAGCTTCTACATCACGTCTTGTAATACGACCATTCCCACCTGTCCCTTTAATAAGGGAGATATCATAGCCTTTCTCAGCAGCCATCTTACGAGCCACCGGTGTAATGAAAATTCGTTCCCCACCAGTACGAGCTATAGGTTCTGTAGTAGATTTAGGACTAGACGGTGTTGAATCTTTAGCGACTTCAGTTGGAGCTTCCTCTTGTGCAGGAGCTTCTTGGGTTCCTACATTTTCTCCTTCCTGACCAACCCATCCAACGACTTCCTTACATTTAACTGTAGCACCTTCATCATGCACAATGTCTAGAACAACCCCAGAAGCAGGGGATTCGACTTCACTAGTTAATTTTTCAGAACTAATTTCCAATAAAGGCTGACCACTTGTTACTGTATCACCAACTTGGACCAACCACTTTTGAATGAGTCCTTCAGTCATGGTTAGGCCGAGCTTGGGCATTAAAATTTCTGTTGCCATAAGCGCCCTCCTATCCTTTCAAGTCCTGAATCAATTCATCAGCTACTTTCAAAACCTTATCCGCATCAGGGATATAGGCTTGTTCTAAGTTTGTCGCAAATGGAACAGGAGTATTTGGAGCACAAACACATTTCACTGGTCCATCAAGATAATCAAAAGCTTTATCTGAAACTACAGATGCAATATCAGTTGCAGTATTGTTATGTGGATTGGCCTCATCCACAATAATTAAACGACCAGTTTTCTTCACGGAATTTAACACTGTTTCTTCATCCCATGGAGCAACTGTACGAAGATCAATCACTTCTACAGAAATGTTGTCTTTTGCCAAGCGGTCGGCGACCTCATAGGCTACATACAACATTTTACCAATTGTCACAATTGTTAAATCCTTACCTTCTCTACGAACGGCAGCCTTACCAATTGGTACAGTATAGTATTCTTCTGGCACTTCCCCTTTTAAGCCATAGAGGGTTTTGTCCTCAGAAAAAATAACAACATTATCATCCTCAATTGACGCCAGTAGTAAACCTTTAGCATCATAAGGGGTAGCAGGAACGACCACCTTAATACCAGGAATCGATCCAAATAAACCGTAATAGGATCCAGAGTGTTGCGCAGCAGCTGAAGCTCCTGCCCCGTGCATAGTACGAACAACCATCGGAACTTTAGCTTTACCGCCAAACATGTAACGCATCTTAGAAGCCTGTCCTAATAGGGCATCAAAACAGAATCCAATAAAATCATTAAACATCAACTCTGGTACAGGTCTTAGTCCCGTAAGCGCCATCCCCACCGAAGCTGATAAATAGCCGTGCTCAGAAATCGGAGTATCAATAACACGTTCCCTGCCATATTTCGGCATCAATCCTCGTGTGATACCCATGACACCGCCCCAGGCATCCTCGTTATTATTTTCTAAGTGTTCAACATTAACACCACCTGAGATATCCTCTCCTAGGAGAACAACTCGCTCGTCTCTTTCCATGGCTTGATCGAGCCCTTCATTGATGGCTTTCATAAATAATGTTTCTCTAGTCATTATGAATCCTCCTCAATCAGTCTGCAAATACGTCTTCGTAGAGAGCTTCTTCTTTTGGAATTGGGCTCTCTTGAGCAAAGTGGATTGCATCTTCAACATCTCTTTGTGATTGGGCAACAATCTCATCCAATTCATCTTGGCTAAGGATACCCTTTTCAGTTACCAGGTCACGAAATACTTCCAAGGCATCCACATCTGCCCATTCTTTTTCGATTCCATCTGGTGCTTTGTATTTTTGCTCATCTCCTTCGAAATGGCCATGGTTACGATAAGTAATAGCTTCAATTAACGTTGAACCATCTCCACGACGCGCACGTTCAACGGCCTCTTTAGCCACTTGATAAACAGCAAATAAATCCTTACCATTTACGCGAACTCCAGGCATATTGTAAGCTTGTGCACGTTCAGCAATTGTTGGTGAACCTGATGAATACCATTGTGGTGTTGATTCTGCAAAAAGGTTGTTTTCATTTACAAATACCACAGGTAGATTCCAAATAGAGGCCATGTTTAAGCACTCATGAAAATTACCTTCATTGGCAGCACCATCACCAAAGAAACATACAGCAACATCATCAGTCTTTAGATATTTGTTGCGCATAGCAGCCCCAGTCGCAAGACCAAAGCCTCCGCCTACCATACCATTAGCACCAAGGATTCCTTTATCCAAATCAGCGATATGCATAGAGCCACCCTTACCTTTACCAAGCCCAGTAGACTTACCAAAGATTTCAGCCATCATTTTTTTAAGGTCTCCACCTTTAGCCACACAGTGTCCATGTCCTCGATGTGTGCTAGTAATGTAGTCTTTATCAGTCAAGTTAGCACATACCCCAGTCGCAATAGCTTCCTCACCTGAGTAAAGGTGAACAAATCCTGGAATTTGACCGAGTGAAAAGAAATGTCGTGCATTTTCTTCAAAATTTCGAATATCCCACATAGTCTTATACATGGATTTAGCCTCTTCTTTTGAAACATTTTCCACACCAAGATCATGGGCAGTTTGAACCTTAACTTCTTCCTTGGTTAAGGTTTGTCCCTGATGTTTTTCTTTCATTAGGGCTTGTGGCAATTCTTGATAATGTGTCATATTGTTTCCTCCTTCTATAGAGAGCTTTATAAAAAACAAATATTATTGACATATATATAGATTTGAAAAAATGAGAATGGCTGTGCTAAACCTATCCATCGACCTTAGGACCTTAAAATCAGTCTTGCAACTTCCTGAACCAACTCAGAAATTGTTGGATGTGCAAAAATTGTCTTATCAAGCTGATCAAGTGTTCCTTCAGCATCTTTCAAGACAATCAAGGATTGTAAAATATCAGTTGCATGTGGGCCAACGATAACGGCACCTAATAGTAGGTGATAGCGTTTTTCAGAGACAATTTTAACAAAACCCTTTGCTGAATTAGACGCAATGGCTCGACCATTATAAACATAAGGAAGTTGACCAACTGATAAATCATATCCTTGTTGTACCGCCTCCTCTTCTGACAAGCCAAAAGAAGCAATCTCCGGCGTTGTAAAGAGCGACCGTGGAACACTTGAATTATCAACCGGTTCCTCAGCCTGACGACAAATGGCTCGAACAGCTTTGATTCCCTCGCTACTAGCAACATGAGCTAACATATATCCAGGAATCAAATCCCCAATCGCATAAACACCTGATTGAGATGACTCGTAATAACTATCTACCTTAATAAAGCCTTTTTCGGTCAACTCCAAACCCATCATTTGGGCTAACTCAATATTTGGCTTACGCCCAGTTGCTACAAGCAAGTTATCATAAGAGTAGGACTTCCCATCTGCTAAAATTACAGCATTTTCTTTAACCCTATCTATGCTAACTCCCTCCAGAATGGTAATTCCAAGTTGTTCCATCTTTTCTCTAATAATGGAACGTGCTTCGTCATCTTCAGTTGCTAAAATTGTTGGTGCAACCTCTATCACTGTCACATCCACACCAAGTGGAGCCATGGCAAAAGCTAACTCAACGGAAATAATACCTCCACCAATGATAACCAAACGTTGAGGAAGTTCCTTTAAGTTGAAAAAGCTATCTGTTGTCAAATAGTTAACATCGTTAATACCAGGAATAGGAGGAATAAATGGATGACTCCCCGTCGCCAAAATAACAGACTTACCTGAGACTCTTTCACCATTAACTTGGAAGGTTTTATCAGAAATATAAGCTGCCTCACCTTCAATATAGGTGATACCTAATTGTTTAAAACTTGATTGAATACCAGACTGTAGTGTTGCTACGACTTGATCTTTGCGAGCAACAAGTTTTTGAAAATCAAGATTATCTTTTAAAACTGTCACTCCATACTGAGAGGCTTCTTTAGCAGCTAATAGCCAATGGGCATGTTCAAGATAGGCTTTGGATGGGATACATCCAACGTTCAAACAGGTGCCACCTATGGAGTTTTTCTCAATGACAGTTACCTTTTTACCTAAACGGGCAGCTTCTTCAGCAGCAACATAACCACCAGGACCTGCCCCTATAATGAGAATATCACATTGACTCAAAACAATACTCCTTTCTAGAATGGAAGTCGGCTGTTAGCCGAACCACTTCAAGTAGGACAAAAACTCGGAGATGTTTTTGAAAGCGTTTTCTATACTTTGATTATAAAACTAATACTTATGAAAATCAAGTAATTCACTGAAAATGTGATGTTTTGGTAGTGAAAACATTCACAAGTAATGCAAGCGTTTGCCATTCTCTAATCGGGATGATGTTAGCACTTATATTTTGCTGATTTGTATAAAAACTAGAAAAATACAAATCTCCCCCAATCATTAAATAATTCTTCAAAATGTTATAAAAAACACTCTAGCGTCTATAGCTTGGATAAAACTATAGAAATTAGAGTGCTTTTACTATTAGAAAGAATATGTATATGGAGTTAAAAAGGAATTTGAATTAATCTAAAGAAAGTTGATTTTTCAACTGAATAATATTATAAGAATATCGATTTGTAGTTATTTTGAAAGTAATCTTATAAGTGAGTAATTAGGAGTAGAATATGACAACTCTATTTTTTTGTAGAGTAGCTTTTGTAGCTTTTATGTGAAAAATCAATTGGCTATTTAATTATTTATCGTCCTTTTTAATCATATTTTTCACACCTTCGATAGCGCCTTCAACAGCATCTTTGGCATCTTCGGCAACTTCTTTCACTTTTGAGACTGCTTTTTCAGCAGCACCCTCTTTTTCTGTTTTTTTATCACCAGTTAATTTTCCGACACCTTCTTTAAATGCGCCTTTAGCTTGGTTGAGTTTTTCTTCTACTGACATAATTTTATCCTCCTTTGGACATAAAGATTGTTAAATATGAACGCTCTTCAATAATACATTCAAATTTTTAAGTATAACAAGATAAGTTAAATTATAGCTTTTGTGTTGAAGTCGAGTCATAAACAGCTTGAACACCCTCACTAACGTTATCTTTATTTGCTGATAAACCATTAGCTAGTCCATGTTTACCACTTTTTAAATTTATCAGCACTAAGTTTGCTAGTTGATTGGAGTCTTCCTATCGAAATATTGAAAATTATTCTTTTTTTCCTAAGAAAAATGATACTACTGCAACAACAATAACTGCCCCTAAAATTGATGGAATTAAGGCCATTCCAGCTAGTCTAGGTCCCCAAGAACCGAAGAGTGACTGTCCAACAGATGAACCAATTAAACCTGCAAAGATATTGGCAATTATTCCCATGGAACCTCCCTTTTTAGTGATTCCACCAGCAATAAAACCTATAAAGCCTCCGACAATAATAGCCCAAAGCATAATGTCTCCCCCTTTCTAAATAGAGGAAAGTTAGATTGTTTGGAAAATCAAACCATCTAAAGAGTTACATTTTAGCTAAAACATTTTTTATATTAATCTTAACAATCATAAGATTAATGTTAGTATATACCTGTTAATAACAGTATATGTTAATCAAATTGATAAGTCAATGAAAATGTTTGCGCTTACACAAAAATAGACATGAAAACCATCCTGGGATTTTGCAATCGCTTGTATGGTTTTACAATTTCTCTTATCTCATTTTTTTGTTAAAAGTCTACACATACTTCTACTATTATTAGGACTTCCTCTAAATGGATTGATTTATGAATTAAAAGTTTGATTAAACTGCTACATTCATATGATTGATTAGCATTTTAGCCACAAAAGAAAATAGCCCTAAGACGTTCGAGTGACGAAAGTAAAAATAAAATGTATAATTGAGACATGTAAACCCTTACACGGTTTTCTTTAAATCGTAAGTATCTAACAAAATAGTATAAATAATACACCAAACACTGCATCACTTTCAGTAGGAGTTTAAAATTAATATGGAGTAGTGAATTGATTACAAATTGAATGTAGAATATAAAACACGCCCACGTAAAGAAGTTACAATAATAATGACCAATGATTTAGATACGTCGTCAAAGAGTGAGCTTAAAAAGTTGACTATACTAACAAAGAGGGAGTACTGTTATGGAAAAAGTTTTGAAGGATGGTAAACTTTATTCTCTCATAGAATTTAGGGACAAAATCTATGAGGATTTAGATTTATCAAAAAGTGACTTAACCACTTTATTGTGTGCGATATTGATTGCATCTATTGGTTTGAATATGAATTCTATTCCAACAATTATAGGGGCAATGTTGATTTCTCCATTGATGACACCTATCCTTGGAGTAGGTTTTGCGTTAGCAATATTAGATACAAAACTTCTCAAAAAATCGTTTAAAGTTCTTTTTATTCAAGTTGCAGTAAGCCTCTTAGCCTCTACACTTTATTTTTTAATTTCGCCCATTTCTTATGCAAGTACGGAAATTATTGCTAGAACTTCGCCCACAATTTGGGACGTTGTAATAGCATTCGTCGGTGGATTAGCCGGCATTATTGGAGCACGAAAGAAAGAAGCTAATAACATTGTTCCTGGTGTCGCCATTGCAACTGCTCTTATGCCACCTGTTTGTACCGTGGGGTATTCTATTGCCACAGGAAATCTTGAGTATATGATAGGGGCGTCATATTTGTTCTCCATTAACTGCAGTTTTATTATGATTGCTACATATATTGGCACTAATGTGATGATGGTTAATAATCCTTATGTTAAACATAATCGTGAAGCCTCTAAAATGCGAAAAATATTAATTCTAGTCTCGCTTGTTCTTATTATTCCAAGTTTAGCTTCTGCAACTACCTTAGTTAGAGATACGCTAATCAATGAGTCTATCAATAATTATCTATCTGATCAATTTGAAAACCATACTATTTTGAAAAAGAAATATAGTAAAGAAAATAATACACTAAAGCTAACCATTTCAGGTAAATATCTTTCAGAAGCTGAGTTACAAGGTATCATTAACAAACAAAATGAATATGGTTTGAAAAATATCTCGATTCAGGTTTCACAATTAACAAATGATAGATTAACTGAAAAAGAATTAGTCGACTACATCATTCAATATAAAAACGATGATGATCTTCAACAAATAGAAAAGGATAAGTAAAAAGAATCCCCAAATAACAACAAGTAATGTGAGATATTAATTTGATAAGCATAAGAAACCGTTGAAAAGTATTGTCACTAGTAGTCCATAGGAGAAAATAGCAATGAAAAAAGTAATGATAATTATTAATCCAACTTCTGGAGGAGAAACAGCATTAGATTATAAAGAGATCTTGGAGAATAAGGCTAAAGAGTATTTTGATTATGTTGAAACTAAGATTACGCAAAAAGCCAAAGATGCAACTCAATTTGCTGAAAAAGCCTCTAAAGAAAAATATGATGCAGTAATTGTTTTTGGTGGAGACGGTACTGTAAATGAGGTTATTTCAGGGATTGCTGAAAAAAATCACATTCCAAAACTTGGGATTATTCCTGGTGGAACTGGTAATTTAATCACTAAGCTATTAGAAATCAAACAAAATATTGATCAAGCGATTGAAGAACTTGATTTCAATTTTACTAAAACCATTGATGTTGGAAAAGCTAATCAAAATTATTTTGGCTATATTTTTAGTGTTGGATCTTTACCAGAAGCTATTCATAACGTTGATATTGAAGATAAAACAAAGTACGGTATCTTTGCATATGCAATCAATACGATGAAGTCCGTTGTGGAAGACGATGTATTTAATATTCGTATTGAAAGCGAAAATGGCAATTATGAAGGTGAAGCTAGTCAGGTCTTAGTTCTTCTATCTAATTACTATGCAGACAAAAAACTATTTGATGAAAATACAGATGGATATGGAAATATCTTGATTTTAAAAGATGCATCCATCATTTCTAAATTATCGACTATCCCAGATTTGTTAAAAGGGGATCTAGTAGGTAACGATAATATCGAATATATCAAAGCGCGTAATATTAGGATTTCTTCAGAGGTTGAGTTAGAGTCAGATGTTGATGGAGACAAATCGGATAATCTTCCAGTAGATATAAAAATACTAGGGAACCATATCGAAGTATTCTCAGGCACCAAAGTATAGTTTTTCCCCTTCTACTTCTCCAACAAAAAAGTTTTAAATGATATAAGTTACTGCATCAACAACAATAATAGTCTTGTCCTTTTTGAAGTTAGGATATAAGTCAAAGGTAAGTAAATTACTTTTAATATACGGAGTTAAGGCGTTTTTTGATTCATGTCTAAAAACTTTTCGGAAGCATCAACTGTGATGGTAGTTTTCGAGCATAACAAAAAGTAGTGAAGAGATTCCATCGTCGGAATCTTCTTCACTACTTTTCTTCTCTCTTTCCTACTCAATCACCAATAGCAGCATTTCAGAGTTTCCACTCTTCAATCAACCAATCCGAAAAAGCATCATATCTTTCTTGGAGATTATCATGATGACCGTAGGGGTCAAATGCTGAATAAGTGGACAAGCACTGTTTTTTGATGCGTTCATGTACTTCTTTGGCAAAGCTAGGAGCCTTGGCCAGTCTATTCTTATGATTAGCCCCTTCAGTCAAACCGTTACGTAAATAGACCGAGCAAGACTTATTAAGAAGTTGATGGGATTGGCAGTAATCTACAAAATCTGGATACCAAAAGGATCCACAAATAGAAAAGATAAAAGGCATCTTATCACTGCTATAAAGACTGTGGATAGCAGCCAAACCACCCAGCGAGTAGCCTCCGTAAGCCATGCGACTGTCATCCAATCGAAACTCCTCTTGGATGCTATTTAAAATATGGCCAAATAGTTGGTCATGATAGCTGGCTAGCTTGCCACCAAAATCAGGACTTCCAGGTCTCAAAGCCTGAGCATACCAAGGTGTAAAATCATCCAAGCGATTCTTGGGCTCAAGGCCTATCAGGATAACAGAATCCGCTAGTTTTCCCAGATAATCCAGTTGTCCATCGTTCAGAAAAACAGCTGGATAAGTCTTAGTAGCATCATAAGACTCAGGAAGGGCAATCGTCACTCGAATGCCATGGCAGACAAAGTCTTTATTTATTAACAAAGTCATTAACCTTCTCAAGAGAATCAATCACAGATGGACCGTAATCCATAAGCTCATCATAAGAAATAGTCATGATTTTCTTGTTTTTAACGGCTGGTACATTTTCAAGAACAGCGTTCTTTTCCATCTTGTCTGTAGCATCCTTGTCCATGGCTTTATTACGGTCACTAGTTACATAGATAATCAATTCTGGTTCCATAGACACGAGATTTTCCAGAGTCAAATCTGATGTTCCTGTCGCAACATTGGTATAGCCAAGCTGATTAAGCATACTTTCTTGAAGGGCAGATTTGTAAGTTCCAAAGGTCTCATCGTTGTAGGCACACATGATCAGAGCCTTCTTCAAGTCTTTATCAGAAGACTTGTTTTTCTTTTTAACGGCGTCGATACGCTTTTGGAGTTGTCCTGCATACTTGTCTGCCTTGTCTTGAACGTTGAAAATGTCACCAATATTTTTAACATCTTCGATGATATTATTCAAATCTTGTTTCGTTGTTGAAACAGAGGCTTTTTGCGTATAAACAGGAATATCATTGCTGTTCCACGTGCTGATGGTTCCCATGGACTTGTCTGAGAACATCATGTTACGACCAATAAGGGCATCAGGTCCGTAAGCCAAGATGGCTTCTTGAGAGATGGTCTTCTTATCACCGATATGTTGGATTGAGGCAATGTCTTCCTTATATTTATCGGTTACTTCATTGTCAGGATTAAGCATACCGACAATTTTGTCTTTCAAACCAAGCTCAATCAAGATTTCCGTTGATGAAAGGTTGTTTGTGATAACCTTTTCTGGTGCCTTTTTGAAGACTTGATCTAACTCTGTTCCTTTGTCGTCATAAGTTTTGACGGTCAAAGGATACTGGGTTTCTGAATTGGTCTTTTTCACCGTTTCTTTTGCTGCTGATGACGATGATGTGCTGTTTTTATATGTAGAACTGCATGCTGTCAATGTGAGGACTGCTGCAGCGATTAATGCGATACCAAAAGTTTTCTTGTTCATAAGGCCTTCCTTTCCTAGGCTTATAAATACTGAATCATTGCCTGCTGGTCATCCGTCCAGGCAATACGACTCTGAACATCATAAACCGCCTGCAAGGATTGTGGGGTTACGGCATCCCTTGGGACACCTTGGGCAACAATCTCACCCCCTTTCATTAAGTAAATATAATCTGAAAAACGACAGGCCAATTGAATATCGTGGAGAACTGCGAGAACATTAATGCCGAGTTCCTTGACCAAGGCCAACATCTCCAACTGATACTTAATATCCAAATGGTTGGTAGGCTCATCCAATAAAAGAAGTTTGGGTTCCTGAGCCAAAGCACGCGCTAGGATAACTCTTTGTTTTTCGCCACCTGATAAGGACGAATAATAGCGTGTCTTCTTTTCAGACATGCCAACCTTGTCTAGGGCATCCTGGACGAGCAAGTGGTCCCGCTCCGATTCTTTTTGTAGAAAGGAAAGATGGGGCGTTCGGCCAAGCATGACAATTTCTTCCACCGTGCAATCAAATTGAAGGGTGTTAAACTGTGTCACAACGGCCATTTCTTTTGCAGTTTCCTTTAGGCTTACCTGATCTAGGCTTTTTCCATCAAGTAAAATCTGACCGCTATCTGGTTTCAACTGGCGATAAATGGTTTTTAGCAAGGTTGATTTCCCACTCCCATTTGGTCCTAGTATGGTCTGGAATTGTCCGCCTTCGACCTTTAGGGAGACTCCATTTAGGATTTTTTTCTCTCCAATCGAATAATGAATATCCTTACACTTTACATCCATAAGTCTAAACCACCTTCCTGCGATTTTTAGTCACAATATAAATAAAGAAAGGTGCGCCAACCAAGGCTGTAAAGATACCGATAGGTAACTCCGCATTTTTGACGAGGATTCTAGCCAAAACATCTGCCCAAACCACAAATAAGGAACCTAAGAGAGTTGCCACTGGAAAAAGCTTACGATAATTAGTCCCGACTAAACTTCTGGCAATATGAGGGGTAATCAAGCCCACAAAGCCAATAATACCACAACTAGCAACCAAGACTGCCGTTATGATCGCAACGATGGCGATATAAAGATACCAATAGAGTTTAAGTGGGATTCCTAAAGTCAAAGCTGCTTCATCTCCCATCATCATGGCATTGAAGACACGATACTGAGTTGAGAAAAAGAGAAAGGCCAAACCAACCACTACTGCTGGAAGCATCAAATCTGACCAAGATGTTCCTGTCAATGAACCCATGGTCCAAAACTTAATGGTCATAACACTGTCCGCTGTCGCTCCAATAGAGATTATAAAATTGGCAAAGGCAATAAAGAGGGCATTAACAACTGTTCCAGATAAAATCAAGCCAGATGTGGTTACTCTCCCCTGCATAGAGGCAATAATTAGGACAAGAACCGTCGCTAGGATAGCCCCCACAAAGGCACCCAAGCCTACCACAGCTTTAAGGCCTAAAATGATGGCCAAGGTTGCTCCAAACGTTGCTCCTGCCGAGATTCCCAAAATATAGGGCTCAGCAATCGGATTATTAACGGTTGACTGCATGACACTCCCAGACATGGAAAGGCCTGCACCAACTATTAACCCCAGGAGAACCCTAGGAACTCGCATATTCCAGATAATAGCTTCAAGTGGCTTGGCAATGCTATGACTGGCAATCGGAAGCCCCAATTTACTGAAGATGACACCATAGGTATCACCTATATCTATAGTGACCGCCCCTAAAGACACTGCTACAAAAACTGACGCTACTAGTAAAAGTAGAAGCAAACAGAGCAGGCTTAGGTAGCGGGAAAAAACAAGGTGTTTTGTTTTTTTAAAAGGCATTAGCACCTCCTTTCCACCTGTAATGTCAGAAAATTTTGACAATACTCTTCTAGTATAACATGCCTCAAAAAGATGGGCAAGGTCATTTGAGTGGAAAAAAAGAGCAGTCATTGAACTACTCTTGGGAATTATAACTAACTGAAGCAATGAAAATCAAGCCAGCTTAGGTTTTCACTTTCTCCATACTGCTACTTGCAATTTTCATGGCAAGAAGAATTATCAACACCTTAATCACAAGGGACAACCAAAGGCTCTCCGCTGATGACAGTTGCGATAAAGCATTGATTAATGCATGGGTCATCACACAAAGCCAAAGACTTCTGGTGTTTGTATAAATGGCGGATAAGATGAAACAATTGCTTAATAAGCCTAGCAAGAAAGGCAATAAATGAATCGTGGCCAGAGACCCATCAATGTAAAAATAAAGGATATGCCATAGTGACCAAGCCAAAAATGTAAAGAGCGTGGACACTAGATAGGTCAACTTTTCTTGCAAAGCAGGCTGGAAAAAATAGCGCCAACCGATTTCTTCGATACCACCAAAGACAAGGGCTTTGCAAAATAAGATAATGGGGAGATACCAAGCCTGAATAATCATCCCTCCACTCAAGACTAGTGGTAAAAAATCCAAACCTAGAAAAATGAGGACTAAGAAATAGTTACTAAGAGGCTGTTTGACTTGGAAAAAATCTCTGACAAGTTGTTTAAAACTAGAGTGATGATAGCGGATGCTAACATAGCCTCCCCAAATGGCTGATGACAAGCCACCTAAGATAAGGGTAAAGAGACCAATTGGAGTTCCATAATCAACCCTAACTCCTCCTACTCTTAGCAACCAAACAAGGAGACTGACCAGTAAAATCTGTCCAAAGGTCCCCGCCAGATAAAACGACAAGGCTTCTTTTCTTTTCATATCTTGCTTCCTTTTCTTGCCTATAAAAAACCTTCTTCTCACGCTGAGCTAGTCCATATCCACCCATTTGTCATTGTCCATGATAAAGGGTTTGGCTAGACCTGGTCCGGTATAGTCCTTGTACTTGGTTGTGAGATACTTGTAACAGTCTTTCTTGCTGGCAAATTTTATGGCTTGGTAAGGCTCTTCAAAGGTCAATTTTTCAACAAATAAGTAGCCATCCGTCGTAGGTACCAAGACACCGACGTGACCGACAAAAAGGGAATCGCCATCCAAATTATCGTGGACAACAACCGACAGCATGCGTGCCTTGTCATCAAAGGTGAACTGCTTATAGTAATCCTCCATATGCTTGGCGTGAACCTTGACATCTTGGGTAGCTTCAGTCTTGACCCTTGAAAAAAGGATGTCAAAGTTTGCCTGGTCCTTGGCATTAAAGAGCTTGCCCTTGTCAATGGCGTCCTTGTCTTGGAAAAGGAGCTCAGTATCACTTTTGACTTGAGGAATCTTGATTTTGCCTTTCAGTAGCGTGTAGGTGTTGATACGGCAGTTGGTACCGATAAAGTCACCATGCTTGGCTGTCCACAGGCTACTGATTTTTTCCACATCATAGTCTGTTTTGGTAAATGGCGCAAAACTCCCAGAAAGACCTACAGAACCCACGGTGTCATTATAATCAGTGACGAGATTGATAAAGTTATCCACACTCTCCTCGTTCAAATGTTTCGAGAGTATGGCTCGCACCTCACTAATACTAGCATTACTATTAAGATTGGAGTAATTTGCTTGCTCCTCTTTTTTGTGGAGATGTGCAAAAACTGCTAAACCGACAAGTAGCAAGCTAGAGATAGATAAAAGAATTAGCGTCTGTTTTTTTAGATGTTTCATAGGCGCCTCCTTGGCTTCATTATACCAGATTTTGACAGCTACTTATTCTCAGGATACTTATCCACAAGAAATAGCCTTGTTGCTAAGGCTTTAGATTGAGGACAAAAGCTTTTACTATTCTCCAAAACCTTTACTTGTCATTCACAATATTGGCAAAGGCTTCTTGGATGTCCTTATTATTGGTAGGGTACATGTAATACATGTTTTCAGGATTCCCCTGATTTTGCATGGAAACTAGGACCACTGGTTGACCTTTATGGATGGTGAAATGGTAGAGAATCATGGCGGAACCTGAATACCCGTAGCTGTCTAAAATGATATAGTCGGCTGTCCCTGTACCATCGTCAGAAAAGGCAACGTCTACCTTTTGTTGGTTGGTCATTGGGGCATTTTGTTCTGTCTTTTCACCTACAATAATGCGGTTATTTTTAGCAAAAGACATGGCACCAAAGAAATCATCACTTCCGTTAGGTGTTAGCCTTCTATAACTTTCTTGATTCATCTTGTGCCCAAACTCCACCATGTAACTTGCGAGCTTGGCAGCCTTGTCACTATTCCAAAGGGCTGTCGTATTGGTTGGGCTAGTCTGGCTGGACTGGCTCTTGCTTTTCACTCTGTAATAAGACGTGTAAACCACCCCCGGCCCAGAAGACTCTGGAATTTGAACCAAACGATCTGTGTCTTTGACAGAATTGTCCGGAGACGGTGCTGCTTGATTGGCTGGCACAGGCACAAAAGGATTGACCCCATGCCCTGGACCATTGTCCGCAAAATAAAACATAGGCTGACCGTTGAAATCTTTAACGACAGTCTTGCCATCAGAACTACCTGTCTCTTCAGACTTTGTGAGCCCTGACTTGGTAATGGTCACAACATGACCACCGTCAGAAACCCAGTCACCTTCGATGCTTGAAAAATCACCATTTCGAATAGCATCCACATTCATGGCAGGCGTTTTGGCTTCTGATGAGGCATTCTGACTTTGAGAACTAGAGTTTGAAGACGACTCAGAAGCTCTGGAACTCGATTGTTTAGACTTGTCTGAGGAAGACGTTTGACCAGTCTGACTGCTTGACGAAGAGACCGCAAGGGATGACGTTTGTTGAGCTTGTGAATGAAGGGAATGCCAAGCAAAAATGGCACCACCACCAAGAAGCGTCATACAAGAAACTGCAAGAACTGACGCTGCGACCTTATGAGTCACAACATACTGACTTAAGGTTTGCCAAAAGCTCTTCTTAGATGCTAACAATAAGCTCTCTACCTCTGCTCGATTGGCTAAGAGACTACCATTTTGTATCGCCTCGTCGACCTCTGTCATCTTTGGGCGACGTCCATAAATCTTTATAAAATAGGTTAACCATTCTTCTGCTTTCATCTCATCTCCTTTTTGAAGCGTAATAATTTCATTTTAGCATAAATTAGGGATTCTGGTTGACCGGTTAGAAAAGAAAAAAACTGCAAACAAGCAGCTGCAGTCGTAGTATAATCATGGTCCTTATTTCTGACTATTGCCAAGTTTTTTAAAGTAAGTATAGCCCAGATAGAAAAAGAAAAGCGCTAAAAGAATAAAGAAGCCCATGACAAGTTTGATTCCACCTAATTGATAGGCAATGTAAACAAAAGTATTAACCTTAAGCTGACCACCCGTTTTTTCCAATAGTGAAAGGCTCTGTGAGTAATAGTGACCAAGCCAAATAGCTCCTAGCCCTAATAACGGATAAATAATGACACCCAAGATAGGGTTCTTTTTTAACAAATTATCTAACATACATCCCCCAATTTTTTAATGCTATAGTAATAGCTTACCAAAGAATGACTAGAAAAGCAAAGTGACTTTTTCAGTCCACAAGAAAGCTAAAAGGGACCGACCCGATAAGCTAATCCCTTTAAAAACTAAAAGACGATACGTGTTCCATGAACTTGTTCGAGACCAGGAATGGCAAGAAACTGGTCACGATTAGCCACTGAGATACCACCACCGGCTAAAATCTCCAACTGACCTTCTGCTAGCCCAACCAATTCTGCATAAGATTTCAAGCGGGATTCTAAATCAGTCTCGGGAGTCCCAGCACGGGTGAGCAGACGCGTCACACCGTGGTCCTTAAGCCACTGGATTGCACTAGGTTGATCTGCTTTAGGAATCTGATCAAAGGCCATATGCATGGTAACCTCTAAGCCTCGACTGGCATCCAGCAAGGTCTTTAGAGCTTCTGTATCGAGTTGGTTTTCTGAGGTTAAAGCGCCTAACACAACACCATCAACACCCAATTCACGCGCACACTTGATATCTTCTAGCATGATAGCTAATTCCTGCTGGCTATAGACAAAGTCGCCCCCTCGTGGACGAATCATCACTATCACCTTAGCCTTATAATCCTTGGCCAACTCAACAGCCGCCTTTATAACACCATAAGAAGGTGTCGTGCCTCCAACAGCCAGATTATCACACAACTCCACGCGTTGAGCACCGGCTTGAAAAGCTTTTTCTAAATAAGTCACATTCTCTGCACAAAATTCATACATTGGCATACTGAACCTCCAATTAGTTGTAGTAGCAAGGGGATTACTACTTCTTCTTTTGTGGAAAAAGCGGGAGACCAAGTTTGGCAATCTTTTCCGCTGGGGTCTTCATGCCATCCTTGACCCATTTGGAAATCACTGAAACAATAGCCGAGCTCCAGAAGGAATTGAGGTAGCTACCGGCACCATTTGATGAGCTACCATTTCGTTTTTCCAAAAAATCATAAACTGCCTTGGTCAATACCTGCTCAAAATTATAATCAATGGCAAGACTGATGATTTTGGCTTCTTTTTTGACTTCCTTAAGGAGATAAACCCAGACCTGATAGAGATCAGTCTTGAGATTATAGCCGTCCAAGGACTTAGTAATCTTTGCAATGCTAGACTCAAAAATAGATTTCAAAATCTCTTCCTTAGAACCATAATTGCGATAAAAGGCAGCACGAGATACACCCGCACGCTCAACCAGTTCCGATATGGTAATCTTTTTAAAGTCTTTTTTCTCCAACAATTGCAGGAGAGAAATTTCAATGGATTCTCGTGTAATTGCTTTGTTTTCTTGGTTAAATCGTTTGAGATTTTCCAAGGATTTCTCTGAGATTTTTCTTTCTGCCATAACATTCACTTTCTATCTGTCACACCTGATGAGATCTGCTTTGATAGCAATGCACTTCATGATAAAATTGTAAAAGAAGACTAATAACTTGTCAATGTACATTATGCAGATATGAGGTGTAACCTATGAAATGGAAAATTATTGCGGATTCAGGCTGTGACTACCGTTCTTTGGACAATCTGGCACCAGATACGGAGTTTGTCAGTGTTCCTTTGACTATCCAAGTGGGCGAGACCATTTACAGGGATGATGCCCAACTCAATATTGATCAAATGATGGAGGAAATGTATGCGACTACGACTGCTTCTAAGTCTGCCTGTCCGAGTCCTGATGATTATATGAAATCCTTTGAAGGAGCGGACAATATCGTCGTCGTGACGATCACTGGAACCCTTTCTGGTAGCTACAATAGTGCTGAAATCGCTAAGAAAATTTATCTGGAAGAGCATCCTGATACTAAGATTCACGTGATTGATAGCCTGTCAGCTGGTGGCGAGGTCGACCTTATCGTTCGTAAACTCAATCACTTAGTCGCTGAAGGCCTTGATTTTGACCAAGTCGTTGATGGCATCACAGCTTATCAAGCCAAGACTAAGTTGCTCTTTGTCTTGGCAAAGGTCGATAATTTGGTGAAGAATGGTCGTCTAAGTAAACTAGTTGGCACCGTTGTTGGACTCCTCAATATCCGTATGGTTGGAGAAGCTAGCAAAACAGGAACGCTTGAGCTACTACAAAAGGCGCGTGGTCAAAAGAAAGCTATCAAAGCTGCTTTTGATGAACTCCTCAAGGCTGGTTATGCTGGAGGCCACATTACCATTGCCCACCGCAACAATGAAAAATTTATCGAGCAATTCTCTGAATTGGTTCGTGAAAAATTTGCCCATGCAAGCATCGAAGTCCTTCCTACTTCTGGACTCTGTAGCTTTTATGCTGAAGAAGGCGGACTCCTTATGGGGTATGAAATTTAAGAAAACATTGAAAAGAGACTGGACTACATGTTCGGTCTTTTAAAAATCAGATTATGCTATTTGATAATCAGCAGAATAGGATTTTAAAACTAAAAATTCTTTCCTGACAATCCAACGTAACCGCTTTCATTATCCCCATCATTTATGGTAAGATGGAAGTGATGCATTAGTGTCATATACCTATAAATTTAAATACCCTTATTAAACATGGAGATAGTTTATGAAACAGAAACATTCACATTTTCTAATCCCTGGAATCCTTCTTCTAGGGATCGTTTTGCGGGCCCCGTTCACAACCTTGTCTACGGTCTTATCAGACATTGCTTCTGGTCTAGGTGTTGAGGTCAGTTCTCTCGGTCTCTTGACAAGTCTCCCTCTCTTGACCTTTGCGATATTCTCACCTTTTGCGGCTAGCTGGGCCAAACGCTTTGGTATTGAAAGACTCTTCCTCGGTGTTTTAATTGTGATGACACTTGGTTCTGCTTTACGTACTGTCAATCTCCCTCTTCTTTATGTGGGAACGCTTTTAGTCGGAGCTGGAATTGCCTTTATCAACGTCCTTCTCCCAAGCCTAATTCAGGCTAATGAGCCAAATCAGTTAGGATTCTTAACCACACTCTATATTACAGCCATGGGCTTGTCCACAGCTGTGGCTTCATCGGTAGCCGTTCCAATCACTAAGGCAACCTCATGGCAAGGCTTAGTCTGGGTATTGACAACAGTCTGTGCCCTGGCTCTTGTAGTTTGGCTTCCTAATGTCCATCACAATCATTACTTAGAACAAGAAACTTCTACCAGCGAAAATTCAGGCAGTTGGTATAAGAGTGGCAAGGTCTGGGCTATCATGATTTTCGGTGGATTACAATCACTCTTCTTCTATACCACTATCACTTGGCTTCCAACCATGGCCACTCAAGCCGGTGTCGGCGAGGCTAATGCCGGAATTCTAGCTTCCGTTTTCACACTGACGAGTATTCCATTCTCTATGATTGTTCCTAGCCTAATCACTAAACTTTCTGATCGTAACCGCCATTTGATGCTAGTGGCTACCGTCCTAGTAGGACTCATCGGAGTTGCCATGCTTCTAGTCAATACAGACAGCTTTGTGTATTGGTTAGTCCTTAACCTCTTAACCGGAAGTTCTGCTAGTGTCCTATTCCCTTACATGATGGTTTCCTTTTCAATGAAGGCTAGCACGCCTGAAAAAACAGCCCAACTATCAGGTTTAGCCCAAACCGGAGGCTATATCTTTGCAGCCCTTGGTCCAGTCTTGTTCGGTTCAAGCCAACAACTCTTTAACTCTTGGACCCCTGCTGTTTTAATTCTTCTTGTCTTGACCATAATCATGGGAATAGCCCTTTACAAAGTTGAAAAAACAGACGTAATTTTGTAAGAGAAAAACTAATAAAAGAAAATGCCCCACAAGTTGTAACTTGTGGGGTGTTATTTTGCGTGCGGCGAATGAATGAAACTTTTAAATACAGAGGTCGAAGTATTCGTATTTGTCTTTCGACAAGTTCCCTTAACCACATAACCCTATTTTTCTAGCCAGAAGAACGCTTGCTTTAACATCTCTTTTGCTTGACCAATAATACACGGTCCATGAGAAATAATAATATTCTTAGGTTCCCATTTCTTTATTTTGTGATAGCTCTTCAGAGCTTGTTTTTTACCAAATAAGAAAGTCATTCTTAAATCTCTTGGTGTTTTACCATTTGGATGGTGATTATCACCTATTTTAAAAAGTAGCTTTTCAAAAAGCGATAATTTCTCAGTTTCTATGTTTTCAATAAGATCCGTTAAAACCAGAGTTGAACTTTCATTATGGAAAAAAACAACCTCTTTTACATAAAAACTTCCCTCAAATGTTGTAAAAAGAATTTCTTCGTTCCAATTGGCCTTGCTTAATTCCTGACCATAATCCAAACTCATTCCCGATTTTCTGGCACGCTTTTGAACACCACTAGCTAGCCAAACTTTTGCTTCAGGAAATAGTTGATGCCATTCATCTATATAACTATAATGTAAGACATTGGGTGCAATAAGGTGTTTTACCTCACCCAATTTCTTGATTTCAAAAAGTAAATTGTCATTAGGCTTAGTCGGTGAATGCACCCAAAGACCACCATTCTGCAGACGGATAACTGTCATTCTAGTTGAAAAAGGCACTTTGAAGAATTTGAAATCCATCAGTACTTCTTCCCCATCCACAATCCATAGGTTTTCAGCTATCTTTTTTAAGGAATTGAGGGGACTATATTTTTTGACTTCCATGAAACTCTGCTTTCTAAATTAATAAAGTATAATCAATCGTTATTCTCCAAAAATGGAACAACCAACTTAATCCACTCTTGAGGTAGGTAGGCTGATAAATAGCCGTGGTTATAGCCCTTTGCTTCATAAAAGATAGTGTCGGGGTGCATCTGCTGAAATAATCTAGCTGATTCTTTAACACCGTTCAATTCTTTTTCCCCATAAATATAGAGAACCTGTGCTTTACTTTTTGAAATCCTACTCTTCAACTTATAATGCCCCATATAAGTTTTATAGATGGTCACTAATGTTTTGATAGGTGTCCTTGGCATATCCTCCATATAATAATTTTTTATCTCGTCTGGGTAAGCTAATTGGGGATAGAATTTATTCATGAAGCTTAACTGAAGTTTACAAGAGGATTTACTAAACATCAGTTTACCAAATAGTGATACTAGAAAGATGCTGATTTTAGCTAACCTTGGTTGAGGAATACAGAGACTTCCATCTATGATGGCCTTCTCAGCTATATCGCTGTCTAAGGACAAAAGTTCCATAGCAATTTGACCACCAAGTGAAACACCACCCACAGCAAATAATTTCCCACCGCAGTTCTGTCGGACATAGTTCAGAATTTCCTGTGCCGAATTTTCCGTTGATATATAATCCTTTTGATACTCCTCTCCGTGACCATTGAGTGTTGGTAAAATGACATAATATTTATGAGACAAGATACGAGCTTGCCTAAGATAATTCCACCAGGAACTACCCCCACCGTGTATCAATAATATATGTGGAGATTTTTTATCACCAAATTCATGAAATTTCATATCTCAGAACCTCCGAAATGTCTCATTTAGACAGTACTATGATTTTCTTGAAAGCTATGTTTACCTTTATTATTCTACTATTAATTCCGCTTAGCTCTATTTACAGGTGATAGTGATAATATCGAAACCAAGTCAAGACCAAATTCCTTTCTCACATCAACTAGAGACGAGACTTTACCTTGAGAAATTTCTTGATGCCCGACTAAAATTTCTTTTTTCAAATTCTCAAAAGCCACTTGATACGTTGCCTCTGGAAAATCACTAGACACATATTTGCTTTGGTTAACCATTATATTTTCCATTTTTCTAAGCGTTCTATTTTGTATATATTTATTGTAACATGAAGAAGAAATATGATTCAGATAAAAATATCAAATGACTTACCATAAAAAGTCCTGTCACCAAGGCTTTTCCTTCTACACATTTTCTAGGCCTCACAAGCAGTGATACCGCTTCAACATGTCGTGCTAGTATACTCCTATATTATAGAACGAAAGAGAATTACACACTCAACTCAAACAACTTATAAAACTCACCTCTCCTATCCATCAAGTCACCAAAAGAACCATCTTCAACAATGACGCCACCTTTCATAAAGAGAATTCTATCGTATTTTTTCAAAATGGTCTCATTCAACTTGTGGGTTACTACAAGTGCCGTCAAATCTTGAATATCCAAGATTGAATTTTCAATTTCAGTAGTTACTTGATTATCCAAAGATGAGGTAGCCTCATCCAATAATAAGATTGGTGTTTTTCGAATTAAGGCACGCGCAATACTAAGTCTTTGTTTTTGTCCGCCAGATAGATTTGAACCATTCTCTCCACATAAAGTTTGTAGACCAGATTCATTTTCTAAAACATAACTTTCTAAACCTGACTGCTGTACAGCTTGCTTTATTTCCTCATCAGTGAAGGATTGATTAAGAGTAATATTTGCTCTTAAAGTATCATCAAAGATATAAACGTCTTGTTGAACAATTGTCATTAAGTTATAAAGGCTCTCTGCTGAAATAGCTTGCAAATCTTTATTGTCAATGGAGATGTGCCCACTTGTTACATCGTAAAAACGCAGTAATAGATTGAGCAAAGTTGATTTCCCACTCCCTGACATTCCTACAATTGCAATTTTTTCCCCTTTTTGAATCTTCAAAGATAAATGATTAAAAATTTTTTCTTCAGTATTAGGGTAAGAAAAGTCTATATTTGAAAAAGAAATAACATCATCGAAATATTCTTTCGTTTCACCAGTCTGAAGTTCGGTTACATCTTTTACCTCAAATGCATCTAGTGTTGCCTGACCTTCACGGAATTTACTCATTCCCATACCAATTTCATTTAGTGGCATTACTACAAAATTGACTAGTTGAACAATAGCTGTCACACTTCCAATTGTGGTATAGCCATTAAATACGAGATACATCCCTCCACCAAAGGCTACCAAAAAAACAATCATCCCTGAAAGCTGTGAAATAACATTAGCTAAAACATCAAATTTCCTTTTTATAAAATTTATTTCATCAAATTTTTCACTTTCATGACTATAATCCTCACAGATAGCATCTTTCACATTAAAACTTTTAATAACCAGAAATCCTGATAAAATATCTTTAACCTTAGCTAAATACTTCTGATCTGCAATCATAGCACTATTTTGTAGAGAGGCTGATTTTTGTCCAATAAATCCTGATATCATCATTGGAATAATACTAGCAATGATTACTAATAAGGTCAAAAACCAATTACCTATAAACATAGCTAGGAGTGAAAAAATCATTAAGGAAAGGTTTTTTGAAATATTAAAATACTGATGCAGATAATCTTGCTCAATTTTCTTCATATTTTCGGTTAATACAGAAATAAATTTCCCTGATTTTTCTTTAGAAAAGTCTCTATAATCCCTATCTAAAATAGATTGGAACACCTTGTTTTTGTATCTTGACATGATTTGTCTAACAAGTTTATTTTTCAATCGAAGAGATATAAAGTTGAGTCCTGCATAGATGAAAATAACAGTAGCCCCTATTAGTACCGCTTGAGTTAAGGCTTCTTCATTTTGGGACATACCACTATCAATAATACCTTTAATAGAATAAGCAAAAGCAATATTAGTTAAAGGGACCAGTATATTAAATATCATGAAAGCATAAAAAGCCTTCTGATGGTTCTTTATCAATTGTTTCATCCTTAATCTACCTCATAATTCTTGACTTTTATTTAGAAAATGTGACATAAAATATTCTTCTAGATCAATATTCTCTCTCATAAGTTCCTTCATAGAGACCTGCTCAATCATTTCTCCATTTTTGATAACACCAATCTTGTCAGCTATCTGTGAAATTTCCGACAAAATATGGCTTGAGATTAATATTGTAATTCCATATTCCTTAGAAAGTGACAACAAAAGATTTCGAACTTCTTGAATTCCTACAGGATCTAAACCATTGATTGGCTCATCTAAAATCAACAATCTAGGTTTCGTTAAGAAAGCTCGAGCTAAACCAAGCCTTTGTCTCATTCCTAACGAAAACTCTTTTACTTTTTTAGTCGTATTTTTTAATCCGACCATTCTTAAGACTCTTATTACATCTGATTCAGTAATATTTTTCCCCATATACTGAGCGTGAATTACCAAAATTTCTTTTGCAGTGCAATTATCATAAAAAATTGGTGTTTCAATAATACTACCAATCTGGCTTAGAATTTCCTCTCTATGTTCTTGTAAATCTTTTCCAAAAATTTCAACACTACCTGATGAAATAGTTGATAAGGATAACATGCATTTCATTAACGTTGTTTTCCCAGCACCATTTGGTCCTAAAAAACCATAAATTTCTCCTTCAGCAATTTGAAGGTTGATACCACTCAAAATTTCTTCCTTATTAATTGTTTTAAAAAGATCTTTTATTTCAACAATATTTCCCATTTCTATTTCTCTCTTTCAATATCAGCTTTCAATGTGAGAGCTTTTTCTTCAGAAGCATAAATTCCAACTTGTACAGTCTCTTCTTTTATAGAAATTATCAAGGAATTATCACATTCCTTCAATTAAATTCAGCTATGCTACTTGATACTAATATCTTGTCTTGAAATATTATAAATTGAAAATGAAGTAATCATTAAACTTATGAAACTTGCAAATATCAAAAAGAATAAGTTATCAGCAATATTATTAGATAAACTTCCTGGACTTACATTTGAAAGTAATGCTGCTAAACCAAGTCCTGTAAGCATTGTTATAGCTGTTGAATGCTTAATCATACCTAAAACAAATGGTAGTAACCCTATTAGTACTGTTGCAAACGTTATTCCAGCTAAGTTAATTAATTGACTAGCTAGAGGGATATAACTAGATTCAGTTACAACAGCCATGAATCTAATGAATAATTGAATCACTAAATGTGCAGAAAAATGGGCAATAAATGCTATTAGAATGACTGAAATAATTTTTCCCCATAGTAACTTTATTTTAGAAATAGGGTAAGAAAACAACTGAAAAATTGTTCTTCGTTTGAATTCATCAATAATAATCGCAGATAATAAATAAGATTCGAAAATCAAAAATGCTGCTTTTGTAAATAAAGATGAAAACAATGAAGCTACAGTTGCCCAACCATCCCATTTACCAGTAATTCTAATAACATTAGAATCCTGTCCAGTGAATTCTCCTAGTTTATTGTCAGTACCTAATCCCATAATAATGATTGCTGTTATACCTAGCACTATAAATATAGTGCACAACCAGGCTAAAAATAATTTAGATTTAGAAACTTTATTTAATTCAATTTTAATAAGCGACAACATAGATTCTTTCCTCCAAAGCGTAAATAAAGAATAAACTATTCAGACTAATCTCGACAAATATTTAAAAATAAGCTTATTCTTCAGACAATGTCACTATACATACCATCGGTATGTATATACCAAAAAAACAAACATACCGTAGGTATGTATAATAGATTTTTAATAACACACTTAAAGTATGTTATTTTTTAATTATAAATTATGTAAGATAATTCATTCAATTGATAATACATAAATAGAAATGAGTATTAACAAGAATGTCGTGCGACGACTTATTTACTATTTTTTTAAGTGATCGAATAAGTTGAAAATCACCTCCATCATTTCATCAGAAATTAACTGTACCCCTAGACCTTCAAAAGTAAGTTTAATGAAATTCATTTTGCGCTTTAATTCTACTAATGAAAAAACGGAAATTTGAAAACCGATCCAAATATTTAGAGTTAAAACAATTAAATCTGCTAGCTCTTCTGGATATTCTGTTTTAATAGACCCATCTTCAACTCCTTCGTAAACTTTTTCTCTAATTTCGGGTAAAAAATCAGAAAATAGACCTAGATACTGCTCCCCTAACAAACGTGGACTTCTTAGCATGATTGAGGCAGAGTAAACGAGCCTTTGGTGTTCAAAATTAGAGAAAGAGTCCATCAAAGAATTTTGTATCTTTTCTAATCCAGTATTTCCTCTCCAATTATAATTTAAAATTTCTTGATTATTTTCGCTAATGATTGTTTGAAGTATATCATATTTAGACTCAAAATGATGATAGATAACACCTTTTGTTAATCCACCTAAGCCATCTATGATATCTTGTATTGACGTATTATCAAATCCTTTTTCTAAAAATAAATTTTTAGAAACTTCTAGTATTTTTTTTCTAGTTTCATGTGAGTTTCTATTCCTTGCCATTATAGTCCCTTTCTATCATACCGGCGGTATGTAACTTCTATTGTAGTGCACGAAACTAATAATGTCAAATATCTTATCGGAAGCTGTTTTATTAATCATTTCATTTTCAAATGCAAATATTATTTAAATTCTCCAAATCTTAATTTAAAGATTTTAAAATGATTAAAGAAGTAATGAAATAATCCACATAACTATTTCAATAAGTTCTATTTTACCTAAACTGAAAATTCAGCTACTAAAGACTAGTTCACACTATGATACTTCCCCACTATATGACAAAAAGCCCTGTCACCAAGGGGCACTGCACCCCAATAATGGGACAAGAGAAAAACCTCTTATGCGACTAGTTTTCTGTACTCTACAGGAGACTGGTCATTTAATTTCTGTTGAATTCTAGTTTCATTATAAAATATGATGTAATTTTTAACAATATCTGTTATACTATCTTTAGTTAGGTTTCTCCACTTATGGAGATAGAAGGGTTTCAGACTTGAGAACAGAATGGAACCATTCGATACAGGCATTATCTGCTGGTGTTCCTTTTCGGGACATGGAGCGGGTGATGCCTTTTTCTGTACAAGCCTGATAGTAGGCTTTTGAGGTGTAGACAGAGCCCTGGTCGCTGTGTAAAAGTGCTCCTTGAGGTAGCTCAAGTTGATTAAGTGTGTCGAGCACGAAGTCCGTATCTTGGCACTCGGAGATGGTATAAGCTACAATTTCACGATTATAGAGATCCATGATCGAAGATAGATAAAGTCTACAGTTTTCAAAATAGAGGTAGGTGATGTCTGTGACAAGTTTCTCCATAGGCTTGTCTGCCTGGAAATCACGATCCAGCTTATTGTCTGTTACATGGTAAGGCTTCCCTAATTTAGGTCCCTTCTTGGGACGAACACGGCAAAGGCAGCCCTTTTCCTTCATGATGCGATAGACTTTCTTGCGATTAACGACGAGCTTATACACTTTTTTGAGCAAGCGAGTAATAGTTCGATAGCCGTAAATAAAGTGATTTTTCATACAGAGTTGTTCGATTTTATCTGCTATTTCATCTCTTTTCTGAGAATTCTTACACTCCTGTTTCCAGCGGTAAAAGGTTGAGCGTTTGACGCCGAAACATTCTAAAATAATCGATACAGGGAACGTTTTCTTATACTCTTCCACTAGCTTGATAAGACTTACTTTGTCGATTCTCTTACCAAGCTCTGATACTTTTTTAGTAATTCTACCTGCAAACGTAACTGTTCTACTTTGGATAACTGTTTCATCCCTTTACCATAAGTATATTGTTTCCCCACAGGTTGGTGGAAACGGTACAATTCATCATTCTGATACCATTGCCACCAAGTCTTGACCTGACTAACATTTTTGATGCCGAGGGTGTCCATGATAACTTTATTTGATTTACCTGCCTTCTTCATTTCGATACAGGCTAGCTTAGTTTCTACTGAATATGCTTTTTTGACCATAACAAAACACTCCTGTTTCTAGTTTACCAGATTTCAACAGGAGTGTTTTCTTTTGTCTCATTTTATGGGTGCAGTGCCCAATTTTCTTCAGTCTTTTTCTTTTACTAGAAAAAGAGAAAAACTCTTAAGAATAGCGCTAAAACAGCATTCCTAAGAGTTTTCGCTAAGTGGTACCCAACCGACAAAATGACAATTTTTCTATTCCTAGTAGGGTTTGTCTACGTTCTGAGACGATAGTTTTTCTATCGCCTTTGGTTACCATTTTGATGAAATTTTTTAAATCATAAGAATAGAATCTGTTAAGCCACTTTTTGAGCAATCATCACACCAATCGGTGCAAGACCTCCATGTGCCAATTTCATTTCAACTACTGAAAATCCATATTCTTTAATAAAATCTTCAAATTCCTTTTTATCCCATTCTTGATACATCTTAAATCCTAAAATAGACATCAAACTTTTTATCATTTTTCTTTGTTTTCCCTCTTTCCATAGAAAAGTGGGGGCGAACAAAGTCCCATTAGGTTTTAACACCCTATATATTTCTTTCATCGCCTCATCCGGTTTAGGCATAATATGAAGTGCATTAGCAATTAACACACAATCAAATTTTTCATGCGAATAGGATAATGCTACTGCATCGGCTGTTTCAAATGTAAGATTTTCGTATTCCCCACGCTTTTTAGCTTCCTTAATCATTTGTTCGGAAAAATCTGTGCCAATCCAACTTTTCGTATGCTTTGAAAGATTAAACGATAATTGTCCTAAGCCACAAGCAAGTTCAAGCACCTCCATGTCTTTATTCAAATGAGGACGAATGTATTCGCAAACTTTATCATATACTCCTTTGTCTTTTTTCATGAAAGGAGCATATAGCTTAGCAAATTTATCCCAAAATTTTTTATTGCTTTTATCAATCATTTCAACGCTCCTTTAAATATAAAAATGATCCTATCAATCTTTATATTGAGCCTATTTTCTCATTGATACCTTGCAAGAAAGGAATAATAGCTGTTCCTATACCAAGTAGGAATGTCATAAATGCAGAAAGTCATATGCTGTCATTCTTTTCTATTCAATCATTTTGAAGTGTCTCAAGGCATCCATGATAGCTTCTTCTTTTTCAGGTGTACACTGTGGAATAATTTGTTTCTCCTTTTTAGACTTGTTGTAATGTTCTCGTAATTCTATTCCACATTTCCTTTTTATCTGTGCAATATATAATGTCGGAACTTATAATTCAAATTTATTCCAAACATATTCTTTGATTTGAGCATATGTTGCCTTACTTTCAGCACTGGTCAAATCAAGCTCATCCAGCTCAATTTCAACGTCTATATGCTTATCGACATCGAGTTTGGACAAAAGTGATACTGCCTCAACATGATGCGTCTGTGGGAGTTCAAAGCTCCAGTGGAGCTTTGAAGCATCTCGCCTTGAAATGTAAAAGCGAGATGTTTAACTGCGTTTTACCAATAAACTCACACACTCTACATGATGCGTTTGCGGAAAAAGATCCACCGGCTGTACTTTTTTCAATTCATAGCCCAATTCTTGATAGCGTTTGATATCACGCGCCATGGTTGCTGGGTTACATGAGACGTAGGTAATCTTCTCAGGTTGCATGGCGACGCTGGCTTTGATGAAGCTTTCAGTCAAGCCCTTACGTGGTGGGTCCACAATGATAACATCTGGTTTGATGCCATCCTTGCTCCACTTGGCCATGGCATTTTCAGCTGAGTCAGCCACATAGTGGGCATTTGTAATGCCGTTGCGTTCTGCATTTTTCTTGGCATCTTCGACGGCTGTTTCGATGACTTCAACGCCGTAGACTTCCTTGACCTGTTTTGCAAATGACAAACCGATTGTCCCGATTCCTGAATAGGCATCAATAACAATGCTGTTGCTGTTTAAATCTGAGAAGTCAATAGCTGTTTGATAGAGTTTTTCAGCCATCTCGGTGTTAACCTGATAGAAAGATTGGGCAGAGATCTCATAGTCATTGCCCAACATACTGTCTGTGATGGTGTCTTGGCCATAAAGGGTGCGGAACTCCTTACCAAAGATGGCGTTAGTGTTCTTATCGTTGATGTTTTGAATGATTGAAACGACACTTGGGAAGGCTTCCGTAATCTTAGCAATGATTTGGTCAATACGGAAAACTTTTGGTCTGGTCGTTACAAAAACCAACATCATCTGACCTGAATAATGACCACGACGAACTACCAAATGACGAATCAAACCTGTCTGCTCCTTCTCATCATAAGGTTTGAGGTCATAGCGACGGAGAAGGTCACGGACAAAGACAATGAGTTTATCAATTTCCTTGTCTTGGATGAGGAAATCTTCAATTGGAATCAAGTCGTGCGAATTCTTGCGGTAGAAACCTGTTTCAAGCTGACCTTTTACACGACGAACGGGCACCTGCGCCTTATTACGGTAGGCATAAGGTGTTTCCATACCTAGTGTTTCAGCGACTTCTACGTCCGAGATGCCGGCTGTTTTATAGAGGTTATCGACGACTTGTTTACGCTTGAACTTAAGTTGCTCCTCGTAAGTCATGTGCCCAAAATCAGCAATTCCTGAACGGAGATAGGTTGCATCAATGTCCTGATTACGGTTTGGTGAAAGGGTCACATACTCCTCAACCTTACCAAAGCCGATATTTTTCTTGAGCTTAAGCACTCGCATCTTGATGACTTCGCCTGGGAGGGCATTATCCACGAAAAAGACAAAACCGTCCACCTTGGCAACGCCTGCTCCTTCATGTGTCAAATCGACAATTTCAACTTCTACAATAGCGTTTTTATTTAACATAATTCAACTTTCTTTACTCTTATAGGGCTTAAGCATATCTTCCAAAGCCGTTTACTACCCTCCATTATAGCACATATAAATCAAATTTATGGCTGGCCATAAATAATATAGATTTTTCAGAAAAGTCATACAGTGCTATCATAGGTCCATGACAAAAAATTAAACGACTCAGCCGCTTGGCTAGATGTCGTTTCTATCTAAAGGAGAATAATCATGCCAGATATTACCATTCATACAATCGAAACTGCACCAGAAGAAGTCAAAGACGTCCTTCAAACAGTCAAAGATGCCAATGGAGGATACATTCCAAACTTGATTGGTCTCCTTGCTAATGCGCCAACTGCGCTTGAAACTTACCGTACTGTCGGTGAAATCAACCGTCGCAATTCATTGACACCAACTGAACGTGAGGTTGTTCAAATTACAGCTGCTGTTACTAATGGTTGTGCCTTCTGTGTGGCAGGTCATACAGCCTTTTCAATCAAGCAAATCCAAATGACACCTCAACTTTTGGAAGCCCTTCGTAACCGTACACCAATCGAAGATGATCCAAAACTTGATACCCTTGCTAAATTCACTATTGCCGTGATTAATACCAAAGGTGCTGTTGGTGACGAAGCCTACAACGACTTCTTGGAAGCTGGCTACACTGCACAAAATGCCCTTGACGTTATCTTGGGTGTCAGCCTTGCAAGCTTGTGTAACTACGCTAACAATCTCGCACAAACACCAATTAACCCTGAACTTCAAGAATTCGCTTAATGCAAAGATAAACTGATAAAGATAAACTAGAGGAGGACCTAAGCCTATGTCACATTTTTCAAAAGAATTCCTTACTTGGTTGGACACCAACGCTGACCATATTGACCAAGAGTCTGGACCAATTGCGGACCAACTTCTTGAAAAAATCGCTGAAAACGACGTCTTTAAGATCGGCGTACCTGCTGAGTTTGATGGCCTAGGTGGTGGTCCTACTCAAGTTGTTGATGTGCTTAATGAATTGGCACAACATTCTTTGACGGCTTCCTTTATTTCTTGGGGACACCGTACTTTCATCGAGTATATCCTAGCTAGCGACAATGCTTACCCTCGTGAAACATGGTTGAAAGAATTGTATACTGGTGAGCGTGCTGGTGGAACTGGCTTGTCTAATGCAGTCAAATTCTTGTCTGATATTGAAGAATTGAATGTTACTATCAGCCAAGAAGGTGATGACTACTATCTCGATGGTCGTTTGCCTTGGGTGACTAACCTTCGTTCTGATAAATTCGCTGCTCTCTTTGCTGCTGACTTTAAAGACGGTAGCCAACCTTGGATTATCACCATTCCATCTGAAGCTGAGGGCCTCAGCCGTTCTGAAGATTTGGAATTTGTTTCCCTTCAAGGTGCTAACACTGCCTCTCTTACTTTTGATCACGTTAAGTTAGATCCTAATTGGGTCCTTTCAAAAGAGGGTACAGACTATATTGCCAAAACACGTCCGAACTTCCTTGGCTTCCAGTTTGGTCTCGCCTTTGGTTTGGCACAACGTTCTCTTGATGAGGTTGAAGCTAGTCTAAACAGTAACCGTAGCGTTCTTCGTGAGGAATTTGAAGCAACACGTAGAAATCTTCTTGCTATTCAAGACCAACTCTTTGCGGGTCTTAATGATGCTAATTATTTCATTGAAAAACCACGTGAACTTTTCCAATTGCGTATCGATATTGTCGACGTCGTAGCCAACAGCCTACTCCTAGAACTTCAGGCTAGTGGTGGTCGTGGCTATTTGAAAGAATCAGAGTCAAGCTTTATCCGTCGTTGGAATGAAGGCGTCTTCCTTCCAATTGTATCTCCGAGTGCGGTACAGCTTCGTCACATTCTTGCAGCTAGCTAGAAAGGCCGGTAGACCAATGAAGGTATTTTTTAAGAAAATTCCCTTGGCCCTATCTAGTCTGGTTCTTGCCCTCTTTAGTTTATCCAATCAAATAAGCCACTATACCCTGATTGCTCAGGGTATTTGGTGTTTAGCCAGTATAGGTTTTATACTTATACTGGGACGCTTGATTCTTGGCTTTGAACAAGTAAGGGAAGATTTGCACAATCCAGTCATTGCTTCGGCCTTTGCTAGCTACTTTATGGCTGCCTTTCTCTTTGCCAGCCGCCTTCCACTAGCTCAAATAGGTTTAAGTGTGACTTGGGTTGGGATCCTTGGACTTTATATTACCTATATTATTTTTTTCAGTCTGCGTTTTATGCGCCCACTATCTTTGAACCAAGTCTTTCCAAGCTGGTTCGTGATCTACGTTGGACCTGCTATCAGTCTTGTGACAGTACCAGCTAGTGTTCCAACTAGCATCAAGGGACTTATTCTGGGAGTAACGGCATTAGCGACTCTAGCCCTCTTTCCACTTGTTTTGTGGAGAATGAGACAGATAGTCATCCCTCACCTCTATCGACCTATACTTGCTATTTTAGCAGCACCTCTGGCCCTTCTCATCACCAGCTCAATCAAGAGTAATCAAAGACCCGCAACTATTATTTTACTTGCCCTACTTCTATTCTCACAAGCATTCTTTTTCTACGCTCTTAATCTCTTTGTAAAACTGGTTAGAAAAGGCTTTATGCCACTTTTTGCAGCTTTTAGCTTTCCCTTGGTCAATAGTGTCAATGCTTTTAAGGCAGCTACCACCAGTCTGGGTTTAGTCAATCCAGCTACCCAATTGATTTATAAGGTAGAGTTCGTCATTATTCTTCTTATCATGACCTATTTGCTCTATCATTTTCTAAAACTCTTATACATGGCGCTTATACAAGCTCTTCATACCAAAAAAGAAGCAGGTTCAGTGTGAATCTGCTTCTTTTCTTATCTAAATCCTAGTTCCTTTAATTTATCCTGATAAGTGTCAAAATCAATTTCAATTCCTTGACCGCCATACAAATCATAGCTGTCAATCCAATCACCATCCGAAGGAATGGTTTGCGAATTGATACCTTTTTTGAAACTACCGGCATTTGAAAGCCCCAAGTCCAACATGTCCGTCATACTCATATTGGTTGAGGTCAGTGAGTAAACCTTCCCCAAAGCCTCAGGCCCTTTGAAAAGGCTAAGTGGATTCTTAAGCTGCTTCATGACAGCCTGCATCACTTGTTGCTGGCGCTTGGTACGGCCATAGTCACCCTCGTCATCCTTACGAAAACGGGCATAATTCAGAAGGGTGCGGCCATCCATATCTTGCTTACCAACTTTAATGGTTTGATTTGGCACGTGACCGTTCTTGTCCATCTTCAAATCATCTGGAACTTGGACCGAAGACACTTTTTTACCATCAATGGTCGCAAACTTCGCATTGATTTCTACACCATTTGGGAAGAGGGTATCAACCCCTGTCGCAAAGGTTTCAAAGTCAACCATGGCATAGTACTTGATATCAATATCAAAATTTCGTTTGAGCGTCTCCCGCATGAGCTCTGCCCCTTGATGATTATTTTGCTCACCAATATTGAAGGCCGTATTGAGTTTCAAGTCCTGAGAATAGTCGGTTTCTGAAGCCCCCTTGATATTGACCAAGGTGTCTCGCATAAAGCTAACCATCTTAACCTTACCTTCTTTATTGCCCACATTGACCACCATAATGGAGTCTGTTCTGGCATCGGTAGATTCTTGGCTAACGCGTTGGTCAGAACCTAGAATAAGGATATTGACCCCATCCTTGGTATCCTTGCCATTAAAGGTCTCAACTATGGCAGGCTGGTAGGATTTACCATTATTACCCGCAGCAGAAAGGTCTGTTCCCTTGTAAAATTGATAAGCCATGGCTATCACTAGGAACACAACTCCAAGGCTTAAGCAACTAAGTACTAGCTTGACAACTTTCTTGAGCCTTCTCTTTTTCTTTGGCCGCTTCTTCTGGGCTACTTGCGACTTGGACTTTGGAGCCGACGTTGTTGAAGGGGCTGCTTGTCTTTGAACCTTTTTTCGTTTAGGTTTACTTTGAGCAACTTCCTCTCGATAGATGGGAAGCCCTTCCTCTGTCAGCTGATTGGCAGCCTCATAATCACGCTCTTGATAGTAGTCATAACGATTGTCATAAGGCTGGCGCCATGCTGCTTGATAGTCCTCTCTTTGCGCTTGATACCTCCGCTCAGCTTCATAGGCATCTAACTTTCCTTGTAGATAATTGAATTCTGAAGCCTGCTGTCCATTCAGGTGAGCAAGATTTTTTAAAAGATAGCTGTAACGTAACCGTTCATGATGCGTAAACGGCCCATTGTTAGATTTGGTCATAAGATTTCCCTTTAAATTTCATAGACTTGGTAAGCACCCAAGATTTTATATCCAATTCCAACTGCAGTTAGCTCTTCAAGAGCGAACTGAGCCAACTTTTCCTTTGTATAATCACAATCAATAATGAAGAAATACTCGCCAAGCACCGTCTTCAACGGACGGCTTTCAATCTTGGTCAAGTCAATGCCTCGCCAGGCAAAGGTCGATAGGGCCTTGTAAAGTGCCCCTGGCATATTATCAGGCAGGGTCAAGGCCAGCGTTAATTTACAATCAATCTGATTGAGCGGAATCTCAGGAACAGTGTTTCCTAGCACCCAAAAGCGGGTATAATTCTTTTCAATCTCTTGGATATCCTTAGCCAATATTTGAAGACTGTATTCCTTAGCCGCTGCATGCGGAGCGATTGCCGCATAAGGCTGATCTGGATTATCAGCGACAAAACGAGCCGCAAAGGCTGTACTTGCTGTTGTCTCAATCTTGGCATGTGGAAAATGCTGTTTAATATACTTTTTCCCTTGAGCAATGGCCTGTGGGTGTGAGAAGATTTTCTCAATCTTCTCATGATGTTTAGTCGCCATCAACTGCTGCTTGATGGGCTGAACAATCTCTGCCACAGCACGAATATCGGCCTGATGGAAGAGATAGTCTAAACTCTCATGGACAGAGCCCTCAATGGAATTTTCCACCGGAATGACTGCATAATCCACACGTCCCTCTTCATAAGACTTGATAACCTCGGTAATGGTACCTAATGAAACCAATTCTGCCTCAGGAAAAGCCTTTAAGGCTGCATTATGTGTAAACGACCCACTTGGGCCCAAATAACCTACATACATTTGATAAACCTTGCTACTTCTTCTGGCGTTCGGTTATCAACTGTGACAACCAAATCTGCTAAATCTTGATAGAGTGCCATTCGACCGTCATAAATAGCCTTAAAATCCTCTTTTGAATGATTGAGAAAGAGTGGGCGTTGATTCTCGGTATCCTTCTTAATGCGATCATAGACCACATCAAAAGAAGCATGGAGCCAAACGTTATGCTTACGATTCTTGGCCAAGAGCTGACGATTACGCTCCGTTACAACGACACCACCTCCAGTAGAGATGATGACATCATCTCCCTCTTGGAGAAGTTCTTCCAAAGTCTCAGACTCAATCTGACGAAAGGCTGCCTCACCTTCTTTTGCAAAAAAATCAGCAATGGACATGCCGATTTTCTCCTCGATGACCTGATCCATATCCACGAAACGACCATCCAGGTATGGGGCGACGGAACTCTTACCAACTCCCATAAAGCCCAATAAAACTTTAGCCATTGAGCAATCCTTCCAAGTCACTAAAGAAGCTTGGATAACTTGTATTGATAGCTTCTGCACGTTGCAAGTCAACCTCACCATCTTGAACCAAGAGGGCAGCAATAGCTGTCATCATACCAATACGATGGTCACCAAAGGTATTGACCTCTGCTCCATGAAGAGCGGTCTTACCAGTGATAATCATACCATCCTCTGTTGGAACAATATCAGCCCCCATAGCATTCAAGGCATCTGCCACCACCTGAATACGGTCGGTCTCTTTGACCTTGAGTTCTTCAGCATCACGAATCACTGTCTTACCTTGGGCTTGTGTCGCCAAGAGTGTGATAATCGGAAGTTCATCAATCAAACGTGGAATGATATCGCCACCAATTTCAGTTCCTTTAAGTTCTGAAGTTTCAACCGTAATGGTCGCAGATTTGGCAACTTGGTCAATATCTGAAAGGGTAATTTTACCACCCATATCTTTGATCACATCAATGATACCCGTACGCGTCTCATTGATGCCGACATTTTCCAAGACAATCTTAGAGTTAGGCACCACGAGTCCCGCTACCAACCAAAAGGCCGCTGAAGAAATATCACCTGGAACCACGACTTCTTGAGCAGTAAAGCTTTGGCCACCAGAAATACGAATTTCCTTACCATCTACTTGAAGCTGACCACCAAACTGCTGAATCATATCTTCCGTATGATTACGTGTTTTTTCCTTTTCAATGATGACAGATTCGCCATCAGCTTGAAGCGCTGCAAAAATAAGAGCAGATTTTACCTGAGCAGAGGCCACAGGCAATTGGTAATGAATAGGTTTAAGGGACTTGCTACCGTGCATTTTCAATGGTGGCAAATCACGGTCTGTTTGACCAGAAACCTCTACACCCATCTGACGCAATGGAATGGTCACACGGTCCATTGGACGTTTTGAAAGGGAATCATCTCCAAACATCTCTACATCGAAATCTTGACCTGCAAGCACACCTGAAATCAAGCGAATAGATGTCCCAGAGTTACCCATATCCAATTTGTTTTGAGGAGCCTTGAGACCATCAAAACCAACACCGTGAATGCGTACCACATCACCATCATCCTCGATAGTCACACCCAAATCACGGAAGACCTGCATAGTTGAGAGGACATCCTCACCTCGTAAAATATCACGAACAGTTGTCACACCTTTGGCAAGACTTCCGAACATGATAGAACGGTGACTGATTGACTTGTCACCAGGGATGCGCAAGCTGCCATGAAGACCTTGAGCCTTGGTTTCTAGTTTCATAGGTTACTCCTAAAAATTTTATAGTTATTCCCATTATACCATATTTGAAAGCCTAACCATAGACTGAATTGTCAAAATATTCACTCGCTTGTATTGCCATACTTTTCTTTCAAGAAGGCAACCGCCTCTTGAACACGGTTCCGAATCAAGTTAGCAGACTCCTGCAAAAGATTTTTTTCCTCAGCCGACAAAGACAAGCGAACTAGAGCAGCCACCCCATGACGCCCTAGGATGACTGGATAGCCAAGATAGGTTTGATAGGCTTCTTGATAGCTTGATACTGCCACTTCTTCTTGAGCATCCGAAAGGATAATAGACACCAAACGAAGAGCCGCACTGGCAATGCCGTAAGACGTATAGCCCTTACCATAAAAGACTTTGTGGCCACCCTTCATGGATGCCATAAACAAATTTTGTCGCTCTTCTTCACTGGTCAATTCTGTAATGTCTTGCCCTTTAACCTTGACTTGACTCCAAGCTGTAAATTGGGAATTCCCATGTTCGCCAAGATTGTAGCCAGATACTGATTTAGGATTTACTGACAAATCATCTCCTACCGCTGCCTTCATTCTCGCCGTATCGAGTAGAGTCCCTGTCCCAATCACACGTTCTCTTGGCCAGCCTGTGAATTCCTGATAGAGGGCTGATACGGCATCTACAGGATTCGAGATAACCAAAAGTATGCCTTTAAAATCCAATTTTTTAAGTTCCTGAGAAACCTGATAAACGGCTTCTCGAGTAAATGGAAATTCAGCAAAGCGATCCTCACCAGCATTATGCTGTAACTGAATATTTCCAAGAGATGAAATAATCACATCAGCATCTTCAAGTGCTGCATAATCATTGACAACAATGTTTGCATAGCTAGGTAGATTTGCCATAGCATCCTTAAAGTCCTGGGCATCTGCCTCGGCCTTCTTCTCATTGATATCTATAAAGACATAGCTATCAGCCAAGCCTTGGGCAATTGCTCCATGAGCAACCGCAGCTCCAACATTTCCCATACCAATAATTCCAATCTTACGACTCATCATTTTCCTCCTTAATATTTCTAGCTTCTTCCTTAGACAATCTCTTTTGAATGCAGAAAAGGGCCTGTCAATTGACACACCCTCTCTGATCAACTATTCAATTCTTGCAAAGGTTTGAAGATGATACGTTCAATATCATTCAAATAAACAGACAAACCTTGTTGTGCAGCCAAGTATTCTTTCAAAAGTGCATTAGCTTCTACCTTTTGACCCAATTCTTGAACAGCTGCTTGTTCTTCTGCTGTTGGCATTGTACCAGCTTGCATTTTAGCATAGAAATCCTCTTGGAAATCAGTAAACTCTTTGAAAAGAGCGCTAGCTTCAGCATCAGCTGCAATCGCTTCTTTTTTCTCTACCAAAGTTTTGTACTCAGGAAGGGCACGAATGCCACGTTCCAACTCATTTGCTAAATCATAAATATTTGTCATTTTATTCTCCTAGGCGATCACCACATGATAATCCGTATTGGCTTCAATAACAGTCTTAGCATGTGTGCGATCTTTTTCATTTTTAAAAGTAATTTGGAGGATACCGTGAATATCCTCACGATTTTCCTCATTAATACGAAGGTTAACCAAAGACGTTCCTCGTAACAATTCCATAATGCTAAGGATAACGTCTTCTCGGTCAGGCACATCCACGAAAATATCGAAGGCACTTTCCACGCCACCTTTTTTGTGGATCTCCATCTCTTTACGTTTCTTACGACCGTTGTCAAAGAACTCCCAAATGGCATTCTCATCTTCAGCCTTAATCAAGTCGGCCACATGGTCCAAACGTTTTTTGAAATCTTCAATACGATCCAAAACAGCTGGCCCATTGGTCATGAGAATGGAAGCCCACATGCCAGGTTCACTTTCTGCAATACGGGTCATATCTCGGAAACCCCCAGCCGCAAAGTGATTGGTCATCTCGTGAGCCTGAGCATAATCAGCTGCCTGCTCCATAAGTCCAGAAGCCAAAAGATGTGGAAAATGACTGATTTGACTGGTTACACGGTCATGTTCAGCCGCATCAAGCTCCACAAATCGTGACTTAAGCCCTGACAAGATGTCCTTAAGTTCAGGGATAGTTGTCTCTCTTGTTAGACTCGTCGGTGTGAAAATATAATAAGCATTTTCGAAAAGTGTCACGTCAGCTGCAATAGCCCCTGATTTATGAGAACCAGCCATAGGGTGGGAACCAACAAACTGAACATTTTTACCTGCTAGGTAATGCTCAGCTGCCTCAACGATTTCACGTTTAGTAGAGCCAGCGTCTGTAATGATGACATTATCTTTGAGGTCCAAGTCAACCAATTCCTGCAAGTAGGCTATCGTCTGCTTGATAGGTACAGCCAAGATAATCACATCAGCAAGTGGAGCAAACTCCTTGAAATCACTCGTTGCACGGTCAACGATACCACGCTCAAGTGCAATATTTCGAGAATAGTCAGAGCGATTATATCCAAGAATCTCATAATCAGGGTGGTCCCTTTTAATCCCTAAGGCCAAGGAGCCACCAATCAAGCCCAATCCTGCGATATAAATTGTTTTCTTACTCATTACTACTCCCATCTATTGTCTGATGCTGCTTAAAAGTTTTTCACGTAGTCACGATGACGTGCTACCGCTTCTTTCAATTCTTCCATGTTATCGGAAGAGAATTTGTCCAAGATTTCATTGGCTACGACTGTAGCGACTACGGATTCCATAACGACACCCGCTGCAGGCAAGGCCGTTGGATCTGAACGCTCGACTGTTGCCTTGTATGGTTCATGTGTTTCGATATCTACTGACATCAATGGCTTGTATAGGGTTGGAATAGGTTTCATAACCCCACGGACCACAATCGGTTGCCCGTTGGTCATACCACCTTCAAAACCACCAAGGTTGTTAGTGCGACGCGTATAGCCGTCCTCTTCATTCCAGAGAATCTCGTCCATCACTTGAGAGCCCTTGAGGTAGCCATCCTTAAAACCAAGACCAAATTCTACACCCTTGAAGGCATTGATGGAAACCACTGCTTGAGCAATCTTAGCATCAAGTTTGGTATCCCATTGGACATAAGAACCAAGGCCAACAGGGACGCCGCCAACAACAGTTTCAACGACACCACCGATTGTGTCTCCCTCTTTTTTAATTTGGTCAATGTAATCTTTAATTTCTTGTTCACGTTCTTGGTTAACAACTGAAATCTCTGATTGTTGAGCCAATTCCTTGATTTGAGCTACTGTCAAATTCTCAGGCACATCAATTTCCTTACCACCAAAGACAACAACATGGTTAGCAATTTCAATATCAAGCTCAGCCAAGATACGTTTAGCGACAGCACCTACTGCCACACGCATAGTTGTCTCACGCGCACTAGAACGTTCCAAAGAGTTACGCAAATCATCGAAACGGTATTTCATTCCACCAACTAAGTCAGCATGGCCTGGACGTGGGTGAGTGATTTTACGTTTGGTTTTCAAACGGTCCTCAATATCTTCCACAGCCATGATGTCCAACCATTTTTGATGGTCCTTATTGATAACATGAAGGGTGATTGGAGCTCCTGTTGTTTTCCCATGACGAACACCAGAAGTGATTTCAACCTTATCAGACTCAATTTTCATACGGCCACCACGACCATAGCCACCTTGACGACGTTTCAAATCGCCATTGATATCTTCAGCCGTCAAGGGAAGACCTGCTGGAACACCTTCGATAATTGCTGTTAAACGTGGGCCGTGAGACTCACCTGCTGTTAAATATCTCATTTATTTCTCCAAGTACTCTTTCATTTCAACTAAAGGAATTTGATTGATAGCTGCCTTACCAATCTCTGGAACGATAACTGTCTTAATGCTATTACCACGGGCTTTTTTGTCATGTGTGAGAGCTGTATAAAGCTCCTCAACACGCCATGGCTCATAGTCTACTGGCAAGCCAAACTTAACACACATCTCAGCAATTTGACGTGTGATTCCCTTAGGCATCAGACCTTTTTCCTCAGCAACACGTGAAATCTGAACCATTCCGATAGCCACCGCTTCACCGTGCATGACTTTACCGTAACCAGCTGTTTGTTCAACGGCATGCCCAATCGTATGACCAAAGTTTAGGTACATACGGACACCACCTTCAAACTCATCTTCAACCACAATTTTACGCTTCACATTACATGAACGGTAAATAATGGTTTCTGAGTTTTCTAGGATACTGTGAACCGAACCATCAATGCTTTCAAGGAGGTGCCAAAGTTCAGGATCGTCAATCAAACCGTATTTGACAACCTCACCCATACCTTCGATCAATTCACGTTTACCAAGTGACTCAAGGACATTAGGGTCAATCAAAACCCCATCAGGCTGAGCAAAAGTTCCCACGATATTTTTAGCAAATGGTGTGTTCACACCCGTCTTACCACCAATAGATGAATCCACTTGGGCAGTGAGACTAGTTGGAACCTGAACGAAGTGAATGCCACGCATATAAGTTGAAGCAACAAAGCCTGCCAAGTCACCAACAACACCGCCACCAAGAGCAAGAATACCATCACTACGAGTCATGCCATTCTTAATCAAAAACTCATAAGCCTTGTTAACAGTTTTTAGATTTTTACTCGCTTCACCTTCTAGAAAATCAAAAACGACAACCTCAAAACCTTCGTGCTCCAAGCTAAGCTTAACTCTTTCAGCGTATAAGCCACCCACATGGTTGTCTGTAATAAGGGCAATCTTTTGTGGTTCCCAAAGTGACTTCACCCATTGACCGACAGTCTTAAGGGCTCCTTTTTCAATAATAATGTCATAAGGGTTATGTGTTAAATTTACCTCTAGTTTCATAGTCGTCCCCTCCTAGCTATTGTAAATATTTTCTAATTCCTGCCAGATGGCGTCTGTTGGCATGTCCTTGCCTGTCCACAATTTAAAGGCACCTGCTGCTTGATGAAGCAACATGCCAAGGCCGTTCACAGCCTCTATTCCCTGTTTCCTAGCCAAGGCCAAGAAAGGTGTTTCAAAAGGCTGATAAATGATATCAGCAACCAAGAGTCCCTCAGGAAATTTTGTATCTGTGGGAATAGGCAAGGATTCGCCATCCATCCCAACACTCGTCGCATTCACCAATAAATCAGCCTGGCCTAGTTCCTCTTGAAAATACTCAAGATCATTTAAAGCATGAAACTCCAAGTGGCAAGTTGCCTGTTCAAGTAAGGACTTAAAGCTCTCTTTTGCCTTATCTAATGACTGAGGGCGAACATAGACACTGACTTTTTTTGCACCATCAAGAACTGCCTGCGTCACAATAGCTTTAGCAGCACCACCAGCACCCAAAATCATCAGATGAGCGTCTCTAGGGCTAAAGTCCTTTAGACTAGCAAAGAAGCCAAAACCGTCCGTATTATGACCAATCAAATGACCATCACGATTAACAACTGTATTGACGGCACCAATCAGTTGAGCTGCAGGACTAATCTCATCCAAAAAAGGAATGACTGCTTCCTTATATGGCATCGACAAGTTGATACCGAACATGTTGTAACGTCTAATATTTTCAACTGTCTCGGCTAGGTCTGACTCTGGAATCTCCCAGGCCACATAAACACCATTAACTTGTGTCTTTTCGAAGGCCGAATTATGAATGAATGGTGAAATAGAATGCTTGATAGGATTGGCAACAACAGCCGCTAGGCGTGTGTGTCCATCAATCTGCATCCAAAACCTCCCTGATTCTACGCATATCTGCAAGACCAACTTGTCCCGGAGCACTAGCATTATCAAGACTAGCAAAGGTCCATGATGACCCCACCAAATCTCCCGCAAAACGTGACAAACGACCTAGTTTACCCATTGACATAGTTACAAACTCTTGTTCAGGATTATAGGCCTTGAAACCACGTGTGAAGTTCATAAGGTCAAGAACATCCTGCTCATGCTTAGGCATAACCGCCACCTTAACCACTCTCGGCGTTAAGTTTGTCATCTCAGACAAAAGCTCCATAAGGTTTTCAGGGGTCTCCTCAAAGTTATGATAGGACAAAACCAAGTTTGAAAATTCGAGCATTTGGTCAAAGACAGCCTTACGTGTGAAATACTCAAAATCAATATAATCTGGCGAATAGATAGCAGCTACATCCTTAATTAGTGCGATGTATTCCGCATCCGTTAACTCAAGCTTGCCACCCTCACGCGTCGTACGGATGGTAAAGACAATCTCAAAGCCTGCGAATTTCTCGAAAATAGCTGGAGCAACCGTTAAGATACTATCCTTATCTAAAAAATCTGCACGCCATTCTATAATGTCTGCCCCCTCAAAACGAGACAGTTCAAGCTCTTGTGCCTCCTCTAAACTAGTTGGCATAATCGGAACTACAATTTTCATTTATTTACCCTTATTGTGTATACTTTCAAATAATTTGATGTTGGATCATTAGGATTGACGGTAAAATCCGCTGGTAATTGTTGCAGGTTAACGAAGTCCGCTGTAACATCTCCCAAACCCTTACGCAGTTGTTTTTTAAACTGTTGCACGGTCATATTAGCAGCATTGGTACTTGCAATGATTGTCCCATGCTCTGATAAAATATCAAGACTCTGTGCAATTAACTTGTGGTAATCCTTATTTGCTGAGAAAGTGCGTTTCTTATTTCTGGCAAAGCTTGGCGGATCGATGACGATAAGGTCATAAGATAAGCCTTTTTTCTTTGCATATTTGAAATAATCAAAGACATCCATCACGACCAAGCGATGATTGTCCATACTGAAACCATTAGCTTCAAAATGAGCCGTCGATAATTCACGTGAACGCTTAGCCAAATCAACTGATGTCGTTTCAATCGCTCCACCCATAGCCGCAGCAACTGAAAAAGCTGCCGTATAGGAGAACATATTCAAAACTGATTTACCCAAAGCTAGGCCATTAACTAAACCATCACGCACTTCATGCTGATCAAGGAAAATTCCCGTCATTAGCCCATCATTGAGGAAAACTTCATAAGTGACCCCATTTTCTAAAATGGTGAAGGTATCAGCCGCCTCTTGCCCAAAAAGATGGTCTGATTCGAAATCAAGACCCTTGAAGCGGATTTTCTCATAGCCTCCCAAGACCTCAGGAAAGACCGTTTGGAAAGCCTCTACAATAACATCCTTCAAGGAATAAACAAAGGCATTGTACCATGAAAAGAGGGCATAATCCCCATATAAATCAATTGTGAGACCACCAAAATCGTCACCATCTTGGTTGAAAAGACGAAAAGCTGTCGTCAATTCATTATCATAATAGGATTGACGTTTGGCCTTAGCCCTTTCAAAAAGTCCTTGAAAATAAGTCACTGTCAATTGTTGTTTTTTAGGGGACAGAAACCATCCTATCCCCTTATTTTGACTTGACAAATAGCCCGTTCCTAAAAAATCTTTGGACTGGCTATAAAGGTAAACCAACTGATTATTTTCAGTTATATTTGGAAAATCTTCGGCTAAAAGAAGCTGTTTTCCTTGTTTGATTTTTTTCTCCGCAAAGGGACTTACCGTCAATATACTCATGTTACTATTATACCAAAAAAATGCTATTATTTCTGTTTCGTAACTAGATTTTATCAATTATATGTCAAGGAATATCACACTCAATGGCAGTAAATTTTTGAGAGTCATTATCTTATTTGGTATAATGATTAAGATAATATAGAATCAAAGGAAGTATTACTTTGAAAAAAATTACTGAAGCCTTTTGGAAAGGAGTTTCATCAAGACTTGGATTTATCCTCTTGTTACTCTTCTTTTACTGGCTAAAAACCATATTCGCTTATTACGTCAACATTAATCTTGAGTTGGAAAGCAGATATCAGGTTATGCTTTCGCTGATTAACCCTATTCCACTAGGATTAATGCTTCTAGGTTTAGGACTATACTTCAAGAAACGACGTTTCTTTTATAGCATTACCATTGCTATCTATGTCATCCTTAACCTCTTACTTATCGCTAATGTGATTTACTTTGGGGAGTTTACAGACTTCATCACTGTAAATACCATCCTAGCAAGTTCTAGTTCGGCAGCAGGACTAGGAGACTCCGCCAAGAACCTTCTTGAGCCAAGCTATCTCTTCTACCTGATTGATGTACCTTTCTTCATCTATGCTGGTTTCAGGAAAAAGCTTAAAATGGACAGCAAGCCATTTAACAAACGAGCTAGTTTTGCCGTCACTGCACTGTCGACACTCCTTCTCTCAGTTAACCTCTTCTTAGCAGAAGTTAACCGTGGCGAGTTGTTGACACGTGGTTTCTCAAATAACTATATTGTTCGTGCTATGGGGCTTCCCTTCTTCACAGCCTATTCTGGTAACTTAACTTATCAAGCTTCACAGGCTCGGTCATCTGCAACAGCTGAGGATATGAAAAAGGTTGAGGCTTACGTTAAAGAGCACTATGCGGCACCTGATCCTAAGTACTACGGAATTGCTAAAGGAAGAAACGTCATCGTTATTCACCTGGAAAGCTTCCAACAGTTCCTCATTGATTACAAGCTCAAAGTAGACGGTCAAGACTATGAGGTTACACCATTCATCAATTCCATTTATCACTCAAATGAAACTCTAGCCTTTTCAAACTTCTTCCACCAAGTTAAATCAGGGAAAACTTCTGATGCTGAAACCTTGATGGAAACATCTCTCTTTGGACTAAGTACAGGGTCATACATGGTAAACTATGGGGGTACCAATACAGCCTATGCGGCGCCATCTATCCTAGCTCAAACAGGCGACTATACGTCAGCTGTTTTCCACGGAAACACTGGATCCTTCTGGAATCGTAATAATACCTATAAACAATGGGGTTATAATTACTTCTTTGACTCATCAGCCTTCACTGAAAAAACTGATGAAAACTCCTTCCAGTATGGTCTAAATGACAAGTACATGTTCCCAGATTCCATCAAATATCTGGAACAAATGCAACAACCTTTCTACGTTAAATACCTTACAGTATCTAACCACTACCCATACACTTCACTCTCAGGCGATGAAAAGGAACAAGGTTTCCCACTTGCCGAAACAAAAGACGAAACAGTCAACGGATATTTTGCAACAGCTAACTATCTTGACTCAGCAATCAAAGACTTCTTTGATTACCTCAAGGAAACCGGTCTTTACGATAACTCGATTATTGTCATGTACGGTGACCACTATGGTATCTCTGATACACGAAGCAGCAATCTTGCTGAACTTCTCGGTAAGAACCCTGAAACTTGGTCAAACTATGATAAAGCCATGCTTCAACGTGTTCCTTACATGATTCATATTCCAGGCTATACTGGTGGTGGTATCTCTAACACCTTTGGTGGTGAGGTTGATGCCCTTCCAACACTCCTTCACGTTCTTGGCGTTGATACTAGCTCTTATATCCAGATGGGACAAGACCTCCTATCTCCTGATAATAAGCAAACCGTCGCATTTAGAACCTCAGGTCAATATGTTACTCCTCAATACACCAGCTACTCTGGTCGACTTTATAACACTCAAACAGGGGAAGAAATTACCAACCCTGATGAGACAACTAAAAAAGATAACGAAGCTATTCGTAAGGCAGTAGCAACTCAGCTTTCGATGAGTGACGCTGTTCAAACAGGTGACCTTCTTCGTTTCTATACGCCAAACGGTTTGAAGCATGTTGATTCTAGCAAGATTTCCTACACTAAACAGATGGATCAACTAAAAGAAATCAATAAAAAGCTGAAAGATAAATCAACCAGCCTCTACAAACAAAAAGGCAATAAATCAACAGCTAATCTATTCAAGACCCCATCTTACAAGGAACTACATCCTGCAGAATCTGAATCAAGCTCAAGTTCAAGTGAATCAGAGCCAAGTAGCTCTTCAACGGAACAGCAATAAACCTTAAAAGCAGTCCTGTTTGGACTGCCTTTTTAGATTAAACAATTATCAATCGTACTTAACTGGAAAATCATAATCCTCATAGCACTCGCCTCAAACATATTTCTTGCTAGTTTACTATAAGCGTGATTAAATAGAGTTTGTAAGAAAACTTATAAAGGAGAACAGATATGAATCCAATGGACCTATTTAACCAAGTAAAAGAAATGATTGAAAAGAAAGATTTCGAAGCTGCTAAAAAGTTTGTCGATGACAATAAAGATGATTTGGGCGAATACTTTGACCAAGCTAAGTCACTTGTTTCAGGTAACGAAATGGTTAGTGGAGCTTTAGACAAGATTAAAGGTCTATTCTAAGACGAAGTCCTCTCAATCAATAGGATTGAGGGGACTTTTTATGTTTAGAGTTTCTATTTAGAGACAATGCATAACACAATCTAAGATTCTTTAGAAACACAAAAAAGAGATTCCTAAGGAACCTCTTTTTATTCTATATGACTATAGAATTATTTTTTCAAGTTGTAGAATGATTTCAAACCACGGTATTCTGCAACTTCACCAAGTTGGTCTTCGATACGAAGCAATTGGTTGTATTTAGCGATACGGTCAGTACGTGACAATGAACCTGTCTTGATTTGACCAGCGTTAGTTGCAACTGCGATATCAGCGATTGTTGAATCTTCAGTTTCACCTGAACGGTGTGATACTACTGCTGTGTATCCAGCTTCTTTCGCCATTTCGATAGCGTCGAAAGTTTCAGTCAAAGTACCGATTTGGTTAACTTTGATAAGGATTGAGTTAGCAGCGTGTTCTGCAATACCTTTTTCAAGGTAAGCTGTGTTAGTTACGAAGAAGTCGTCACCAACCAATTGAACTTTACCACCAAGACGTTCAGTAAGAGCTTTCCAACCGTCCCAGTCGTTTTCGTCCATACCATCTTCGATAGTGATGATTGGGTATTTGTTAACCAATTCTTCAAGGTAGTCGATTTGTTCTGCAGCAGTACGAACAGCAGCGCCTTCACCTTCAAATTTAGTGTAGTCGTAAACTTTACGTTCTGCATCGTAGAATTCAGATGATGCACAGTCAAATCCGATAAATACGTCTTTACCTGGTACATATCCAGCAGCTTCGATAGCTTTGATGATAGTTTCAACACCATCTTCAGTTCCGTCGAAACGAGGTGCGAAACCACCTTCGTCACCTACGGCTGTTTCAAGTCCACGTTCTTTAAGGATTTTCTTAAGTGCGTGGAAGATTTCAGCACCCCAACGAAGAGCTTCTTTGAATGTTGGTGCACCAGCAGGTACAATCATGAATTCTTGGAAAGCGATTGGAGCATCTGAGTGAGAACCACCGTTGATGATGTTCATCATTGGAGTTGGAAGAACTTTAGTGTTGAATCCGCCAAGGTAGCTGTAAAGTGGAACTTCAAGGTAGTCAGCAGCTGCGCGTGCTACAGCGATAGACACACCAAGAATAGCGTTGGCACCAAGTTTACCTTTGTTTGGAGTACCGTCAAGAGCGATCATTGCGCGGTCAATACCTTGTTGATCACGTACGTCGAATCCGATGATGTGTTCAGCAATAACGTTGTTTACATTATCAACTGCTTTTTGAGTACCAAGACCACCGTAACGAGCTTTGTCACCATCACGAAGTTCTACTGCTTCGTGTTCACCAGTTGAAGCTCCTGAAGGAACCATACCGCGACCGAATGCACCAGATTCAGTGTAAACTTCTACTTCAAGTGTTGGGTTACCGCGTGAGTCAAGGACTTCGCGTGCGTAAACATCAGTAATAATTGACATTACAATACTCTCCTTATGAGTTAAAATTTTTTACACCTATATATTACCATAATATCAAGGCTTAAGCAAATTAAAACCAGAATTTTCTAGCGATTTTCTATTTTTTAATATTTTCAATTGTTTTTGAAAATCTCAGAAAGCAACTCAAATGAAAAGGAATTCAAAATATTGTATAATACAAGTAGAAAACTAAGAGGAGATTCCTATGACTTCACTTGAAAACAAAGTGCTCCAATGCGCTAGTGGCGAAAAACGCCTAAATCCCGATGAACTTCGTCAGTATTTTGGAACCTATGCGGAACGTGTAGTCCTAGCTGTTCTATTGGAAAACACCGAAAAGAAAACTGTAATTGACAATTTTCCGCAAATATTAAAAGACTTATTAGCCGTTTACCCTAATCTTAGTCTCAAACTTTCGCCAAAATTAGCCGACCAGACACAATTTACCTATATCAAGACCGCTCAAGCACTAAATATTTCTGCAACTATTGTTGACGAGGCCAAGGCCCATTCACCATACGGTCTTATCGTACATAGTAATCAAGCAGAGAATCTTGATAAAGTATTATTTTCAGAACTCTATCCTGATATCCTTGCTCCTAGTGAAACTGAACCTATCCTTGAAAAAAAGGGATTTTTTGCTAAACTATTCGGAAAATAAAAGCTGACGCTACGTCAGCTTTTTCTTATATCACAATTATCACAATGTTTTATTGAGCTTGATGAGATTTCCAATATTGAGTCCTGTTCGATAGAGATTCTCCTTAGCAGCAGCTAAAACTTGGTCTAAGTCTGCTACTTGACCAATAATGGGAAAAGCAGCTGAAATGCCTGCTACTGGAAAATCAGGCAAGTCATCCTTCAGACTACCACAGATTGCAATGACAGGAATAGCTGATGGTGTCCGCCTAGCTACCCCGACCGGTGCCTTACCAGACAAGGACTGGCTATCCATACGTCCTTCTCCTACTATAACCAAATCAGCAGACTTCACACGTTGGTCAAAATCAACACAATCAAGTACAAAGCTAATCCCTGATTTAATTTCTGCACCTGCAAAGGCCACCAGGCCTGCAGCCATGCCTCCCCCTGCTCCTGAACCAGCCAGTTTTAAAACTTCTGGAGCAACGTCAGTGTAGAATTGAGACATATCTTGGTCGACTTTTTTAAATTGTGAAGGAGACAAGCCTTTTTGTCCACCAAAAATATAGGTTGCTCCATGTTGGCCACACAAGGGGTTGTCTACATCAGTAATCAGACGAATGGTGACACCAGACAAATCAAGCTTATTTTTAGAGGATACCTTCTTAATGAGACCAAGATTAGCACCTATTGGCTCAAGCTCCTGTCCCTCAGAATCATAAAAACGATACCCCAATCCATATGCCATACCAATACCACCATCATTGGTAGCAGATCCACCTACGCCTATAATAAACTCTCGGATGCCAGATTGAACCAAATGAACAATTAGTTCACCTACGCCTTGTGTCGTTAGAGCTAGAGGATTTCGTTTCTCCTTAGGAATATGCTCCAAGCCACAAATCGCAGCCATTTCAAAAATGGCAGTCTGGCCATTGCTGGCAAAAGAAACACTTCCGTCACTTGTATAGGCATGAGGAATCTTGATACTTTTCTTCTCAAGATTTAGATTTTCAGCAAGAGCATCTAAGGTGCCCTCGCCACCATCACCTATTGGCATGAGGTCAAAATCAGCGTCGGGTAAGGCATTTTCAAAACCTGATTTAAGAGCTAAGGCGACCTCTTTTGCAGATAAACTTTCCTTAAATGAATCAGGTGCAATCAAAATTCGCATGATGTCCTCCTTCTATTTTTCTTTTAGGTAAGGGGATAAAGCCTGAACTAACTCTTCCGTCATATGTCGAGGACCTCGAACAGTTTTAATACCTAAACTCTTTAGTCTATCACTATCAAAGTCAGTGTCATTAAAAGTGTATAAGGGCTTAATCCGCATCAACTCTTTAATACTCTCCTCTTCACGATAACCTTGATTAGGGATATTTGCCTCTAAAACCTGACAGACGTAACGGATGGCCTTGGTAGGTGCCGTAATATAGATAGCCACAAAATCTCCCTTTTGCATACTAGCTTTCTGTGTCCAAAGAATCTCCTCATTTGCGGAAAACTCATCCCCAATATCGTAGTATTTCAAATTTACCGGGATAATCCAATAATGAGGCTCCGAAGCCTTTCTAAGATGTTTGGGAGCCACTAGGGAACGACTTTCACTAAGAAGCTCAAAAACAGTCTGGTCTGGCAAGGTCTCATCTAAAACAAGACTAACCCAGGTCTTCTTGGACATATGGTAGCTAGGAAAAACGCCATCCATTTTCAAGAGCTTATCCATTTGCGTCGGATTAACCTTGAGGTTAACCACATCATATGTTAATTCTGCCTTTTCTCCATCAAGCCCTAGTTTTTCTCCCTTAAGAGGAAAAAACAAGGCATACCATTTACCATCAACTCTAAAAGATAGATAGCTTGGTTCTTTCTCGAAAGGATGGTCTGCTTGGTCTGAAAATTCTTGAGCTAAAAATTTAGCCAGGCGATTAGCTTGTGGAGATGAGAATAATTGATCTTCATAACAAGAATCAGCTACCTGTGACAGAAGTTCTCCATAAGCCTCTCTGACTTGACCAACGTAAGTTCCAGTAGCCTGAGGACTCCTGAAGATATCATAAGGCTCATCAAGATCACTATCGACAACCTGTCCCGTCAACTTACCTTCTAAATCAATAAACAATCGAGCTTCAAGTTCTTCAGCTATCAGTGTTTTTCTGAACTCATAGCCTTGCTCAGTAGCTGTAAAACCAAAAGGTTCTAGGCTATCAGGTTTTATGACTTTCTTTTTAAAATAAGCATCCTCAAAAGTCATTGGTTCTCCCTTTTTCTAAAAAAGAGAAGTTGAGACAAACTTATGTCCCAACTCCTTTTTTATTTTGTTGACTGACGTAAGGTAATACCGTGATTAAGAATAACATCTTTTTCTTCAAGTTCTTCCTTATTCATGATTTTAGTCAACATACGCATGCTAACTGCCCCTAAATCATAGAGAGGATGATTAATACTAGAAAGGTTTGGACGTGTATAGCTTGTAATTGGTGAGTCATTGCTTGTGATGATTTCGAAGTCTTCTGGAACTGATTTACCTGCAGCAAAGAGGCCATTCAAGAGACCTGCAGCCAATTCATCTTCTCCAACATAGGCAGCAGTGGCACCAGAGTTCAAGACACGTTGTGCTAGATCAAAGCCATCTTTATAGCTATATTTAGCTTCAAAGACTAGTCCTTCATTGTAGCGCAAATTATTCTTTTCAAGTCCAGCCTTATAACCAGCTAGACGGAGCTTGCCATTAATATCATCAATTAGTGGCCCTGATACAAAGGCAACCTTTTCATTATTCTTGGCAAGCTGTGTTATAGAATCCTCAACGGCAGCTTTATAGTCGATGTTAACACTCGGTAATTGGTGTTCGAGGTCCACTGTTCCTGCTAGGACAATCGGCGTACGAGTACGGGAAAATTCTGCACGAATTTTTTCCGTCAAGTGGTAACCCATGAAGATGATACCGTCTACTTGTTTGGCAAATAGAGAGTTAATCACGGTAACTTCGTGATCGTCATTTTCATCACTAGATGCAAGAACAATATTATACTTGTACATGGTTGCAATATCATCAATCCCCCTTGCTAAAGTAGCAAAATAACTATTAGCAATATTTGGGATGACAACTCCTACAGTAGTGGTTTTCTTACTCGCCAAGCCACGCGCAACCGCATTTGGACGGTAATCCAAACGATCAATGACCTCAAGCACTTTTTTTCGGGTGTTTTCTTTTACATTTTTATTTCCATTTACCACACGAGACACAGTCGCCATCGAAACACCTGCTTCACGCGCAACGTCGTATATAGTAATTGTTTCATCAGTATTCATAAAAACACTTCCTTTCTCATTTTACGCTCACTTATTCATTCTAATTGTATCAGATTCTGAAAACACTTTCAATTATTTTGACTGATTTTTTACAAAAAAATGAAAGGGATTCCTTCTTTATGGTTACGAGGAAGAAAGCCATTTCAGAAAAAGGCCTCTCATTTCGTGTTTCCAAGACTATCCATCGCTTACAAAACTAGCCTAAAAAAGTCTCAATGAAAGTAAATGATTTAATGAAAAGCCAAAAAACAACTTGCATTTTCCCTATAAAAGTGACAGAATGAGTGTAAGAAATACAAAGGAGTTTTTTCTATGTCTAAACTTGATCGCATTCGTCATTTTTTGAATGAAAATAAAGCAGGGCTAGCTATTGTTTCAGATCCTGTAACTGTCAATTATCTTACTGGTTTTGATTGTGACCCACATGAACGCCAAATGTTCCTCTTCGTCTACGAAAATCGTGAACCTGCCCTCTTTGTTCCTGCTCTTGAGGTTGCACGTGCCTCTGCTGTACTCGACTTCCCAGTCTTTGGTTATGTGGATTCTGAAAATCCATGGCAAAAAATCAAAGCTGGTCTAGCAAGTACAGACAGCTCTATTATTTATGCAGAGTTTGACAATCTCAATGTGACTAAGTTCCAAGGATTGCAAACAGTCTTTGAAGGTCGCTTTGAAAACTTGACACCATTCATTCAAAAAATGCGCGTTATCAAGTCAGCTGATGAAATTCAAAAAATGATTGTTGCCGGTGATTATGCTGATAAAGCTGTTAATATCGGTTTCGACAATATCTCTCTTGACGTTACTGAAACAGACATCATTGCTCAAATCGAATTTGGCATCAAACGCTTGGGCTATGAAATGAGCTTTGAAACTATGGTCTTGACTGGTAACAATGCAGCCAACCCACACGGCATTCCTGGAAGCAACAAAATTGAAAAAGATGCTCTTCTTCTCTTCGACTTGGGCTGTATGGTGAATGGCTATGCTTCAGATATGACGCGAACAGTCGCTGTTGGAAAACCCGATGATTTCAAAAAAGAAATCTACCACTTGACTTTAGAAGCTCAACAGGCTGCCCTAGATATGATTAAACCAGGTGTAACTGCCAGCGAAGTCGATGCTGCAGCACGTAATGTTATTGAAAAAGCTGGTTATGGTGAATACTTCAACCACCGCCTCGGACACGGTATCGGAATGGATGTGCATGAATTCCCTTCAATCATGGAAGGAAATGACTTGGTAATCGAAGAAGGAATGTGCTTCTCTGTTGAACCAGGTATTTACATTCCTGAAAAAGTTGGTGTTCGTATCGAGGACTGTGGTTATGTGACAAAAGATGGCTTTGAAGTCTTCACACACACACCAAAAGAATTGCTCTATTTTGATGTCTAATTAATAAACATGGGTCTTCAATTAAATTGAAGATCTTTTTGTTTGTAGCCAAATCGAAAACACCAAAAAAGCTGACTCATCGAGAGTCAGCTTTTACTATTTTTCCTCATGCTCTTGTCTAAGATAGTCAAGTCCTTCTTCAATCCATCCTGGCATTGCTTCTGCCAAGGGTTTAAAGCCATAGTTCAAACGACTATCAGAGAAACGATGACGATGAGGGATTTTATTTTTTTCTTCCTCAAGGGTTCTCAAAGAAAGACTAGCCTTTTGTGTAAATTCATCAAAATCAACAACTTGAACCAAGACCTCCTGGTCTACCTTGAGGGTATTGTAGATGTTGTCGATATAACCTGTCTTAATCTCCGAGATGTGAATCAAGCCTGTGGTACCATTTTCCAATGAAACAAAGGCACCGTAAGGCTTGATGCCTGTGATAACACCCCTAAGCTTGTCTCCAATTTTCATCTTAGTCTGCTACCTCAACTGTTTCAATCACAACATCCTCAAGTGGCTTATCTTGAGCCCCAACCTCAACATTGGCAATCTCATCAAGCACCTTGTAAGAGTCTTCATCCACCAATTGACCAAAGACTGTATGGCGACGGTCTAGGTGAGGTGTTCCCCCATTTTCAGCATAAGCTTCTGCGATTGGTGCTGGCCATCCACCACGTTCGAGTTCCTTTTTAGCATAAGGAATTTCAGGCGTTTGAACGATGAAGAATTGGCTACCATTTGTATCTGGTCCAGCATTAGCCATAGAAAGCGCACCACGGAGGTTATAGAGCTCTTCAGAAAATTCATCCTGGAAGCTACCACCAAAGCTTGACTCACCACCCATTCCAGTACCAGTTGGGTCACCACCTTGAATCATAAAGTCCTTGATAATACGGTGGAAAATCACACCGTCATAGTAGCCACTCTTGGCCAAATTGACAAAGTTAGTAACTGTTAACGGTGCATGGTCAGGGAAAAGCTTGATGACCAAATCACCATGGTTTGTTTTAATTGTTGCGACTGGACCTTCTACTGCATCCAAGTCAAGTTGTGGGAAATGAAGTTCTTTTTCTACCAATCCGAGTTCCTCCAAGGCATTGAAAATGCCATCTTCTTCTACTGTTCCTGTAACGTAATCTGCTTTTTCTTTCAGTTCTGGTGTGGCATTACCCATGGCAACCTTAAGTCCAACATAGTCAAAAATCTCCATATCGTTTGGACCATCCCCAAACATCATAGCATTGACCGGTTTAAGGTTTTCATGCTCCAAGACATGCTCGACACCAGATGCTTTTGAGATACCATTTGCTACGACGTCAGATGAGTGTTCGTGCCAAGGTACCATACGAACATGTGTCGCAAGTTCTTCTGGTAACTCAAGCTCACCATCATTTTCCGCAAAAGTCCACATATGGTAAACATCGTTCGACAAATGGAAGTCTGGCTCCACATCACAAAGACCATAGACTGGTTTCATAGCATCATCAATCAAATCTGAACGCTCTGAGACAACTGGCTTATCCTTACCGGCAAAGCCCCAAGCAATCCCAATCTCCTTGCACCAAGCAACAAAGGCTTCTGTAACTTCACGAGCTAGGGGCTGGTTATAAATTTCTTCCCCTTTTCGATTAATCACATAAGTTCCATTGATGGTTACAAAATAATCGGGCTCTAGGTCTCGAATGTCCTCAACGACACCATAGTAGCCACGTCCTGTGGCAATCCCCGTCAAAATTCCTTTTTCTTTAAGCCCTTTGAAAACAGCCTTAATAGACTCAGGAATGTAGCCTGTCTTTTTGACACGAAGGGTGTCGTCAATGTCGAAGAAAACAATCTTTGTCTTCTTGGCCTTGTATTTTGTTTTAGCATCTACTGGCATCGCTAATCTCCTTTACAGTATCACGACCAGAGTTAGGTATACCTGCTATCCTAACTAAAGACCGTATGGTACTCCCATTATATCATGTCTTAAAGCCAAAAACAAAAAATCATCTAGGACTATAGCAGTCTTAGATGATAGGCGTTTTAACGGTTAACACTCTTGATAATACGTTTGATATCACGTTCTTGTTCACGACGTTTGATAGATTCACGTTTATCATAATCATGTTTCCCTTTGACAATACCAAGCAATACCTTGGCAAAACCGTTTTTTAGGTATACCTTCAAAGGAACCAAGGTCATTCCTGTTCCCTTAAGGTCATTTTGAAGTTTGGTGATTTGCTTCTTCTTGAGCAATAATTTTCTCGTACGGTCTGGATCCTGATTCCAAATATTACCTTGCTCAAAAGGAGCAATATGAACATTGATTAACCAGGCTTCACCATTCTTGATTTGGGCATAGCCATCTTTTAGTTGGATGCGTGCCGCACGAACGGATTTAATCTCCGTCCCTGTTAGCACGATACCTGCTTCAATAGTATCAACGATACTATAATCATGTCTAGCCTTTTTATTCTGAGCAACAACATTGCCTTCACCCTTTGGCATAGCAGTCCCTCCATTCTCATCCTATTTTCGTTTTTTAGCAGCGTCCTTGTAGAAAGGTTTGTTCCCTTTCTTCTTACGACGGCCACTCTCACGTCCCTTGTTATCATTATGAGGACGGTTTTGATTCTTACGCTTGTCGGGTTTCTTAGATGACTTACGTTTTTCGTCATAAGAACCTTTACGACCATTACCGTCTTGACGGTTACGGTTATCCCCACGTTTACCACGACGTTCGAAGTCTCCATTTTGACGGTCACGACGTGGACCTCTATTGCGGAAGGCTTTTGCCTTTTCTTCACGTTCCTGACGAGCCTTGTGATCTACTTTTTCAGTGACATCATACTCGCTTGGAAGGTATTGGAAGTCAATGTCTCCGGTTTCCTTATCCGCACGTGTTAATTTGACACGGATAGGCTGACCAACTCGGAAAGTCTTACCAGTTTTCTCACCCTGAAGTGTCATGGTACGTTCATTGTAATTGTAAAATTCTGGAAGGGTCGTGATGTGAACCAAACCTTCGATAGTATTTGGCAATTCCACAAACATACCAAATTTAACCACACTTCCGACAATACCATCGAATTCTTGGCCAACAAACTCTTCCATGTATTCCGCTTTTTTCATAGCTTCAACGACACGTTCGGCATCAATGGCACGACGTTCAAGAGTTGAAGATGATGTCGCTAACTCAGGAATAACCTCTTCAAAATGTTCACGCGTCTCTTGAGACATATTGTTAGTGTACTCACGAATCATTCGGTGAACCAAGAGATCTGGGTAACGACGGATTGGACTAGTAAAGTGGGTATAGTACTGAGCCGCAAGTCCGTAGTGTCCATGATTGTGTTCTGAATAGCGGGCTTGTTGCATTGAACGAAGCAGCATCATGTTCATGACTTCTGCTCCAGGTTTTCCCTGAACTTTGGCCATAAACTCTTGCAAGTCTAGCTGATCCATCTTATTGGCAGTTCCTTTGATTTGAACACCAAAGATAGAGGCATAATCCATGAAGCGTTGCAATTTCTCAGCTTTTGGCTCTTCGTGGATACGGTAGATAAATGGCAACTTAGCCTTAGCAAAGTGCTCTGCCACACATTCATTGGCAGCCAACATGAAGGATTCAATCATTCGCTCGGCTGTTCCACGTTCACGCACCACGATATCCACTGGCATTCCCTTCTCATTAACCAAGATACGAGCTTCAGATGTATCAAAGTTAAGGGCACCTCGACGCTCACGCATGTCTTCTAAAATCTTATGCAATTCTGCCATAGCTGATACAGAATCCATGATTGGCTTAAACTGCTCAATCTTTTCTGGATTTCCAGCCAACATCTCATTGACATCACTGTAGGTCATACGGAAGGTTGTATTAATCACAGATTGGCAAATCTTATGATTAACCACCTTACCTTTTGGAGTAATCTCCATGATGGCTGACTGCGTCAAGCGATCAACATTGGGATTTAGGGAACAAATACCATTTGAAAGACGCTCAGGCAACATTGGCACTACGCGGTCTGTCACATAAACAGATGTCCCACGTGCTACGGCCTCACGGTTAAGTGCAGATCCTTCAGTAACATAGTAAGACACATCAGCAATATGAACACCAAGCTCAAAGTTACCATTTGGCAAACGTTTGATATGGACCGCATCGTCCAAGTCCTTAGCATCGGCTCCGTCAATAGTAAAGGTTACTTCTTGACGAAGGTCAACACGACCAAGGAGGTCTTCCTGACTCGGTGCATCTGGGACAGCTTCTGCTTCCGCCATGACATCCTCTGGGAATTCTGAAACAATATCCATTGATTCCAAGACTTCCAAGACATCAATACCAGCATCCCCCTGATGACCAATAATGTCACGAACACTTCCTACGAAATAATCATAGTGACGGTTAGGGTATTTTTCGATATCAACCTTAATAATTTCAGTACCATCTAGGGCAACTGGTTCTTTCTTGATATAAATTGGCTGCTGAATTTTTTGGTTTTTAGACTTAATGTAACCCGCATAGGGTTCTTTCTCGTCGCTAAGGATAAATTTCCCTACAACAGTCTTAAGCGAACGTTCTACAATTTCAACAACACGTGCTTCTGCTGCTGTCCCTCGTAAACGATCTGCTGGCTTCTTGATGACAACGGCAACAGTATCACCATCAATAGCATGGCCAACATCATTACGACCGATGAACATATCATCTTCACTGTCATCGACATGCAAAAAACCAAAGCCGTTCTTATTGGCACGGAAGACACCTTCAACAGTCACCTGATTAGGATTTTCTTTCTTAGGACGCAAGGATACAGAGCCATCTCGGTTAAAACGCAACTGCCCCTTACTTTCCATGGCTGATATGGCCTTGATGAGCTGAGGGAACTTTTCACCCCCAGCATGATTAAGAGCCTGGGCAATGTCGTTTACACTGGATTTCCCATGCTCCTTCAAATAATTTATAATAGTTTCTTTCATGATTTCCTTTTCTTTTATTTATTGACTATAACGCAAAAAATGAGCCAACCTCAGTCAGCTCATTACTTACTTGAGAGAATGGAAAGGACGATTGCATCTACAATCCATAGAAAAACCATGATTCCTGTAAAGCGTTGCATAAAGGCTTCAAAACCACGTGGTTTACTACGTTCAAATAGTGCTTCTGACCCACCACCATCAAAGACATTGCTACTTGGATTTTTTTGTGGTTGCATGAATACCGCAATCACAATAATAGCTGACATCACCAAGAGCAGCGTTAATAATAAGTCGTACATAGTTATTCCTCCGAAAAAGTCCTTTTTATTCTACCATAGAACCCTTTAAGATTCAACATGTAAGGTTACTTTTCTATCCTTAGGGCAGAATTTGGGTACCTGAATTTTCTCAGGATGATTCTGTTTATTTTTACTTGTGAGATAGTTGATGCTCCCACATTCACTACACTTTAAATTGATTTTAACTCTCACCTATATTCTTGACTCCTAGCGATTTTCTAAAGATGATTAAGGACCAGACAAAATTTCCAAAGACGATCATTGCAGTCACAAAGAAGACCCAGCGATAACCTAGACCTGTCGCAACTGCTGACCCAACAAAGGGACCTAAAACCTGTCCAATATATGAAAAGCTTTGATTAAAGCTAAATATTCTTGAGATTCCTTCTTTGGGTGTCATTTTGGTCAATAAAGAATTGACACTAGGCATAAGGGCACCCACACCAAAGCCATAGGCAAAACGTAAGATACCCAGTTGCAAGGCTGAACCGGCAAAACCACAGAGGAAATACAAGAGAAAGCTATAAAATAGCCCCATTAAAAGCAAGCGATGATTCCCAATACGGTCTCCCAATTTTCCCAGAAAAGGGGTACTTAAGAGACTAGAAAAGCCCATAGCAGAAACAATTAACCCTGAGTAAAAAAGGATATTTTCCCTCTGACCTAAATAACGAATGTAAAGGGCCAACATAGGTGCAATCGATTGGGCAGAAATCTGAATAATCATACTGGTCACAAAAAGGCCAATCAACATAGATTTGCTGGGAATTCTTGCAAAAACCTGAGAAAGGGTCATCATCTCTCCCTTTTCGACAGGCTGGAAATCCTCTCGCAAGCCAAAAATAGTTAAGAGGCAGCAGATAAATAGAATGAGTCCAACCAATAAAAAGGTACCCCTCATACCAAACGCCTCAGATAAGGTACCACCTAACAAAGGGCCAATCAGAACACCTGCCGTTAGACCCGTAGACAAGGTCCCCAAGGCATAGCCAGAACGATTCTGAGGAACCTGACTAGCAATTAAAGCTGTGGCATTTGGGACATAGCCTGCAAACAAACCATTCAGCGTTCTTAAGAAAAGCAGCCAGAAAACATTTGGGACTAAGGCAAGCCCTCCCATTGTAAAAGTCATCACCATGCTGGCCCTAATCATCATAGGCTTTCGACCATAACGGTCAGCCAGGCGTCCCCAAATAGGAGAAACCAAGGCAGAGGCTAAGGCAGAGATGGCAACAGACAAGCCAGCATACCATTCGACCATGTCTCCTTTAACACCTAGTTCCTCAATGTAGAGGGCCATGAAAGGCATAACAATGGAGAAACTAGCTCCAGTAAAAAAGGTTCCTATCCATGCAATTTTAAGGTTACGTTGCCAATCAGTACTTTTAAGCTCTTTTTGGCGCAAATAATCATCTTCTTTCTAAAATTCACTATCCATTATATCACAATGACTAGCTATGAGGAGCTAGGTAAATCAATTATTGCGCTCTTCACCTTCTCCTTCAAATCATCGAGACTACCGTTATTATCAAGAACCAAGCTGGCATAAGGCTTTTTCTCTTCTAAAGACATCTGGCTAGCGATACGCATACTAGCTTCCTTTGAACTTAAGTGATTACGTTTCATCAAGCGTTGGCGCTGGACCTCAGGTAACACTGCCACCAACCAAATCTGGTCAAACCAGTCCTGATACCCATTCTCAATAAGTAAGGGAATATCCATGAAAAAAACATCTTCTTTCTTGGCCAAACAATCCCTTTGAGTTGCTAGTTCCTCTCGAATAATTGTCCCTTGAATCTCAGCAGACCGATGTCTCATCTCCTCATTCGAAAAAATCAGATGCCCTAGTTTAGGACGATTCAATTCTCCATTAGGAAGGAGAATCTCCTCTCCCAACCAATCAAGCAAGGCACTATACAAACGGCCTCCTTTGGCCTGCATATCGTGGACAAGCTGATCAGCATCAATGACCTTGTAACCTGCCTCTTTAATCATTTCAACAACCGTTGATTTTCCTGAAGCAATACCACCTGTTAACCCAATAATCATCGTTTCTGACAATGAGGACACAAATATGTCCCTCTCCCTCCTAACTTGATTTTTTCAATTGTGCTTGCGCAGCGTGGACAAGGCTGTCCCGTCTTTCCGTAAACCTGCAAATAGTTCTGCATGGTTCCGTCCTCACCAAGGGCATTACGATAGGTCCTTATGGTTGAGCCGCCTTTTTCAATGCCAAGCTGTAAAATGGCAATCGTTTGATCATGGACTCGCTTCATGGCTGCCTTGCTGAGTTCCTTTGCTGGCATTTCAGGATGAACCTTGGCCGCCCAAAGCACCTCATCAACATAGATATTTCCTAGACCAGCCACCAATTTTTGCTCCAAGAGGAGACTTTTAATGGGCTTTGCAGAACTCAACAAGGCTCTCTCAAACGAGGCGTATTTGAAGGCCTTCTTAGTAGGCTCAGGACCAAGTTTTTTCCTTGTAAAATAAGTCTCCTCTTGACTTTTAGCCAATAAATCAAAGGTTCCAAACTTGCGGACATCTTGATAGACGAGGGTGGAGCCATCATCTAACTTAAAAAATAAGTGAAAATGCTTGTTGGTAGGAACTTGATCTGTAAACAGCAGGTATTTTCCCTCCATACGCAAGTGGGAAATCATAATCAACTGTCCAAAGTCAAAAATCAAGTACTTGCCTCTTCGTCGCAGGGCTTGAATGGTTTGACCAGGTAAATCAGTCAAAAAACTATCGTAGGAAGTCTTAATCATTTTGGGAACCTTGACCTCAAGCGACAAAATAGTCCGACCTACTACTAACCGTTCTAAACCTCGTCTAACAGTTTCTACCTCAGGTAACTCAGGCATCTGCTCCTCCTTCTAGCAAGAAAGCCGAGCAAGTGCCCAGCTTTTTAATATTCTTTTTCATTGTAACCAAAATCGGCCAAATCAAGTTTTTTATCACGCCAATTTTTCTTAACCTTAACCCAGGTTTCAAGGAAGACCTTGTCCCCAAGCATAACTTCAATATCTTTACGAGCAAGGGTACCAATTTTCTTGAGCATGGAACCTTGTTTACCAATAACAATACCTTTTTGGCTGTCACGCTCAACCATGATTGTCGCACGAATATGAATCTTATCCGTGTCTTCATCACGCTTCATCTCATCAATGACAACCGCAACGGAGTGTGGAATTTCTTCACGTGTCAACTGAAGGACTTTTTCACGAATCATCTCTGATACCAAGAAACGCTCAGGGTGATCGGTGATTTGGTCCGCTGGGAAATATTGGAACCCTTCCTCAAGGTTATCACTCAAGACATCCACAAGGTGGGAAACATTGTTCCCTTGGAGGGCAGATATCGGAATAATCTCCTTGAAATCCATTTGTGTACGGAAATCGTCAATCTGCTCTAGGAGCTGATCTGGATGGACCTTGTCAATCTTATTGATTACCAAGATAACTGGAACTTTAGCTTGTTTGAGGCGTTCGATAATCATATTATCACCCTTACCACGGGGCTCATCCGCTGGTACCATAAAGAGGACTGTATCAACCTCACGAAGGGTTGAATAAGCAGATTCCACCATAAAATCCCCAAGAGCCGTCTTAGGCTTGTGAATCCCTGGGGTATCGATAAAGACAATCTGTTCCTTATCGGTTGTGTAAATTCCCATAATTTTATTGCGGGTTGTTTGAGCCTTATCACTCATGATAGCAATCTTTTGCCCCATAACATGGTTCAAAAACGTTGATTTTCCTACATTAGGACGGCCGAGAATAGCCACAAATCCTGATTTAAATGTCATATAACTTCTTTCCTATTTCGTTTTAATTGAAAATTAAGTGCCAAATTTTAGGTATGAAAACAATCATCCCCGTAATGACTGCATAACAAGAAACCACTAAAACAGCTCCAGCGGCCATATCCTTGGCATTTTTGGCTAGCATCGAAAAGTGATAATTACTAGCTAAATCGACAACATTTTCAATGGCAGAATTAACAATCTCTAGGGCAATTACGAGAAAAACTGCCATCAAAAGAAAGAGCCATTCTGTCGCAGACACACGGAAAATCAAGCCAGCCAATACCACCAAGATAGCTGAAACCAAGTGCTTGCGCATATTGCGTTCTTCTTTAAAAGCCGTTAATATTCCTGTCAGAGCAAACTCAAAACTAGCTGTAAATTCTCTATTTTTCCACTTTTTTTGTGGATTATTGTCGCGTAAGTCCATAAGCAGTCAAAATTTCTTCCTGTAATCCAAACATTTCCGCTTCTTCTTCTGGTGTGTAATGGTCATAGCCATTGATATGGAGAAAACCGTGAACAGCCAAGAAACCCATCTCACGTTCAAAACTATGTCCATAATCCTCAGCTTGTTCATGAGCCTTATCAACGGAAATAAAGAGTTCACCGATATAACTATCAAACTCTCCCATCATTTCAGCTAATTCAGGATTTTCAGCCAACTCTTCCTCATCAAAGCTAATATCTAACTCAGGCTTATATTCCAAACTAATGACATCCGTTGGACGGTCTGTATCACGATATTCCAAGTTTAGTTCGTGGCTGCGTTCGTTGGTTACAAATGTAACAGCCATTTCCTTGTCTTCCTTGCCAAGTTTTTCTGCTGCAAAATCTAGCAACTCCAAGGTTTGTTCTTTTAATTTCTCAGAGACTTGTCCAGTCTCGTCAATCATTTCAATATACATAAGATTCTTTAGGAACGGCTATGCTCACTTCAAGCACAGAACCGCTCGCTTCCTTTCACTAACTCATTAGCTTTTTATAGAAATACTCAAATACATAGAATCCTAACTTTGAGTATTTTTAGTTTAATATTAATCACCTCATTATACCATAAGGACACAGAAAAAGCAGACTTAAGCCTAATTGTCTGCTTTTTGTACGGCCTCTCCGTGAATCGCTTACTTATCCAAACTATCCTTAAGACGTTGAATATGAATGGTTAAATAGACCTGTTCGTCCAAACTCAATTCAAATGTATAACCCGCCTTAATATAGTTAGCAATCTTTTGGGTACAGATAAAGGATTCTGGATAATTTACCCTAACCTGCTCGTAAAGAAAAGCATCATTTTTACCACCACTAACCCCACTCACAATCCGTTGCGCTAGATAGCGAAGATGTGTAATAAATCGGTTATAAGAGAAACTATCCTCCTCCAAATCACAACCAAAATGAAGACGGACAATGTCACTAATTCCAACCACAATTTGAGTCATCTGTCGGTCTTTTTCATGGAGACCCGCATCCTTTTGTGCATTGACAAAATGTAAAGCGACAGAGGCAGCCTCATCATCTGCCAATTTAACTTCTAAATCCTTGGCAATCAAACGAAGAGCTTGTTTTCCAATCTCATACTCCCGAGGGTAAAATTTTCGAACCTCCCAAGCCAAGGGATTCTGCAGAGAAATACCTTCTCCACTTCTTTCAATGGCGTAATGTAGGTGGTCAGCTAGGGCAATGAAAAAAGAGGGATCAAACTTGGTTTGTAAGACAGCTTCAGCAAAAGTAAGGATATTCAAAAAGACCTGCATTTCACCTTCAGGCAAATTGACATAAACACGAGACCATTCATCTACTGCCTCTGTATTTTCCAAAACAAAAGTCTTTTCAATCTTTTCCTTATCAACAAAGTCTCCGACCTTCTTTTGAAAGCCCAGTCCCTTGCCCATGACAATGTATTCCACATTAATATCCAAAGCCTGAACAACATTGTTGTTTAAAATCTTTTCAATCTGCATCATGATCCCTCGTCATTAAAGCGCTTACTTTATTTTACCAAATTTTTAATGAGAAACCTACTTACTGCAAACAAAAAGCGCTGGACCTACCAACACTTTTCCTAAAGTTCTGTTCGATTTTCGATAGCTCTTAGCAAGGTCACTTCATCAGCATACTCAATGTCAGAACCGACAGCCAAACCACGCGCTAAACGAGTCACCTTGATTCCTGCAGGTTTAAGGACACGTGAAATATACATAGAGGTTGCCTCACCATCTGCTGTTGCATTAGTGGCAATAATAACCTCGTCAACCTCGCTATCCATAAGACGGGTAATCAAACTTTTCAGGTTAATATCGTCTGGTCCAACACCATTCATAGGGGAAATTAGCCCTTGAAGCACATGGTAGAGACCACGATATTCCTGAATCTTTTCCATAGCTGAAACATCTTTGGAGTCTTCAACAACCAAAATCTTAGTACGGTCTCTAGTTTCATCGGTACAAATATTACATGGATCATCATCTGTCAAACGACCACAGACCGAACAATAAGTCAATTCACGTTTTGCTGCCAAGAGGTTTTTTGCGAAATCATTGACATCTTCATCAGACATGCTAATGGTATAAAAAGCTAGGCGTGTCGCTGTTTTAGCCCCAATTCCAGGGAGTTTTGAAAAACTATCAATCAGCTTCGCAATTGGAGTAGGATAAAGCATGAAGGCCTCCTGTTCTTTATATTTTTTTATTCATCGCTTATCTTTTGTCACTGTCATGGATATGTCTTTACCCAAGAATAAACACTCAAACACTATATCACAGAAAAATCCCTCGTGCAAGGCACAAGAGACTTTAGATGTTTAGTGGGTATTTTGGTAAAGCTCCATAATAGCTTTGACTGCATTTTGATGGGCCTTACTCTTCACATCTATAGCATGTGGGTACATAATCCCAACTGCCAACCTCGTACCATCTTTGGCAGTCGCATAGGCCACGGCATTAAGGTTAACCGTTGTTACAGAGTTACCAGAAGCATCCGTCGCATAGGTTTCGCCTGTCCCTGTTTTACCACTGATTGGAATGATAGAACTTGCCATAGCTTTACCAGTCGCAAGGCTAGATCCTGAATTAACAACATCATTAAAGCCTTGTTGGATAATACCCATCTGCTCAGAGTCGAGAGGTAAGGTATTTAATACACGTGTATCTACCGTTGAGGCTAGAGTTCCTAGACTACCATTAGATCCTGCATCGTAGATACCTCCAACGATATGAGGTGCCACACGTTTACCACCATTGGCAATTGAAGCAACATACTGAGCCAGCTGAATGGTTGTATAAGAGTCGTACTGACCAAAGGCCTCTGTCAAGACGTTGGCTACATTGTAATTCTTAGAAATGTAACCTTCTGATTCGCCAGGTAAATCAAGTCCTGTAGACACCCCCATACCAAAATCAGCATAGGTGTCACGAAGTGTCGTCATGGCCTTATCCATATTATCAGTCGACAAGGCCATACCTGGAACATACTGTTGACCAAGTAGTTTGATTGCAATCTGCACCATATAGGTATTTGATGAGTATTCTAGAGCCTGTGTCGCGGTAATAGCACGGCTACCTTGGTCTGTAAACCAAGATGTGATAGGGGCCGAACCGGCAATGTTGATTGGTTGGTCAGTCAAGACTTGGTTCCCATAGATAGCACCTGAACGCCAACCAGCAGTTAAGGTTGCTCCCTTAACAACAGATCCTGGAATGAAGACATCAGTGATTGTTCCTAAAGCATTTGCTTTAAAATCTTGTGCTCCTTGTTCATGTTTTTGCCCCGCCATGGCAAGTACAGCACCAGTGTCAGCATTCATAACAACGGCATACATTCCTTCAGAATAGGTAGCTTTGTTCTCTGAAATCTCTGAAGAAAGCTGTTGACCTAAGATATCTTCAACTCCCTTTTGGAAATCAAGGTCGATGGTCAACTGCAGATTGTTACCCTTACTTCCCTTTTGAGTGATTTTATCACTAGCAACTTCGCCTTCCTTGTCTACTGTAATCTCACGAACAGTATGTTTCCCTTGTAGTTTCTCCTCGTATTCTTTTTCTAGATAAGAAGTTCCTACACGGTCATTAAGGGCATAACCTTTTTTGAGGTATTCCTTGGCATCTTCTTGTGGCAAACCTGCTTCTGAACTTGAGACTTTCCCGATGAGAGGAGACAAGGCTGAATCAACCGTATGACGCTCCCAATCCTTAGCAACCGTAATACCATTAAGTTCCTTCTGTTTAGCTGCTACAATCGCAATTTGTTCAGGCGTCAAGTCTCCTGTTTTCAATGTGACTGTTGAGAAATTAGAAACAGCATTCATCTGTGAGTAAATGTAGACAATCTTAAGCTCGTCCTCAGAGTAATCCACTGCTTCATCAGGAACTGCATCAACAGCATTGTTGTAAATAGTAGCTTCAGCTAATTTATTACCAAATTTATCTGTTTTCTTGTCGTTTGGAAGATCATTAACAACACGCTTATAAGTAGCAGAATCCGCTAGATAGAAATCCCGTTTTTGACGTGCTGTTACCTTCGTTTCCGTCAGAGTCACCATGGTCGCCAACTTTTCAGCGACCTTCTTCATCGTATCTGATGACACCAAATTGCTACGTGTGAAGGTGATAACATCCTTACTCTGGTTGGTCGTGAGGGCAACCCCTTTAGCATCAAAGATTTGCCCACGTTCGCTTGCAATCCTAACTGTATACTTAGAATTATCCTCTAATTTCTTCGTATAAAACGATTTGTTATAAACCTGCATATAGGTCAAACGTGCAAAAAGCAACAAAAAAAGGACAAAGACTACACCAAAAAGCAAGTAAACACGACGGGAGATGTTTACTGGCTTTCTAGGTTTATTCGCTCGTTTTTCTTTTCGTTTTTGGCGCCGTTTTTCCCATTTTTGACTGAGTTTTTTCGAAAATGATGTCACTTTTTTTCCTCTATGTTCTCATAAAAATTCTCTTTTATTTTATCACAAATAAGCTTTAGCAAACTTAAAAAAATGTCGAAATCTAAAAAAACTTGCCTCAATATGAGACATGTTTTTTAGATTATAATGACAACTTTTTCATCCAACTAGGAATGGCTTTACTGATATGAGTCGGTAAAACCACATAGGCGTTTTTAGCCAGATCATCTGCGATAGCTGAGTGAAGCCAGACAGCAACTGTAACTACTTTATAGGAGTCAATTGAAGCGAATTGGGCCAGAAAACCAGTAATCATACCAGCCAAGGTATCTCCCATACCTCCTGTAGCTTGATAGGGCCCACCAACTTCTAAATGAGCTACTGTTTCACCTTGATAGACAGCGGTCTTGTGACTCTTGGCAACTAGGATTGTCCCAGCTTGGAAGTCTCTCAGGGCTTTCTGAGTGTTTGAAACTGTCTGCTCCGGAATCCTTAAACCAGACAAGCGTTCCCATTCTTTTTGATGCGGGGTGAGAGTAAGGTGACAATCTGGTAAGTCCTTCTTATTTTTCTTAGCCAAAAGATTGAGAGCTGAACCATCAACAACCAAGTTCTGATCTGCCCTAATATTTGCTAGAACCAAATCCATAGCTTGACTAGCTACACCATCCTCACCTAGGCCAGAACCGATTAATACCACATCAGCTGCCCTAAGATTATCAAGAAATCTTTCAGTCTCCCTAAGGTCAAAAGCCATGGCTTCAGGGAGATGGGCATGAAGGGCTGTGATATTGTCACGATCCGTAGCCACTGTGACCAGACCCGCCCCACTATTGACACAAGCTAAGGCAGCCATAATGATGGCACCACCATAAGGGTAAAGCCCACCAACTAAAAGCACTCGACCGTAAGAACCCTTATGGGACTCTCTCAAGCGAGGTGTTATCACTTGCCTAGCTAAATCGTCATCAACTTTCATAAACTATCCTTTCGCACTACGAAGAGCAGCTTGATAGGTCTGTTCCATAAGCATGGTAATGGTCATAGGGCCTACACCACCTGGAACAGGCGTGATCATGCCAACCTTATCTTTCACTTGATCAAAATCAACGTCACCACAAAGTTTGCCTTCTTCATCACGGTTGATTCCCACATCAATGACAACGGCACCCTCTTTGACATAGTCTTCTGTTACAAATTTTGCACGTCCAATGGCTACAATCAAGACATCTGCCTTGCTGCAAACCTTAGCCAAATGCGGTGTTCGTGAGTGGGTCAAGGTAACTGTCGCATTTTTTTCCAAAAGAAGCTGAGCCATAGGTTTACCAACAATGTTACTACGTCCGATAATAACCGCTGTCTTACCTTCCAATTCAACATTGTACTCACGAAGGATTTCCATAATCCCAGCAGGTGTACAAGGTACCATTTGACGACGACCATTCCAAAGATTACCAGTATTCATAGGATGGAAACCATCGACATCTTTTTTAGGATCAATAGCCAAAAGAATACGCATTTCATTAATATGATTCGGCAGTGGCAACTGAACCAAAATACCATGGAAAAGCGGATCCTGATTATATTGCTCAATGACTTCAATCAACTCTTCCTCGCTGATACTCTCAGAAAGATTGACCGTCTGACTATGGAAGCCAGCCTTTTTAGCAGCACGTTCCTTGTTGCGCACATAAACCTGACTAGCTGGGTTGTCACCAACCATGATTACTACTAGTCCTGGCACAATCCATTCCTTTTCTTTAAGGCGCTCTACCTTTTCATGCAAATGATCCTGCATTTTAGCAGCTAGGGCCTTACCATCCATTATTATCGCCATGGGTGTTCTCCAATACATACTTTTTTTCAATTATACCATAGTGAGAGCTCTTTGTGACTAAATTTTCTAAATTTTCAAAAAGACATCTTAAATACGAAACTAAAAAAGCCGGAAGCACCTTCCAACTTTTTTCTGATTATGCTTTCGTGACTAGTCCACAAAACCATTTTGCTGACTCCAACCCTTAATAACCTTCAAGGTCTTCTGCTGGAATTTGCCACTTTCATACATGTGATCTGCACCCGTTAAGGAGACAAGAACGGAATCACGGTAGTTCTTAGCCGTTCTTCTGGCAATATTAGGATGAGTCATCTTATCCTTAGTCCCAGAAATGACAAGAACAGGACATGAAATCTGACTAAAGTCTACGTAAGCTGCTTTTGTCTTATCAAACCAATGGAGGGCCATTTGAGTATAAACTTTTCCTGATTCAGGAACCAGATCAGCAAAAACTTCTTCTTTCAATGATTCCTCTTGTTCATTCATGCAATACTTGAAAAACTCCTTTTTATACGGAGGCATGGCTTTTTTCCAAAATCCCCAGCGTAAAAAGTGTTTGCCAAAACAAGCTAACATGGTTGGATAAAAGGCAAAAATATCTGCTGTTGGTGCTGGTCCCATGAGAATCATACCAGCTACTTCTGTCTTTTCAGCAACCATTTGAGCCACCAGACAACCTAAAGAGTGTCCCAAAATAAGTGGTGGTTGGTCAAGACTTTCAATCAAGGCCACTAAATCATCTCTATAGTCCTGCAGGGTAACAGTCCAAACCTTAGCTAGACACTCTTGATAAGGTAGGTCATGGTAACGAAAGCTAGGTGTATGAACCTTATATCCCATTTGACGTAGACCTGTCGCAAATTCTCCCCAAACATTGCCATCACACCAGGTCCCATGAATTAGGACAATCTCTTTGTTCAAAACCATTCCTTATACATCTCCCTTTTTTGTTAAAAATTTAGATTATTTATCTATCTTATAGTATCACACTTCCAACCTAGATACCTTTATACATTTCTTACAATCGTAAGAAAATGGTCTCTTATTCATTTAAGAGACCATTTTTTCTATATATTATTAGCGATTAGTCTTATGCATTTCTTCCTTAACCGGACAAGAACACTCGCAATCGCCACAAGATCCTTTGCCTTTGATATAGTGACGGATGCCAAGACCAGCCAAAGCAAAAATAATGAAAGCAATGATAAAGGTAGACATAACAATTCCTCCTAAACCTAAATATGAGCTTCTTGAAGATTATCCAAGCTAATGATTTGATCCTTAATCTGACGTGGTTTACGAACAACAAAGTAAATCATCGTTACTAAAAGTAAGAAAGCAACAAAAGTCCAAATTGTCATTGACTTACCGTACAGGATGACTTGACCAAACTGGTAAAGAATTAAACTCACACAATAAGCTAGGCCTGTTTGGAAACCGATAGCCCCAACCGTCCATTTAAGATTGGCCATTTCACGCTTAATAGCTCCAATAGCCGCAAAACATGGTGCACAAAGTAGGTTAAAAATCAAGAAGGAATAGGCAGCTAAGGAAGAATAATCTCCTCGTAGAGCCTCAGCCAGACCCGCTTCACTGCTATTATGATAGAGAATACCAAAGGTGGCAACAACGGTTTCCTTGGCAGCTAAACCTGTAAGAGCCGCAACTGTTGCCTTCCAATTCCCAAATCCAAGTGGATCAAAAATCCAAGACAAGCCCTTCCCTAAAGTCGCCAAAATGCTAACTTCTGTATCTACAGTATGTAGGGTAAAGTTGTAGTGAGACATAAACCAGATAAGAACCGTCAAACTGAAAATGATGGTTCCCGCACGTTTGACAAAACTCAAAGCCTTACCAAAGGCATAACGCAAGACCGACATGGCTTTAGGCCAGTGGTAGGCAGGCAATTCCATAATAAACGGACTGGTTAGACCACCCAAAAAACTCGTCTTTTTGAGGGCAATACCTGATAGGATAATAGCAGCCATCCCAATAAAATAGGTACTTGGTGCTACTAAAGAATTACTAGGGAAGAAAGCTCCAGCAATCAAGGCAATAATTTCCAACTTGGCCGAACAAGGCATGAAGGTTGCTGTCATAATGGTAATGCGACGGTCCCTTTCATTTTCAATGGTTCGACTAGACATAACCGCTGGCACCCCACAACCTGTAGAAATCAACATAGGAATGAAGGATTTTCCAGAAAGTCCAAAACGACGGAAAATACGGTCCATAACAAAGGCAATACGACTCATATATCCAATGTCCTCAAGCACACCCAAACAGATAAAGAGCACAAATATTTGAGGTAGGAATCCTAGTACTGTCCCAATCCCAGCGACAATCCCATCAACAATCAAAGACTTAAGCCAGTCCTGAACTTGAAGATAGTCAAGACCAGAAGTTACCAAATCTGGAACATACTTACCAAAAAGCACATCGTTAGCCCAGTCTGTCCACATGGTTCCAACAGTCTGAATAGATAAGAAATAAACCAAATACATAACCACTGCGAAAATTGGTAAGGCCAAAATACGGTTGGTGACAATCCTATCAATTTTGTCCGACAAGGTCAGGGCAAAATCTTCTGTATGACTTTGAGCCATCTGACAGACACGTTCGATAAAGGCATAACGCTCATTAATGACAATTGACTCCGCATCTTCGGTGAAAACTTCTTCAGTGATTCGAATGATATCTTTGATTTCTTTTCGTTGGAATGGGGACAAGTCTAGCTCAGCCTCAACTAAAGCATCGTGTTCAAAGAGTTTAATGGCATAAAAACGCGCAGACCTTTGCGGCACCGAATTTCCCAAGACTTCCAAAATTTGTGAGATAGCAGCTTCTAATTTATCGTCATAAATTGGAAAGGCAATATCAGCAACTGTAGAGGTTGTCGTATGAGCTGCCTTCTTCACTACCTGATCAATACCAGTTTGCTTGAGAGCACTAGTGGCTACTACTGGGACGCCTAGATGATAAGATAATTTATCAACATTAATCTGTTTTCCCTGAGCCTCTAAAACATCACTCATGTTAAGCGCTAAAGTGACTGGAATACCTGTCTCAATCAACTGCGTTGTCAGATAAAGATTACGCTCCAAATTGGTCGCATCGACTACATTTAAAATGCTGTCGGCCCTTTGGCTCAACAAATAGTCACGCGCCACCTTTTCTTCAGGGCTATAGGGTGACATTGAGTAAATCCCTGGTAAATCCTGAATTTCTAAATCCTTATTCTTTTTGACCAGACCACTTTTTCGTTCTACAGTAACACCTGGCCAGTTACCAACACGCTGATTGTTCCCTGTTATCAGGTTGAATAAACTGGTTTTACCACTATTAGGATTACCTATTAATGCAATTTCTGTCATTTTTCCTCTCCCTCATCCAGCATGACCACACTAATCATTTGCGCTTCCGACTTGCGTAGGGTTAATTCATACCCTCTCAAACTAATTTCTAAAGGATCTCCCAAAGGGGCTACCTTACGCAACAACACCCGAGTACGCTTTGTAATTCCCATATCCATAAGACGTCGTTTGGTTTCATTTGCTGAAAAAATATCAGTAACGATAGCCGAACGTCCAACCGGTAATTCAGAAAGAGGTATCTTTTCCTGATTTTCCTCCGCAGGTGCCAAATCAATCTTATCTAGAATCGAAGCATCAAAGGCTAAGCGACTCCCTTTAACGATAATAATAGCACTGTTTTTGGTCTTAATTACCACCTCAATCGTTTCACCGGCAGCCAACCCTAGGTTAGATAAGTGCAAAAGACTATCCTTAGGGAGGTTAATGCCAAGAATCCGGTAAGGCGTTTTTAAGGCCGCATCATATATGAGCATATTTCTTGACCTTCTTTATTATTTTTGATATGGCATCATTATAGCATATTTATCCATCTTTTCCGCAATATTATCCTAAACAAGAATGATTCTAGAAAAGCAGAACACAAAAAGAAAAGGCCGGAAAAGTTCCAGCCTTCACAAACAACGTATACATACTTAATGAATATCTTACAAAACCTTACTCAAGAAATCCTTGGTACGATCTTCCTTAGTATTGTCGAAGATCTCTTGTGGTGTGCCTTCTTCAACAATGACACCGCCATCCATAAAGATGACACGATCTGCCACTTCATAAGCAAAGCCCATTTCGTGGGTAACAATTGCCATTGTCATCCCTGATTTAGCAAGGTCCTGCATAACTGCAAGAACTTCACCAACCATTTCTGGGTCAAGGGCTGATGTTGGTTCGTCAAACAAGAGAACGTCTGGATCCATAGCCAAACCACGTGCGATAGCAATACGTTGTTGCTGACCACCTGATAGACTTGTTGGGTAGGCATCTGCCTTATCTTTCAAGCCAACCTTTTCTAAAAGTTCCATGGCTTTTGCTTCTGCATCAGCTTTAGAAACACCCTTGGTCTTAATTGGTGACAAGGTGATATTTTCTTTAACTGTCATATTAGGGAAGAGGTTGAACTGTTGGAAAACCATTCCCATCTTCTCACGCATTTTGAAAATGTCGTTATTTTTATCTGTAATATCCACACCTTCAAAGGAAATAACACCTTTTGTAGGTTTCTCAAGCAAGTTCATTGAGCGTAGGAAGGTTGATTTCCCTGATCCTGAAGGACCGATGATAACCACTACTTCACCCTTTTTAATATCTAGATCAATCCCTTTGAGAACTTCGTTCTTACCAAAATACTTGTGAAGATTTTTAATCTCAATAATTGTTTCTGCCATTATTTACGTCCCTCCCCAAGTCGTTTTTCCATTTGTTTCAAGAGTGCCGTCATAGCCGTTGTCACAATCAAATAATAGAAGGCTGCGAACAAGAGCGGTGTCAAGGTCAAGTAGGTTGTTGTTGCAACAGTTTGTGCACCATTCCACAATTCCATAACTCCGATGGTTTGCAAGAGCGAACTATCCTTGATAATAGTAACAAACTCGTTACCCAAGGCAGGCAAGATATTTTTAATAGCTTGAGGCAAGACCACATAACGCATGGTATTCCATGGACGGATACCAAGTGAGTAGGCAGCTTCAACCTGACCTTTAGGAATAGACTCGATACCTGCACGCACACTCTCAGAAATATAAGCACCACTGTTCAAAGAAAGGACGATAATACCTGGAACGATACGTGACAAATCAAGGTTCAAAATGCCAAACTGAACAGTTGGAAGATTCATGTGGATGAGGTTAAAAGCAATCATAATCTGTACAACCATAGGAGTCCCACGGAAAACCCAAACATAAAGGCTTACCAACCACTCCAAAGGTTTGATTCCAGAACGCTTGGCCAAGGATACCAAAACCCCAAGGATGGTTCCGAAGAAGACCACGCAGACCGAAATCATAATTGTTACTAAGACACCATAGTTAAAGTAAGACCAAAACTGTGGTAGAAATGAAAAATTCATCTAGATACTCCTTACTAATATTCTTCAATATTATATCAGAAGACTGTATAATAATAAAGTATTTTCTTATAAATGCGATATTTCAGTATAAAAACTAAGTTATAGACCTAGCTAGCAAAACTCTTAAGCAATACACCTCATGTATTTCCAAGACGACACCACGCCAAAAGCTTTGCCAAGAATTTGAAGTACTGCCTGTTTTGACAAGCCATACAAGCATCACCCCATGCTTTCATCCTGATAAAAATGCCTGAAACTCGATAGTTTCAGGCATTCTGATTTTTGGAACCTTGTAAAGTTCCAAAATAATATATTAGTAAAGCAAATCGTAGATTTCCATTGCAATCAAGTCGATACTATCAAATGAATAAGATTCACGTGCTTCAACGTCACGCAATGTGAAAACTGGACCATTTTCAGGATCGTTGCTAAATGATACTTCGGCAACAACCACTCCTTCACGTTCAAAATTACGTTTCAAATTACCACCATCAGCCGCCATCATTTCAAGACGGTTAATGATTCTCACCAAATGTGATTCCATGTTATTTCTCCTATTAATTGTGTATTTCTTACTTATTTTATCACACTTATGGGAAAAATGGGGGAATTTTAAATATTTTTCAAGGAATTGTACATAATGGCCTTGATAGAATGCATACGATTCTCAGCTTCTTGGAAGATGATATCACTGTATTTTTGGAAGACTTGATCGGTGATTTCTAACTCTGCCAAACCGTATTTGTCATAGATTTCTTGCCCAATTTGAGTATTGAGATCATGAAAAGCTGGGAGACAGTGCATAACGATGACATCTGGATTTTCCGTCTTGGCAAGTAGGTCTGCATTAATTTGATAAGGCAGGAGTAAATCAATACGAGATTTAAAGTCTACTTCTTCACCCATAGATACCCAGACATCCGTATAAAGCATATCCACTCCCTTGACCTCTGAAATATCATCTGTAATGGTTAAATCGGCACCATTATTATGTTTCTGAGCTAGGGCTACAATCTCATCTTCGGGTTGCAGCACCTCTGGGGCAATAATCTTGACATTAACGCCTAAAATAGCCGAAGTGACCAAAAGTGAGTTGGCCATATTATTTCTACCATCTCCAATATAGGCGATGGTCAAACCTTCCAAACTACCAAAACGCTCCTTCAAAGTCATGAAATCCGCAATCATTTGCGTTGGATGCCAGGTATCCGTCAAACCATTCCAGACCGGAACACCTGAGTACTTAGCCAACTCTTCGACATCTTCTTGCTTAAAACCACGGTATTCGATTCCATCAAACATAGAACCAAGCACCTTGGCTGTATCAACTACAGATTCTTTTTTACCTAACTGAATGTCTCCAGCACCAAGGTAGGTCACATTCATACCTAGGTCCTGACCAGCCACTGTAAAAGCTGAGCGAGTTCTTGTAGATGTTTTTTCAAAAATCAGGGCAATATTTAAGCCATCTAAATATTTATGCGGAATTCTTTCCTTCTTTAGCTGTTTAAATTTTATAGATAAATCGATTAACTCCTCAAGTTCCTGCTTGGTAAAGTCGATTTCTTTCAAAAATGATTTAGCTTGTGTCATAGGTATCTCTCTTTCGTTCTGAATAATATAAAAACATTATATAATATTTATACATTTTAAACAAGCGTTTTTGAATTAAAATTCAATGTTAGCACTCTTATTAATAGAGTGCCAAACCTAGATGCTTTTTACTTGCAATCTACCTTCCGCATGCTATAATGGAGTCATAGATTTGACCTTTTTTGACCAAGATTGTTTTCAATAAAGGTCTTTCCCAATTCAGATAGAAAAGAGGTACTGATATGCTCTGTCAAAACTGTAACCTTAATGAAGCTAGTATTCATTTGTATACCAATGTAAACGGTAATCAGCAACAAGTTGACCTCTGTCAAAATTGTTATAAAATCATGAAATCTGACCCAGAGAACCCCCTCAATCAATTCAATCAAACAGGAGGTTCAAACTTCTTCGATGATTTCTTCAGCGACCTAAATAACTTCCGTTCTTCTAACGGCGATCTTCCCAATACACCTCCAACACAAGAAGGTGGTAACCGAGGAAACGGTGGCAATACACAAGGGCCAGGCCGTCCAGGAGGACCACGCCAACAAGCTCCTCAACAGCCACAAGGTCTTCTTGAAGAGTTCGGCATTAACATCACTGACATCGCTCGTCGTGGAGACATTGATCCTGTTATTGGTCGTGACGAGGAAATCATTCGTGTCATCGAAATTCTTAACCGCCGTACCAAGAACAACCCCGTCCTCATCGGTGAACCCGGTGTCGGTAAGACTGCTGTTGTTGAAGGCCTAGCTCAAAAAATCGTTGACGGTAGCGTGCCACAAAAACTCCAAGGCAAACAAGTCATCCGTCTTGATGTGGTCAGCCTGGTTCAAGGGACTGGTATTCGTGGCCAATTTGAAGAACGCATGCAAAAACTCATGGAAGAAATTCGTCAACGTCAGGATGTTATCCTATTTATTGATGAAATCCATGAAATCGTAGGAGCTGGTAATGCTGGTGATGGCAATATGGATGCTGGAAACATCCTAAAACCTGCTCTTGCTCGTGGAGAACTTCAACTGGTCGGAGCAACAACACTCAACGAATACCGCATCATCGAAAAAGATGCCGCCCTAGAGCGTCGTATGCAACCAGTTAAGGTTGACGAACCAACGGTTGAGGAAACCATCACTATTTTGCGTGGTATTCAACCTAAATATCAGGACTACCACCACGTCAAATATACAGACGAAGCGATTACTGCAGCTGCAGAATTGTCCAACCGCTACATTCAAGACCGCTTCTTGCCAGACAAGGCCATCGACCTCCTCGATGAAGCTGGTTCGAAGATGAATTTGACCCTCAATTTTGTTGATCCTAAAGATATCGACAAACGTTTGATTGAGGCTGAAAACCTCAAGGCTCAAGCTACTCGTGACGAAGACTTTGAAAAAGCTGCCTATTTCCGTGATCAAATTGCCAAATACAAGGAAATGCAAAAACAAACCATCAAAGACCAAGATATGCCTGTCATCACAGAAAAACATATCGAAGCCATTGTGGAACAAAAAACCAATATTCCTGTCGGTGATTTGAAAGAAAAAGAACAATCACAACTTCTTAGTCTTGCTGATGATCTTAAATCACATGTTATTGGACAAGATGCCGCAGTTGATAAGATTGCCAAAGCCATCCGCCGTAATCGTGTTGGATTGGGTGCACCAAATCGCCCAATTGGTAGCTTCCTCTTCGTAGGTCCTACAGGAGTCGGTAAAACTGAACTCTCTAAACAATTGGCGATTGAACTCTTTGGTTCAGCTGACAGTATGATTCGTTTCGACATGTCAGAATACATGGAAAAACACGCCGTTGCCAAATTAGTCGGTGCCCCTCCAGGATATGTCGGTTACGACGAAGCTGGTCAGTTAACTGAAAAAGTCCGCCGTAATCCTTATTCACTCATTCTTCTAGATGAGGTTGAAAAAGCTCACCCAGACGTTCTTCACATGTTCCTCCAAGTTCTTGACGACGGTCGCTTGACTGATGGTCAAGGGCGAACTGTAAGTTTCAAGGATACCATCATCATCATGACTTCAAATGCTGGTACAGGTAAAGTTGAAGCTAGCGTCGGCTTTGGAGCTGCCCGTGAAAATCGTACCAATTCTGTTCTTAACCAGCTTGGAGATTTCTTCAGCCCTGAATTCATGAACCGTTTTGACGGTATTATCGAATTCTCTGCCCTTAGCAAGGAAAATCTCCTCACTATCGTGGACCTCATGCTTGATAATGTCAACCAACGCTTGGCTAATAACGGTATCCACCTCAGTGTAACTGAGAAAGTTAAGGAAAAATTGGTTGACCTTGGTTACGATCCTAAGATGGGTGCTCGACCACTACGTCGTACCATCCAAGATCATATTGAAGACGCTATTACTGACTTCTACCTTGAAAATCCAAATGAAAAAGATCTCAAGGCAGTCATGACTTCAAAAGGCCACATCACCATTAAGTCTGCTAAAAAAGCCGAAAAAGCTACTCAGAAAGCTGAAACACCAAAAGAAACTGATTAAACAAAGAACCCAAGTCATTACGTCTTGGGTTCTTTATCTTTTCATTTCCTATTTTCAAATTTATCCCTAATTCTGCCTAAATCAATAGGAAAATGAGCAAAATTTTAGTATAATATAGGCAAATAAACGTAAGGAGCAACTCATGAATCCAACATTTGGTGACAAGGTTGAGGGAGCTCATTATCAAACACGTTACGGTGTTTATGCTGTGATTCCTAACCAAGAAAAGACAAAGATTATTTTAGTCCAGGCTCCTAACGGAGCTTGGTTTCTCCCAGGTGGAGAAATCGAAGCAGGCGAGGATCACTATAGCGCATTAGAACGCGAGTTAATTGAAGAACTTGGGTTTACAGCCACTTTAGGCCAGTACTATGGCCAGGCTGATGAATACTTCTATTCGAGCCACCGTGACACTTACTATTACAATCCAGCCTATATTTATGAAGTTGTAGATTTTTCAAAAATTGGTAAACCTCTCGAAGATTTCAATAACCTAGCCTGGTTTCCAATTGATGAAGCCATTGCTAAACTTAAACGTGGCAGTCATAAATGGGGAATCGAACAATGGAAAGAAACTAACACAATAACTGACAAATCCTAGGAGGAAACTATGAAACTCATTAATACGACCCGTACACACCAAGAACTCGTTCAAAACCAACTAGACAATACGGATGCCTTTCTCGTAGAGACCTACTCTGCTGGGAATACTGATGTTGTCTTTACACAAGCACCTAAGCATTATGAACTCTTGATTTCAAATAAACACCGTGCTGTTAAAGACAATGAATTAGAAGTTATCCGTGAATTCTTCCTCAAACGAAAAATCGACAAGGATATTGTTTTGATGGACAAACTCAGAACAGTACACACTGACAAATTGATTGAGATTTCATTCCCAACAACTGTATAAGACAAAACAAGCAATGGCTAATACCACTGCTTGTTTTTTTGTACGTTACAAAGCTTTCGAAGCTTGATCCAGAACTTCCATAACCTGACGACTATGTTCCAACTGCTTGGCAACACTGTCAAAATCCTTGGTAGCCACCATCTTTTCAAAAGCCACAAATTCATCATGCATACGATGTTGTAGACTATTGAGATTGACGATTCTCTCTTTCTGACCATTGAGAGTGACTCCAATCTCAGGAAGAGTATTGGTTGCACCAAAAATGGTAATAGCGCCCTTATCACCTTGTATAGTTGAACGAATCTCCGCAATACAGTCTTTAGCTCCAATGGCAACAGCCTTAAAGTGACCATAGTCCAAAACTAAAATCCCAGACGTATCTACTCCTCGCTCCACATTAGGGAGATATTCCACACGATTAGGCTTACCAAAAAGGCCAACCAGGAGATGAATATTATAGATATTCAGATCTCTAAGTGCTCCCCCACCCATTTCAGGGTTGAAGGCAGGAGCAATCTCCCCTCGTTTGAAGGCATCGTAACGTGACGAATATTGGGAAAAATTGATATTCACAATCTTGATATCCCCAACCTCTGACAAGGCTTCCTTAATCACTGTAAAATTGGCCAAATATTGATTGGTAATAGCCTCCATCAAGAGAAGCTCTTTTTCTTGAGCAAGCTTAGCTAGCTCTTCAAATTCTTCTAAATGAAGGGTGAAGGGTTTCTCACAGATAACATGCTTGCCAGCCAAAAGTGCTTTCTTAGCATAATCATAGTGGGTATGGTTGGGCGTTCCCACATAAATCGTATCAACTTCTGGATTGGACAAAATTGCCTCATAATCACTAGTCGCCTGAGACAAACCATATTGCTTAGCTAGGGCTTCTGCCTTATCAAGTGAGCGTGGTGTCGACAAGATAGCTTCAAGCTCAATGCCCTCAATAGTCGTTAATACAGGAAGAACCTCTGTCACAATCATCCCTGTACCCAATAGTGCAAGTTTCATCAACTTACCTCCCTAATTTCTAATCTCTCTTTACAATGGTCTAAGTCCATATAGAGACTTATAATGAAAGAGGACTCAAATCGAAGCCCTCTAAAATTTAAGAACGTCCAAGCAGTTTCTTAACTCCTTGAATCGCTTTGTATTTAAGCGGTTGTGGATAATAGCGGAAGGTTCCCATCTTGCGAACAATGTAACCATTAAAGTTTTGTTTAAATCGCAGAACTCCGTCTGAACCATCAAAGATTCCCATAATACCAAGGAAGTTATAGAACGTAATGCCACGTTTAATGGCTTGTGTCATCACATACTCTTGTAAGAGTGCTGGCGCATAAAACTTATTAAACTCTGGATAAGACCCGCTAAAAAGATAAACAGCTTCTTGAGGTGTATAGACAAAGAGACTTCCAGCCAGAACAATATCTTCCTGACCATACTTGTCAATAAAGGCAGTCGCTTCTCCCTTTCGAACATCAAAGGTCTCAAACTGACTTGATAACTCTCTTAATTGGTTTTGTTTTTTCTCAGATTTTGGATTAGCTTCTAAATCAGCTTGTAATTTGACAATTCTAGCCCCCAACTTCGCCTGATCACTTTCCAAATGGTCATAGTAATCCTGAAAATTCAAGGTAGCCACCATAAAATCAGCATTGTCACCAAAAGCATCATAAAAATCTTGATAATAATCTAGAGATTTGTCACTATACTCACGACGGTCAGAGGTCGCTGAAGTGATTTCTTTGAAAATAGATAACTCATCACGTTTCAGTTTTTTCAACTTAATCCCAAAGGTTTTGGCTTTTTTAACCAGAGGTTTCCCTTTTTTACTGAAAGACTTGATAAGATCTTTTTCTTCAATCCCAGATAAATCCTTCACATAGTGCCAGTCAGGCTCACCACCAGGATAGCCCGTCTGTAAACCATCAAAGCTATAACCTAAATCAGTCAATTGACTAATCAGCTGCTTCTGCTCATCACTAGTTGGTTCACCATTACTGTCAAAAGTTTGATAAGTATCATAAGGTTTGATTAACAGTTCAAGAGCACCATTTTCCTTAGCATAATCCTTCAAACCTTGGTAAAAGTCGCTCAGATGAGCTGCGTTTGAGTGAATCGGTCCACAATTCACCTCCATACGAAGCCCACCAGTCATAGGCATGCTGTAGACAATTGCTGAGACTTCTAGCTGGTCCCCTTCTTTCCAAGCGACATAGCTAATGCTAAATCCACGTTTTTCAAGAAGCTTAGCCATTTCCTCAGTTTGCATAAAAGAACGCTCAGACACTTGTTGAGCATGTGTGTTAAATTCTTCTTTAGTTACTTGAATGAAGCTCATTTTTTTCCTTTCTAAAATGAATAAAGTAAATGACGAGTGAGATAAAAAGCAAGATGGCAAGTACTGCCACTAATGGTATTCGAATCGGACGGACATTAAGCAACAAATCTCCACTAACTGCATAAACAATCGATACTGGCGCCACTCCAATAAGTGTCGCCAAAAACCTCATCCTTGTGGGTAAATTGATTTGAACACAAGCATAATTGACCAGAGCTGAAGGTATAAAAGGAATAGAGAAGGCCAGTGAAATCCCAATAAAGCGATGCTTAAAGTTCTCAATATAGTTTAGAAGTTTCTCCATGCGTTTGGACTTCTCTGGCTTTTCAAGTCTTCTCAGAATTTCAAAACTAGTCAAATTCCCAAAAGTATTCCCAATAATATTCATCGGAATCGCAAGCAAGGGGTCATAGAGTAGGCCAACAAAAATACAAAAAATAGAACTTGAAACTCCAGGAATAGCTGATGACAGAATCATGAGACTAAGAAGGATCAGTGCATTTTGGAAATTAGCCTGCTTAAAAACTTCTCTTAAAAAGGCTTGATCATGCTTAGCGTTGGTCCATTCCTTGATTAAGGGGATGAAGTTATTTAAAAGAGGCCATAAGAATACCAGAATTAAACCTGCTATCCCTATAAAAAATAGTCTTTTTTTGGTCATTACATCTCCATAATTTTAATAGCTCCTTTTATTATAACAAAAAAATGCCTTCATTGATTTAGAAAGGCATCTTTTACTGCGATTACTTATTAATCAAATTCGCTTGTGACTTGTTTTCCAAGGCACCATTTTTAAAGTTAAGGGTAAGGCTACCTGTTTCACCCTTCTTAGCGACAAGGTTCGAAGACCAAAGTGCTTGTGTCATTGTTGCATCTGAAGAAACAGCAATCGAATAAACATCCGGTGTACCAAGCGTTTTGACAGCATCGTCATAGCTAGTTCCATTTTTGAGATTTTCGTACATCTTCAGTGTGATTTTAGGATCACGGACGTAAGAAAAGTTTGAAATTGACTTAACCACAGTGCTATTGTTAAAGAGTTTCGCTGTAACAACAACATTGTCATACTGCCAATTATAAACATCAAGCTTAGCATCTCCTGCCTGCTCCTGACTCGTTGATGAAGGTTCACCAAACCAGCCCTTCAAGCTATCAAGATTTGAGCCTCCTGAAAATTCCTGAGAAGCATTTGCCATGGTAATCTTATCAAAGTTCTGGCGAACATTCCCATGCTTAACAGTTAAAATCTTTGAGGCTTCATTATCCAAAGATCCCTTCGTCTCTGTCTTGGACGAAGATTTTCCACAAGCAGCTAGAGTAAAAAGTGAGAGACCTAAAACGGTCAAAGACAAAAGTTTTTTCATAATAAATTCCTATATATACAAATAAAAGGCTGACGCCTCTGGTTTTTATGGAGCCGGTGGGAGTCGAACCCACGTCCAAACACCTGCCAACATATTCGTCTACAACCATAGGTTATGTCTTTCATTTAACAGATAGACGACACATAACTCAAGCCTTCTATCTGCGAGCCTATAAATCTCTTTTCAACCAGCTAGGCAATAGTCAAACGTAGCTTATAAATCAATAAAACCTCTAAACAAACATAAGCAATCTGCTAGAAGTCACGCGAGCAGGTGTTTAGGCTGCTACAGCGTAAGAATTAGTATTTTTTGCAGTTATATTTAACTGAGCGTTTACGTCGCCACACGAGTCGCAGAATATGCCTCATAATGCCTGTCGAATCCGTAACGACCCCAATATGAGATACTGTGTATTATAGCAAATTTTTTAATAAATTGCAAAAGATTAGCCAAACTGTCTCCCCGGTTTTAGGATAAGCTAATAGCTTTTCTTCTATATGTTTGCTTTTTTTCCTTTTCAAGGCTAAAAGATTTTATGAAATACTTTCACTAAAACTTACCGACTAAAAAACGTTGAGAGAACAAATCTTTCAACGCTTTTCTTTTTGCACCCTAAGGGAATCGAACCCCTATCTCAAGAACCGGAATCTTACGTGATATCCATTACACTAAGGGTGCTAACAGTATACTATTATAGCATACTCTAAAATAGAAAAAAAGACATGTTTCCATGCCTCTTTTTTATCTTACAATTCGATATCTCCGAAAAGATCCGCCATTGAGAATCCAGATTGAGTTTCTGGAAGTTCGTAGTCACGTTTTTCTTGACGTTTTGGACGACGTGGACGTGATTGACGTTTTTCGTTGTTTTCGCCTTCAGCGTTAGCTGGACGTTCTTCAAGAGCTTTGATTGAAAGTGATACACGTTCTGCATCAGCGTTTACTTCAAGAACTTTAACAGTAACGTCTTGACCTACTGAAAGAACATCTTTTGGATTTTCAACACGTTTGTGTGAAATTTGTGAGATGTGAACAAGTCCATCGATACCTGGCAATACTTCAACGAAAGCACCGAAGTCAGTCAAGCGTTTAACTTTACCTTCGATAACATCACCAGCAGCAAGCTTTTGTTCAACACCATCCCATGGTCCAGGTGTTGTTGCTTTAAGTGAAAGTGATACACGTCCTGCTTCTTCGTCGATAGCAAGAACTTTAACTTCAACTTCATCACCTACAGATACAACTGATTTAGGTGAAACGTTACGTTCGTGAGACAATTCAGTCACGTGAACAAGTCCGTCAACACCACCAAGGTCGATGAAAGCACCGAAGCTTGTCAAACGAGCAACTTTCCCAGTTACGATTGAACCAACTTCAAGTTTAGAGAAGACTTCTTTACGAGCTTCTGCAGCTTCTGCTTCAACAACTTCACGACGTGAAAGGATGAAACGGTTTTCAGCTGGATCAACTTCTTTAATTTTAGCGTCAAATTCTTGACCTACAAATTGTTCAGTGTTACGAACAAAACGAGTATCGATCATTGAAGCTGGAATAAATCCACGAAGACCTTCAAATTCAACTGAAAGTCCACCTTTAACAGCGCGTGTTCCTTTAACAGTAACAACTTCTTCTTCACGACCAACAAGTTTATCCCAAGCTTTGCGAGCTTCCAAGCGTTTTTTAGATACAAGGTAAGTTACAGTATCAGTATCTTTACCAACAACTTGACGAAGAACAAGCACTTCAAGTGTTTCACCAACTTTAACAAGGTCTGCAACGTTTGCGTCACGGTCGTTTGTCAATTCACGACGTGTCAAAACACCTTCGATACCAGTTCCTTCGATAACAACATTTGCTTGATCATTATCTACTGAGATAACTTCAGCTGTTACAACGTCACCTGTGTTAACTTCGCTAACACTGTTTAGCAATTCTTCAAATTCGTTCATTCTAAAAAGATCCTCCAACAAGAGCCAGCCAATTCTGACCCTTGATAACAATATATTTTTAAAGGTACCCGCAAAGACAATGGTTAACATAGACGGTGCCAATGCACCCGATACCTTTTACTGGGGTAGCTGGATTCGAACCAACGCATGAGGGAGTCAAAGTCCCTTGCCTTACCGCTTGGCTATACCCCAATAGCAAAATGCTATAAAAAAACATCTAAGTACTTGATATCGACTATCCCGATTCAGTTTCTTAGACATGGAGAGAGAGGGATTCGAACCCCCGAACCCGAAGGAGCGGATTTACAGTCCGCCGCGTTTAGCCTCTTCGCTATCTCTCCTTAAGAACAAGAAATAGTATATCACAGTTTCTTGACCAAAGCAAGCCTTTACTTTGGATTTTAATGATTAAGATTGTATGATTCAATAATGGCAGCTACTGCATCATCCATTTTTTTGTGGAAACCTACAACATTTTCCTTGTCAACAACGGCAAACTTACCATCAATCTCCACAATTTGTCCGATGACTTTCTTACCAACAAGAAGTTCAAAACCTTCGATAGTTGCTTTGTTGACAACTACTTTAGCATCATTAATTTGGATTTCAATTTTTTTATCTTTTTTACTCATAGATTTATACCCGATACTTGGCTCGAGCCATCCTTTCTTAATGTATCTTCTTAATTCTACCGAAAAAGAAAAAAGCTTGCAAGAGCAAGCCTTAAAATAATCGTTTATCTCTTAAGAATTAGTCAACTTTGAAAATCCATCCTTCTGGTGCTTCAACATCACCAAATTGGATACCTGTCAACTCATCATAAAGTTTACGTGTTACAGGACCTACTTCTGTTTCTGAATAGAAGACATGGAAGTCATCACCATGTTGTACCCCACCAATTGGTGAGATAACGGCAGCTGTACCACAGGCACCTGCTTCGACAAATTTATCCAATTCGGAAATCTTAACATCACCTTGGATAGCTTTCATGCCAAAGCGATTTTCAGCCAAGTAAAGCAATGAGAACTTAGTGATAGATGGCAAGATAGATGGGCTGAGTGGTGTAACGAATTCGTTATCAGCTGTGATACCAAAGAAGTTTGCAGAACCCACTTCTTCAATCTTAGTGTGAGTTGCTGGATCAAGGTAGATTACATCAGAGAAGTTACGGTCATGTGCAATCTTACCTGGCAACATACTTGCCGCGTAGTTACCACCAACTTTAGCAGCACCTGTACCATGTGGCGCAGCACGGTCATAATCATCTTGGATAAGGAAGTTTGTTGGAGCCAAACCACCTTTGAAGTAGTTACCTACTGGCATAGCAAAAATGGTAAAGATATACTCATCTGCTGGATGCACACCAATAATATCTCCAACCCCAATCAAAAGTGGACGGAGATAAAGTGTTGCACCTGTACCATATGGTGGAACGTATTCTTCATTTGCACGTACAACTTGTTTACATGCATCTACAAATTTGTCAACGGGAACTTGTGGCATCAAAAGACGATCCGCAGTACGTTGCAAACGTTTAGCATTTTCATCTGGACGGAACAATTGAATAGAGCCATCTTTAGTACGGTAAGCCTTGAGGCCTTCAAAAGCTTCTTGACCATAGTGAAGGGCTGGAGATGCTTCTGAAATATGCAAAGTCGCATCCTCAGTCAATTGCCCCTCGTCCCATTTACCGTCTTTGTAATATGAGATATAACGGAATGGAAGTTTACGGTAATTAAATCCTAGATTTTCCCAGTCTAAATCAACTGTCATGTGTATGTCCTCTTTTCTGTTACTATGTGCTTTCTAGTATAGTCCTTTTCATTGAAAATTTCAAGGTTATGTTGCAAAATTCTGACAATTCTTTTTAAAACACTTATTTTGCCCATCAAAGAAAAAAACTCTGCCCTCTAATAAGAGAACAAAGCTTTCTTATCTTTATCTTTCAATAATCTTGGCAGAAAAGACTTCTTTGTCTGCTAATCCTTCAATGAAACTACCGTTGCTAGTACGGTCTGAAAGATTTAGAAGGGACAAGTCAACCTCTGCCGTTTCGCCTGTTGTTGCTGTTACAAGCAAGGTCTGTGGAGTCTCTTCCACTGGTGTTGCTAGAAGATCTATTTCGCCACCAGCATTTTCCGTAAAGACTGGACCCGCAGTAAAGACACGATGTGGTTTAGTCTTAAGCTCACGAAGAACTTGGAGACCTCGACCAGCTCGCTTAGCCTGTGGAATATCTGCTGTAGCCACACGTTTGAGACTAGCTCTTTGTGTCAGAAGGTAGAAACTTTGAGTATTTGCTACAAAGACAGCCTGAACGGTATCATCATCCTTAAGATTGATTGCCTTAACACCTGCTGCCTTGGCACCAACTACTGGCACTTCGTCAGCATTAAAGCGAAGGGCATAACCCTTTTGAGTGATAATCATGATATCATCCAATTGAATCGGCGTAACCGTAACAATAAAATCACTATCATCCTTGAGTTTAGCGTATTTAACCGACTTAGACTTGTAGGTACGCCATGGCGTAAATTCCTTGCGTTCGAAACGTTTAATCTGACCAAGCTTAGTGGCTGCTAAGTAAGTACCAGCTTCAAAATCATCCAGGATTTCTGCGTAAAGCACTTCTTCATCCTTAGATAAATTGGTGATGGTTTGTGATAGATGTTCACCCAAATCCTTCCAACGAATGTCTGGTAACTCATGAATTGGGCGATAAATCACATTGGCCTGGTTAGTGAACATCAAGAGGTGTTGTGTCGTCTTGGCCTGCTGGACAAGAATCAAATCATCGTCATCACGTTTTCCAACTTCGTCAATCGTTGAAGCATTGAAGGAACGTGGGCTGGTACGTTTGACGTAGCCACCACGAGTGATGCTGACATAGGTTTCTTCTTCAACAATCAAACTTGCAGTATCAATTTCAATAGTCTTGGTTTCTGCTTGCAACTCTGAACGACGGTCATTACCAAATTTCTTCTTGATATCACGGAGTTCACGTTTCATGACATTAAACATGGTACGCTCGTCACCAATGATGGCAGCCAAGGTCGCGATTTGTTCGCGTAAATCGGCTTCCTCATTTTGGAGAGTGACGATATCCGTATTGGTCAAACGATAAAGTTGCAAGGTCACAATAGCTTCTGCTTGTTCTTCTGAAAAATCATAGCTGACCTTAAGATTTTCCTTAGCGTCAGCCTTATTTTCAGAAGCTCGGATAAGAGCGATAACCTCATCCAAAATAGAGATAACTCGGATTAATCCTTCGACAATATGAAGACGTTTTTCAGCTTTTTCCTTGTCGAATTTTGAACGAGCAACGATAATATCACGACGGTGGGCAATGTAGCTAGACAAAATCTTTTGCAAGCCCACTTGACGTGGGGTGAAATTATCAATAGCCACCATGTTGAAATTGTAGTTGACCTGAAGATCCGTATATTTCAAAAGGTAGTTAAGAATAGTTTGGCTGTCAGCATCCTTCTTAAGTTCAATAGCAATACGCAACCCTGTACGGTCAGACTCGTCACGAACTTCTGCAATGCCAGGAACCTTGTTATTGACACGAACATCATCGATTTTTTTAACAAGAACTGCCTTATTAACATCGTAAGGAATTTCAGTAACAATGATTTGCTCCTTACCACCTTTGAGTTGTTCAATTTCAGTACGTGAACGCACAACGACGCGGCCCTTACCAGTTTCGTAAGCCTTACGAATCTCATCTTTGCCCTGAATGATAGCCCCTGTTGGGAAATCAGGGCCAGGCAAGAATTCCATCAATTTATCCAGTTTAGCAGATGGGTGATCAATCATGTAGACAACAGCATCAATGACCTCTGCCAGATTATGTGGTGGAATGTCTGTGGCATAACCAGCAGAAATCCCTGTAGCCCCATTAACCAAGAGGTTTGGAAAGGCGGCGGGTAAAACGGTTGGTTCCTTCTCTGTATCATCAAAATTCCAAGCCCATGGGACTGTGTTTTTATCGATATCTTGAAGAAGGTAGCCCGCAATCTCTGACAAGCGTGCCTCTGTATAACGCATGGCCGCTGGTGGATCACCGTCCATAGAACCGTTGTTACCGTGCATCTCAACCAAGATTTCACGATTCTTCCAATCCTGAGACATACGGACCATGGCGTCATAAATAGAGATATCACCATGTGGGTGGAAATTACCCATGATGTTACCCACCGACTTGGCAGATTTACGATAGCCCTTGTCATGAGTATTGCCATCCTTATTCATGGAATAAAGAATACGACGTTGAACGGGTTTCAGACCGTCACGAATATCAGGAAGCGCACGCTCCTGAATAATGTATTTGGAGTAGCGCCCAAAACGCTCCCCCATGATGTCCTCAAGGGACATGTTTTGAATATTAGACATAAGATTTCTCTTTATTTTTTAGTTTAAGTAATGATTTGAAATAATATAAAAGACAAATAGTAGACCCCCTACTTCACTGCAACACCTCTAATTACAATGTTGTTCCTTGACTTTGTAACTGTAGAAGAATGGTTTTCACCTTCCTAGTTTCTATTTCACCAATCACAAATTGAACCACTGTGCTTATCGCAATTAAAATGAAAGATACACAAGATAGTGTCAATGAAGTAGAAAGTTCCCCAAAGAATAAAATAAGGTTTAAAATTGTTAGACCGGTCATTATGGAGCCATTGATCACGAGAACTAGAGCTAATGGCATACGGAATAGCTTATAATGATAGATACTTTTTAAAAGAGATGTGATACTACAAACAACACTTAGGGGAGAAAAAACATAGACATAGTAGAAAGCCAATAACAACCCCGTGTAGGTCCTCTGTGAGAAGGGATTATCTATCAAAGATAGAAGGAAGGTTATCACTACTAGTATAGGCAAGATCAAAAAGCGTGTTTTTAGTGGCCTCTTTTTATAAACTCTTAAATAAGCTATTGCCCCTGCACATACAGGAAACACCACTTGAGGATAGTAAAGTAAAAAACTTAATACCTTAGATAACATAGTTCTACCTCCATTGATTTCTAGTCAATGACACTGTAAATAGTTAATAAACTATGTAGAAAATAATTAACTTAATTTTTATAAACCCTAGTAGCTATTGATAGTAAGCGCTCTCCCTGACTCTATCTTATTACTTTCCCTTCTGGTCTGCAACCTAAAATACGCCACTTTCTTCCAAGGTAAATTTAACGTTATCTTCAATCCATTGACGGCGTGGTGCTGCCTTATCTCCCATAAGAACTGAGACGCGACGTTCGGCACGCGCTAGATCGTCAATCGTCACTCGGATAAGGGTTCTTGTTTCTGGATCCATGGTTGTTTCCCACAGTTGGTCAGCATTCATCTCACCAAGCCCCTTGTAACGTTGGAGAATAGCGCCACGACCAAATTTTTGACGAAGTTCTTCAAGTTCCCCATCCGTCCAAGCGTATTCGACAACTTCCTTCTTGCCTTTACCTTTGGACATCTTGTAAAGAGGAGGCAGAGCGATATAAACGTGTCCTGCTTCCACTAGTGGACGCATATAACGATAGAAGAAAGTAAGAAGCAAGGTCTGGATGTGAGCTCCATCGGTATCGGCATCGGTCATGATGATAATCTTGTCATAGTTAATATCATCAAGGTTAAAATCAGCTCCAACCCCTGCACCGATAGTATAAATCATGGTATTGATTTCTTCGTTTTTGAGAATGTCTGCCATTTTGGCTTTCTCAGTGTTGAGGACCTTCCCTCGAAGGGGAAGAATGGCCTGGAATTTACGATCGCGGCCTTGTTTGGCTGAACCGCCGGCAGAATCCCCTTCGACCAGATAAAGCTCATTTTTCTTAGCATTTTTAGACTGGGCTGGCGTCAATTTTCCTGACAAGAGTCCCTTGTCTTTTTTATTTTTCTTACCATTTCGGCTAGCATCACGAGCTTTTCTGGCAGCTTCACGGGCATCACGAGCCTTAATAGCCTTACGCACCAAGTTAGAAGCCAGATCCCCATTTTCCATAAGGAAGTAAGTCAAATGCTCTGAAACGATACTATCAACAATAGGTCGAGCTAAAGGAGATCCAAGTTTGTCCTTGGTTTGTCCTTCAAACTGAAGGTGTTCCTCAGGAACCAAGAGCGAGATAACTGCTGACAAGCCCTCACGATAATCTGACCCTTCGAGGTTCTTATCCTTTTCTTTAAGTAAGCCAGTCTTACGTGCATAATCGTTAAAGGCCTTGGTAATGGCGGATTTGAAGCCCGTCTCGTGGGTACCTCCGTCCTTAGTGCGGACATTATTGACAAAGGAAAGGATATTATCAGAGTAACCATCGTTGTACTGAAGGGCTAATTCTAGGTGAAATTCCTGCTGGTCTCCATCAATATAGATGACTGGTGTCAGCGTTTCCTTGTCCTCATTCAAGTAAGATACAAAGTCTTGAACCCCATTTTCATAGTGGAATTCTTCACGAACTTCTTCTTCGCCACGCAAGTCTGTCAATGTCATAGTGACATTCTTAAGAAGGAAGGCTGATTCTTTGAGACGTTCTGAAATGGTGTTAAATTTGAAGTCAGTCGTTGAAAAGATGCTCGCATCAGGCATAAAGGTAACTTTTGTACCTGTCTTAGACTTAGGCGCCTTACCAATCTTTTCAAGCCCTGTTGCAGGGTGACCACCATTTTCAAAACGTTGGCGATAAACACTACCGTCACGGGTAATTTCTACCTCAAGCCAGCTAGACAGCGCATTAACAACTGAAGAACCCACACCGTGAAGACCTCCAGAAGTTTTATAACCACCCTGTCCAAATTTACCACCCGCGTGGAGAACAGTGAAAATAACTTCAACTGTTGGTTTACCCATGGCATGCATACCTGTCGGCATCCCACGTCCAGAGTCAGAAACAGAAACGGAACCATCCTTATTTAGGGTGACAGCGATGACATCACCAAAACCAGAAAGGGCTTCATCGACCGCATTGTCGACAATCTCCCAAACTAGGTGGTGAAGCCCTGTTCCATCTGTTGAGCCAATGTACATTCCTGGGCGCTTGCGAACCGCATCCAACCCTTCTAGTACCTGAATGGCATCATCATTATAATTATTTACATTTATTTCTTTTTTAGCCAAGAGTGACCTCCAAAATTTTCATCCTTATTATTTTATAAGTTTTCAGAAGAATTTGCAAAAGAAATCAAGAAAGTCCAAAAGATATCTTAAGGCTGACTGACTTTGTCAATTACTAGGCTGTATGCTATAATTATCTCATGAAAATCTTATTGTTAATCCTAATCGCCTACTTGTTAGGTTCCATTCAGACCGGCCTCTGGATTGGGAAACTTTTCTTCCATACCAATCTTCGTGAGCATGGCTCTGGAAATACTGGAACAACCAATACCTTTCGTGTTCTAGGTAAGACTGCTGGTACCATCACATTTTTAGTTGATATGTTCAAGGGTACCTTGGCTGTTCTTCTACCTATCTGGCTTGGTGTCACAGAAGTTTCACCTCTTGTCATTGGTTTCTTTGCCATTATCGGACATGTTTTTCCAATCTTTGCTGGATTTAAAGGTGGGAAGGCTGTTGCGACAAGTGCAGGGGTGCTTCTTGGCTTTGCCCCACTCTACTGTGTATTCCTACTCTTGGTCTTTGTCCTAACACTCTATCTAACCAGCATGATTTCATTTTCAAGTGTCACTGCAGCAATTGTTGGACTTATTACGCTGGCTGTGTTTCCAGCCATCCATTTCTTACTAGATGGCTATGACCTTATTTTCACTGGGGTTCTTACCATCATGGCTTTGCTTATCATCTTCCGCCACACTGAAAATATGGGACGCATCCGCAGGCATCAAGAAAACTTGGTACCTTTTGGACTTAATTTAACCAAACAAAATCCAAAGAAATAAACAATCCAGACCTACTAACCACTAGATTTACTAGTGGTTTTCTTGTTTTTCTAATCAAGCAATGCTTTCTAAAACAATAAAAAATCCGAAGGCTACACCTCGGTTCTTTTTAGGCTTAAGCTTTGAAGCTAACACCATTTTCTTTCAATTTTTTAACTGTCGCAGGTCCGACACCCTTGAGGGCAAGAACTTCTTCTTCAGTCACAGTAGCAAAAGCCTCTACTGAAGTCAAACCTTCATTATAAAGAGTTTCTACAAGGTTTGAACGAAGGCCTTCAACTTCTGGAAGTTGGGCGAAAGCTTCAAGACTAAGGTCTTTGGCTGCTACTTCTTCCTTGGCAACTGTCTTAGTTTCAGCAACAGGTTGTGGTGCTACTGGTGGAACTGGTGGAACAGGCGCAACGGGTGGAACAGGGGCTTTAACATTATTGAAAAGTCCTTGTTTTTTCAAACGGTGTTTAAAAGCTTTCTTTTTATTTTTTACTTTAGCCATGTTTAGTTTTCTCCTATTTTGATAGACGATACCTTTCTATAAAGTAGTATCGCCATTTTCTTTTTCATCCTTTATTAATAGTGACGTTCCCCGAACAAGCCATCTGGCATATCATGGAAACCTTTGCCAGCACGATAGTTGGCAAACTTACCAATTAGGAAATTGTAAGCATCCAATTTAGCTTCATAGCGGTAACTTGCATCACGTGCACGTTCATCGCCGTCTTCTTCCCAGATTTTCTTGCTAGCGGCCAAGGCCGTTTCGTTTACTTTAACTTGGGTAACAACCCAGGCTTCGAAGTCTTTTAGAAATTCTTGTTCGTAGGTCATATTTTCCTCTTCATTTTAAAAACCAGCTTAACGCTGGCTTCATTTTCTACTAATAGTGTGTAGAGCTCATAGCCTTACAGTCTCCTATTATAACAAATAATTAGAAATTTGACTAGGTTCTAAACTCTGTATATAAGGCTTTAATGTCATTTGGACGTGTGCGGCAGCAACCACCTAAAATCTTAACTCCAAACTGTGCATGCCAATCTTTACTATGTTCAACTATGGTTAGAGCATCCTTATCCTTAGGTTTCCAAGTCTGCGTACTGCCATCATAAACCTCACCTGAGTTTGGGTAAGTAATGAGGGCTTTTCCAGCATTTTTAAGAATAGCAAGAGCCTGATCATAAAGAAGAGGCGAACTACAGTTGATTCCTAAAGCCAAGATTTGATCTGACTGGGAAACAAGCTTGGCAATCTCATCTAAAGAAGTCCCGTCACTGATAGTGCCTGGTTCTTGGACTGTAAAACTGAGATAAGCTTCTGATTCTGGAAATTCTTCAGCCAGGAGTTCAATCAGAGCTTGTGCTTCCAAACGATTTGGAATAGTTTCCAAAGCTAACAAGTCCACACCTTGATCTAGGAGAATTTGAATCCTAGGGCGATGAAAATCCTTAAGCTCCTCGATAGTAACTTGACCATAATCACCACTATACTCAGAACCATTAGACAAATAAGCTGCGTAAGGACCGACATCTCCAGAAATCAAAGGATATGGTCGTTTTGCTTTCTCAGTCTCATCCAAGGCTCCCCATACCTTATCACGTGCAACCTTTGCCAACTGAACTGTCAAGACAATAATCTGCTCCGCTTCTTTCTCAGTAAGACCAGCCTCCATCAAGCCTGGCAAGGTCGCCTGATAAGACGATGTGGTAATCAAGTCAGCCCCAGCGGCTACATAGGTTTCGTGGATTTTTTGAATAACTTCTGGCTTTTCAAGAAGGTACTTGGCTGACCAGAGTTTGCCAGAGATATCATAACCCAAGCTCTCCATCTCTGTTCCTAGTGCCCCATGAAGGATAAGAGGAGATTTATTCTCTAAATAGTCTTTAAATATTGCCATACAAGGCCTCCTTACCATTTTTTAAAGCGAAGGTAGTGATAAAGGTAACAGAAAATCATGAAAGGAATACCAAAGTAAAGTCCCGCACGTTGTGAACTATCCCAAGCAATCCCAAGCACAGAAATGGCCAAGAGAACGATTGTGATATAAGGTAGGATTGGGTTAAACGGTGTCTTGTAATCCAACTCATCATCAGAATGTTCTAAATTCCACTGTTTACGGAAGTTGATTTGTGCCAAAGGAATGGAGAGCCAGACAACAACAACTGCAAAACCAGCGATTGATACTAAAGCTAGATAAACCGTATCTGCAGCATAGATACTTGAAAAGAGCGATAAAACTGCTCCTGCCATGGAAATCAAAAGGGCTGTCATTGGAACTCCATGTTTATTAATTTTCACTAGCTTTTTATTGAGCATTCCCTCATTGGCCAAAGACCAAAGCATACGGCTTGAAGCGTAGAGTCCCGAATTCCCAGCAGAAAGAATAGCTGTCAGGATAACAAAGTTCATGATATCTGCCGCAAATGGAATCCCCATCTTGTCAAAAACATCAACGAAAGGTGCTGAAGATACCCCTGCTTCTTTCATGGGAAGAAGTGAAGCCAAGACCACAATGGTCAAGACAAAGAAGATAACCAAACGTCCAATAGTTGTTTTAATAGCACGTGGAACAGCTTCCTTAGGATTGTCTGTCTCACCAGCTGCGATACCGATTAACTCTGTTCCCGAAAAGGCGTAGTTAACCGCCAACATGACTGACACAATGGCAAGACCACCATTTGGAAAGAGACCATTAGCCGTCAGATGCTTGAACATAATAGCTTCATGATGACCATCAAAGCTGACCAAACCAAACATAGCCCCCAGACCTAGGATGATGAAAACCAGGATAGCAATGACTTTTATTGACGAGAAGAAAGATTCCGCTTCCGCAAAAGATCTTACGCTCAAAGCATTAATCCCAAAAATCACTAAGGCAAAGAAGGCTGCAAACATCCAAGCCGGAACTGAGGGAAACCAGCGTTGCATCAGCATGGCCGCACCTAGGAATTCTGTCCCCAAGGCAACCGTCCAACAAATCCAATAAAGCCAGGCTACAGTAAAACCTGTTCCAGGACTGATAAACTTTGTGGCATAGGTGTGAAAGGATCCCGTTACTGGCATAGCAACAGCTAGCTCACCTAATGAAAGCATGACTAAGTAAACAACGATAGCCCCCACAAGATAAGATAGTATCGCACCAAGAGGGCCTGCTTGTGCAATCGTATAGCCTGAGCTAAGAAAGAGACCGGTACCAATGACACCACCTAGCGAGAGCATAAAGAGGTGGCGTGAGGTCATCTTCCGTTGGAACTGACCTTCATTTTCATAATTATGGTTTTCCATAGATTCCTCCAATATATGTGATAAAACAAGCTTATCACAATATCATCCCCTTGGATAATAGGTGGAATCTATCAAAGAGATAGACAAAAACTATCGCAAGAAAAAAACTCGGATTTCTCCGAGCTCTTTTTATAATTCTGCTAAAATCGTATCCCATGCTTTATCATAACCGTCACGTGTGACAGATGAAAAGACGATGAAATGGTCATTTTTATCGAAATTGAGTTTTTTCTTAATAATTGATTCGTGCTTGTTCCATTTTCCGCGAGGAATCTTGTCAGCCTTAGTCGCTACAACGATGACCGGAATTTCATAATACTTGAGAAATTCATACATTTGGATATCGTCTTGAGTTGGTTCATGTCGGAGATCAACCAAGCTAACAACGACACGAAGATTATCTCGAGTCACGAGGTACTCCTCAATCATTTTGCCCCATTTGGCACGTTCTTTTTTAGACACACGGGCATAACCGTAACCTGGCACATCCACAAAACGAAGCTTATCGTCAATATTGTAGAAATTAAGCAACTGAGTTTTCCCTGGTTTCCCAGAAGTACGTGCTAGGTTTTTACGACCAAGAAGTGTATTGATAAAGCTTGACTTACCAACATTCGAGCGTCCTGCTAGGGCAACCTCAGGGAGGTCATCTTGGGGATAGTGGCTCTTATTCGCCGCACTGAGCAAAATCTCAGCATTGTGCGTATTTAGGACTTGTTCTTCAGCCATAGAACCTCCTTATGCTGTTTCCAAAACTGGAGCAGCTGTGCCGTCAACGGCTTCTTTGGTAATACGAACCTTAGTCACATCTTCCTGGCTAGGAATTTCAAACATGACATCCATCATGACTTCTTCAATGATAGAGCGAAGCCCACGCGCACCAGTCTTACGTTCAATCGCCTTACTTGCAATAGCTTCAAGAGCATCTTGGTCAAACTCAAGTTCAACCCCATCATAAGACAAAAGGGTTTGGTACTGTTTAACCAAGGCATTTCTAGGCTCTGTCAAGATACGAACCAAGTCGTCCACCGTTAACTGTTCCAGGGCAGCAAGGACTGGCAAACGTCCGATAAACTCAGGGATAAGACCGAATTTTTGAATATCTTCAGCCACAATTTCCTGCATGTATGATGAGTCATCATCAATAGCCTTATTATTTTGACCAAAACCAATGATTTTCTCACCAAGACGTTGCTTAACGATATCTTCGATACCATCAAAAGCACCACCCACGATAAAGAGAATATTCTTCGTATCAATTTGAATCATCTCTTGGTTAGGGTGTTTACGGCCACCTTGAGGTGGAACGCTAGCTACTGTTCCTTCGATAATCTTCAAGAGGGCTTGTTGAACCCCTTCACCAGAAACGTCACGAGTGATTGATACGTTTTCACCTTTTTTAGCAATCTTATCAATCTCGTCGACATAGATGATCCCACGTTCCGCACGTTCAATATTGAAGTCTGCCGCTTGAATCAGTTTGAGGAGGATATTTTCCACGTCCTCACCCACATAACCTGCCTCTGTCAATGATGTCGCATCCGCAATCGCGAAAGGAACATTCAAGCTACGAGCCAAGGTCTGAGCCAAGAAAGTCTTCCCTGAACCAGTTGGTCCAATCATGAGAATATTTGATTTTTGCAAATCCACATCATTGTCTTCACGACTTTCTGTGAAGTTGATACGTTTATAGTGGTTGTAAACAGCTACCGCCAAGGCACGTTTAGCACGGTCTTGCCCCACGACATAGTTGTTCAAAATATCCAAAAGTTCTTTTGGCTTTGGTGTTTCAGCCAAGTCAGCCAAAACTTCTTCTGCCATTTCCTCACGAATGATTTCTTGTGACAAGGCCACACATTCGTTACAGATAAAGACGCCATTCCCAGCGATAATTTTCTTTACTTCTTCTTGGTTTTTGCCACAAAATGAACAATAAACCATTTCTTCATTACGATTTCCAGCCATTTATTCCTCACTCTTTTCTAAAATAGGGTGCCATAGAAGGCGTGAATAGTATTGACAAGGTTGGTAAAAGCATTTAAAAAGAGAAAAACTGCTAACCCATAACGTTTCTTGCGAAAGGCAGGAATGGCAGAGAGCACACAAAGTACTCCCAATAATGCAGTAAATAACCCAAAAACACTACGTTGCATGAACCTAGTCTCCTTCTTTTTCATAGCGACTTATGCTAAAGTCGTAGGCATTTTTATCATCCTTGGCCACACGTTCGTGTGATACCACTTTAAATGCCGTCATATCTAGTTGTGGAAAATACGTATCTCCCTCTAAATCAGCCTCAATAGTTGTCTTGATGAATGCATCATAATGCCCATCAAAAGCCTTGTAGACACCAGCACCACCAGCAATATAGAGATCCTTATCTTGCTGTTCAAACCAAGCTAGGGCTTCCTCAACACTCGTAACGGTCGTTACACCCTCACAGTCGAAGTCCTTGTCTCGTGTCAAAATCAAGGTTTCACGTCCTGGTAGACAACGACGGTTCATGCCATCAAAGGTCACACGCCCCATGAGAATTGCTGAGCCCATGGTCGTTTTCTTGAAATGTGCCAGTTCAGCAGGCAAATGCCAAGGCATGGTGTGATTCTTCCCAATAACATGGTTATGAGCTTCCGCCCAAATAGCAATGAGTTGTTTAGACACAGTATTTCCTTTTCTTTTTAAGTTTACAATCCATTCTAACAAAAAAAGAGAAAAAGAGCTTGGAAAAACTTTGCCAGCTCTTTAAGGGCTTAAACCATAAGCATTTATTAAATTGCTAAGTCAAATTTGAGTTGAGGCTTAACAGGATCATAGTCAACCAATTCAAAATCTTCCGGTTTGATATCGAAGAAATTCGTTCCATCAGGAACGTTGAGGACCAAACGTGGTTGGCAATCAGCTGGCTGACGTTTGAGAAGTTCCTCAGCTTGCTCAAATTGATTGTCATAGATATGGAGGTTATTGATGAAATAAAAGAATTTACCAACTTTCCAACCAAAGTGCTTGGCAATCATCATCTGAAGAGCCACATACTGCATGGCATTAATATGATGAGCCACCAACATATCGTTAGAACGTTGCGTCAAAGTGGCGTCCAAATAAATGTCCTCGCCCACACGGCGAACGTCAAACATAGTTTGGAAGGCACAAGGCTGAAGTCCTGCTGTCGCCTCGAAGGCCTCGTAATCCCAAAGGGAAATGACATTGCGACGGTTCCACGGATTAGCCTCCAACTGTGCCAGCAAACGGTTAATGATATCGTGCTTCTTAACAATCGCTCCATAACGCTGACCAATCGAACGCTTGTCCCCATTATTGGCAGGCACGCCTTCAACTTCCCAGTCATTCCAATAGTGGACATTGTATTTGTCTTCAAGGACATCTAGGCTGTTTGTCTGGTCTTGATAAATCCAAAACACTTCTTTGATGGCAGATTTGATAGCGATAGGACGAAGAGTGGTAATTGGAAACTCTCCCTTGCTCAAGTCATATTCTGCAAAAGCTCCAGTGATGTATTTGGAGTTGGCTGTGGTGCCATCCTTGTATTTAGGACGTGCTTGCTCCGACCAAACGCCTTCTTCCATGATTTTAGTGATATTTTCTTTAAAAATAGTGTCTGCTTTTGTCATGATTTTCCTCTTTATTCTATTGAAAACAAAGTATTTTTTGAGACTTCCCTTAAGTGATTACGGACGTCTGCGAACTTCTTCGAAGTTCCAAGACTAATTTTTGAGCCTATGGTCTCAAAAATTCCGAGTGTCTGTAAACAAAACACTTTATTTACAGACACTTATCTCACAGCGGAAAGTCTCACTTAACGCTCGCAATGATTTCAATATATAACAACAATTTTACTTTTCTAACATAGCTAAAAAACAAGTAGATTACCACTTCAATTTTACCTTATTCTGGTGTAAATGAGAAATATAAGCTATGGAATAGCAAAAGTAAGTCGTTTAAAATCCCCTAGTTCCTACCAAAAAATGAGATATAACTAACTATCAAAGTTTTTTCAAGGCGAAAGCGCTCTTTTATGGTAAAATCACTATAGATTAGTATCTTCTGGATACTCTACAATGAAGAAAAAAGGAAACATCATATGTCTATTGGAATTGATAAGATTGGTTTTGCGACCAGTCAATATGTTCTAAACATGGCTGATCTCGCTCTTGCCCGTGGGGCGGAGCCTGAAAAATTCAGCAAGGGGCTGATGCTTGATGCAACCAGTATTACGCCGATTACAGAAGATATCGTGACGCTTGCCTCTGATGCGGCGGCTGATATTTTAAATGACGACGACAAAAATGCTATCGATATGGTCATCGTAGCTACTGAGTCTTCCATTGACCAGTCTAAGGCTGCTGCTGTCTATGTCCACAGTCTTTTAGGTATTCAGCCTTTTGCTCGTTCTTTTGAAATGAAGGAAGCTTGTTACGCTGCAACTGCTGGACTTAACTATGCTAAGTTGCATGTGGCAACTCACCCAGATAGCAAAGTTCTGGTTATCGCTAGTGATATTGCCCGCTATGGTGTCGGATCTTCTGGGGAGTCAACTCAAGGAGCTGGTGCTGTAGCTATGCTAGTCAGTCAGAATCCACGTATTTTGGAACTTGCTGATGATAATGTGGCACAAACTCGTGATGTCATGGACTTCTGGCGTCCAAACTACAGTTCAACGCCTTATGTTCAAGGCATCTATTCAACCAAACAGTACCTTGACAGTTTGAAGACAACTTGGGTAGCTTATCAAGAACGCCATCAGGCTAACTTTGCTGATTTTGCTGCTTTTTGTCTCCATCTTCCTTATCCTAAGCTAGCTCTTAAGGGACTTAATAAGATTATTCCAAAAGATTTGAATCCAGAGAACAAAGAGCGTCTGACAAATAACTTCGATGCTTCAATTACCTATAGTCGTCAAATTGGGAATATCTATACAGGGTCACTCTATCTTGGACTTCTTTCTTTGCTTGAACAGTCGCAAGACCTTAAAGCCGGAGATAAGATTGGCTTCTTCTCTTACGGTTCTGGAGCTGTCTCTGAAATTTTCTCAGGACGTCTGGTTGAAGGTTACAAAGACCTGCTTCGTTCGGACCGCCTAGATACCTTTGCCAAACGTCAACAATTAAGCGTTGCTGATTATGAAAAACTTTTCTATGAGGAGGCGCAGTTGGATGACACTGGTTCTACTCAATTCGCTGATTACCAAACCGGAGCTTTCCGTTTAGCTGAAATCTCTGAACACCAACGTATCTATAAAGGACATTAATATGACTAAACTCTCTTGGACTGGTTTTTCCAAGAAGACACCGCAAGAACGTAAAGAGCATTTGAAAACGAATGCTCTTTTGTCTCAGGAAAATCAAGATCTTCTGGATAAGGACCAACAACTCACCCTTGAAACAGCCAATCAGATGGCTGAAAATGTCATTGGTCGATTCACACTCCCCTTTGCCATTTGCCCAGATGTATTGGTAGATGGTGTGACCTATCAGGTTCCCATGGTTACCGAAGAACCTTCAGTTGTGGCTGCTGCTTCCTACGCTAGCAAACTCATTAAGCGTTCTGGTGGTTTCACGACTACAATCCATGACCGTCAAATGATTGGCCAAGTTGCCCTCTTTGACCTTCCTGATAAGGCTGCTGCCTCAAGCAAAATTCAAGCAGCCAGTCAGGACCTTATAGAGATTGCCAAAGAGGCTCACCCTTCTATTGTTAAGCGTGGGGGTGGCCCTCGCAAGCTCTGGACTGAGACTAAAGGAGACTTCCTCATTGTCTATCTAGCCGTTGATACCCAAGAAGCCATGGGAGCCAATATGGTCAACACCATGATGGAAGCCCTGGTGCCAGAATTAGAAAACCTGTCAGAAGGTCAAAGCCTCATGGCTATTCTCTCAAATCTAGCCACTGAAAGTCTTGTGACAGCGACTTGTCGTCTTAGCACACGCTTCCTCAGTCGTAATAAGGAAGAGGCACATGACCTGGCTAAGAAAATGGAGATGGCCAGCCAACTGGCTCAGGTGGACCCCTACCGAGCAGCTACCCATAACAAGGGAATTTTCAATGGTATCGATGCCCTAGTTATCGCGACCGGAAACGATTGGCGAGCAGTTGAGGCCGGTAGCCATGCCTATGCAAGCAAGGATGGTAGCTACCGAGGTCTGTCCACATGGACTTATAATCAGGAATCTAAGGAACTAGTTGGAGAATTATCCCTCCCCATGCCAATCGCAACCCGTGGCGGTTCTATCGGACTTAACCCTAGTGCTTCTATCGCCCATGATTTGCTTAATCATCCAGATGCCAAAACCCTAGCCAGTATCATCGTCTCTCTTGGTTTGGCACAAAATTTGGCTGCTCTGAAAGCTCTGACTTCAACAGGAATACAAGCAGGACATATGAAACTCCAAGCCAAATCCCTGGCTTTGTTAGCTGGGGCCAGTCCTGAAGAAATGCCTCAAGTTTTGGCTGAACTTCTCAAGGCCAAACATATGAACCAAGAAACTGCACAAGCAATTTTGGAGAAACTCAGAACCCCATAAAAAGAGAATATGAAGCAATAAAATATCACTCTGCCTTATCACATAAAAAATAAAGATGTTGGAAATTTTATCTCAACATCTTTTTCATATCTCACAAGTTCTGACTTGACTTGAATTTCTATAATGTTATAATCTAGTTATGAAAACTAGATAAAGAGGTTTTTATAATTTGACAACACAACAATACCCTCTCTGGGAAGAATTACCAGAGATTGAACTCTATTTGGATCAGGTTTTGCTCTATGTCAACCAGGTCACCCAAAGTACTTTGGGACCAAACGACAAGGGGCTAACCGCCTCTATGGTCAATAATTATGTCAAACATGGCCATGTCGCAAAACCCATCAAGAAAAAATATAATGCTGCTCAGGTAGCTAGACTTATTGTCATCACTAGTCTGAAGACCGTCTTTGAGATTTCTGAGATTGCCAAAACCTTAGAAATCCTACGAACAGATGCTGAAAGCCAAAAGAGCTACTACAATGACTTTGTAGCCTGTATGAATGGTCAGTTTCCTCAAGAAGCTCCGCAAGTCATACTCTCAGCCTGTCAGACGCTTCAATGCTACCGAGCTACACATCAACTTTTGAACGACCTTGAAGGAGAAAACAATGTCTAATACTGCTACTTTTAATACTTCTCCCAACCTCAAACTCAGTAAAAAACTTAGCTTTGGTGAGGAAGTGGCTAACAGCGTGACTCACGCCGTCGGAGCTATGGCCATGCTGGTCTTATTGCCAATTACTGCTGTTCATGCCAACAACGGCTATGGTATGACTGCTGCTGTCGGGATGTCTGTTTTCGTTATCAGCCTATTCCTCATGTTTTTGAGCTCAGCCATCTACCATGCTATGGATTACAACTCACCCCACAAGATGGTTCTAAGAATTATTGACCACAGCATGATTTATATCGCCATTGCTGGAAGCTACACCCCTGTTGCCCTCTCATTGGTTGGCGGTTGGCTAGGCTATAGCATCATCATCCTTCAATGGGGAACAACAATTTTTGGTATTCTCTATAAAATTTTTGCTAAAAAAATCAATGAAAAGTTCTCCCTCTTCCTCTATCTGATGATGGGATGGTTGGTTATCTTTATCATTCCAGCTATCGTCACTAAGACAGGACCAGCCTTTTGGGGGCTCATGCTTGCTGGAGGATTGTCATACACGGTTGGAGCAGCTTTTTACGCTAAGAAAAAACCATACTTCCACATGATTTGGCACCTCTTCATCATGCTGGCTTCAGCACTCCAATATCTGGGTATCGTCTACTTCATGCTTCCTTAAGCTAATACTAGACTTCTAGGTGTTATGGTATAGTCAAAACCACCCGTGAGAACGGGTGGCTTGCTCTTCGGCTGAAAGCCTCTGCTACCGGCCGAGGCCTAAAGGCCTACCGAATGGTTTCCCTTCAGCACCACCTTTGCTAGCTGACCCGTCTAGCGGGTCTCTTTAAGATTACTTTCTTTTATTCTTCTCACCTGTAAACGGATCATACTCCTCAAAAAGACTGAGCTGATCTGCTATCACGTCTTCTTGTAATTGATTACGAATATATTCTTCAATTCGCTTCTGATTTCGCCCAACCGTATCAACATAAAAACCTCGACACCAAAATTTGCGATTCCCATATTTATACTTTAAATTAGCGTGTCGGTCGAATATCATTAAGCTACTTTTACCCTTTAAATATCCCATAAATGAAGAAATACTTAGTTTCGGTGGTATACTCACTAACATGTGAATATGATCTGGGCAAGCTTCTGCTTCATGAATTTCAACGCCTTTTCTTTCACATAATAACCGTAAGATTTGACCAATACTTGCTTTGTATTTCCCATAGATTATCTGACGTCTATATTTTGGGGCGAAAACAATATGGTACTTACAATTCCATGTAGTATGTGCTAAACTATTATTATCCTGTCTCATCAGGGGTCCTCCTTTTGTATATTAGTTAGTGGTCGGGAAACCTTATCTAATATAACACTTTAGGGGGACTTTTTTGATACATCGCTAAAAGCTTTTCGGAACCACTAGCACAGCTAGTGGTTTTCGTAAGACAATAAGGCATACGGAGGTAAATCATATGAAAAAAGAACTCAGACGAGATCCAAACAACAAAATCATTGCCGGTGTTTGTTCTGGTATCGCTAAATATCTTGACATCGACCCTGTCATTATTCGCCTTATTTGGGCTGCAGCGATCTTCTTATTTGGAACAGGTTTTCTTTTCTACATCATTTGCTGGATTATTATCCCAGAAGAAAGCAAGTGGTAAGCTATAATTGAATATACAAAAAGTGATACAGATCTAAATTCTTACCATTTAGGTCTATATCACTTTCTTTTTTTATTTTCTCAAGCGGAAAATGAAATAGCTGACGTTAACTAGGAGTAAAACACTCCAAAGAATAAGGAAAGGAATATTTCCTCGGACAGCATTGTGCCAAATACCCAGGGCATATAAGGCCATAAATACTAGTGATCCTAGAACTGCTGTTCCTTTATTGTTTTGTGGTTGTTTAGACATATGAACCTCCTTTGTTTGCTTTTTCTGAACTGGTTTAAAGCCATAAACCATGGCGAGAAAAAGTCTGGCTTGGCGTTTGACATCATTGGCCAAAGATCTATGAGACTGGGCATAGATACCATTTGGATTGTAAAAAGACTTGTCAAAATGCTCAGGCTCTTTCTGACCCCACTTCTTCCTAAGTTTGTTGGGGGATCGAAAACCCTTGGTCATCCGATTACGAAAGGCAGGATCATGTGGTTGAACCGGCTCCACATCCAGTTGCCAGTGGCGCTTGAAATTACCATAGTTGAAACTAGCACCATTTACCACACCACTCTCAGTTACCTTCTCGGCATCGACCTCATTGAGAAAATTTCCCTGACTATCTAGAATAAACTCTACGCGATTATAGAGGAGAATCTTGAGATTAATACTAGGAATCCCATCTGGATAAATCCCCTTGCCATCACAGAAAGAAATCTTTTGGTGCAGACGCCCCTGATCAAACATGGTGAAAGGTTTCCATCTCAGATAGACAGCTAAAGCTTCTTTGTCTGTCATCCCCTTTTTTTTATAATGCGTCCTCACATACTGGGCCTGTTGACTAGAAATCAGGTAACGTAACTGATGGATTTGTCGCTCTACAAGGCCTTCCTGAGACAAGCTATCACCAGGAAAAGCCAAATCTACCAACCTGGCAACATCCTTCCAGAAAGCATCATGAGGCGCTAAGTCAGGGGCAAAATAGGATAATAAACGCTGAGTTTCCTCTATCTCCCCAGATAGATCCTCTGGCATCTCTATATAAGCCAGCAATAACTTCAGCACTTGCAGTGGCTGGTAGTCCCTTCGCCAGTCCTCCCACAAGTTTCGAAAGGCTTTTGAACCAATGAGCATCACATCCCTCCTCAATAACATACGTAAATTTAATCAGTCGTCTCTTTGATGAACTCCTCTATCTTCTCGGCCACCTCTTTGGTCTGATAGTGATAAAGATAATGCGGAGAATCATAAAAAGTCACTTCAATATTTTTCTGGTCCTTTGCAAAGCTAGTCGCATAATGCCGCCAGTCCTCCTGGCTAAAACTCGTGCCTTCTCCATTAGAAACCAAAAGTAAGGTGGGGATTTGTGAATTTATCTTAGCATCAACCTTTTTAGCATTTTCCTTAACAGACAGGCTCTCATTTAACATAGCCTTTGACAAAATTTGACGATAGGCTATCCGTTGATAGAGGCGGTGGTCACTACTACTGAGATTGGCATTAGGCACATATAAGCGACCCGGTAAATACCTTAATAAGCCTAATTGACTTCCCCAACGAGCCATACGTAAAATCTGGGGATGTATTGTTAAATGTGCATAACTTTCTGGTAGGGCCCAATCTAAACCAATGATAGCTTTCACTTCACTAGGGTATTTTTCCTGCCACAGAAGTGTCTCTAAGGAGGCCATCGAATGGGAGAGGATAATATAAGGACCTGATACATGGGCCTTGGCTAGGGCTTGACGTGTCTCTGAAAGAACCTCAGAAACATCTCGGGACTTAGACGTGTCCTCGCTGTAACCATAGCCACCCCTTTCAACAACGACTATCTTATACTGCTTCGAAAGCCCATCATACAAGTCTTTAAAATCTAGAATGGGAGAGGCTGTTCCAGCACCAGAAAGAAAAACTAGAGTTTGTGGCCCCTCCCCCTTTACAAAGACGCTCATGTCATGGCCATTGACAGACACCATTTGTCCCATAGGGTTGAGGGAAGCCTTCTCTCTTTGCAAGGCTAATCTGTGATAAGTAAAGCTAGACAGTAACAAGAGCAGGACTGCTCCCAGCAGAAATAAAAGTCTTTTCCTAAAAACGTGCATGGTTTATCCTACTAAAAAGTCAGCTAGCTTAGCTAACCGACTTTCTGAATTATTCGGCATCTGGGCGTGATTTGCGAGCAATATCAGCAAGGATATTTTCTACAAATTCTGACACAGCTTCAGTGTGTGTTTGTTTTTGTCCATAGCGACGAACGTTAACAGTTCCGTCTTCCATTTCCTTATCACCAACAATCAATTGGTAAGGGATTTTTTGTGTTTGAGACGCACGAATCTTGTATTGCATTTTCTCGTTACGTTCATCCACTTCAACACGGATACCACGGTCACGAAGTTGTTTAGCAACTTCCCAAGCGTAATCTGTGTGGGCTTCATTTGAAACTGGGATAACAGTTACTTGTTGAGGTGCCAACCAAGTTGGGAAGGCTCCTTTATAGTTTTCAATAAGGATAGCTGTAAAGCGTTCCATTGTTGAGATAACCCCACGGTGAATCATAACTGGACGGTGTTCTTCCCCATCAGCTCCGATGTATTTAAGGTCAAAGCGTTCTGGAAGCAAGAAGTCCAATTGGATAGTAGAAAGTGTTTCTTCATTACCAAGGGCAGTCTTCACTTGGATATCAAGTTTTGGACCGTAGAAGGCAGCTTCACCTTCTGCTTCAAAGTAGTCGAGTTCCATGTCATCCATGGCTGATTTCAACATGCTTTGAGCATTTTCCCACATTTCGTCATTGTCAAAGTATTTGTGAGTATCTTTAGGGTCGCGGTATGACAAACGGAAACGATAGTCAGTCAAGTTGAAATCTTCGTAAACGTCGATAATCAATTGAAGCGTACGTTGGAACTCATCTTTGATTTGTTCTGGTGTTACGAAAGTATGACCGTCATTAAGTGACATTTCACGCACACGTTGAAGTCCTGTAAGGGCACCAGATTTTTCATAACGGTGCATCATACCGATTTCAGCGATACGGATAGGCAATTCGCGGTAAGAGTGCACATGGTGTTTGTAAACTTCGATGTGGTGAGGACAGTTCATTGGACGAAGGACAAAGGCTTCACCATCTCCCATATCCATTGTTGGGAACATATCTTCACGGTAGTGATCCCAGTGACCTGAAGTTTTGTATAGCTCAACTGAGGCAATTGGTGGAGTGTAGACGTGTTGGTAGCCTGCTGCTACTTCCTTGTCCACGATGTAGCGTTCCAAGACACGACGGATTGTCGCACCGTTTGGCAACCAGAATGGAAGACCTTGACCAACTTCTTGAGAAATCATGAACAAATCAAGTTCTTTACCAAGTTTACGGTGGTCACGTTCTTTAGCTTCTTCAAGACGTTTAAGGTAAGCCTTGAGATCTTTTTTATCGAACCAAGCTGTACCGTAGATACGTTGCATCATAGCATTATCGCTATTTCCACGCCAGTAAGCACCTGCAACATTCAAAAGATGGAAGACTTGGATACGACCAGTTGATGGTACGTGTGGGCCACGGCAAAGGTCAACGTACTCACCTTGACGGTAGATAGTCAAACCACCTTCGTCTTCTGAGTGCTCTTCAATCAATTCCAATTTATATGGGTCATTTTTGAAGATTTCACGCGCTTCGTCTTTAGTCACTTCTTCACGGATTGATGGGAAGTTTTCTTTAACGATTTTCTTCATTTCTTCTTCGATACGAGGAAGGTCTTCGTTAGAAATTTGACCAGCTTCATTATCAGTGTCGTAGTAGAAACCATCTTCAATCGCTGGACCGACACCCAAGTGGATATCAGGGAAGAGACGACGAGCAGCTTGGGCAAACAAGTGAGCCGCTGAGTGACGCAAGATTGGAAGAGCATCTTCATGATCAGGTGTCACGATTTCGATGCTTCCGTCTTCAGTGATGGCACGTGTAGTGTCAATCAATTTACCGTTGAATTTACCAGCAAGAGCTTTTTTAGCCAAAGAATTGCTGATAGATTGTGCAATGTCAAAAGTTGTAACGCCAGATTCGAATTCACGAACAGCGCCATCTGGGAAAGTAATGTTAATCATAATTAAGATGTAGAGCTCTAAAGGTCGAGCCCTTTCGTCCTTTCTATATTAATTATTTTTGTTGTAATAATTTGTTTCTAGGATGCTTTGCAATTCTGTCTTATGCCAACCTGCACCAATCATCATCTTGTTGATATTAAAGTCTAGCTCCCTATCATCAGTTAGAACGAAACGAAGTTTGTAACCAATGAACAAACGTTTCTTAAACTGATAGGACCTAATCATCTCTTCAGGAAGTGTAGCGATAATCTTTCCTAATTTTCCTAAAGGAGTAATCGAGATAATGAAAACCTCTTTTTCTGTAAAAACAATAAGAAAATAAGCATTGGCTGTTCCACCAAGTCTTTGGGTAGCATAGATAGCATGCATAGTCTCAGCAAGACTAGCATCTACACCGTGGTCAATCAAGTAGGCCTTGATAGCTTCATATTTGAACCCCATAAAATTCTCCCTCACCTAAAAAGATAGTGTCACCTCGTTCTAAACAATCCTTTTAGTAATCAAAGAGAAAATATATAGTCACAAAGTAAAGCTTTTCTATCTAAACTAGACATTCTAAAAATTGTAAAGCATACCAAACAATATAAAAAGCGACATCCTAAAAAGGACGTCGCAACGTGGTTCCACCTTAGTTCATGTACGACAAAAAACGAGTCTGTCCTACACCTCTGATTGGCTCTAACGTGGCCACCGTTTTATGTTTGCATAAAAAGTTAATCGAGTAGTCCCAATCATGTCCTCTGCGTGATTTCCAGCACCACACGCTCTCTGAAAGATTTCCCATGACTGATATGTCTCTATGCGTTATTATAGCATGAAACTGTAATTTTTCAAGCTAATTATCTCTTTTATTAATCAATTCTAAGATTTTATCTGACTAGGAAAATCTGGTAGCTTTCCTAATCCAAAAGTTTCGTGATATTTCTGATTTTCTTGACCTGTTTGGCTGATCCTTTAAGGATACGAACAGAGCCATTAACAGGCAAGGTAATAGCCTTAGTCGGCAAATAAGTTACCATACGCGTCAAGCGTTTCATGGTACTATCTTCACCATTCAAATCATTGTGGAAATCCTTAGAAATCGTAAGGTCCAAGTAATACTCATAGACACGTTTTCCAAAGTTTTCCGCAGAAATTTCATAAAGCTTGTCAGCCCACTTAGTTTCGTCTTTTTCTGGTGTTGCAATGGCTGCTTCCAAAATGGCCCCAGCTAAATCATTATCATGATAATAAAGCGTTCCAAACATCTGGTCTGTAATCACATTATCCAAATAAGGATTTCCGTGAGCAATGATTGGGGTACCACTAGCCAAGGCTTCCAGATAGGTCAAGCCTTGAGTCTCACTGGTTGAAGCCGAAATGAAGAAATCAGCAGACTTATAATAAAGAGCTGTCTCACTAGGCGCAATCATACCAGTGAAAACCACCTTGTCCTGAATACCTAGTTTTTTGGCTTGAGACTTAAGATCTGGTAGGTAAGGACCGTCACCAGCCACAACCAAACGCACCTTGTCGTCTTCCTCCAAAACAGAAGGGAGAGCAGCCAGCACAGCCTGGATGTTTTTCTCATAGGACACACGAGAGAGGCTCAACAACATGGTCTCATCAGAGGCGATACCAAGCTTGGATCTCAAGTCTGCCACATCATCTTCAGTAATCTCTGGACGTTGGAATTTTTCAAGTTCAATTCCAGTTGGAATGACACGTTTTTCAGCTGCAACCTTGTACTTGAGCAAAAGGTCATAAACAATCTCACTCGGACAGATGACTCCATCCAAATCGCTCATAAAGCCACGAACAATGTACTTAACCATACTTGGACGGATAACCATACCTTTGGCAATATAGCGGACATAGTCTTCATACTGAGTATGGTAGGTATGCACAACAGGAATCCTAAGTTCGCGTGCAATGGCAATCCCTAGCAGACCTAATGAAAACTCTGTCTGCGTATGAATAATATCAAGCTTATATTGTTTAGCAATCTCTAGTGCCTTGGAAAAGCCACGATAAGCTACACGGCGATCCTTAAAAGCAAAGAAAGGCACACTCGGAATACGGACAATCTGCCAGTCTTCATAGCGGCCAACATCTCTATCAGTCGTGGTAAAGATAAAGACTGTATGTCCCATTTTTTCCAACTGCGTCTTCAGCGTGCGAATACTAGTCGCAACACCTGATACCTGTGGAAAATAGGTATCTGTAAACAATCCGATACGCATTTAAATCTCCAATACTTCTTTGTAGGCTTCAACAAGCTTTTGGGCGACATCATCAATCGAGCGACTTTCTGCAACCTTATAGCCTTCTTCACGTTTGTCCACTTTACCATCGATAATATCTTGCAAGGCTACTACAAATTCGTCCACGTTGTGCCCAAATGAGGCCGATTTGTCATCAACCCAGCCTTCATAAACAGGAATATCACGCAAAACTACATGCTGGTGACTGGCAAAGGCTTCTAGCACCACAATCCCTTCAGTTTCCTCGTAAGATGGGAAAAAGAAAGCATTAGCACCACTCATGGCTCCCTGGAAGACGGCTCCCTTGAAATAACCTGGGAAGCTGACATTATCAGGATGCTTACCATTGACAATGTCTCGAATCTTCTTAGGAATCAACCATTTGCTGATACTACCTAACCAAATAAAACGAACATGAGGCATCTTTTCGGCAACCTTGACGAAATCTTCAATTCCCTTGCGTTGGAAATAAAGACCCGCACAAATCACCACTGGCTGTCCTTCCTTGATACCAAAGTAGTCTCGGAAAACTTCTTCCTTACGTGGATCCTTACCGTATTTTTTCAAATCAATCCCATTTGAAACAGCAATGATTGGTGTCGTAACTCCGTAAGACTGAATCAATTTTTTGGAATACTCAGATGGCGTAATCACGTAATCGGCCTTTTGATACATGTGGGCCAAGTATTTCCCAAAAAGTGGAGCCAAAAGGTTAGAACCGATGAATGAATTCTCAAAGTCCTCACGTGTCGAATGGCCATGCATGATGACCTTCTTGCCACGGCGTTTTGCAGCGTGCAACAACATCAAACTGCGTGGCCCATAAGTATTAATATGAACGACATCATAATCACCCAAGATGTCCGTTGTATAGGGAATCCCCGCCAAGTCCAAGGCATGCATCTGATGGTGGAGAGCCCGTCCGATTCCTGATTTTTCAAGAACCGATTTTCCTTCAAGATAAAGTAGAACTTTCATACTCTTCATTATAGCTTAATTTAGTAGAAATTTCATCTTGCAGTTGGCTTTATCTTGATTTCTCATTTAATGAGATAGGCGGCCAAATACTAAAAAAGATCGAGAATACTCGATCTTTTAGGTCATCATCTTAAACGTCTTTACGGCGACGATGGCTATATGCTACACCTATGACTGCTGCCACTTCTGCTGCCGCACCAAGGGCAAGCAAGGCAGTATCGTTAGCTTGACCAGTCTCTGGAAGTTGAGGTCCTGATTTCTCAGAGGATTGAACTGGCTTAGCTGGTTTTGGAGTCACCGGTGGAGTAGGCGGAGTTGGTGGTGTTGGCGGAACCACTGGTGGTTTAGGTGGGACACTTGGTGGTGTCGGTGGTGTTGGCGGTGTAGGAGGTTTTGGAGGAATGTAACTATTGTTAAATTCTGTATCCAAAGGAAGGAGAACGGCTGCTACAAGTAGATTTTCCTTTTCACCTACAGTCTTAGTTACGGTCACCTGGAATTTAGCCACCATGTTATCATAAACCACGTCAGCTTCATTACCCTTGACTTCTTCAACAGTGTAGTAGTAAACACCTGGTTTGTCGTAGACAATATTTCCAAAACTAATATTTCCTTGTGCATTATTGGTCACTGTTTGGATAACATTACCCTTGTCGTCCTTGAGAACGAAACTAAACTCACCATCTTTGAGGTTACGACCTGTAAGAACCTTGGTCAATTCGAATTTGGCCTTAGCTGGTTGCACGTCTTTCACATAGTTATTGAAAACAGTATCTTTTGGATTAGCAACTGTTGATACCAAAGCATCACCATCTCGTGTCACTGTAATCCAGACAGTTGCTTTCATACCATCATAGATGATATCTTCGTTAGTTCCCTTAACTTCTTCAACAGTATAAGTGTAAGTTCCTGCCTTATCAAAGTGAAGTTCACTAAAGGCAACACGACCATCAGCTGTATTACCAACTGTTTCGACAATATGACCGGCACTATCTTTGAGAACAAATTGGAACTCATTAGCAGTCAAAGTTTGGTTGACACCTGCCTTAGTCAATTCCTTACTGAACTGAATAGCGGCCTTAGCTGGAGTCACAAACTTGTTGTTAAAGATAGTGTCTTTAGGATTAACCACGGTTGAAACAAGGGCGTCGCCATCACGTGTTACCGTGATAGAAACAGCAGCTTTCATGCTGTCATAAACAATCGAGTCATCCTTACCTGTAAGCTCTTCAACAGTGTAGTTGTAAGTACCTACCTTGTTAAAGGTTAACTCACTAAAAGCAACCTGACCATCAGCTGTATTACCAACAGTTTCAAGGACTTTTCCAAAACGGTCTTTGAGAACAAATTGGAATTGATCTGCTTTTAGATCTTGTTTAACGCCTGCCTTGGTCAATTCCTTACCGAATGCGATTTTAGCTTTAGCTGGAGTGACCAATTTATTATTAAAGATAATATCTTCTGGATAGACAACTTTGGCAACCAATTTAACTTGATTATCCACAGTTTCACGAACAACCTGAATAGTGATATTAGCTTCTAGTTTGTCATATACCACATCTTCATCATTACCTGGAACCTCTGTCACACGATAATGATAGATGCCTGGCTTACTGAGTGAGAGATCTGAAAAGATGATTTTACCCTTGGCATCATTAGTGGTTTCCCCTAAGTCAACAGGATTGGCACTATCAGTCACATCAACCAATTTGAAGGTAAATTCTTTGTCCTTGAGGTCTCTACCCGCCAAGTCCTTCTCAAGCTCAAGATTGAAATGAGCGAGGTTATCTCCGATGGCATCTCCTCGGCCACCAACCAAGCGAATAGTTGACTTGTAAGAATCGGAAACAACATCAGCATGAAGTTTAATACGGTTGACAGGGTTAGCTGATTCTTCAACAGGTTGTGTCAAACGGGTTTGATACCAAACATAAACCATGCGGTCCAACTGATTGAGTTTAAGCTCAAAATGGCTATCATCATAAGAGAAACTCTTAATCAGATCCATAGCTGATCCCTTGTCAATCCAAGGATCTGCCGAATCAATGTAGCGAAGTTGCAAAGAACCGTCCACAAATCTTTGATTGTCAGACCAAGTATCAACCAGTTTCAAGTTGTTAAGGAGACGTCGTGAGTAATTGAGACGCATCTGCCAATTCAAAAGCGTAGGATCATGCTTGTCTTGACTACCCCACTTAGAAATAACCTCTTGACCTGGAGGAGGTGATTGCACTTTACCCACTGAAACATGAATGATACGTCCCTCAAAATCAAGAGTAAGATGTTCCCCTTCATCTACTTCTTCAGAATAAAGGGTATCCAACTCCAAACTCATGAGCTTATTGTTGGGATGTGTTTGGAAATAGTTATTAAAGGTCGTTGTGACACGATTCTTCTCAGGATCAATTTGAGCCAGACCTACAATTTGATTGTCTGGATTATAGACATTGATATCGTAGCTAGTACGGAAACGCAACTGCTCAGGCAAATTAAAAATGACCTGATCCCCTTCATTGATAGTCATATCATCAGGGAAAGGAATATTGTGGTAGACAACCTTGCTAGTAGCGTACTTACTATTTCCGTTCGGAAATTCCATTTCCACATCAGGATTTTGAACAGTGATTTCAGTACCTGTCTTAGTCACCTTGACATCCGCTGGAATCGGGCGACTTAGGTTGGTAACCTTAAGTCCAAAATTATCAGACGAAGTGGAACTCGTATTGTTAGCTGCAGCGAGGTCGCTAGCGCTAGCTTCTCGTGTTTCATTGACTGTAACAGGTTTCTCACTGAGCCCCTCACTAGTCTTATCTTGTGATGAACTTGTTTGCTCAGAGCTTGCAACCGTTTGCTCTTGAAGCGCAACTTCACTAGAAACAGCAGTTACTGAGATAGCACTGGTACTTTCTGCTTGAACGGTAGGTTCAGCTGTCACTTCTTGACTTGAGGCACTAGTGCTCGTCCTTTGGCCCCCACCATCAGACTCACTGGCTTCCTCAAGTACACTCGTCGCTGGTTGGCCTTTAGGCTCTTCAGCTTGATCTGCTTTGGCGGTACTTACACCAAAAACTGCAGACGAAAGTAAGACCGAAGCAACGCCCACCGTAAACTTACGGATGGAGAAACGCTGCCTCGAATCACCGAATCGGTTATTCATGATTCTATCCTCCCATTTTTACAAATCTTAACATTTTTGTAACCCTTTTCATTCTGAATTATACACTATTTTCAGAACTTTGCAAGATAATTATTTACCCCTTTGGAGGTTTTGTAAAGCTTTCTAAGATATCAATAGATAGTGAAATTTGTAAACCCTTATATGATAAGCTTTCTTTCGGAGTCTCTCTTTTAATATTATTTTTCTTTCTCATTTTATTGCCATAATTTTAATTCAACTTCCGTCTGAAAAATGCTAAAATTCAGATTTTTTCTTTAAAAAATGAGAAGCTTATCTTATCTAAAAGCAGAAAAAAACTGCCATTCTTAAATGAATAGCAGTCATCTTTAAATTAATTAAGAAAATGAGCATAAGCACTCATTTAATGTATTTTAGGCAAGTTCTTTGAGAAACTCAACCAAGATAGCAGCTGATTGTTTCCCCGCCTGAATAATGAATTCATCAAAGGTAATGTTAGCATCATGAGCCGCTGTATCACTCATGGCACGTACAACGATGAAAGGCTTTTTGACACTGTGTGCGGCTTGAGCAATAGCTGCTCCCTCCATCTCTACAGCCAAGACTTCTGGAAAATGCCCCTTAATGGCATCAATCTTGTCTTGACCTGCAATGAAGCTATCACCCGTAGCGATAAGCCCAATCTTAGAATCAATGGAAGCCTGAGCCAAGACCTTTTCGAAAGTCTCTACGAAGGTAGAGTCACTTTCAAAGTAAAGTGGCTGCATAGACATTTGCCCATAATCATAGCCAAAGGCTGTCAAATCAACATCGTGATAGGCTAATTTTGAAGCTACAACCACATCTCCAATTTTAAGTCCAGGTGCTACTGCTCCTGCAGAACCAGTGTTAATGAGGGCATCAACGCCAAAATGGTCTGCCAAGACAGCCACAGACATGGCTGACATAACCTTACCAACACCTGATTGTACCAAAACGACGTCGTGTTTTCCCAAACGTCCTGTGTAGTAGGTATTGCCAAGAACAGTTTCTTCAACCTTATTTTCCAATTGCTCCACTAGAAGCACTAACTCCTGCTCCATGGCAGCGATAATTCCGATTTTCATATAGTTCCTTTTCAGCTTGTAATCTTTCCTGAATCAGTAGCTAGGGCTATCTGACTCATAGACTTTTTAGAAATAAAAGACAGCAATGAAGAGAAGAATCAAGAGGACCACTACCCAAAAGAGGATGCGATTAAGCTTGTGTTGAAATTGATTGCGTTTGGCATTCTCAATTCGACGGCTCTTGTAGGCAGAAGGCTGGTAATCAGCCTCATAATCCTCGTCATAGAACTCTTGATCATAGTCCTCATAATAAGGATGTTCCTCTAAATCGATTTCCCCACGCTTGGCCTGCTCAATGATATCTTCGGTCAAAAGTGGTTTTCCCATAGCTTATTTTCCTCCGAAATGAAGTGCATAGTATTGGAGTGCGATGATAGTTTTGGCATCCTGGATAGCCCCTGACGCTACAAGTTCCATACACTCTTCATAGGTCAATTCATAGAGTTCAAGGAACTCATCATCATCAAGTGGACGTGGATTTTCCACAGGTTTAAGGTTGGTCGCTACATAGAGTTTGATTCTCTCATTACAAAAGCCAATGGCTGTGTAAAATTCATAAATCAATTCCAGATCACCCTTGTATTGAGTCTCCTCTTCAAGTTCACGCGCCGCTGCAGCCATCTCATCGCCAGCTTCACCGACTTCCAGTTTACCTGCAGGAATCTCGTAAGAAACCGCCTCAATAGCCTTACGGTATTGCTTGACGATAATGATTTTCCCTTCTGGGGTAACCGCTAAAACAGCTACAGCTCCCTTGTGAAAGATGAGCTCACGACCAGCCGTCTTACCGTCTGGCAAGAGGACCTCGTCTACTGCAACTTCAAAAATATGTCCCTTAAATTTTGACTCACGTTTGAGTGTTTTTTCTTCAAACTCCATGAATTGACTCCTTTTACTTCTGACCTCATTCTAAGCTACCTCTACTCTACAAGAGAATCTAGCTCAGATAGTCTTAAGCCTACTTTTGTTGGCTTGGGTGGTGAGGTTTTTTAATGGCATAGCCTTCTTTATTGACCTGACGGCCACGTCCAATGGCTACGCTGTCAGCTGGCACATCATCTGTGATGGTTGAACCAGCCGCTGTAAGAGCGTTAGCCCCAATTTCAAGCGGTGCAATCAAGGTTGAATTGCTTCCGATAAAGACGTTATTAGCAATTTGGGTCTTGAATTTATGTTGACCATCATAGTTTACAGTGATTGTCCCTGCACCAAAGTTAACGTCAGAACCAACTTCCGCATTACCAATGTAGGTCAAGTGACCAGCCTTAGTATTTTCACCGATAGTAGAACCCTTAACCTCAACGAAGTTACCGATATGAACGCCTTCTTTGAGAAGTGAATCCGGACGAACATGGGCAAATGGTCCCACTGTAACACCTTTTTCAAGCACTGAATGCTCGATCATTGAGTTAGTGATAACAGTTTTAGCACCGATTGTTGAATCAACAATATAAGTCCCATTGGTAAGCACTGATTCTGCACCAATCTTAGTTTTACCTTTAAGCGTTACATTAGCTTCAATGACAACATCTGGATCAATTTCCACATCGACATCGATATAAGTAGCGTTTGGATTTTGGAAAGTAACACCATTAACCATGTGAGCTTGGTTGATGCGACGACGCATAACATCTTCTGCCGTAGCCAAGGCAACACGGTCGTTAACCCCGAGACTTTCTTCAAATTCACGAAGAGTGAAGGCACCTACTTTTTCACCATTCTCACGGAAAATAGAAATAACATCAGTCAAATAGTATTCCCCTTGAGCATTGTTGGTGTTGATGTTTTTAAGTGCTTCGAAGAGGCGTTTATTATCAAAAACGTAAGTCCCTGTATTGATTTCTTTGACCTGTTGTTCGAATTCGTTGGCATCTTTTTGCTCAACAATCTTAGTCACTTCGCCATTTTCGTTACGGATAATACGACCATAACCAAATGGATTGTCCGCAGTTGCAGTCAAGATAGTGGCAACATTTTTGTGATTAACATGGAAATCAATAAGGTTTTTAAGGCTTTCACCAGTAATCAAAGGCGTGTCACCGGCGATAACAAGCGTTTGCCCTTCCAGTCCAGCCAACTCTTCTTCAGCCATCATTACTGCGTGACCAGTCCCCAACTGCTCAGTTTGCATGGTGAAGGCAGATTGACCATCCAAAACCTCACGAACAAGTTCAGCCTTGTGACCAATAACAGTAACGTTTTTAGCTGGTTCGATAGCTGAAACTGCACGGAAGACGTGCTCAAGCATAGTGATGCCTGAAACCTTGTGCAATACTTTTGGAAGATCTGATTTCATGCGAGTTCCTTTACCCGCAGCAAGGATAATAGCGTAATTACTCATTTTCTTTTTCCTTCTTAATATTTTTTTGTGATGATTTCTTTCGTGACGGTCTTAGCCTTGAGCCCCAAATCTCAGGACCTCAACCTCCCACTGGGATGGCCAACGAAAGAAAGGGGCCTTGGAAACATAGTCTCTCATTTCTTAGAAAAGATGTCCTCATAACTGACGTTTTTTAGGGCCTCTGATTATCTATAATCGCCCTATTATACCATAAATGAAAAAGTTTTGGCAGAATGGACGGTAATGAAAAAAGAGCTTATGCTCTTTTTCTAAGTATAGTTATCCTATAACCATTCTTTGTATTTCTTAATATAGATATGCTTCACAAAGGTAACACTAAGCATATACAAAGTAATGATGATAAACAAGAGAATGAAATAGAGACCGTTTAGATGGCTGAGTTTTAAGAAACCAGCCAATGGACTGTATGGAAGAGAAGTCACAAAGAAAGCAGCAAATAAGGTTGTCACAACAACTGATAGTGCTGGGTGACTTTGAATAAATGGTAGTTTTGGTGAACGTAACATGTGGATAACCATGGTTTGAGACCACATAGATTCGATAAACCAACCTGTTTGGAAAATAATGATAAAGGCTGCTGCTTCTGGTGAACCATGAACATAGCCATGCCCCAAAATCATTGGCACAATGATGAAATAGAGCAAGATATATGTCAAAATATCAAATACGGACGAAATAGGTCCTATCCAAGCCATGAAACGCATGATTGATTTGGCTTCCCAGATATGTGGCTCTTTAAGAAATTCCTTGTCCACATTGTCAAATGGAAGGGCGATACAGGAGATATCATAGACAAGATTTAGGACAATCAAATGCACAGGTGCCATTGGTAGGAATGGTAAGAAAATGCTGGCAAAGAGGAGAGAAAAGATATTCCCGAAATTTGAAGAAACGGTCATCTTGATATATTTGGTCATATTAGCATATACCTTCCGTCCTTCAACCAAACCTTTTTCCAAGACCATTAGATCCTTATCAAGCAAGATAACATCTGCAGTTTCTTTGGCGATATCAACAGCTGTATCCACAGAAATCCCCACATCTGACACCTTCATGGATGGGGCATCGTTGATACCATCACCCATATAGCCTACCTTATGCCCATTTTCCTTAAGGCTTAGGATAATTCGTGCCTTTTGGTCTGGGGATAACTTAGCAAAAACTGTTGTCGTTTCCACAGCCTTAGCCAAATCTTGATCTGACATGGTATCAAGATCACTTCCAAGTAGAATGTGCGTCACATCTAGACCAACTTTTTCACAGACAGCCTGTGTCACCTTATCATTGTCTCCAGTCAAAATTTTTGTGGTCACACCATATTCCGCCAAAGCCTTGATAGCAGGTGCTGCTGATGGTTTTGGTGGGTCAAGGAAGGCAAGATATCCCGTCAAAATCATATCACTTTCATCTTCGACACTAAAGACGTCATTTTCATTAAGCTGTGATTTGTAGCTAACACCGAGAACACGCAAACCTTGTTCATTCAACTGTGCAACTTCCGCAAGGACTTCCTCACGAACATCGTCAGTCAATGGGATAATGTCTCCCTTGTATTCCACATAGTTAGAAACAGAGAGCATTTCTTCAAGGGCACCTTTTGTCACCATGCTGACAAAGCCATCATTGTCTTGAACAATGACACTCATGCGACGACGTTCAAAATCAAAAGGTAGCTCATCAATCTTGTGGAAGGTCTGGTCAAGGTCACGAACGATGTCATGTTTCTTAGCTTCTCTTTCAGTTCGGCTAATAATGGCACGGTCCATAAGATTTTTTAAGCCAGTTTGGAAATAAGAATTAAGATAGGCTCTCCGAAGTACTGATAGGTCAAGGTCACCATGGATATCAAGAGGGTACTCAAGAACGATTTCATCCTGAGTCAGGGTTCCTGTCTTATCCGTACAAAGGATATCGATAGCCCCTAGGTCTTGAATAGCATTAAGCTTTTTGATGACCACCTTTTCCTTGGCCATAATGATAGAACCCTTGGCAAGACTGGCTGTGATAATCATCGGCAACATTTCTGGGGTCAAACCGACTCCCACACTAAGGGCAAAGACGCCGGCTTCAAGCCAGTCCCCATCTGTTAAACCGTTAATCACAAAAACAACAGGAACCATAACCAACATGAGTCGAATCAAGAGCCAAGAAATGGAATTCATCTCACGTTCAAATGAAGTTGGTTCGTCATAAGTATTGATGGTCTGCTCAATTGCTCCCATCATGGTTTCATCACCAACAACTAAAACCAAGGCTGTTGCACGACCAGAGATAACATTAGTTCCCATGAAAGCAAGGCTCTCACTTTCAAGCAGGCTCTCTAGATTTTGACCATCTGCTTTAGCCAGACAAGCTTTTTCCACAGCATCGCTTTCACCTGTCAAGCCAGACTGTTGAACAAAGAAATCACGAGAATCTAGTAAGACCACATCAGCCGGAATCATATCTCCCGCACTTAGTTTGACCACATCTCCAACCACAATTTCATCAATTGGGATTTCTTGCTCACTGCCATCTCGAAGTACTGTTGCTGTATTGACAATCATGCGAGACAAATTACTGGCAGCCTTGTCGCTACGAAGTTCTTGAATAAAACGGATACCACCAGATATGAGAACCAGAGTGACAATGATGATAGAAGTCGTTGGGTCTTCTTCACCCGGTTTAGCAAGCCAGACATTGGTGATAAAGGAAACCAGAGCAATGACTAAGAGAATAACAGTAAAGGGATTGATGATAGATTCATAAATCTTTTTGATGATAGAATCCTCTTGTCCTTTGGTTATGACATTTTCCCCATAAAGGTCACGGTTTTCTTCTACTTGGTCTTCCTTCAAGCCATCCAAATGAGTCTTGTAGCGAGTAAGGGTTGTTTCAAGTGGCTCTTGAAGAGCAGCAATAAGTCTTTCTTTATTTGTTGACATTGGAATCTCCTTATTTAATCAGGAGCCAATCACTTATGGAGTCCCTAAGACACTAATCAGCGATTGACTGGTTAGGTGCGGTTCGGGGTGATCGTCGATTAGTCTCATAGGTTTCTCCTTTCATTTTTTTACATAGTGGGTGGACCTCAGACAAAAGAAAAGAGTCCTACCCATATACAGGTAAGACTCTATAAACTCGAGGTTGATTTTTTAATAGATTCTGTCAAAAAATGGACCGTTCAAGCTTTAGCTCCGCAAGGCGATGAAATGAGCTTAGTCTTGACCTTGGCGATCAGGACTGTTGACCAACGAGTAGTGTCTCCACTGCTTTGCGGTAGTCATCCGTATCCTTGTGGTAGCCTCACCTACCGTATTTCACTGAAAATAATACTCCTAAGGCAGTAACTTGTCAAGGGGAAAAGTTACTTTTTGCTTGAGTGGGTAATAAAAAAAGAGCTTCCGCTCTTTTTTGTAAGATATTCTTTTGTAAAATGGATTTTTTTAGACTTTCCTTAAGTGAGTGCGGACGTCAGCGTACTTCTTCGAAGCTCCATGACTAATTTTTGAGACCCTTCACTTTTTAATTTCTAGGCTCAGGCTAAAACAGTTCCCCAAACTGTTTTACTCTCAAAAATTCCGAGTTCTAGAAATACAAGTATTTCTAGAGCTTTTCTCACAGCGGAAAGTCTCGTTAAGTGCTCGCTTTGCTCGCTAGAAACAAATCAAATCAAGAATGTTATTATTTATCCTTGACCGGTGTTAAAATGATGTCTCCATAATATCATCGTCTAGAGAAATTGTTTTATCATCTTTAAAAATTAAAAAAGAGCACTTGGCTCTTTTCCTACTTTCTTTGCTTGATATAAGTCCCTTGTAGCTTACCATGTAAGATGTAATCAACAGATTTTAGCTCATCAATAGCCCGACAATCAAGAGCACACATAATAAGACGAAGGTCGTCCTTCCAGCCATTGACAATAGCCACAACCTTATCCACAGGGTAACGTTCCACCAATTCAAGGACAGTTCGTGAGAGGCCAACGCCTTTTGCTCCTAGGACCAGACATTTGACCATATCGAGTGGGTTTCGCACGCCACCAGAGGCTAGGATTTCCACATCCTCACGAAGGTCTTGGGCTTGCAAGAGGGTCTGAACGGTGCTTTGTCCCCAGTCATTGAGGTAATCACGGTTGCCGCCTCGACTATTTTCAATATAGGCGAAGCTAGTCCCACCACGACCTGAGATATCCACAGTCTTGACGCCTTGAGACATGGCATAACGAATGGTTTCCACATCCATACCAAAGCCGACCTCCTTAAGCACAAGAGGAATCTCTATGTTCTGTGCATAAGCCGCCACATTTTCCTTCCAAGTGTGGAAAATACGCTCTCCCTCAGGCATGAGAAGCTCCTGCATAAGGTTAACATGGAGCTGTAAAAAGACTGGATCCATAGCTTCCACCGTCTTAATCCCCAGGTCCACAGACTTATCCACACCGATATTAGTCGCTAGATCTAAGTCTGGAAACTCTTGACGAAAGTCAAAGGACTCTGGTGCTTCTCCTTTTAGAGCAGCACTGTAGGAACCCGTCACCATGAGAATACCTGTTCGACTGGCCACCTCAGCCAATTTACGATTAACTGCACCACCTTTGGCAGAACCACCTGTCATGGCATTGATATAAAAGGGAAAGTTCCAATCTCGTCCTGCAAAATGTGTGGACAAGTCAATCTGATCTAAATCATAAGTTGGTAGAGACTTGTGGATAAGTTCCATATCGTCAAAACTATTGTAGGGCGACTGGTACTTAAGGGCATAACGGATGTGATCGTCTTTACGATTTGTCATAGGTTATTTCTTTACTTTCTTGCGTGATTATTATCTACTAAGCTGATTCCTATACCTCATACAAGAGCTCTATCCCTGCCTGCTGCCAACGCTCAACTAGAGCATCTCGGCTAGCTTGGTCAAAGGCAAAGGCGATACCACAGTCGCCACCTCCAGCTCCAGAGGACTTAGCAATGGCATCGAGTCCTTGCTCTGCTTCTTTGAGTTTTTTCAGCTTGTCCACATAAATATCTGGACTCAGTGATTCCAACTGGTCACTGACAGTTTGAAGGCTGCTCTTCAGCAAGTTCTTATCTCCTGTTTCCAGAGCCTTGATGGCAGCTTGAACAGCCACTTCGGTTTCACCTAGATACTTGCTTGATATACGAGATTTGGCCATCTTAACCATGTCTTTTGAGATAGCAGCTTGCTTGGTCCACCCCACCAAAAAATGAGCTTTGAGAGCTGGCACTACAGGTCTGATACGATAGCCCCAGTCTTTCTCCAAAAGTTCTGATAGAGTCATTTGGTCTATAAGCTCTGCTATTTTTGCACGGTCAAAAGAGCGATAGGAAACCAGATCCTCGTATACGATACAAGCTAGGTCCCCCATAGAACCGTTGTCTCCTTGTTTGAGGAGGGTGTAACTAGCTAATTTAAAGAGAATGTCTTTGGATAAATCTTTCTGAAGGGCTGCTGCCAAGGCCTTGAGGGTCAATACCACAACAGAACCCGAAGAACCGATACCAAATTTAACACCATCTCGCTCCAACTTTCCAGTAATTGAAAGATCCAGAGTGGGCAAGTTCTCACCACAATAGGCTTCAAAAGTATTCAAAGCCTCTTGAATGAGGGCATAATTTGCGTCTGGCTCACGGTTAACACTATAGTCAAACATATCAGAAGATAGCTGTGTGCTTGGTGCTTCCTTGACCTCTGCTGACATAAAGATAGGGATGAACTGGATTAGGGCTGTCTGCCCAGGTGTTAGAACTGAATATTCTCCAGCAATGTAGAGTTTTCCGCCAGTTTTTACCCTGACTCGACTGACCGACTGCTTAGGCATCTGGCAACTCCTTGGTGCGTGAAACAATGACCTGATAGTCCTTACGGAAGTGCTCTGCTAGGCGGTCCAGGTCTTCTTCCAGACAAAGCACCTTAACATTTGGTCCTGCATCCATAGTGAAATAACACTGTTCACCAGAGGCACGGAGGGCCTTAACCTTGTCCATAGCCTGATAGGAAGCATCCGTCAGATATGAAAATGGAGGGTTGGCCGTACTTGTGGTTTGGTGCATACGAAGGGCATTGGCTTCAGTGAGCTCACCGACCGCTTGGAAATCATTAGCCTTGAGGTAGCCTAACATATCCTTGTAATCCTGCTCGGACTGTTTAATCCACTCTGGAAAGGATGTCGATGTTTCGGTGCACAATTTCATACCATCACGGCTTGATACGGGTTTCTTTTGATCCGTCAAAACCAGCATAATCATGGCCAATTTGAGGTCTGTTTCAACTTGGTAAACCTCACCGCTATCCTTGTCCCAAGCTGCCAATGGACCAAAAAAAGACCGTGATGATGAGCCTGAGGCAAACTTGGCAATTTGAGCCAATTCAGACTGCGTTTTTCCGACTTGGAAGAGTTCGTTAGCCGCCTTAACTAGGGCAGAAAGACCAGAGGAACTTGATGATAAACCTGCAGCTGTTGGCATGTTGTTCCAAGTTTCAATCTTGACATGTTGGTTGGGATTGGTACGGAAGAGATCTAAAACCTTGCTGGCCTTGGTTGTTTCTTTTTCCCCTTGGAGCTCATCATCGATATACATGACATCACCAGTCGCATCCTCAGGCAGAAAAGACAACTTGGTTTCCGTATACATATTCTCCAAAGTCAGTGAGATACTACTGGTTGAAGGAATCATACGCTCCGCATCCACCTTACCCCAGTATTTGACAATAGCAATATTTGCGTACGATTTGACGCTTACAGGCTTTCTATCCACGTGTTTACGGCTCCTTTTTCTTGAAGTTTTTTAGCAATCGTTTGGGCTTGATCCTTGGTACTTGTTAGGGCAATAATGCAACCACCCAGTCCCCCGCCTGACATCTTGGCACCCAGTGCACCATGCTCCAGAGCAGTTGCTACTAGAAGGTCCGACAAGTCACAAGATACCCCTAAAGATTTAAGGTGATTATGGGCTTGAGACATGAGTTGCCCGAGATGCTTTTGATCCTTGGCTTTGAGGGCTTCCTCTGCCTGCTGACTTAATTCGCCCAGTCGGTTCAGGTCTGATAAGGCATCTAGTCCTATAGCCTCAACCTTTTCCACGGCCTCACGGGTATTTCCATGGATGCCCGTATCAGCAATAACCAGATAGGCACCTAGATTGACCTCGATTTCCTTGAAACCAATGTTTCGCGTAAAGCTAATGGCTTGGTCACTCAAGCAGGTCTTGGCATCTAAGCCACTAGGTTTACTATGGGCAATAGTCTCTGCCTGATGGACCAGCATTTCCAAGGTCTCCTGGCTAAGCTCCTGGTCAAAATAATCAAAAACCGCACGAATGGCCGCAATGGCCACTGCAGCAGATGACCCCATACCACGCTTTTCAGGGACACTAGACTTAATAGCATAGCTAATAGGCTGATTCTTGATTTTCAGATAATTAAGAGCTGAAAAAATCGCTGTCGTCAAGGGATCTTGAGCCTTGAGCGTCAAAGGAGTCTCAGCCGCCTGAATCTGACAGACAACCTCAATATCCTTAAGAGGGAGAGCAAGGGCAGGATGACCATAAACGACCGAGTGCTCCCCCATCAAAATAATCTTACTGTGAGCCTTGCCCACTCCTACTTTCTTAGTCATAAGTTACACACACTCACAGACGCATTTGCAGGCGAGTGTCTTTCTAGATTTTTCATACAGATTCTAGTGGTGACTCAAGGTCAATCAACCTCACTGAGTGGATTAAGAGCACCAATCTAAGGAATTTTCCTATGTCACTTCTATCTTATCATCAAAGCGCAAAAAAAGCGACATCTAACCTAGAGTGTCACTTTGTATGGATGATATACTCACAAAAAAAGAGCCTCTCGGCTCTTTTCATTTTAAATCGCAAACAAATCATTTAGGTTCTCAGCCATAGTTGGGTGAGTAAAGATTTGTTTAGCCAAATCTGTGTATGGGATACCATGATTCATCGCTAGGGTAATTAGATTGATAATTTCATGAGATTCTTGACCAAAGAGGGTCACTCCCAAAATTTCCTTAGTTTCAGGATTTACCACAGCTTTGAAAGCACCGCGCAAATCACCGTTAACATGACCACGAGGCATGCCAGCAACTGGAAGTTCCTTGACAGCAACTGGTCCACCTGCTGCTCTGGCTTGGTCTTCAGTAAGGCCAACCTGAGCCAAAGGTGGGTTGAGGAACATGGCAGTTGGAACAACTCCACGCGTTTCAAGGTTATAGCTACCATCCCCTGTTAAGTAATTAAAGACAATACGGAAATCATCTAGTGAGATATAGGTGAATTGAAGACCACCATTAACATCACCCACCGCAAAGACACCAGGAACACTTGTTTCCAAATGTTTATTGACCTGGATACCGCCACGTTCTGTCAAGGCAATATCTGTATTTTCCAAGTGAAGGGGTTCGATATTAGGCTTGCGTCCTGTCGCATAGAGGAGCGCATCAAAACGGAACTCGCCTTTGTCAGTAACAACGACAACTTCATCACCGTCATTCTTAACTTCAGATGTTTTAACACCTTGCTCAAAGACAATGCCGTCCTCTTCCATGTATTCTTTGGCCAACTTAGCAATAGATGGCTCCACACGTGGCAAGAAGCTAGTCGCAGCATCCAAGACAGTCACTTGGCTTCCCAAACGGTTATAAAGGCCAGCAAATTCAAGACCGATATTACCACCACCTAGGACACCCAGACGTTTTGGCAAGGCTTCAAGGGTTTGAATACCAGTTGAATCGTAGACATGCTCAGTTGTTGTCAAGCCAGAAATAGGCAAGACATTAGATACAGCACCAGTATTGATAACAATGGTCTCAGCTGTAAGCTCTTGACGGTCATCACCAGCCACCACTTCGATGACCTTGTTTGACACAAAATGTGCCTCTGCATCAATGACATCAACGCCATTGTCTGCCAACATTTTATAATTCTTAGCATTAAGACGACCAGTCACTGCACCACGTTCCTTCATGGTGTCGTCAAATGACCAGCCCTTCTCAGCCGCAACAATCATAGTCTTGGTTGGGATACACGCAATATTAATGCAAGTACCACCATACATGGCTTTACTGCGCTCGATGACAGCAACTTTCTTACCAGCTGCATTCATCTTAGCAGCCAGAGTTTTACCGGCTTTACCGAAACCGATAACAATCAAATCATAGTTTAACATTTCTGTATCCTCCTATCTATTGCCATTCTATCATTTAATTTTTCAGACTGCACATATCTGAACTGAAAATAAAAAGAGGCTACAAGCTCCACTGTAACCCCTTTCTCATTCTATTTTAATAGATTTCCATAAGTCCACTACCTAAGTGTTTTCTCGCAGAAATTCTAATATCATTTTATTAAATTGCTTACTTTCAATAAAGGCTGCGTGCCCCAGTTTGCTAAATTCATAATAGGAAGCATTTGGAATGCCATTTGCCAGCTCCCTGGCGCCATCCACACCCAGAACTAAATCGTTTTTGGCTCCCAGAACAAGGGTCGGACAAGTGATTTTATCAAGCGAACTATAGCAATCAAAGGCTAGAATTGACTTGGCTAAACAGACAAAGCGATGGCGTTTTTCCTTGCTTACAGACTTCAAAAATAATCTGTTAATCACATATAATTTCTTTAAAACAGGTGACGAAAATGATTTACTCATGGAATCCATATTGAGCTTATCCATATCACCATTTTCTGCCATCTCTATCCACCCTCCTATGGTTTCTCTACTGATGGCATTATTGCGAGAGAGTGTCAGAGCTAATACTAGTTTCTTCACCTCTTGAGGATATTTGATAGCAAATAGCTGAGCAATCATGCCTCCCTGTGATATGCCTATGATAGAGGCATTAGCAATATGTAATTCTTGCAAGGACTGATAGAGGTCATCCGCCATATCCTCAATAGAAACGCCTTCTTCGATGTGGTCCCTTCTATCAAAAATATAGACCTTGTACTCCTTAGCGTATTGATAAAATAGTGAGTAAATAGTCAGGTTGGACATATCACCTAATCGTTGCAAACTTAATCCCGTAATGATAATAAGAGTTTTGTCTCCCTTACCAAAAGTGACATAATCTACACCTGGGTCCGACAAATGATTTCTTTGAATGGTAAACATTATCTACACACTTTCTATTGTAAGATTTAAGTAGTATCATGCGTCTGGGGCATTATTTGATGCCATGATGATAATACTTACCAAGACAACAAAGGTAACTTGCCAAAGAGTGAAGGCCATGAAATCCCCACCTTTAAAAATAAGTAGGTCACAAACTAAAATAGCCAATAGCACAGCATTTTTTCTAAAAAGTTGGTCACAATTTTTCCAAAAAGTTTCAAAAGAAATATTAGCTCCTATCTTACGAACAAGCCTCACATGATAAATAATCTCAACTAGAGATGCTACAGTTACTGTGGTTAGCAGTTTGGTCAAAGAGACATCCATACGAAAACCAAAATAAAAGACGACAAGCTGCGAGAAAACAATTGCTGTGATCACACGAATATGGTTGGCCACGATAAAACCTCCTAATGGCAAGCATTATAGATACTCATTACTCCCCTTAATATTTCTACTCATTATAGCATAAAATAAGACCAAAATTAGAAAAAATCCATCCTTTGCAACTACTCACCCCTCAACTAGCAAAAAAATGATTCACTTCTTGTCTCAGACCACAAAAAAAGAGCCAACCAAATCATGGTGCGACTCCTCTTTGTTTATGCTAAATAATCTATTTATGCCAATTCATCAATTGATGTATACTCTCTGTCTAAGCCCTTTGCAACCGGTTTGCTAGTAATATGACCTTGGTAGGTTGTAACCCCTTGACGAAGACCTTCGTCGTCGTTAATGGCTTTTCTGAATCCTTTTCCTGCAAGGGCTTCAATATAAGGCAATGTGACATTGGTAAGGGCAATGGTTGATGTACGTGCCACAGCTCCTGGGATATTGGCAACAGCATAGTGAAGGACACCATGTGTTTCATAAACAGGCTCATCGTGAGTAGTCACACGATCCGCAGTTTCAACAACCCCACCTTGGTCAACGGCAACGTCCACAATCACTGAACCTGGACGCATTTGTTTAACCATATGGTCAGTAACAAGTTTTGGTGCTTTTGCCCCTGGGATAAGAACTGCACCGATAACCACGTCAGCATCACGAACGCTCGCTTCAATGTTGAGCGGATTTGACATCAGTGTTTGAATTTGGCTACCAAAGACCTCTTCAAGGACAGACAAACGTTTGGCACTGATATCAAGGATAGTCACTTGAGCTCCCAGTCCAAGGGCAATACGAGCTGCATGTGTCCCTACGACACCACCCCCAATAATTGTGACTTTACCTTTAGGAACTCCAGGCACACCACCTAGGAGAACACCAGAGCCACCTTCTTGTTTAGTCAAGAAATGTGCACCGATTTGAACGGCCATACGTCCTGCTACTTCACTCATTGGAACCAAAAGTGGTAGGTGACCTTCTTGGCTACGTACTGTTTCGTATGCCACACCTGTTGTCTTAGCATTGACCATAGCATCTGCCAATTCTGGAGCTGCTGCCATGTGCAAGTAAGTAAAGAGTAAAAGGTCTTCACGAAGGAAGCCATATTCTGCAGCAAGAGGTTCTTTAACCTTAACCACGAGCTCAGCTGCCCACGCTTCTGCAGCAGTTGCAACAATTTTGGCACCTTGTTTTTCGTAGTCTGCATCCGTAAAGCCAGATCCAAGACCTGCATTGGTTTCAATAAGGACTTCATGACCCTTAGCTACAAGACTTTGCACTCCAGCAGGCGTTAGAGCCACACGGTTCTCGTTATTTTTGATTTCTTTTGGAATACCAATTAACATACGTTTCTCCTTATTCGGAAGTTATAAGGTAAAACATCATAAAGATGACTTGACCACTTCCTATCTATTTTTTGAAATGATAACGCTTTCATTTTATCTAAAAAGCTCAAAAATAGCAAGTGAAAAATTCTCACCCCTTTTTAAATCCTGAAATCTTGCTTCGAAAATACGACAAAAGAACCCAACCAATCGGCTGGGTTCTTAAGTGTAAACTAAATGATCAAAAGATTATTTTTCCTTAGGCACGTCCTCCTTTTCAATTTCAAATGTGGCACCAATGTAAAATCCTAAAACCTTATTTAAAACTCTTAACAAAATAATCAAAGAGTCCTTGGTCTTTTAAGAGCTTATGTCCCAAGAGAAACTCAGGATGCCACTGAACACCTATAAATGGGGCGTCAGCGAAGCTCTCAACTCCCTAACAGGGTTTTCATTACTGGTAATACCGATTAAGGGAATGGTCATTTGCCTTTCTCCTTAAAATAGTCAAGTAGGAATAGGGCGTTTTCCACATAGTAATTCACAGCTACTGGCAAGGCCTCATCTTTGACAAGGAAATCATCATGGTGCCAGTCTGGTGCATTTTCTTCACCATTTGAGCCAACAAAGGCAAAGACTCCTGGTATTTCCTTTTGATAGGCTGCAAAATCTTCGCCCCCTGTTGATGGCAGAGTTTCAATCACTTCAGCAAAGGACTTAGAATTTTCAAAGATGAGTGGTGTGAGTGTCTGGTCATTGTAAGTCACGTAAGGTGAATTACCCCAAGTAATGTCAACTTGAGCACCAAACTGGTCTGCTGTCGCCCGAACGACCTTTTCAAAGCGGACAATGACATCTTCACGAACCTTAGGCTCAAAGGTACGAATCGTTCCTTCGAAAAAGCCCGCTGCTGGAAGAACGTTCCAAGTATTTCCAACTTCGATATGAGTAACTGACAGTACAGCTGATTCAAAGGGCGATACTGTACGAGCCACAATCTGCTGTAAATTGTTGATGATGGTCGTAGTGACCAAGACCGTATCCACACCCAAATCAGGACGGGCCGCATGGGAAGAAACACCCTTAACATCAACCCTAAACTGCTCCACACCAGCCATGATGGCACCCGAACGAAGACCAATCTGACCAGGTTTCAAGTGAGGATTATTGTGATAACCGATGATAGCTGACACACCGTCAAGACCACCCGCTTCAATGACCTGATAGGCCCCTTGGAAATTTTCCTCGGCTGGTTGAAAAATCAAGCGAACAGTCCCCTTAAGCTCTGCTTCTCTCTCTTTTAAAAGCTGAGCAGCTCCAAGTAGAGAGGTCTGGTGAAAGTCATGACCACAGGCATGCATGGCCCCATTGTTGCTGGCATAAGGAAGTCCTGTCTTTTCCTTAATCGGTAGGGCATCAATATCAGCACGCAAAGCAATAATCGGATGACCTGACCCAACCTCAGCGATAAGTCCTGTCTTCAAGGGATAATTTAAAGGCTCAATACCTAGATTTTTCAAATAACCTTTCAAAAAGACTGTCGTCTCATGCTCCTCCTCAGAAACCTCTGGATGTTGGTGAATCTGATGACGCGTCTTTGCTAAATGATCGTAAAATGCTTCTGTCATAATGAACCTCCCTCTCTGATTAGACCTGCTCATTGCTCCTGACTTACTTCAGTTCTCAATTGAATTGTTACCATCATACCACCAGAAACAAGGCTTGAGAAATTAAAAAAACTTATAGAATGCCATAAGTTTCACTTATACCCCTAGAAAAGACCGTCGTTATCGGGCTTATAGTCTTAAGGCTCGTGATAGAGGGAACCTATCATGAGATTGAAAGTTCCTATCGCACTTTAAGCCACATAGGGCTGCTAGCCAAGATAAGTACGTAGAATTGCTTTTTCCGCTTCGGTCAACGTTCGGTAGGAGCCTACTGCCATCCCTTCATCAAGCTTAAACTCTCCAAAAGAAATCCGCTTAAGATAGGTCACCTTAACGCCATAAGCCAAGAACATCTTTTTCACCTGATGAAATTTCCCTTCCGAAATCGTGATTCTAGCACAACTCTTGTCACTCGCAGAACTTAGAATTTCTAACTGAGCTGATTTACAAACAGTACCATCCTCAAAGACAACACCTGACTCAAAAAAATGCAGGTGCATCAGGCCCAAGAACATCATTGACCTCGACATAATAAGTCTTAGCCACATGATAGCGTGGGTGAAGCATGGCAAATCCCAAGGGACCATTGTTAGTAATCAGCACCAAACCTTCCGTATCTCTATCCAATCGCCCAACAGGATAAAGCCCCTCTCGCTAATCTTCAGGCTTAATCAAATCAATGACTGTTTGGTGTTCCTTGTCCCTTCGAGCTGACACTACACCTGCTGGCTTATTCATAAGGTAGTAGACTTCTGGGGCATGCTCCAGTTCCTTACCAGAAACCGTGATGGTTTGAAGACTAGCATCCACATTAAGATTATCTTGTTCAGCCAAGATGCCATCCACAGATACCTGACGGCTACGAATAAGCTTCTTGACTTGATTGCGAGAACCATAGCCCGCCTGTCCTAATAATTTATCTAAACGCATAGCCCTATTGTACCATGGATAAGTCTGGTCTAGTAGACTAAAAAAGCCTACCTAAAAGGTAGACTCATATTACTAACAATTACACATTCACATGGAAGACTTGCCCAACTACATAGGTCACGAGCATGGTCAATAGTCCTACTGTCAAGTTACGCAACATCGCTTGTTTAACGGGCGCTTTTCCAAGTTTGGCACTGATATAACCAGTCAAGATCAAGGTCAGCGCAACCACAACCACTGTTACAGGAATGCGGTAAGGCTCTGGGAAAAGCATGATTGCTAATGTTGGTGGCAAAGAACCCACTGAAAAAGCAAAGAAACTAGAGATGGCAGCATGCCATGGATTGGTAATTTCATCCAAGTCCACTCCATATTTTTCCTCAACTAAGACCTTGATAGGATTTTTACTGAAGGCTTGATTGACCTTGACTTCGGCTGCTGTTTCGCAATCCCCCTGACTGAGGAAGGTTTGGTACAAACTCTCTCTAGCTGCTTCAGGTGAGCGATCCAAAAGGGCTTGTTCCTTAGCGACAGCCGCTTCTTCTGTATCCTTTTGCGTTGACACACTGACATATTCACCACCGGCCATCGAAAAGGCACCGGCAAAAATGGCTGACAAGGCTGATATCAAGATAAACCAGATGTTAGATGTCGCACTGGCCACACCGATAACCACTCCCGCAATGGAAATGATGCCATCATTGGCACCCAACACACCAGCTCTCAAAATATTTAAACGTTCTGCAAAATTCTTATCTTCCATTTGTTTACTCCTTATTTAGAATCATTCTAAAAAACATTATAACAGTTATTTAGAATGATTACAAATAAGAAGTTTGAAAAAGAGAGATTTATGTCATCCCAATAAAAAATCAGACCCAAAAGTCTGGTCTGATTCTAACACTATTTAGTCTTCATTCTCCAAATCGTCTAGCTGTTTTTCAAGAGGCTTTCTCCCATAAGAGTGCAAATTGGATGGCTAACTCCGCGATTCGATCCTTACCATCTAAATCCTCATGACTAGATAAGGTTCGGATATCCCATTTTTCTTCTGAGAGGTGGTCTGCTGCGTAGAAGAAATGGCAGAGCTCAAAGCCCCGAAAAGCTGCTAAGGCTGCCACTGCCGAACATTCCATATCCACACAGATGGCTCCTGCTTCCTTTCGACGTTTCATCTTGTCGATGGTTTCCCGGTAGGGTGCATCTGTCGTCCACACTTTTCCTGACTGATAGGAAACCTTGTGACTATCCAGAAAGGATTGGAAGAGAGGGAGGGTTTCCTTATTCACTTCCACTTCATCACTAGCCGGAAGATAGTGGTAACCGGTGCCTTCATCCCGAAGAGCAGCTGTTGGAATGATGATGAAGGTCGCTTCGATATCCCTGTCCAAAACTCCACAAGTTCCAAAGAGAACGAGTTTTTCCATCCCAAATTGAATCAAATCCTCTATAATTCCCTCACAGGAAGCAGCCCCAACTGGTGCATTAAAGACAGCAATCTGTTGGTCTCCAATAGTAAGCCCATAGACAATGACTTCAAAGTTAGCCATAGAGGTTCTTGTAATCTCATCATGTTCGTAATTCTCAAGCAAGCGCGCAAAGGTCACTCTTGAAAAGCAAGAGATAACTACTTTTGGAAATCCCTCAATTGGTTCATGTAGGTCTTGTGGATTGATAATCGCTTGTCTATTCGCATCAAATTCAGTTAGTAGCATACGTGACCACCTTAGTTTTAGGACCCATTATAACATAATAAAATCAGACCCAAAAGTCTGGTCTGATTCTAACCCTATTTATTCTTCATTCTCCATATCATCTAGCTCTTTTTCAAGACGCCTTCTCTCATATCTTCCCAGTGCAACGAGAGCCCAATTCATAAAGAAAACAACAGGAGCATATATGGTATAAGTAATTGGCCAAGCCATAAGATATCTAGGATCCAAGGGATTATTATGATAGACATCATGGTTGTACCGATAGTTAGCTGACATTATCATAAGGGTGATAAGCCCAGTCACTAGTAAACAACCTAGGACTGTCATACCAGAACCCCCAAAAGTGTTAACACTAAGTCGTGCAGATCTATAAATAGACCAAATACTACTTATCAACAATGGATAAAGTAAGTAATCAGCAGAGATGACACCATTGTTAAAGAGGGAGCCATAAACTAAGCATACAAGCGTCCCTGCAATCATTATGTAAAAACATTCAGCAGCAACTTTATTATTTAGAGCTTTCTCGCGTTCATCTGTAACCTCATTATTAATCAGTTTGAATTTCATCATCTTTACTTCCTTCCTAATCCTCCCAAAACAGTTGATCCAAGGTCCTATCCAGTGTCTTGCAAATGGCAATGCATAAGGCTAGGCTGGGATTGTACTTTCCAGCTTCAATCAATCCGATGGTTTGTCTTGTTGCACCTACCGCTTCAGCCAAGTCACCCTGAGTCATATCATGCTCCGCTCGTGCTGCTTTTAAACGTAAATTCTTTGCCACATGCCCCCTCCTTTTCATCATATCTGATATTATCGTCGAAATTGATTAGGTTCACCAGCTATTTTCATCTTAATTATACACTATATATTTCTAATTGCAATATATATATGTCATAATTTTAGAAATAAATTGCAAAATAAAAAGCCGAGATTTCTCTCAGCTTCTTCTCTATTTAAACTTAGGCAGGTGTTACATCCAAGCTCTCACCAATTGCCGCAAGGCGTTCGATAACGTCTTCTTGGCTCAAACCATTTTCAGAGACATAACGATTGCGTGGGTGAACACGGCATTCGTGTGAGCAGCCACGGAGATATTTGTCTTCATTTTCCTCTGAAGCAAGGATACGGCGATTACAGAATGGGTTGCCACAGTTGACATAGCGTTCACAAGGTGTGCCATCGAACCAGTCCTTACCGACAACTATAGGATCTACATGGTTGATATCAACAGCAATACGCTCGTCAAAGACATACATCTTACCATCCCAAAGCTCCCCTTGAACCTCTGGATCTTTTCCGTAAGTCGCAATACCACCATGCAATTGGCCAACATCTTTGTAGCCTTCACGGACCATCCAACCTGAGAATTTCTCACAGCGGACACCACCAGTACAGTAAACAACCACGCGCTTGTCCATGAACTCTTCTTTATGGTCACGGACCCATTGTGGCAATTCACGGAAGTTGCGAATGTCTGGACGAATGGCTCCACGGAAGTGACCAAGGTCATACTCATAGTCATTACGTGTGTCAAGGACAACTGTGTCCTCATCTAGAAGGGCGTCTTTAAACTCTTTTGGTGACAAGTAAGCACCCGTTGTTTCAAGCGGATTGATGTCGCTGTCAAAGTTATCATCCTCTAAACCAAGGTGAACGATTTCCTTCTTGTAGCGAACAAACATCTTCTTGAAAGCTTGCTCCTCTTCCTCATCAATCTTGAACCAAAGGTCCTCCATCCCTGGAAGGCTGTGAACATAGTCCATGTATTTTTGAGTGGTTTCATAGTCACCAGAAACCGTTCCATTAATTCCCTCGTCGGCGACCAAGATGCGTCCTTTCAGACCGATTGACTTACAGAAAGCCAAGTGGTCAGCCGCAAATTGCTCAGCATTTTCGATGGGAAGGTATTTATAATAAAGCAATACTCGAATAGGTTTTGCCATTGTATATCCTCTTTCTTTATGAAATATCTATATCCGTTGTTTGATAGTCAAAGTCAACTTAACTATTATAGCGCTATCAAAGAGGGCTAGGCAATTGATTTGCTTGGAAGTAACTTTTCACAAAAGAAAAAGGCTGAGCGCCAAATGGCTCAACCTGAGTTTCGTGGGATTGATTTTCCACAAGATAGTATTACAATTTCGCAGCGGCTGCCTCATCTAAGATAAGAGTCACATCTGGATGATTTTGCAAGACACTGGCTGGGACTTCCTCTGTCACAGGACCCTTGACCATCTTGAAAATGGCATCTGCCTTCTTGTCACCATAGGCAAACAAAATGATCTTCTTGGCAGCCATAATGGAAGCAATCCCCATCGAAATAGCCTTTGTAGGGACTTGGTCTCGACTGGCAAAGAAACGGCTATTGGCTTCAATGGTACTGTCAGTCAAGTCGACCACATGGGTTTGGCTATCAAAAGGCGTACCTGGCTCATTAAAACCAATATGCCCATTACTTCCAATTCCTAAGATTTGTAGGTCAATAGCATGGTGCAACAAGATCTCATCGTAGTCCTTAGCCGCCTGCTCCAAATCTTCAGCCATACCGTCAGGCAAGAAGCTCTCTTTAAACGGTTTCGCATTAAAAAGATGTTCTTGCATGAAAGCATGGTAGCTCTGCTCATGGTCTGGTGCTAGTCCAACATATTCATCCAAATTGATACTGTATAGTTTCGAAAAATCCAAGTCGCTTTCAACCATCTCTTGGTAAAGGGCGATAGGTGAACTACCTGTAGCCAATCCCAATGTCTGAGCACCCGCTGCAAGGCTCTCTTTTAGAAGATCAAAGGCAACTTGGCCTCCCTCAACTTGATTTTTAACTAAAATCTTTTTCATTCTATTCACCTCGATATTGGTATATACCATTTTTCTTTATTATCTCTTTTTTTAACCTTTTTGTCAAGCGCTTTCACTCGACAAGTTTAATGACGGTCGTCCTATATCGTGCTATAATAAAAAGGCTGAACATTTTTAAACGAGGAAAGAAATGAATACAAACGATTTTGATTTTGAACTGCCAGAGGAACTGATTGCTCAAACCCCATTGGAACAACGTGATGCCTCTAAACTCTTAGTCATTGACCCTGTAACCAAGGAAATGACTGATACCCACTTCGACCACATCATTGACCAGCTTAATCCTGGCGATGCCTTGGTTATGAACAATACACGTGTGCTTCCAGCCCGTCTCTATGGTGAAAAGCCTGATACCCACGGTCATGTAGAATTTCTCCTTTTGAAAAATACCCAAGGGGATCAATGGGAGGTTTTGGCTAAGCCTGCGAAACGCCTTAAAGTAGGCGCCAAGGTCAGTTTTGGTGATGGCCGTTTGACTGCCACTGTCACTGAGGAACTAGATCACGGTGGTCGAATCGTAGAATTTAGCTACGACGGTATCTTCCTTGAGGTTTTGGAAAGTTTGGGCGAGATGCCATTGCCACCTTATATCCATGAAAAATTGGAAGACCGTGACCGTTACCAAACGGTCTATGCCAAAGAAAATGGCTCTGCCGCTGCACCAACAGCTGGTCTCCATTTCACTCCTGAATTGCTTCAAAGGATTGAAGCCAAAGGCGTAAAATTGGTCTACCTCACCCTCCACGTTGGACTGGGAACCTTCCGACCTGTTTCTGTTGAGAATGTCGACGAACATGAGATGCACTCAGAGTTTTACACCCTCAGCCAAGACGCTGCCGATACCCTCAATAGCGTCAAAGCTGCTGGAGGTCGCATTGTTGCAGTAGGTACAACCTCAATCCGAACACTGGAAACAATCGGCAATAAATATGATGGCCAACTCCAAGCCGACTCAGGCTGGACCGATATCTTTATCAAACCAGGTTATCAATTCACAGTCGTAGATGCCTTCTCAACTAACTTCCACCTTCCAAAATCAACCTTGGTGATGTTGGTTTCAGCCTTTGCTGGTCGTGAATTCGTCCTAGATGCCTACAAACACGCCGTCCAAGAACGCTACCGCTTCTTCAGTTTCGGAGATGCCATGTTCGTAACACGACGTGCGGAGAAATAAATAGTGATGTTAAGACTTCTCTTACTGGGAAAGTCTCTCTTATTACTCGTCACATTCAGAAAAAATCCATCAGTTCATAACTGATGGATTTTTCTGTTTATTTCTCCGCAAACTGACTATTATACAAATCGTAATAAAAACCTTTATCTGCAAGGAGGGATTCATGGTTCCCTTGTTCGATGATTTGTCCATCTTTAAGGACCAAAATCTTGTCTGCCTCTTGGATAGTTGACAGACGGTGAGCAATGACAAAGCTTGTTCGACCCTGCATGAGAGTCTTCATAGCCTTTTGAATCAAGAGTTCCAAACGAGTATCAACTGATGAGGTTGCCTCGTCCAAAATCAAAATTTTCGGATCAGCCAAAAGCGCACGCGCAATGGTCAAAAGTTGCTTTTGTCCCAGTGAAATGTTACTTGATTCCTGGTTCATTTCCATGTTGTAACCACCAGGCAGCGTACGGATAAAGTGGTCCACATTGGCAGCCTTAGCGGCTTCAACAATTTCTTCGTCAGTTGCCTCAAGATTACCAAAACGAAGATTTTCCTTGATAGTTCCTTCAAAGAGCCAAGCATCCTGAAGTACCATACCAAACTGTTTACGATAATCCTGACGTGATAAGTTACGAATATCATGACCATCAACCGAGATAGAACCTGCAGTCACATCATAGAAACGCATGAGAAGATTGATAATCGTTGATTTTCCGGCACCAGTTGGGCCGACAATAGCGACCATTTCGCCAGGATTGACTTCAAGATTAAAGTCACGAATCAAAGGTTTATCAACCACATACTGGAAGTCTACATGCTTAAAGCTAACCCGACCGGTCAAATCTCCTTCAAGCACTTCAGTAGCATCATTAGCCTCGTCTGGTTCATCCATCAGTTGGAAAATACGGTCCAAAGAAGACTTAGCACTCTGCAATTGTCCAGCTAACTGAGTCAAGTTCTGAATAGGTTGATTAATCTGCCAAACGTACTGAACAAAGGCCTGCATATTACCAATCGTCAAGCGACCAGCCAAAACTTGCAAACCACCTAGAACAGCGACAATTAGATAGGTCAAGTCAGATAAACCATTAAGTACAGGCATCATGAGGCCTGAAATGAAATTGGCCTTAAAACCTACCTTCTGAAGGTCTTCCGTAATCTCTTTAAAGTCGTCTAAAGATTTATCCTCACGGCCAAAAAGTTTAAGCACATTGAAACCAGTCAGATTTTCCTGAACAAAACCGTTAAGAGTACCTAGGGCATCAGCCTGCTGCTTAAAGTAAGGTTGAGACTTACTCATAATGAAGCGAGCGCCAAAGTAAGTAATGGGAATAGTGACGACAACTATAGCTCCCAATTGAAGATTAAGGTAAAGCACTGTCCCAATAACCAAGACTAGAGTAAAGACGGCATTAACTACCTGCAAAAAGGACTGCTGCAAAGCATTCGAAACTGTCTCGACATCACTGGTAAAGCGGCCCAAGAGGTCCCCAAACTGGTGCTTATCAAAGTATGAGACTGAGGTACGATTGATTTTCTCAGTCATCTCATTTCGCATATCTTGAACCGTTGCTTGCACGGCATTGGTCATAAAATAGTTGGAATAATAAGCAGCCAACTCATAAATAAGACCACGCAAGAGATAAACAACTAGAACCCAACCAACATAGGAAACGTTAATATGAGCGCCTTCCACACCCTTGAACATGTCCAGTGTATTTTTAGTCAGTTCCGTAATGGCTAATCCAATCACAACAGGTTCGAGAACACTCATAATGACACTAACAATTTTCAGGAAAATAGCTAGGTAAAGTGGGAAACGATAAACCTGCAAGTATGACCAAAGGCGGCCAAAACTTGAGGAATGACTTGTTTTCATTTTATTTTTCTTCATTTTGACCTCCTTCTAGTCTTCCGCCAGACTCTTTTGGTTCAGTTGGGAATTAGCAATTTCACGGTAAATATCATTACTTGCCATGAGCTCTTCGTGACGGCCACGACCAACAATTTCACCCTTGTCAAGAACGATAATCTGGTCAGCATCCATAATGGTTCCCACACGTTGGGCCACAATCAAGACTGTCGCATCCTGGGTCACTTCTTTTAGACGACGGCGCAAGGTCGCATCAGTCTTGTAGTCCAAGGCAGAGAAGGAATCATCAAAGATATAGAGATCAGGACGCTTAACCACCGCACGTGCAATTGACAAACGCTGCTTCTGTCCACCAGAAAGGTTGCTGCCACCCTCAGCCAAGTGAGAATCATAGCGTTCTTCCTTACTTTCGATAAATTCCTTGGCTTGAGCCACATCAGTAGCTTGATTCAATTCTTCATGACTGGCATTTTCCTTACCATAACGGATATTTTCACCGATAGTTCCAGTAAAGAGTAGAGCTTTTTGTGGAATAAAGCCAATCTTACGACGAAGAGCCTTAAGATTGTAGTCACGGACATCCACACCATCAACAAGAATGCGTCCAAGTGTGACATCATAAAAGCGTGGGATCAACTGCACAAGAGAGGATTTCCCTGAACCCGTAGAACCGATAAAGGCAATGGTTTCACCTGGTTTAGCCTTGAAGGAAATATTGTGTAGGACAGGACTCTCAGTTTCACCAGGATAGGCGAAGGTCACATTATCAAATTCCAAATATCCCTTAGTATCAGTCTCTGTCACCCCATCTTCATTTGGATTGATAGAAATCGGCATGTCCATAATTTCCTGCAGACGTTCACTAGATACCGCCGTACGAGGATACATGGTAAAGAGATTAGCTAGGAAGAGGAAGGACAATAGTGCATGGAAACTGTACTCAATAAAGGCAACCAAGTCCCCGATTGCCAAAGTCCCAGAACCTAATGGCTCTAGAGCAAACCAAACAATAGCCACAATCATAGCGATGATGATTTGCACAAAAAGGGGCTCTGTTAAACCAGTCAATTTAAAGAGCTTGTTTGAATTATCCGCATAGACAGCATTTTCAGAGGCAAACTTCTGCTCTTGGAAATCTTCTCTAGCGAAAGCACGGATGACACGAAGCCCAGTCAGATTTTCACGAGCATACTGGTTAATCTTGTCGAGAGTTGCCTGTTGCTTTTCAGAAAGCGGACGCGTTTTTACCGCCACATACCAGACAACTACGGCTAGGAAAGGCAAGGAGATGGCCACAATCCAAGCCAAAGATGGACTGGTCGTCAAAATCAAAAAGACACTGGAAACCATCATCAAAGGAGTGATAACCCCTAGCTTAAGAACCTGATCCGCAAACTGCATAAGCACAAAAGCATCTGATGTAATACGAGTCACCAAAGAGGATACCCCAATCTGCTCGTACTCATGGTGTGAATACTCCTGAAGCTTGGCGTATATATCATTACGCATGACTTGCACCATAGTAGTGGTCAATTTACCAACCGCATAGGACAGAAGTATACGACCAACAATCCCAGTCAAAACTACACCAAACATGACCCAAGCATAAGCGTAAAGCTTATCAACATCACCACGGTTTATTCCCTCATCAATCATTCTGGCAAGAACCGTCGGCAAACCCAGATTAGCAATAACAAATAAAATGGCCGCCGTAAAATTCATCGCCAGCCACTTAGGATAACGCCTGAGATAAGACCAAATATAAGCCATAAATTTCTCCTTTTCTTTTTAGCATTTACCATGCCTTTAAGATTTTTATAGTTATTTACAATCACTAAAGCCGTAAAAGACACAGAAAAAGGGCGTGACAAGCACGCACATTACCTACATTCTAACAAATGAAAATATTAAAAGCAATAGAAAAAACCAGAGCTTATGCCCTGGTTTTCTTTTTTAAGCGACTTGAGTCGTTACCTTATTATTTCTTTAGAATAACTCTGCTGGATAATAAACTTTAATCCGCTTTAAAAATTCTTGTGCCACAAGAGAAAGATAGCGACTTTCCTTCCAGACTAATATCATCTCAGAGTAGAGAGAAGGCTCCATAGGGACAAAAGTTACCTCAGCATTGATTCTGTTTTTGACAGCTCCCTCAATACAGACTAGAGCCCCGATTTCATGTTCCACCAGAGGAATTGCATTGAAAGCCAGATTACTACTACCGATAACCACCATGTTATCTTGATGACCTCTAGCCCAAGGAATCAAAAAATCCTTGATTTCCTTTCGGTTTGGGAAAATCACTGGGATGTTTTCCATATCTGTGACAGTCACTCTTGGAAATTTGGCCAGATGGGAATGGCTACCTACCAAGACTCCCCATCGCTCCTTCACAGGCAAAAAATGACTTTGATACCGATCTACATTAACTGGGGTTAAAAGTATACCGAAATCCAAAATCCCTTTATCCAACTTATCCTGAATATCATCACTTGTTCCACTATAAAGCTGAAAATTCACATGCGGATAATCGAAAAGCAAATCCTCAATTATTCCACCCAACAACTGGCTACTCTCAGATTCAATGCAACCGATAGCTTTCTGTCCAGAAAATAGAGCCTGTCTGCGACGCTCAAATTCCTCCTCGGTCTGCATACTTAACTCTAGGATATCCACTGCTCTATCCTTGAGGAAATGTCCAGCTTCTGTGAGAATCATTTGTTTATGTTCACGGATAAAAAGAGGTTCACCAAGTTCCTGCTCCAAATCTTTTAACTGACGACTGAGTGTCGGCTAAGTAATCATCAGCTTCTCAGCTGCATTGGAGATACTCCCCTCCTCAGCAATAGTAATAAAATAACGAAGCACTCTTAACTCCATGCCATCCTCCTAATTTTCCTCATAAGATTTAAACGGTTGATTCTTCTCAGGATATCGGTCTGGTGTAATGGCGAGTCCCATTTGCTCTTTTTCGTGATATAACTCTTTCATAAGCGACCACATCATCAACACTAGTACTATGGAAAATGGAAAAGCGACAATAATGAGCGTGTTTTGTAAAGCTGTCAATCCACCAGAAAACATGAGTGCAATAGCAATCAAGGCCAGCATGACACCCCAAATCACCTTTTTACGATTACTTGGATTTAGATTGCCATCTTCAGACAACATGGCCAAAACATAGGTGGCAGAATCCGCCGAGGTCACAAAGAAGGTTAAAACTAAAATAATTGCCAGGAGTGAAAGGACACTTCCCAGAGGATATTCATTAAAAGAGGCAAAAAGAATTTCTTCTGTGGCAAAACGTATCAAATCAACCCCCGAATCTTGTAGTGAAGTAGATAAGGTACCAAAAGCAGAAAACCAGATAAAACTAAGGACTGTTGGTGCCAAAAGCACTACTGTCAAAAATTCGCGAATAGTCCGACCTTTTGAGATACGGGCAATAAAGACGCCCACAAAAGGTGACCAGGAAATCCACCATGCCCAGTAAAAAATGGTCCATTGGTTAATCCAAGCCCGCTTGGTCTCATCAAAAGCCGCCGCCCGAAAACTCATACGGAAGAAGTTTTGAAAATAAAGGCCGATAGAGTCTGTCATGGTGTCAAATATCTTAACCGTTGGCCCCAAAACTATGACTCCAGCAAGCAAGACAATAGCTAAAATCAAGTTTGTATTAGATAGGATTTTAACACCCTTTCCTAAACCTGATAAGGCAGAAATAAGAAAAAGAATTGTCGCAATGATGATAATGATGACTTGCACAAGACTATTATTAGGAATACCAAAGACATAGGAGAGACCACCATTGATTTGTGAGGCACCAAAGCCGAGCGTTGTCGCTACCCCAATCACTGTCGCAATAATGGTGATGGTATCGATAATGGTTGCTATTGGTCCGTCCGCATATTTTCCAAAAAGAGGCTTAAAGACGACTGAGAGCTGATATTTCTCCCGTTTACGAAAGCCAAAATAAGCCAAAGACAATCCCACCAGGGCATAGACCGCCCAAGCATGAAATCCCCAGTGAAAAAAAGTAAAACGAAAAGCATCTGCGAGAGCATCCGCACTGCCTATTTCTGCATTGGGCGTCGAGATAGCAAAGTGACTCAAAGGCTCTGCTGCCCCATAAAAGACCAGACCAATCCCCATTCCAGCAGAAAACATCATGGCAATCCATGACGTCGTCGAATGCTCTGGCCGACTCGTGGGATTACCCAAGCGAATCTGCCCTATCGGACTTACAATTAAAAAGACACAAAAAATTAAAATCCCCGTAACCAATAACAAGTAAAACCAGCCAACACTAGTTGTTAAGAGATTTTTTAAGTAAGAACTAATATTTTGAAACTGCTGGGGAACAAAGAGCCCTAACAAGACTAAAATAAATATGATGACGAGTGAAAGCTGAAAAACTTTCGTTCTTTTAGAATGCTTCACCATTTTACCTCCTTATGTGTTCTTAGTTATAAAAAGTTTTTGAGAAAACTTAAAATTCTATATGGTTTCATTGTAACACAATTGTTTAATTTATACATATAACAACCGAATACATCCAACATATTCGCACCGTATTCTTCAAATATTTGACTAATCTTTTGAGAAAGAGATCCCTTTTTCTTTTGCAATATTCTTGATTTTAGCTTTGAAACTATTAGCATTTGAAAATTTCACGACAAGACCTCCACATATGATTGTAGTTTTTCGGTTACTTTAAATAGTTGTGCATAGTGATACAACTTGGCATAATCAACAGCTCCTTTTTTAAAGTAAGCTTGAAAAGCTGGAGCAATAACTTGAATATCGACATGATAAGCTGTTCTCAAACACTCCACTAATGTTCGTTCCATATCATATACTGAGATAAACTGTCCAGCCTGTCGCTCCAGTCTAATAATACCGATTTCATGATACTTTCTAGCGACAATTGGCTTGACACCAGCTTCTTTCATTGGCCTCGTATTTGTCCCGAAAGGAAAAGTCATCACAGGCTCAAATGGAATGGTAAGGGACAGACCATGTAACCAAAGTGCTGTTTCTAAGGAATAAATTCCTTTTGGAAAACGGTACTGTAAACTAAAATAGTCATCGATATAGATATCTGGCAGATGATAGATACCTCTTTCAATTGATTCCACTTTCCCTTTTGAGACTAATTGATTCAGTTGTTGATAAGAAAAGTTAAGCTCTTCCATATCACGAAAAGTTATTACTCCATGATTATTTTTAATATAATTATAAACGGGTTTCTCTAACAAATCCATATCACCACCTCCAAAACAATATGCTAACAAATCAAGTCATTGTTAGCATATCCTTTTTTATTTCGTCGTATACGCAAAACTCAAGTTACTATCCACTCCAGATAATTTACGGAAGGTATGGTTTGAATTGCCATTGTAATTGGTTTCGGAGATAAGGAATGAGCCATTTGGGTAGAGTTTTTCGATGAAAGCCACATGTCCGTATTCTGCTGGTGTGCCATGTCCTCCTCCCGCAAAGGAAATAATAGCTCCTGCTTGTGGACTTGTCCCTGTCTCCCCACCGAGACTTGCGGCTGTTCGTACCCAATCTTGGCCATTGCCCATGGTACTGATAATTGGAATCTTCTCACCGTTTTTTCCTTTGAGTTTTAGACCCAGTTGGTTAATACGGGCTGTGACTCCCCAAGTACATTGGCCGTAAGCGTAACCCATACCATCACCACCTCCTGGAATAGAGTTTTCAAAAAGGTCTCCTCGTACAGCTTCAAGTGCTTTTAGATCACTTTGTGCTGTCCCGCCGTTGGGTTGACTAAAGTCTTTTTCAATTTGGTAATACCACTCACTGGCTCGTGTCTGACGTTCAAGTAGTTTATCACCACTATTTCCTTCCCAGTAAATGAGAAAGAGTTGGGCGATATTTTGCAAGATTGGTACTAGACTCATATTCCAAGAGCTAACTATTGAGGTTTGTTCGGCGAAGTCTGGGATTTCTCCGACATTAGCAAACTCATCCAGATAGCTTCTAACATGGATAGGCAGTTGCCCTTTAAAGTCCACATCAGCCTGTCTGGTCAAAGTGGAGAAAACCATAGAGAAAAATAAAGCAGATAGAAAACGAAAGGTAGTATCATTATCTGGAATAACAAGATAGACCATAGTCTTCTGAGTGCCCCACGTTTTCAAGTCCATAGAGTCTTTTTGCGTCAAATCAATCACCGATTGGATATTAAAAAGGGTAAACTTCGCTGTTGTGACCGCAATCACCAAATCCAACGTCTTATCCTTATAGTATTGAAAATCTGCCCAGTTTCTCATGGTAAAGTTCTCGTGACCGTATTTTTTAGCGTAATCTTCAAACAAGACTTTTGGGAGTTTATAATAACGCTCTGATGTCTGAAATTGATTAGCAGTAATACGTTTCATGATTATCCCTCCAAGACTAAAATTCCAAAATTCCCGAATTCATCAAATCAGATTAAACCTGTTTGTTCCATTTCATTTACCAGTTGAGTTGCTTTTAGATTATCAACTCCCATGATGGTCATGATATGGCTCTTCACGATTTGACGTGATGACTGTTCTTCCTTTTGCATAATTACCTCCGAAACGCAAAAAAAAAAGGGTAGACAATCTAGTGTCTACCCCCGAAAGTTTATTAAAACAAAAAAACTGCCAAAGAATTTTTGGCAGGATTTTTGGCAGGAAACCAAATCAATTTATCAGTTTCTCATAATCGCTTATCGTAATAAAAAACCAGAGCTGATGCCCTGGTTTTCTTTATTAAGCGACTTGAGTCGTTACCTTATTATTTAAGAGTAACTGAAGCTCCAGCTTCTTCAAGTTTAGCTTTGATTTCTTCAGCTTCAGCTGCAGCAACACCTTCTTTAATAACTGATGGTGCACCGTCAACGATAGCTTTAGCTTCTTTAAGACCTTCGCCTGTGATTTCACGTACAACTTTGATAACGCCAACTTTTTTGTCGCCTGCAGATGTCAATTCAACGTCGAATGAATCTTTAGCAGCACCAGCGTCAGCAGCACCAGCTGCAGCAGCAGCTACAGGAGCAGCAGCAGTTACGCCAAACTCTTCTTCGATAGCTTTTACAAGGTCGTTCAATTCAAGGATTGAAGCTTCTTTAATTTCAGCAATAATGTTTTCAATGTTCAATGCCATTGTGATTTCCTCCAAATGTGTTTTTTAATATAGTGTTTTAAACGTAGCTTAGGCTACGAGTTGTGAAGATGGGCTTATGCAGCACCGTCTTCTTTGCTTTCTGCAACCGCTTTGACAGCGTATGCAACGTTGCGCACTGGCGCTTGAAGTACAGAAAGGAGCATAGAAAGCATACCTTCTTTGTTTGGAAGTGATGCAAGAGCGTTGATTTCTTCGACTGAAGTGAACGCACCGTCAACAACACCACCTTTGATTTCAAGAGCTTCAGCACCTTTAGCAAATTCGCTAATAACTTTTGCTGGTGCGATAACATCTTCGTTTGAGAATGCTACTGCAGATGGACCAACGAAAAGTTCTTTAAGGTCTTCAAGACCTGCTTCTTCAGCTGCACGGCTCAAGATAGAGTTTTTGATAACTTTAAATTCAACGCCTGATTCACGAAGATTACGACGAAGAACTGTATCTTGGTCAACTGTAAGTCCACGAGAGTCAACAACAACGATAGATGCTGCTGCTTTCATTTTCTCAGCGACGATAGCAACCTGTTCAGCTTTCTTAGCAATAATAGCTTCACTCATTAGTAGTTTTACCTCCGTTTTTATTTTTGGGCTAGGCACAAAAAAATCGTACCTAAACCTAGACACGAAAGTACAATACGTTACAAAAAAATAGTTACGTTTTGTGCCTCGGTTGGATGTTTACGAGTCTAGCTCCCCAACTGTCTTAGGTCAGTTTTTTCAAACCTTATTTATAATATCATGACCTAAATCAGACGTCAAGAAAAAAATGCAATTTTTTTATTTTTTTCTCTATCTTTTTTCGAAGACCATAAAACCTCTCAAAATCTAAAGATTTCAAGAGGTTATTTCTAATCATACCTAAGAGCTTCGATAGGATCGAGTTTCGAAGCCTTATTAGCCGGTAGGAGACCAAAAATGATTCCTACGCCTGCTGAGAAGGCTATGCTTCCCATGGCTACACCAAGAGAAACCGTCGCTTTAAGGTCCATGGCATTCCCAATTGGTCCAACTACAAGGGCCGCAAAACCTAGACCAATCAGACCACCCAGGATGGTAAGGACCATCGATTCAATCAAAAACTGAGTCAAGATTTTACGACGTGTGGCGCCTAAAGCTTTACGGAGACCAATCTCTCGTGTCCGCTCAGTTACCGAAACCAGCATGATATTCATAACACCAATTCCACCAACTAATAATGAAATCCCAGCAATCGCACCGACAACAGTGGTAATGGTTCCAAAAATCGTGTTCACCTGATCTAGGGCCGAACTCATATCTGCCGCCTTATACTCTCCATTGTCATCTTGGGACAACTGGGTCAAGCGTTTAGCGGCATCCTTAGCGACACTGCTACTATTTTTCACATCAGTCACATGGAAAAAAATCTGACCAATAGGATCCGTATTATTCTCAGCTGCTAACTGGGTATTGGCGACAAGAGCTGTCCCAATTTCACCAAAGGCACCAATCGCTGTGTCTTTATTCTTATAAACACCAATCACACGATAATCATTTTTCCCAATAGTAACCACTTGGTTAAGGGCATCCTCATTCGTCTCAAAGAGTTTTTTAGCCACCATCTGATCAATGACAATGACTCGTGAAAAGTTTTTATAATCATTGTCTTGCAAGGAACGTCCTGTCAACATCTCTAACTTTTTAGCTTTAAAGTAGCCCTGGCTGGCACCTGTGATATTAACATTCTTCACAGTCTTTTTCTGGAGGGAGATAGAGGAAGTTAGGCTGTTGGTCACAAAATAACTATCGATACCAGGCGTCTGCCTAGCCACTTGCTCCAACCAAACTTCTTTAACCGGTTTGGTCGGATGTGACAGGTCCGCATAGGCAGGATCTAGCTCCTCACCCTTGGCTTCATAGTAGACTTGAACGGTATCCTTATCACCTGTCACACTATCGGTAACACTCTGACGCATCCCATTTCCTAGACCCATGATAAGTACTACCGCAGCAACACCAATGATAATCCCCAACATGGTCAGGAAGGACCGCATCTTGTGAGAACGAATAGAACTAAGAGCAAATTTCCAATTTTCCATTCTTACCTCCTAGTCTATCCGAACGCTGTCCGTTGTGTCTTGGGTGATTTCCCCATCACGTATGACAATCTTACGTCGGGCATAATCCGCAATCTCTGGTTCATGGGTAACCATGACAATGGTCTTCCCTTCTCGGTTTAGCTGGGTTAAGAGATCCATAATCTGGGTTCCTGTCTTGGTATCAAGCGCACCCGTAGGTTCATCCGCCAAAATGATTGCCGGATCGTTAGACAGTGCACGCGCAATAGCCACCCTTTGCTTCTGTCCACCAGACAGCTCTGACGGCAAATGATGTCTGCGGTCTGACAAGCCGACTTTTTCCAAGAATTGTTGTGCCCTTTGCTTACGTTCACGTGGAGATTTCCCCGCATAAATCAAGGGAAGCTCTACATTCTTTTGGGCACTTAACTTTGGCAAGAGAAAAAACTGCTGAAAGATAAAGCCAATCTGGTCATTTCTTACCTTGGCCAGGCGGTTTTCAGAGAGATCAGCCACATCCTCGCCCTCGAGTTGATAGGAACCTGTAGTTGGTTGATCAAGAAGTCCAATAATATTCATGAGGGTTGATTTACCTGAACCAGAAGGGCCCATGATTGCCACGAAGTCACCTTCATCAACTGATAAGTCAATCCCCTTAAGGACCTGCAAGGACTCTTGGCCATTTTTGAAAGACTTGGTGATCCCCCTTAAAACCATAAGAGCTGGCTTAGTCACTAGACTTCACCTCTTCTCCACTAGTCTCTTTTGATTTTTTGCTATCGGCATCCGTCACATCCTTTAGTGTCTCACCATCCTTGAAGGATTTTTCAGCCTTAGTAATAACCTTTTGACCTTCTTTAAGCCCTGATGCAATTTCTTGCTGCTTAGCATCTGCATTACCAAGTTTGACCTTGACTTGCTTGATTTTTTGACTCTCGTCATCGTAAACCCAGACGTAGTTGTCAGAGCCTTTCTTGGTCACAGCAGTTACTGGAACTAACAGGGCATCATCATCTTTGGTTACTTCAAGAGATACATTGAAACCTTGTTTGAGCTTGCCGATTGGACTGGTCAATTGAACCTTGTATTCATACTGGGAGCCTGTCTGTCCTGAATTGCTAGATGTACCCGCTGACTGACTGGCATTTTGCTTAGGATAATTGGAAACGTAACTGACTTTCCCTGTCCAAGTTTGATCTGGGTATACTTTGGAAGTAATCTTGACCTTTTGACCTACTGAAATATTTGGAATGTCATATTCCGTTAAGGTTCCTTGAATCTCAAATTGGCCTTCACTAGTCACATGAACTAGGGTCTGGCTCTCTTTTGAAGCAGGGTCCACAGAGTCCGCAACTTCTACGACTGTCCCATTAACATCTGAAACAATGACCGTTTGGTTGAGGACGTCTTGTGCCTTTTCTAGCTCTGAGGCTGCATTAGCAACAGCATCATTATAATCTTGCAAGGTTTGGTAATTACTTGCCTCGGTTTGCTGACGCTGTTGAGGGCTAACGGTAGTCGTCAAATCATCCTCATCCGAATCACTATTTGTTTGTGCCGAAGCCGCAGGAGCTGTCCCATACTGTTGGAAATAATTACGGTCACGAACTGCCTTATTATAGGCACGGCTAGCCGTATCATAAGCCGCTTGGGCAGAGATGCTGTCGTATTGGACCAGTTGCTGACCAACGCTAACCTCCTCACCAACAGAGACTGTCACAGTGGCATTGCGTCCAATGGTATTGTCAAAATAAACGTACTGTTCCGACTGAGCCTTCACCATGCCAGTCAGAAGGGTGGACGAGGCCAACTGCCCCTTGGTTACCTTACTTGCTGTGGGGGACTCGGAAGCCTTATCATCTTTGCCACTACCTGCAAAAAGGTTAAAACCTAGGACCAAAAGGACAAGGAAGCCAATTCCTCCAATGATCCAAACTCTTTTTTTATTTTTAAATAACTTTGGACTGATTTTCTTTCGCATAAGTCTCTCTTTTCTTTTGTATCACATAAATAAAACAATTGTAATACTTTTAACTTTCTGTGTCAATGGCCTTCGCTTAAATCCATGACACCATAGTGCAGCTTTTGATTGGGACGAATCTGACGTTCAAACCCAAGTTCCTCAAAAACGGTATCTCGAAAATGCGCCTTGATGATAATTTTTTGTCGTGCGACACGCTTAGCCTCATTTAACCATTCTTCTGTCAGACGGCTGCCATTGGCCAAAGGTTTGATAGCTTGTAGATTTTCCGATTCCTTGATAGTCTCTGAAAACATAGGATCGGCATAGATGATATCAAAAGAGTGATTAGCCTGGGATTTCAAAAAGGATAAGCTATCGCTCTTAATAGCCTTAATAGAACGCATCGCTTTTTCAAGCTGCTTGTCATCTGTCTGATATGTGGCCAGACCACGAGAAACCACCTGAAAAATCACTTCTTGACTCTCAAGGGCAGTCACCTTATTTCCCGCTGCCGCCATAACTAGACTATCGGAAGCCAGACCCATGGTTGTGTCGAGAATAGACTTGGAAGACGAACCCAAAAGATTAACTAGAGCATCGTGTGGCGCCTTAATCCGAAGAACTGCTGTATCTGGATGAAAGGACAGCTCACTGCCATCCGCATTGACAAAAGACAATCTGTCTTTATATAGAAGATAAAAAGCTCCAAATCGCTCTAAACATTTTGCCAAGGATAACTTGCGACGAGGTTGATAGTCAGCCCCGAGTTCGCTAGCTAATTCTTGGGCATGCGCAATCAAGGCCTCATTTTCACGTAAAGATGTGGTAATAATCATGTTACTAGTATAGCAGAATCTTAGAAAACAAAACCATGGTCTTAGCTTTCATTTTAATTTGTTAGCTTACATTTGTGTAAGAAAAAAGCCCCAGCAAGGCTGAGACTCAGAACATAATTAAACTATTTTTAAATATGAAATAGATTTTGCGAACCTAGTAAGCTTATACCGAGACTTTTCGCAGTGATAAAAACGTCTGAAACGATTAGTTTCAGGCGTTCGGAAGTTTTGAGACTTTCGGCTCAAAACCTAGTCATGGAACTTCGCAGAAGGTCGCTGACTTCCGTCATCACTTAAGAAAAGTCTCAAAAGAAAACTTTGTCTTCAATAAAAAAGCCCCAGCAAAGCTGAGACTTTGTTTCGTGATTAGATAGCTTCTGTTGTAAAGCTACGGCTTTCAAGCACACGCACCATAGCATCTGCTGTATCAAGCGCTGTGAAGAGTGGAATTCCAGCTTCAATAGCTGAGCTACGGATAGCTGCTCCGTCTTCGTCATAAGTACGTTTGTTACCAACTGTATTGATAATGGCTTGCGCTTTACCTGTACGAACGAGGGCTGGAATGTCGTTATCATCATTTTCACCCAATTTGTTAACAAGCGTTGCGTGAACCCCGTGTTCATTCAAGAACTTAGCTGTTCCTTCAGTCGCATAGATACCATAACCGATGGCATCGAAACGACGGGCCAAGTCAAGGGCTTCTTCTTTAGTATCATCATGAATAGTGAAGATAACGTTACCAAAGGTTGGCAAGTGGAGGTAAGATGCTTCAAAGGCTTTATAGAGCGCTTTTTCAAGAGTCGCATCTGTCCCCATAACTTCACCAGTTGATTTCATTTCAGGTCCAAGGAGGCTATCTACCTTAGCCAATTTTGTGAATGAGAAGACGGGTGCCTTAACATGAACATGGTTGCTTTCTGGGTAAAGACCATCTTTGTAACCTTGCTCAGCCAATGATTTACCAAGAATCAAGTTTGTAGCAACTTGAGCCATTGGGATATCAGTAACCTTAGACAAGAATGGTACGGTACGGCTAGCACGTGGGTTAACCTCGATAACATAGACCGTTTCATCCTTAATAACAAACTGAATGTTCATCATACCGATACAGTTAAGACCAATAGCCAAGCGTTTAGTGTAGTCAGCGATAGTCTCTTGGATTTTCTTAGAAAGGGTTTGTGGAGGGTAAACCGCCATTGAGTCCCCTGAGTGAACCCCTGCACGTTCGATGTGTTCCATGATACCAGGAATCAAGACATCCTTACCATCAGAGATGGCATCCACTTCACACTCACGTCCGATGATATAGCTATCAACAAGGACTGGGTGGTCTGGACTTGCCTTAACGGCTGTACGCATGTAAGAACGAAGGTCATCTTCATTTTCAACGATTTCCATGGCACGTCCACCCAAAACGTATGACGGACGAACAAGAACTGGGAAACCAATCTTACGAGCTGCTTCAACCGCTTCTTCTTCATTTGTCGCTGTTTGTCCTGGTGGTTGCGGGATATCGAGGTCTTTAAGGGCTTGCTCGAAGAGGTCACGGTCTTCGGCACGGTCAAGGTCAGCAACCTGTGTACCCAAGATTTTCACACCAGCTTTAGACAATGGCTCTGCCAAGTTGATGGCTGTTTGTCCACCAAACTGAACCACGACACCCTTAGGTTGTTCCAATTCGATAACGTTCATCACGTCTTCGAAAGTCAATGGTTCGAAGTAAAGTTTATCTGAAACTGAGAAGTCTGTTGAAACTGTCTCAGGGTTAGAGTTCATGATGATAGCTTCGTAACCTGCAGCCTGGATAGCTTTTACAGAGTGAACTGTCGCATAATCGAACTCAACCCCTTGTCCGATACGGATAGGACCAGAACCAAGAACGATGACAGATTCTTTATCAGACTTGATTGATTCATTTTCCCACTCGTAAGTTGAGTAGAAATACGGTGTTGATGACTCGAACTCAGCCGCACAGGTATCAACCATCTTGTAGACAGGAACAATGTTATTTTCCAAACGTGTCGCACGAACTTGGTCAGCTGTTTGATTCCAAAGATCAGCAATCTTACGATCAGAGAAACCGTTACGTTTAGCTTCTTTCAAAACTTCAACATCGCCTACGTGAGTAGCCAATTCTTGTTCCAATTCGAAGATGTGGAGCAATTTATCAAGGAAGAAGATATCAATCTTAGTCAACTCTGACAATTCTTCAATAGTATATCCACGACGGATGGCTTCAGAAAGGTAGAAGAGACGGTCGTCTTGAGCTTTGACAATCTTTTCAACCAAAGCATCATCTGTGACGTCCGCAAGCTCAGACATTTCATTGTGGTAAACACCGATTTCAAGTGAACGGCAGGCTTTAAGAAGTGACTCTTCGATGTTACGACCGATAGCCATAACTTCACCTGTTGCTTTCATTTGAGTACCAAGACGACGTTCACCGTGTTCAAATTTATCAAATGGGAAACGTGGAATCTTAGCAACCACATAGTCAAGAGCTGGTTCAAACATGGCATAAGTTGTACCAGTGACTGGGTTAATCATTTCATCAAGTGTCAAACCAACAGCGATCTTGGCTGCCAATTTGGCGATTGGGTAACCAGTTGCTTTTGAGGCAAGGGCTGATGAACGTGATACACGAGGGTTTACTTCGATAACATAGTACTTGAAGCTATTAGGGTCAAGAGCCAACTGTACATTACAGCCACCCTCAATTTTAAGGGCACGGATAATCTTCAAGCTGGCATCACGAAGCATTTGGTTTTCAATATCTGACAAGGTTTGCGTTGGGGCAAATACGATTGAGTCCCCTGTGTGGATACCAACTGGGTCAAAGTTTTCCATGTTACATACCACAAGAGCATTGTCTGCGGCATCACGCATAACTTCGTATTCGATTTCCTTGAAACCAGCGATAGAACGCTCAATCAAACATTGTGTTACTGGTGACAATTTCAAGCCATTTTCAGCGATTTCACGAAGTTCTTCTTCGTTGGCACACATACCACCACCAGTACCACCAAGGGTAAAGGCTGGACGCACGATAACTGGGTAACCAATTTCTGACGCAAAGGCAACTGCTTCTTCAACTGTATTGACGATTTCAGATTCTGGAATTGGTTGTTCCAAATCTTCCATCAATTGTTTGAAGAGGTCACGGTCTTCGGCTTGGTCGATGGCAGACAATTTTGTCCCCAAAAGCTCTACTCCAAGCTCTTCAAGAATACCAGCTTTTGACAATTCCATTGCCATGTTCAAACCAGTTTGTCCGCCAAGTGTTGGCAAGAGGGCATCAGGACGCTCTTTACGAAGAATGCGTGTGACAAATTCAAGCGTAATTGGTTCAATGTAAACCTTGTCTGCGATTTCTTTATCAGTCATGATTGTCGCAGGGTTAGAGTTAACAAGGACAACACTGTAACCTTCTTCTTTCAAGGCCAAGCAGGCTTGCGTACCAGCATAGTCGAACTCAGCAGCCTGACCGATGATGATAGGACCAGACCCGATAACCATAATTTTTTTAATATCAGAACGTTTAGGCATAATTTATGATACAAAGCCCGTTAAGGACCCAGTGAAAATAGGAAACGTGACGACGCCCAAGCGTCTAGTCACCGTTTATCTTTTTCACACAGTCCTTAGGGCGTGTTCACTTCCGTGAACCTGTATCTTCTCCTTTCTATTTGACAACTCTCTGGTTGTCATTAAATAAGGTAGTAGACTGGGGCGAACAAGAGTCATACCCCACTATAGTCACTAGACAGTTGCAATTAACGACGTGCTTTTTCAGCTTGGAAAGCATCAATCAATTCCAAGAACTCATCAAAGAGATAGCTAGCATCGTGTGGACCAGGAGCTGCATCTGGGTGGAATTGCACTGAGAATGCAGGGAAGTCACGGTGACGAACACCTTCAACTGACTTATCGTTAATTTCTTCGTGTGTTACCATGAGGCAATCTGGAAGTGACTCACGGTCAATGGCATAACCATGGTTTTGGCTAGTGAAATCAACACGACCAGTCGCAATTTCACGAACCGCATGGTTAAATCCACGGTGACCGAACTTCATCTTGTAGGCCTTGGCACCATTCGCCAAACTAAACAACTGATGACCCATACAAATACCAAAGATTGGAATTTTACCTTGGATGCCACGAATCATATCAAGTGCATACGGTACGTCTTCAGGGTTACCTGGACCATTTGACAACATCACACCATCTGGATTAAGGTGGAGAATTTCTTCAGCAGTGATATCATGTGGCACAACAGTCACGTTACAATCACGTTTTGAAAACTCACGCAAGATAGAGTGCTTGAGACCAAAGTCAACCAAAACGATATTTTTACCAACACCTGGTGCTGGGTAGGCTGTCTTAGTTGATACCTGCTCAATATTATTGGTTGGCAAAACAGTCGCACGCAATTGATCTTGCAAGTGCTCGATACTGTCACCAGGGCTAGCCAAAGTGGCTTTCATGGTACCGTGTTGACGGATAATCTTAGTCAAGGCACGTGTATCAATACCAGAGATACCAGGGATGTTTTTCGCCTTCAAAAACTCATCCAAGGTCATTTGGTTACGCCAGTTGCTGGCACGACGGCTAGCCTCTGACACAACGACACCCTTAGTCGTTGGCTTAATTGACTCATAGTCGTCACGGTTAACACCGTAGTTACCAACAAGTGGATAAGTAAAAGTCAAAATTTGACCATTGTAAGACTGGTCTGTGATAGATTCTTGATAACCTGTCATACCAGTATTAAAGACGATTTCACCCGTCACATCCACATCAGCACCGAAGGCCTGACCTTCAAAAATAGTGCCGTCTTCCAAAATAAGTAAACGTTTTGCCATTATAGTAAATTGTTCCTTTCACTAAGATACAAAGGGCGTTAAACATCTGAATGAAAATCAAATCTGACAGAGAAGCTCCAGCCTCTAGGAAGATTTGTCTCTTTTCAAAGATTTAGCCCATGTTCTTTTTCGTCTGATTCTCTCAGGAATCGGTTAACGTTGTTTACGCTTTGCCATTTAAAATAGCTTCAATAATTGCCATACGGACAAAGACCCCGTTTTGCATCTGAGCAACGATACGAGCCTTAGGCGCCTCAACCAGGCTATCAGCAATCTCCACATCACGATTAACCGGAGCAGGGTGCATGATTATCGCCTGATCAGCTAACTTGGCATAACGTTCTTCAGTCAAACCATAGAGAGCATGGTAGTCTTCTTTTGAAAATCCTTTGTCATCCCCATGACGCTCGTGCTGAACACGAAGCAACATGAGTACATCCAAGTCCTCAATGACGTCGTCAATAGCCACATGCTGACCATAAACATCAAACTCATTCGAGTACCACTCTGCCGGACCTGCAAAATAAAGCTGAGCTCCCAAACGCTTGAGAATCTGCATATTTGACTTAGCGACACGCGAATGCGTAATGTCACCTGCAATACAAATCTTAAGATCTTCAAAGGTTCCGAACTCTTCGTAAATGGTCATCAAGTCAAGCAAACACTGACTTGGGTGTTGCCCTGAACCATCACCACCATTGACAATAGAGGTCTGAATAGTTCTACTATCAATCAACTGCTTGTAGTAATCAACTTCCGAGTGGCGGACCACACAGATGTCAACACCCAAGGCAGACATGGTTAAGATCGTATCATAGAGGGTCTCACCCTTGTTCACCGAGCTAGTTCCAGCATCGAACTCAATCACATCCAAGCCTAGTTTTTTCTCAGCCACTTCGAAGGACTTGTGCGTTCGTGTTGAATTTTCAAAAAAGAGATTGGCAGCGAAATACTGTCGATCCAGCTGGAAATCAGCTCTGCCATTTTTAAAATCTCCACCTCGACGAATCAGGCCTAAGACCTCTTCATTCGTGAGGGTTTCCATTGTCACCAAATGTTTCAGTGACACTTTTCCATCTGCAATCGCCATAGTTTTTCCTTTTAAATTGATTGACTAATCTTTGCTACCTTTTTTAGGATCTGGCAAGATTTGATAGAGCAAGATACCAAGAATGGTTGAACTTGCCACACCCGTGATTTGAAGACCACCAAGGTCAATCATCAAACCACCGATACCAGATACCAAGATAACACTAGCAATCAAGAGATTCTTTTTATTATCAAAATCAATCTTATGTTCAACTAAAATTTTCAAACCGCTAGCAGCGATAACTCCAAAGAGGGCAATAGATAATCCGCCCAATACAGGAGTTGGAATAGAATGCAAGAGTGCTGATAGCTTACCAATAAAGCTCATCAAGACCGCAATCACTGCTGCGCCCGCAATAACGTAAACTGAGTAGACCTTACTGAGGGCCATAACCCCAATATTTTCACCATAAGAAGTTACCGGAGGAGCTCCAAAGAAACCAGCGATAATCTGTGCCAAACCATCACCAGTAAGGGTGTGGTCAAGTCCTGGATCTTTGAAGTAATCACGCTCAGTCAAACTGTTTAGAACCATGACGTGACCAAAGTGTTCAGTCATCGTCACAAAGGCAATCGGAGCCATGGTCAAAATCGCACTTGGGTAGAGCTTAAAGCTATAATCCACAAATGGAATGTCAAAGTTGGGAACTTGAATCCAATGTGCCGCAGCTACCTCTGAGAAATTGATAAAACTATGTCCTGTCAGCAAACCAAGAACCGCTGAGAAAATATAGCCCACAACTAAACCAAGCAAAATTGGGATGACACCGACAATCTTCTTGCCATACATGTTAAAGAGGATAACCGCAAAGAGGGTCACCATCGAAATCAATAGAGCATAGATACTATAGCTTTTATTTAAAGTTGTCGCATCATTGACTGCATTGGCTGCAAGGTTCAAACCAATCACCATGATAATGGGACCAACCACGATTGGTGGAAGGACCTTATCAATCCAGTCTTTACCCGCATACTTAACAATCAGAGCCACAAGCAAGTAAACCAAACCACCTGCCATGGCACCTTGAGCCACTGCCGCAATGCCATCAGTCTTCATAAGTGTCTGCATAGCCGCAATATAGGCAAAACTAGACCCCATGTAAGCTGGAATTTTGTACTTGGTCACCGTCAAGTGAGCCAAAGTTCCCAAACCAGATGAGAAAAGAGCAATAGCGGGATCAATCCCAACCAAAATCGGCACAAGCACCGTCGCACCAAACATGGCAAACAAGTGCTGGAATGACAAACCAACCAATAAACCAGGTTTCGGCATATCATTCACATCATATTTTACGTTATTCACGATATCAAAGAACTCCTTAAAATTAAGATACAAAGGGCGTATAAAGAGCAAAGTAAAATTAGGAAATCTGACGCTGAAGCCTTAGCTTCTAGGAAGATTTATCTATTTTACACAGCTCTTAGCCCGTGTTCAATTAGTAAGATACAAAGGGACGTTTTAGCGTAGCTAAACATTTCTGTAGAAAAATAGGAAGTCGACAAGGCACTCCAAAGAGTGCTAGGAGACTTATCTTTTTTCCTAAGAAATGAGTCCCGTGTTCAATTAAACAAGATACAAAGCCCGTCTAAAGCCTAAAGCAAAAATAGGAAATATGATGACGGAGCGCCAGCTCCTAAGAATATTTATCTTTTTTGCACAAGGCTTAGGGCGTGTTCAATTAACAAGATACAAAGGGCATATTACCCTATCCGTCAGTCAACTTAGCTTGGATCAATAATGTTGACGCTATCTTTGCCATCAACTTCTGCGACCAAAACTTCGATTTCTTCTGACTCACTAGTTGGGATATTTTTACCAACATAGTCCGCACGGATTGGCAATTCACGGTGACCACGGTCAACCAAGACAGCCAAACCAACACGCGCTGGACGTCCATGGCTAACGATATTATCAATAGCTGCACGAATCGTACGACCTGTGTAAAGCACATCATCCACAAGGATAACATCTGTTCCATCAATTTCAATAGGAAAAACAGATGTGTCTTGTTCAGCCTTAACATCATCACGGAAAGCCTTAGTATCAAGCTCAATCAATGGCACATCAAGGTTTTCCAACTGTTTCAAGCGCTCTTGGATACGCTGAGCAATATAAACACCACGTGTCTTAATACCAGCCAAGACAATCTTGTCGAGATTTTTGTTACGCTCAATAATCTCATAAGTGATACGTGTAATGGCACGTTTCATGGTTACGTCATCGACGATCTCTTTTTTCTTCATAAAAAGAACCTTTCTAAATACAAAAAAATCCCCTCGAAAACAAGGAGATACACAAAAATATGAGTACAGTTCACCCGTACACTTCTCATGGCTCCTTGCCTGCCTCTCTGGACAGTGATTAAAGGACTTATTTAATTAGGTAAATTATAGCAAATTTCAGACTCTTTTACAAGAAAAAAACGGACGCCTCTCCCAAGAAAGACTATCCGTTTAATAACTGTTAAGCTTCTCTCAGCTTCTCCAAGGTTTCCTTGAAAATAGCAGGTTCTTCCGCTGTAAATTCGACCAATTCTCCAGTCGTAGGATGCGTGAAACCAAGGGTCTTGGCATGTAGAAATTGGCCATGGCCCTTGAGGGTCTTGCGTGGCCCATAAAGAGGATCTCCCGCCACCGGGTGACCGATATAAGCCATGTGCACACGAATCTGGTGCGTACGACCTGTTTCCAGTTGCAACTCTACCAACGTATAGTTGCCAAAACGTTCAAGAACGGTAAATCGTGTAACTGCAGGTTTTCCTTTAGCTGTAACCGCCTGCTTCTTGCGGTCCTTGTCTGAGCGCCCAATCGGAGCCTCAATCACGCCTCGATCGTTAGGCAGATTGCCATGCACGATAGCCACATACTTACGAAGGGACTTCTTATCCTTAAGCTCCGCCGCCAAAGCATTGTGGGCCTTATCATTCTTAGCAATCATTAGAAGGCCTGACGTGTCCTTATCGATACGGTGGACAATCCCTGGACGAACCACACCATTGATAGACGAGAGGTCCTTGACATGATACATAAGGGCATTGACCAAGGTACCAGACGTGTGACCAGCTGAAGGATGGACCACCATGCCTTGAGGTTTGTTGACCACTGCCACATCCGCATCTTCGTAGATAATATCCAAAGGAATATCCTCGGCCTTGTACTCCAAGACCTCTTCTTCCGGTAATTCATAGGTGATGACATCACCCTCTTTAACCGCATACTTGGCCTTTGCCGACTTACCATTAACCAAGACTGTCCCAGCCTTGATTGCTTCATTGGCCTGACTACGTGACAATTCTGTCAAATCTGCCAAAGCCTTGTCCAGACGGTTTCCCGCCTCTTTAATGATGACTTCCATTTTCCTCTTTCCATAAGATTAAAATCAAGAGCAACACGCCCACTGTTAGATAGGAGTCTGCCACGTTAAATATCGCAAAATCAATAAAATCAAGCTGAACCATATCAACTACGTAACCCAAGTGCAGACGGTCAATAAAGTTACCAATACCACCTGAGATAATCAACACCAAAGATAGCACCAGCCAAAGACTCTTCTGATAATTCTTAACCAGATAAACCAGAGCCGCACCAATCACTAGAACCGTCAAAATCACAAAGAAATATTTCTGATCCTGTAAAATCGAAAAGGCAGCACCACGGTTCTGTAGATAGGTTAAGCTGAAAAGTCCGGGAATAGCCTTGATAACTTGGTTAAGGGCAATATTTGCCACAACCCAATGCTTGACCCACTGATCCAAACCAATCAGAGCTAGAATAGCCAAAGGAATCGCAACCTTACGCATAAATCCTCCTATGGTTTGTATGTATCAAAGTAGTCAAACATAACATTGACAAACTTGAGAGCACAAGACGACAAGTTAATCCCCTTACGACGGACATAAACCATCTTGTTATCCAAATTATCCTCAAGCGGAATCACTGTAATCCCATTCACACTTTGTGCATCCAAGAAGCCAGACCCCGTCGCATAAGCATCCGTACGTTCCAAGATACCGTTCAAAGTCGCACGGTCTGTCACGTTAAACATAAGAGACGAATCTGACGTATCCACAAAGTTCTCAGAATAGTAAAGGTACTCGTCCTTCTCCTGAGTGAAACGCACCGTAGGCAAGGCCGCCAAGTCCTCCATGACCAGACTTTCTTTTTTAGCCAGAGGATGCCCCTTACGGAGATAAATGTGCGTCTTAAACGGAATTAAATCAATAGCCTCAAGCCCAAGCTTGTCCATATTTTGCTGGATTCCCTTGCTATTTTGACGATTCAAATAGATAATCCCAATCTCACTGTGTCCCTTGGCTACCTCATCCAAAATCTGAATGGTCGTAGACTCAAAGATACGGAAATCCTTGTAATCAGGGTAACGCTCTGAAAAAGTCGTAATCAAAGGTGGCAAAAAGTCATAGTGCTGACTGGCAATCGAATACTGGTTACCCTTTTCAGAAGCATTGAGATAGCGATTTTCAAAACTATCAAAACTGCGTACCACCTCAAGCGCACGCTCATAAAAGGTCATACCCTGACTAGTCAAGACAGCCCCCGTCGTTGTACGGGTGAAAATTTGAAAATTCAGCTCCTGCTCCAAATCCTTGATAGCCACTGATAGGCTAGGCTGGCTCACAAAGAGCTTGCTGGCTGCCTCACGAAAGGTTCCGCTGTTGGCAATGGCTACGACATAACGTAGTTGTTGTATGTTCATCTGTGACACTTCTTTCTTGAAAAATCAATCAGTTCTATTATACCAGATTTTATCCTCTTTTGTTGATACTAAAAAGCCCAGGCAACCCTGAGCTTAAATGACTAACAAAGTAGTCCTATTCGTCTGATTTGTCTGTCAAGAAGTACTCGTTTTCACGTTTGTCATAGTCGAAGGTCAAACGAACAGTATCTACCTTACCATTTTCTGGATTATAATCACGGTAGCTAAGACTCACTGACTGAGTGAGATCGCCCTGTTCAGTTTGTGTCATTTCATGATAAGTGAAGCTAGCCTCTGGGTGTTTTTCAACCACTTCAGAAAGTCGTGTCCCCTTAAGCAAATCAGCTTGTGTACCTACAGCCAACTTTTCATAGTCATCTTTTGTCCAGTTGCTATGATAGTCATCGACTTCTTTGACCTTATCATAGTCGAAGGTTGCTGAGGCAGATTTCAAAACATAGACACCGTCTTTTATCTCGAAAGTCAAACGAACATAGTTGTTTCCATCTGTGTTTTCTTTTCTATAGGTAAGGTCTAGTAAATCTGGTTTATCTTCCTCGTAAGCGTCACTATACTCGGCATCAGTCGCCTTACCGTGAGCATCCAAGACCTCGTCCAATGTCAAAGTACCAACCTTCAACTCCTTAAACTGATCCTCAGTCCAGTCAAACTTATAATTCTCATCGATGTACAGATAAGCTCTATCGTGACCGTCACTTTGGAACTGTTCAGCATGGTTCATGACATATTTCACCGCTTGATAACCTGCTCCAGCAAGCGAAGTCATGAAGAAGATAATTGACATGACTAGGGCAATAATAGATAGTGCCTTGCGTGTCGATTTCAGACTCAAAACCAAAGTCACAATCGCCAAAATGATAAGGAAGAAAGCAAGGAAAGTAAAGACAAAACCGATAGGAAGCGTCCAAGACAAAATGACAAATAGAATCCCCAAAACTAGGATAATAATTGGCAAAGCAATATTAACAAAAGCATTGTTCTTGGTTACTTTTGGCTTGTAATAAGGGTTTTCCAAAGGTATCTGACTTGTCTTTGGAGTTTCTTTTTCTTGCTCTTTCTCCAGATTCAACTCAGGCATTGGCTTAGGAGCTTCCTCCTCTAATGCCACCTGAGCCTTGTCTGGTTGCGTATCTGCTACTGAGTCAGCTGTCACCTCTTCAGTAGTTTCAGAGCTATCCACTTGCTGAGCCTCAACCTGCTCAGACACTTGGACACTTGGTTCCTCCGAAGCGATGACAAAGCCCTCTTTCTTAGCTTCCATAAACTCCTCAGGACTTGGTTTACGACCATTGACGTCCTCAAAGTGACGCACCCATTCTTCTCTAGTTGCCATAGCTGACTCCTTTATCTCTTTTTCTTTATTTTATCATACTTTAATCTGGTTTTATGAAAATAAGGTCGGATATAGGAGAAAATTTTTTGAGACTGCCTGATGTGCTTTAGTGACAAGATATAATATGAAAATGGATGGAAGAAGAAAAGAAACAGTACCTTTCTGGATACTGTTTTTTGGGAAATTCATAGGATAACTCTATATTCTACAAAGCATTTATAAATTTGTCTTAACATTAGTTAAAAATGCAAAAAGATGAGAATACTCATAAAAGCACACACAAATAGCTCTATACTAAACATCATTCTATTGTAATACCGTTCCACAAAAATCACATTCTTTTGTTTGACCAATAATCTCATTAGTAGCACCACAGTTAGGACAAAGCACGCGCCTTGCATCTTGTAAAATTACTTCTCCAATCAGTGGTGAAGTAATTAATCGCCTAGAATGATTGATGTATGTCTTCTCCAAAATCCCTCGATTAATAAGAAATTCAATATCTGAAACTACAGTCTCATAAGGATAACCAAGCGATGCCGAAATAGCATCCAATGAACCATTTTTACTATCAGCAATACAAGCAAAATAATTCGGTAAACGTTTATACATTGGCATTCTTGTTAGTTCAATAATTATCAAGATTAATCCAACTATCGTAAATACTATACTTATAAGAATAGTAATCCAGTTAAAAGCTATAGCTAAGACACTTAAGCCCAAAAATATAATCAAGCCACCATAATATGCAAGCCACCCTCGTAGACTTCTCAATTTATATTTTTTTTGGGCTCTTGCTAACATATCTGCTTTTTCTTTAGAGAAAAGATTGAAACCTACAGACTCCCCTATGTCTTTCATATTGCCTGTTACTTTATTTTTCAAATCATCTAGCATTTTTATCCTCCTTGTAGATTTTGTCCACAGTTTGAACAGAATTTCATTCCCAGTTCAACTTTTTGCTGGCATTGAGGACATGATAAATCTTGTTTTTGCCCACATTCTAGGCAAAATTTAGCTTCAATTTGTAAAGGTGTATGACATCTAATACAATTCTTAGTCGTTTGATTATCTACCTGAGAATTGAGAGTTTGAGAAAGGCTTGCAAAGTTATTTACCATATTTCCACCAAGACCTACACCCATTGCCATTCCTAAGCCTGCACCCATAATAGAACTTGCATCTGAGCCTGTGTTTTTAGCAGCGCCCTCCAACGTATCAAATGAGCGTTCTTGATGATAATCATATCCTAAAAGATTCATCTCGGCACGTTTTGAAAGCGCTGATTTTAATTGCTTAACTCCTTCATCATTCTCTGGAACACTGATATCATTAATATAGAAACTGATTAAACTAATACCGTAGTCCTCCAAGAAAGGATGAAGGTCAGCCTTTAGGAAGTTTGACAAATCATTCAGATGAGCATTTATTTCCAAAATACCAACATTTTTCTTTACAAGATATGAGGCAATAGTATCCTTTACTTTAGTAACATAAACTCCTCTAAAGAAATTAGTAACATTCGTAGCATTGAATACCGACAACGTTCCAACAAATTTTCTTAAAAACTTTTCTGAATCTGTGATTCTAATACCAAAAATACCATTAGCTCTGACTGGAGCAAAGATACCAAATTTAGGGTCTTGTAGTTGAATAGGTGAAGGAGTACCCCACTTAATATCTAGGCTATAAGCCTTATTAACATACCAAACCTCTGCCTTAAATGGTGACTCTCCACCAAAAGGAAGATTGATAATATTATTAAGAATTGGAATGTTTGCTGTTGTCAGTCTATACCTTCCTGCTTTAAAAATATCTGCAAATTGTCCATCTTTCACTAAGATAGCTTCTTGAGACTCATTCACAATCAGTTGTGTAAAGGTACTAAGCTCATCACTTGGAAATTTCCAAGCAAAGACATTTGGACCACCATTGTATTTTACAACATCAATTAAAGCCAAATTAAAGTTCCTCCAAAATTAATTTATACAACCATACACTAAAAACCTTTTATATAAGCCATATTATGCTATTTTATCAATATATAAAAGTTCTCAACAATAGCATAATCTTGTATTGTCTAAAAATTCGATTTATATGACAGAAATATTATAGCACAAAAGTTCTATAAATAGAATATAATCTTATGTAAGAAAGTTCTTATCTAACTCCACTAATACTATTATTAAATAAAGAATAATAACATGACGAATAAAACAATCTATACGTATTGATGATAAAACTAGAAAATGAGAGATAAAAAAACAGGAAGGTTTCCCCTCCTGTTCCTTAATTAATCCTCGCCATCTGGACCTGATTTATAAGTAAGGTAGAACGTATCGTCATCTTCTTTGGTATCAAATGACAAGTAAACACTCTTGAGTTTACCATCTCCAGCATCATAGTCACTATAAGAAATGCTCATTTCTTTTTTGAATTCACCTTGACGAGATGTTGAGATTGTGTATTCTGCACTTGAAGCTTTAGGGTGATCCTTAACGATATCTTCAAGTTTCGTACCGTTTGATGGATCAGTGTAATCACCCTTAGTGAGAGCATCAAACTGTTCTTTTGTCCAGTCAGCTTTGTAAGAGCGATCAACTTCAACCTTATCTTGAGGGAATCTACCTGAAGCATATGACAAGATAAATGTACCGTCATATTGTTTCTTAAAGTTTAGGTAAACACTTTCACCATAGTCTTTACCAGAGTAATTCAACTTCATCTCATCGCCAGAGATTTGTGCATCAGAAGCCTTACCATAAGTCTTGATGATAGACTTAACGGTATCCTTACCTGCTTTCAACTTCTTAAACTTAGATTCATTCCAGTCAAATTTAGCATTTTTGTCAATGTAATCGTTGACGTCAGTGCTATCACCTTTTGAATCAGATTTAGAGTCAGATTTTGAATCGCTGTCATCATCTTTCTTGTCAGCGTCATCATCGTCTTTATCAGCAACTTTTGATGTCTTGCTTGAGCTTGTGTTGTCACTAGCGTTTTGAGAGATTTGAAAAATCAAACCGCCAATAGAAACACAGAGCATGAAACTAGCAAAACCTGTTGCAATAATTGAGAGCAATTTCTTGCTTGATTTAAGACTAAAGACAAGTGAAACAACTGCCATTGCAACTGCGAGGACTGTCAAGATGATGAAGAACCAAGCAGGACTTATGAACCACGCCAAGATTGCAAAGATCACTGAAAGTGCAATCGCAACGATTGGCAAGATAAGATTGAAGAGAGGTTTATCTGCTGAGCCAGCTGCTGCTGGATTAGGAACTGTTCCAAATCCTGGAGCTGAAGAGATAGGTGCCTTTTCAAACATGCTTGAATCAAATTGCGGGGTTGGTTGTTGCACAGGTGCTTCTGAGAAAGCTTCTGCACCAACTGGTGATTCACTGCTTGCTTGTTCTGCGACAGCATCTTCAGCTGTTTCAGCCACATCTGCGATGTCATCTTGTTCTGTGACTTCTTCAGTAGCAACTGGTTCATTAGCTGGTGCTTCTACAGATGCCGCTTGAGCAGTCAAAGCGCTAGTATCAAAGTCAGCTGCTTTAGCGTCCAAAAATTCTTGGGGGCTAGGTTTACGCCCATGTACCGACTCAAAGAGTTCAGCCCATTCTGCTTTAGTTGACATAAAAATCTCCTTTTATCAAGAAATCTAAACAAGAGATCCCTTCGACTTGGCGAAGTTTTCTATAGTCAGGATCTAGACACCTCTCTCTGATAAGAGCAAGTAGCATATGTCCCTTAAAAAGTCCGACCTCACTTTACAACTTGAGGCAACCTTTCCCTATATCTAGTCCCATGTTCATTTTCTTGTTGATAGTTCCATTCTACCATATTTAAAGACCTCTGTTAACCGTTTCCCAAAAGGTTTTTTTCTGCTACAATAGTAGGTATAATGCACCAAAGGAGTTATATATGAAAAACATTAAAAAGTACATTCCATTAATTATTGTACTTGTTATCGCAGGCCTAGGTTTTGCCTTTCGTGAGAACATCTCACGCGCCGTTCGTGGAGATGCCTACGTTGATAACAAGATATTCACTAAACAATTAGAAAAGGCTCAAAAATCTGGAAAAGATGCCTTTCCACAGTTGTCAGACAAGGTTGGCAAGGACGAAGCTGAAGTTATCCTCCACACTTCAAAGGGTGATATCACAGTCAAACTCTTCCCTACTCTTGCTCCTAAGGCTTCTGAAAACTTCTTGAAGCATGCCAAGGACAAATACTATGATGGGCTTTCCTTCCACCGTGTAATCAAGGACTTCATGATTCAAAGTGGTGACCCTAAGGGTGACGGTACTGGTGGAGAATCTATCTGGAAGAAAGGGTTCGCTGTTGAGCCTACACCATTCCTCTACAACATCCGTGGCGCACTTGCTATGGCTAATACTGGTGCTAAAGAGTCAAACGGCAGCCAATTCTACATTGTTCAAAACAAGGATGATCAAAGCAAACAGCTAGGAAATGCTGGCTATCCAAAACCTATCATTGACGCCTACAAAAAAGGTGGTTACCCAGCTGGCGATACTAAATATACCGTCTTTGGTCAAGTCATCAAAGGCATGGATGTCGTTGATACCATTGGCAACCTTGAAGTCGATGACAACAGCAAACCAAAAGAAAATGTAACGGTTAATTCCGTTGAAGTTGTTAAAGACTACAAATTCAAATAATAAACAAAAATCCGAGAAGCTGATTCTCGGATTTCTTTTTTATTTAACAGCGGTGAGGAGATAATCACCAGTGTTAACACGAGCTTCTTTAGTTGTTAAGACATCATCAAAGTCAGCTGTATTGGTTACAATGACTGGTGTGATAACTGGTAATTTAGCATCTCGGATAGTTGCTAGGTCAAATTCTATAAGTTTTTGACCCGCTTCTACGACATCCCCTGCTTCCACATAGGTCTTGAACCCTTTTCCAGCAAGAGAAACAGTGTCCATACCAATATGGATGAGAAGCTCTGCACCATTTTCAGTTGTCAAACCAATCGCATGACCAGTAGGGAAGACTAAATTAACCGTTGCCTTAGTTGGTGCGACCACTACCCCATCAGAAGGGTCAATAGCGATTCCTTTACCCATAGCTCCTGAAGCAAAGACTTGGTCAGGCACTTGGTCAAGTGGCACAACATTCCCAATAAGTGGGCTAGCAATGATTTCTTGTTGAATTTCCTTAGGAGCAGGTGCAGCTTCCTCAGCTTTTTCTTCAACCTTAGCTGCTCCACCACCGTATAGGTTTGGTACTCGTACAAAGAGTTGGATGAGGAAGGCAAGAACACCACCCACAATGGCAATGATAATGGCAATGATAACTTTAGAAAGATTACCGTCAGGCCCAATAAGGCTTGGGAAGACAAAGACACCCAGACCACCTATTGAATACAAATTAATATCTAGGGCCATCATGGCAGCCCCCATAAGTCCTGAAACACCACATGAAATGTAGAATGGCGTTTTCATTGGAAGAGTTACCCCATAGATAGCAGGTTCTGTAACCCCAAAAATAGATGAAATGAAGGCTGGCATAGAGATGGTACGGACTTTTTCTTCTTTCGTTTTAAGCATGATAGCTCCCAACACACCTGTTTGCGTGAAACATGGAAGGATAGCCGCTGAAAGAATAGTAGAACTTCCGTTTGTTGCCACATCTAAGATAGCAAGGGGAACAAGTGCCCAGTGCATTCCGAACATAACCAAGACTTGCCACAAAATACCAAGTATAAGACCAAAGACAATCGGACTAAAATTCATGATTGCTTGGAAAAGGCTTGTCAATCCATCAGAGAAAGTATTGGCAACTGGACCCACCACCAAGAACGTTAATGGAACGGTAATGAGTAATGTAAAGAAAGGCACTACGAAGACTTTAATCACATCTGGAGTAATCTTGGTAAAGAATTTTTGAATGTATGAAGCCACCCAAATTGCCAAGATAGAAGGCATTACTGTTGAGAGGTAGCCCCCTGCAGGAAGCGTAAACGGAATAACCCCTAAAACATGACCTTGACCAGCCTTTTGAAGAGCAGTCACCAGCGTAGCAATATCAGGATAAACAAGTGCCGCTGCAATCGCAATAGCTGTAAACTCATTAACCTTGAAACGACGAGCAGATGTCAAAGCAATTAAGATTGGAAAGAACTGGAAGAAACCATCTCCTGCTGCATTCAAGATGACATACATAGGACTCGTTGCAGCTGACAAGCCACAAGCTGCCATGATAGCAACTATCCCTTTGATAATCCCCGCTGCAGCCAAAGGTCCAAGGAAAGGTTGGAAAATACTTGAAACCAAAGATACAAAGCGGTCAAAAAGATTCCCTTTAGGCGCATCCCCTTCATCAATATCAAGACTACCACCTGCTGGAAGACCGCCAACTTGGAGAACCTCCGCATAAACATCAGGGACATGGTTACCGATAACCACCTGATATTGACCACCTGCCTTAACAACAGTAACAACACCGTCACGGTTCTTAAGGTAGTCATCATCTGCTTTAGACTCATCTTTCAAATCAAAGCGCAAACGTGTCACACAATGTTTTAAGCTATTGACATTTCGCTTACCACCAACGTGTTTGAGAATGTCTTCAGCTAATTCAGTATATTTAGCCATAAGGGCTCCTTTCTCTTCTAGGATTTTAGTTCTTTCGAGGCTTTTTCAACGAAAAAAACCTAAATAAATACCAAGAACCAATTAGGGTGAGTATACACTACTCCCATTAGTTTTCCGTATTTATCTAGGTTTTGCCTGCTGACCAGTAACAATCCTTTTGCTATGGTTATATAATATCAGAGTCCAAATATTTTTGCAAGCCCTTACAAAAAATATTTTTTGTTTTTTGAGGTAAAATCTTGACCAAGATAATAAGTCATGATAAACTATTGTTAGTTTATAAACTAACAGAAAGAGAGTTACACGATGAAAACAAGTGCAATTATTGAATTTAAAGATACATACGCTAGCATGGAATGTCACGAGCTTGGTTACCAAACCAAGGAAACTGCCTTAGCTATTATTTCTCCTACTGGACATATTCTATCAAGTACACCGCTTTTCAGAAAGGTATATGGTTCAAATACTGCTCACATCGACCAACTTCCTTTCAATATAGATAACCTCAGTATCACAGCAAGAGGTCTTAGTAAAAAAGCTAGAGCCAACTTGGAAGATTGGATTACCCATACTATAATTCTTCCAATGGACTATGATAAGTCCTTTACTAAGCATCAAGAACTTTTGCACCTCTTAGCAGATTCACCTATCGTTGAGTCTGTCCAAGCTTTAACTTATAAGACAGTAAAGATTCATTTTTCCGAAGCACTCAATGATGAACATATTCGCCAACTGCAAGGTTTTATTCTCGCTCAGGCAGGCATCTACAGCTATATTGGGACATCTACAGTCTCAGACCGAAATGCCCACCAGGCTCTTGAATGGGCTAAACTTGATGTTAATGGTCGTTCACACAACGATCACAAGCCTGCTATTTTCCATTGTAGCAAGGGCCTCTTAAGTGGTTTCTTTCACCATGGAAGCCAAGAAAGTATTGCATAGATAATAATTGGGACACCTTGTGTCCTTTTTTGGCAACTAAAAAACCCACCATAAAGGTGAGCTAAATCGATTTATTTACTGTGTTTCCAGTTACTGTAAATACTAAACACGACAATCCAGATGGCTGCTCCGATAGCTCCGACAACTGTTGACTTTTGCAAGAAGAGACAAACAAAGACGAAGATGAAGAAAAGGATAGTCAATGGATTAAGAATCTTATAGGCTGGCATAAGGAAGCCATCTGCCATAAACTCTTGAGACTTACGGTACTTGAGATGAGCAAGCATGGTCAAAATATAGATGGCAATGTAGACACCTGATGATGATGCCGTAATCAAAGCGAAGGCATCAGATACACCAGGTAAGACGTTGATGAAGGCTGAAACACATACTACAATGGCTGAAACAATGATGGCACGTGAAGGAATACCATTACGTGACAAGGTATCTAGCTTCAAAGCTTTCATGACTTTACTATTTGGTGTCTCCTTAGCAATTTGGAAGAGGTGACGACCTGTAGAGTAAAGCGTTGAGTTCAAAGATGACGCCGCTGCTGTCAAGACAACAAAGTTGATGAAAGCTGCTGCCCACTTGATACCAGCCATTTGGAAGACCGTTACGAAGGGTGATTCATTAACTGGAAGTTTTTGCCATGGGAAGATAGCCATGAGGGCAATGAGGGCACCCACATAGAAGATGACAATACGAATCGGAATCTCCTTGATTGCCTTTGGTAAGACCTTACGTGGATTTGCTGTCTCGGAAGTTGTAATCCCTACAAATTCGATGGCTTGGTAGGCAAAGAAGACCATTTGGAAGGTCATGACAAAGCTCACCCAACCTTTAGGGAACATCTGAAAGCCGTGTGTAATATTGGAAAGGCTAGCATGTCCAGCAGGCGTTTCAAAGTTGGTTGCTACCATGAAGATACCTGTTGCGATAAGAGCAAGAATGGTGATAATCTTGATCATCCCAAACCAAAACTCAACTTCCCCGAAAATCTTAACCGCAATCAGGTTAACCGAGCTCAGGATAAGCAAGAAGACAATCTGAATCTGCCAGGCAGGCCAACTTGGGAACCAATATTGCACATAGGTCGATACAGCCGTAATTTCTGCCATTCCAAGGAATATCAGTGATACCCAGTAAGACCAACCCGAGAAGAATCCCCAGCCCTTACCAAGGTATTTGGTAATAAAGTTGATAAAGGTGTGCTGGTCAGGGTCCATATAGAGCATCTCACCGATCGCTCGCATCATAAGATACATGAAGATACCAGTCAGTATATATACTAAGATGATTGAAGGTCCTGTTAGGGAGAGAGAACGACCTGCCCCGAGGAAGAGACCTGTACCGATCGTACCAGCGATGGCAATCAGCTGGACGTGACGGTTTTGAAGACCACGCACCATCCCATTCTCAGTCTGGTTGTCATCGTCTTTATGATGTTGCTTTTGCGACATTTTTTTCACTCCAATTCTATTTAGCACAACTCACTGAATCATGCCATTTTCAACATAACTTATATTTTACCATTTTTGAAATAATTGGTCAAATTTATACAGAATATTCAGAATTTTATGTTTCAAAACAAGGGCATGGAAACATTCCAAACCCTTGTTCATCGTTATTATGATTCAGGATCATCGAGACTACGGCCATGCAAACCTTTTTCACGTTGTATTTGACGTAGTTTTTCAGGTGTCACATCGTTACCCTCTTCGTCAACCACTTTAATTCCTTCGATATGGTGACGAACTGAGCGACGATAGCCCTCAATGTATTCTTCACGAAGTTTTGCTTGCTCCACTGCTTCTTCTGGAGTCAAACCTTCTGTTTTTTTCTTTTTAGCAAGCTCATTGATACGAGCAATTTTTTTAGGATCCATTCCTTTTCACCTCTATTTTGTGTTTAATTGGTTGAAGGCTGCAACAGCATTAGCTTTAGACACAAGACCTGCAAGAAGGGCCAAACGGTTGTTTTTAACAGCTTCATCCTCTGCCATAACCATCGTGTTGTCAAAGAAGGCATCGATGACTGGGCTAAGAGCAAAGAGCTGAGCCAATTTGTCACTAGCTGAACCAGTCAATTCAAGCTCTTCAATTGCTTTAGAAAGGGCTTTTTCTTGGTCATTTTCAAAGAGACTGGCATCGACTGCTACTGAAGCATCTGCTTTTTCTGCCAAGTTGAAGGCACGTGAGAGTGATTCAACAGCCGCCTTGTAACTATCAGCCTTAGCAGCTTCTGAGAGGGCGTCAGCTGCTTCCAGCATATCCGCAACCACGAAGTTTGAACCAGCAAGAACGGCTTCTTTGATATCTTTTGATGTGCGTCCCATCATCTTGTCCACACGCGCTTTGATGAAGTTGATGACTTCTGCTTGATTGTCATAAGAAAGACTATCAAATGAAAGGGCGTAAAGGCTGTCGATCAACTCATCCATAGGGATGTGCCAACCAAAAGCATCCAAGATACGAACAATCCCTTGCGTTGCACGACGAAGCGCATAAGGGTCATTAGAACCTGATGGAATCAAGCCAACTGAGAAGAAGGAAAGGAGAGTATCCAATTTATCTGCAAGCGCAAGGATGGCACCAACCTTAGTCTCTGGAAGAGCTCCGTCTGCTGAATCAGGAAGGTAGTGCTCACGGATAGCTGTCGCAACCGCAGCATCCTCACCAGCAAGGAGGGCGTATTTTTCACCCATGATTCCTTGCAATTCATCGAACTCTCCGACCATACCAGTCAAGAGGTCAAATTTATAGATTTCAGCTGCACGCGCTACGGCTGCCGTTTCTTCGGCAGTCAAACCAGCTTGCTCAGCCAATGATGCGGCAATGACACCAGCACGGGCCATGTGTTCTGAGAGGGAACCGATTTTTTCATGGAAAGTCACGTTAGCCAATTTAGCAACCAGGTCTTCAATCTTGAGTTTTTGGTCTTCACGCCAGAAGAATTCACCATCTTCGAGACGGGCCACCAAGACTTTTTCATTTCCTCGAACAACATTTTCCAAGTGCTCGGCGTTACCGTTACGGACTGAGATGAAGTTTGGTTTAAGCTTACCGTCAAGGTCACGTACAACAAAGTAACGTTGGTGGGTTTCCATTGAGGTCACCAAGACTTCTTCTGGAACGTCCAAATACTTAGTATCGAAACTTCCCATAAATGCAGTTGGGTATTCGACCAAGTTCAAGACTTCATTCAAAAGTCCTTCTTCGATTTGGACTTGAACACCTTGTTCTGCTTCGATAGCTTTGATTTGCTCACGAATCATGTTTTCACGTTCTTTGCTATCCGCAATCACGTAAACAGTACGAAGGTCTTCCTCATAAGAATCCGCATTGGTAATTTCCACTTCATGTCCAAGGAAACGATGTCCACGACTCACACGACCTGACTTGATATCCAAGAAGTCAAGGTCAAGCGCTTCGTCGCCCAAAAGAACTGTCAAGGTGTGAACTGGGCGAATGTATTCAAATGTGTTGTTAGCCCAGTGCATGCTGACAGGGAAAGTCAATGAAGCAAGTACTTCTGGAACGCCAGCCAAGACTTCTTTGGCAGGTTTTCCAGCTTCGTGTTTAGTAACATAAACGTACTCTTCACCTTTGACTTCACGGAATTCGATATCGTCAACAGTCAAGCCTTTCCCACGGACAAATCCTTGCGCCGCTTTTGAGAAGTTACCTTCTGCATCCAAAGCGATTTTCTTAGAAGGACCTTTAAAATCTTCGGTCAAATCGGATTGTTGATCAGCCAAACCAATCACACGGACTGCCAAACGGCGTGGTGTTGAGAAGGTTTGAATGCTTTCGTATGAGAGACGGTTATCATCCAAGAAGGCTGCCATTTTTTCACCGAGTTGTTTTTCACTTGGTGTGACAACGTAGGCTGGCAACTCTTCAAGTCCAAGTTCTACTAATAAGTTTTTTGTCATGTTTTTTCCTTTACAAAATTCTTTTTTCGATAGGCGCCTTAGGTACTGGGGACGTTGCTAACTAACTTTGTGAGGCTGTATGGAAATCTGGTGTCTCCTTGACATAGATTTCCAACAGTCTCATCAAAGTGGATTTAGCTAACTGATTTTTGAACCTAACGTTTCAAAAATTCCCATATACCAGTACAGCGGTGCCTATCCCTTTAGCAAGTCTTCGACTTGCCTCTGGGTAGCCATGTGGGCTCACTAGGTTCGCCCATTTTCCATTCTTGTAACTTTGCTTATTCTTCCTCTTCTGCTAGGAGTTTTGCGCGTGTGGCTTCATCAAGAAGTGGGTAACCAAGTTTCTTACGTTCTGCAACGAAGGTTTTGGCTACGACACGGGCCAAGTTACGGATGCGGGCAATGTAACCGGCACGTTCTGTAACGGACACTGCTCCACGAGCATCTAGCAAGTTAAAAGTATGTGAACATTTCAAAACGTAGTCATAGGCAGGGTGAACAAGACCCAATTCCAAAGCACGTCCTGCTTCTTTTTCAAATTTTTCGAAGTTTTCAAGAAGCATGTCTTGGTCAGAAACTTCAAAGCTGTATTTTGAGTGTTCGTATTCTGGTTGAAGGAAGATTTCCCCGTATTTAACGCCTGGAGCCCACTCAATATCGTAAACAGAATCTACTTCTTGGATGTAAGAAGCCAAACGTTCCAAACCGTAAGTGACCTCAGAAGTTACCGGACCAGTTGCCAATCCACCAACTTGTTGGAAGTAGGTGAACTGAGTGATTTCCATACCGTCAAGCCAAACTTCCCAACCAAGACCAGCTGAACCAGTTGATGGGTTTTCCCAGTTATCTTCAACGAAACGAATATCGTGTTCCAAAGGATTGATGCCCAATTTTTCCAATGACTCAAGGTAGAGCTCTTGGATGTTTGATGGAGAAGGTTTCATAACCACTTGGAATTGGTGGTGTTGGTAAAGGCGGTTTGGGTTTTCCCCGTAACGACCATCTGCTGGACGACGAGATGGCTCTACATAAGCCGCATTCCATGGCTCAGGACCAATGGCACGAAGGAAAGTGTAAGGACTCATGGTTCCCGCACCTTTTTCATTATCATAAGCCTGCATGAGCATACAACCCTGGTCATTCCAGTATTGTTGCAAAGTCAAAATAATTTCTTGAAATGTTAATTTCTTAGACATTGAATACTCCTTGATTAAAAATGATTTCTTGCGACACGAGTCTGCCTCGTCGATTATACGAGGCAGGACGAGTTAGTACTGCGTCTAGCTCAGGCACCCTAGTGCTGAGCGTGGGGCAGTCCGACTGTAAGGAGGTCTCTGCCACTGACGCAGTGGAAGGTTAGTTTTTTAGACATGTTTTACTCCTTATTCATAAAGTTTCTTGTGACTCAGGATACAAAAAGAACCGTGTCTCTGCTCCTAAGTCGTTTGACCTAGGGGCGTCAGAAACGCGGTTCCACCCTAATTTATTACTTCATTTTATCTGTTTGTCTTCAGCCATTTGCTGAGAGAAAGCGCCACTTGCCTACTTTGCTCTACTTGGCTTCCACTGTCCCAAGCTCGCTAGAAAAACGCCATAAGCCCTTCTTTCTTGTCAGTATTATAGCAGAAATAGAGAAACTTGTAAAATAAAATTCTAATCCTTCTTACTAATCCCCATTTCCTGACGAACATGCGCATGGGAGTCTTCATGGAGAATATCATTATCAAGAATTGAGGCTTCTCGAAGTTCTTCGGCCTTTTTCTTGTCCCGATGGGTCAAGTCTTGATTGGGATCATAAGCTTTCTCAACGATAGACAAAAGATGATTTCGAATTTCCTTTTCCTTACGAATCTTAGCTTTTTTGCGGTAGCTAGCAACAACTAGCACTACCAACATCAGCATTCCCAGATAACCGATAATAGGATACATAACCGCTACCAGTTGACGGAAGCCCATGAAGGAAATAGCAAAACCAGCAAGGGCAAATGCGGCCACAAAGAACTTGAAGCGTTTCTCACTACCTGCTGAGAAGCGTTTCCCAAGGGCATAGTAGAGACTAAAGACGGTATTAAAAATCAAACCAAAGATCACCAAGGCGTAAAGTGTCGCAAAGATAGGATTCACTTCCTTAGCAATAGCCAACATAGGAACATCCGAGCTAGCAATTTTATCACTGTTAGCAAAGAGGATCAATGTTGTGACAAAGAAAATCACACCAACCATAAATCCTCCCCAGGCTCCACTCTTTTCGGCTTCATTGATTTTGAGAATAGAGCCACCCATGACAAAGGCCATGGCTATGGCTGACATGACACAAACGGCAAAATAATTAACCACAGACAGCCAAACACTTGGAAAGGGAGATTGAATGGTTTGCGACACCTTATCCATCTCGGCAAAATCCCAGTGACGCCCTAAAACATTGGTCACGAATATCATGGCAATCATAACCAAAATCATAGGGGTAAAAATTCCAATAACACCAATGATTTTTTTGAAATCTAGGAAACTCACAAAGATTGTCAGAGCTGTACACAGGAAGGCACCTACCCAAATCGGAAAGCCGAACTGTTGGTTTAGGTTAGCCCCTGCCCCCGCTGTCATAACAAAGCCAAACAGGAAACAAGTGATAATCAAAGCGATATCCAAAATACGGTAGATAACAGGGTGACTGATTTCTGCCAGGACTACTGAGTGATCGTCTGAGCGGTAATAACTTCCCAGAGCAATCATGAGTCGCCCAAAGCCAACATGCAAAACTCCTAGAACTATGACACCTATCAGTCCCCAGGCTCCAAAACTAACAAAATACTGTAAGAGGTCCTGTCCTGAAGATACCCCTGCACCAATCATTACACCGACATAGGCCAGGGCAATGCTCCAAATACGTTTTGACATATTACCTCCTGTAAAATACAAAGTATTTTTATTTTACACTACTCTAACACCTTTGTAAAAATCAATAAAAAACAGCACTTTCATAAGAAAGTGCTACTCATACTCTTATTTTTCCCAACCTTTTCGTCCATCAACAAAGGTTGCTTGTAATTCCAAGGAGTCATCTAATACAATAAAATCAGCTGGTAAACCTGCTTTTAGGCTTCCGCAAGTATTTTCAAGCCCAACCGATTTAGCTGGAACACTAGTGGCCATTTGTAAGGCTTGAGCAACTGTCACAAGTCCCCAATCAACCACATGTTTGACTCCGTCTTTAAGTTGTAAGATAGATCCAGCTAGATTACCACCTTCTTTGAGGCGGGCGGTACCATTTTCAACAATAACAGGAAGTTCGCCTAACATATAGTCGCCGTCCGGACAGCCTCCCGCTGACATACAGTCTGTAATTAGGGCAACTCCTTGAGGTGTCTTTTGCTTGATAAGAACTTTACAAGCTGCAGGGACCACGTGATGACCATCTGCAATCAGCTCACCAATAGTTTCTGGACTATCGAAGGCTGCCCCAACCATACCTGGCTCACGGTGGGTAAAGCCACGCATCCCGTTGTAGACGTGAACCCAAACGGACGCCCCAGCTTCCACTGCTGCCATGGCTTCTTCATATGTGGCATTGGAATGACCTAGAGCGATGGTCACACCTTGCTTGGTTGCTTCTTGGATAAATTCAGCCACTCCCTCACGTTCAGGAGCAAGGGCCAATTTAATCAGTTTTCCTTGAGCCGCCTCCTGCCATTCCTTCAATTGTTCCACACTTGGATTGCCCATATACTTAGGATTTTGAGCTCCCTTGTAGGTTTCAGTGAAATAAGGTCCTTCAAAGAAGAGCCCTTGAATTTTGGCGCCAGTCTCCTTACCAACCGTATTAGCTGTTGTTTGGCAAATTGCCTTCAACTCTTCAAATGGCGCTGTTAAAGCTGTCGGTAAGAAGGAGGTCACACCTGCTGAAAGCAAGGCCTGACTCATGCCTAGAAGACTTTCCTCAGAATTATCCATGACATCATAACCCGCAAATCCATGAATGTGAGTATCTACAAGACCCGGAGAAATCTGATAATCACTGTAATCTAATACCTCTGCACCTTCTGGTACATTTTCCGTCCAGTCACCAAAACGGCTATCCTCAACCGCTAGGTAGCCACCTTCCTTGATTTTATGTTCAAAGTAAAAACGTTTGGCTGAAATATAATAGGTCATAGGACCACCTCTCATCATTTTTCTATGTTTTTAATACGCTTTCATTATAACAAAAAAGCCGAGAAATTTTCTCGACTTTCTCTATTAAATCACACCTTCTGTAACCTTTTCAACAAGGTTAATCGCATGATCTGCGATACGTGTGTAATGTGAGAGGTAATCAACATAGTTGATACCTGCTTGCGCAGTACACTCACCATTGTTAAGACGTTTGGTATGTATTTTACGCAATTGTTTTTCAAGTTTTTCCAACTCTTCATGGCGAAGGATGACTTGACCTGCAAGTACCTTATCGTCATCTACAACAACACGAATACTATCAAGGGCGATACGGTGAGTACGGTTGTAAACATCCGCAAGCTCAGCCTTGGCAGTATCAGAAAATTCAATTCCCTTATTATGAATGTGTTGTGAAAGGTTTGCACTTGCAACTGCAAGGTCACCAATACGCTCCAAGTCACGAACAGAGTCAAGCACACTTGCCAACACTTCATTTTCAGAAACGCTTAGAGATTCGTTAGAGATGTCAATCAAGTAAGTTGTCAACTCTTCGTCAATACTATTAACTGCTGTTTCATACTTCTCAACCTTATCATAGTATTTCTCATCTCCCTTAGCAAAGAAAGCATAGGAAGCTTCCAAAGACTGGATAGCGTATGATGCCAAGTGCACCAATTCTTTCTTAGCATTACCAAGGGCGATAGCTGGTGCCTGTGTGATAAGCAAACGGTCCAAGTAGAGTGCTTCGTACTTGTTAATTTCGTCCTCACCAGGAATAATCTTAGTTACAAGGTAAGCCAAGAGTCCGATGAATGGGAATTGAACGATAGTATTTGCGATGTTAAAAGTACCGTGAGCAAAGGCGATAGTCATCTCAGGTGTCAAACCAAGCACAGACTTAAACCATTGAATCAAGGCTGTGAATGGTACCAAGAGAATCAAACACAAGACCGTCCCGATGACGTTGAACAGGACGTGAGCCCCCGCCACACGTTTAGCTGCAATGTTTGAACCAAGAGCAGCTAGAACCGCTGTGATAGTCGTCCCGATATTATCTCCAAAGAGGATTGGAAGGGCACCTTGCAGATCAAGCAAACCACCTGAGTAGAGGCTCTGAAGAATACCGATGGTCGCTGCTGACGATTGAATCAACATGGTCAAGCCAGCACCGATGATAACCCCCATGACTGGGCGATCACCCAAGGTTGCCAAGTAGTCCTTAAAGGCTGTAACTGACTTCAAAGGTTCTACCGCATCTCCCATAAGGTTAAGGGCAAAGAAAATCCCCCCAACACCAAACAAGATACGTCCTAGATTATTGAGCTTCTTATTGCTTGTAAAGAAGAGAAGCGCAGCCCCCAGGAAAATCACTGGAAGGGCATAGTCACCAAGCTTGAAACCAATCATGAAGGAAGTTACGGTTGTACCGATGTTTGCCCCCATGACAATACCAATAGCCTGACGAAGACTCAAAAGCCCTGCCGAAACCAGACCGACGACAATAACGGTAACCCCTGAACTCGATTGAATCAAGGCCGTCATGACAATACCAATCAAAACCCCTAAAAACGGGTTGCTGGTATACTTATCGATGTAAAAGCGCAACTTATCTCCGGCTGCTTGTTGAAGACCATCTCCCATATACTTGATACTAAAGAGGAAAAGCCCCAAACCACCGAGGAAAGAAAACGCAATATCTTGCCAATTTACTGACACATTTTTGTCCTCATTATTTAAAAATTTTCGGTTAAACCGACCTTTCTATTGTATCGATTTATTAGGGAATAGACAAGGCTTTTTCCACAAAATAATAGAAAGATCAGAAGAAATTCTGACCTTTCTAGATATCTTATTTAATCCACTTGAACATAACGGCGAACACCACTATAGCTGATGTAAGAAATCCAACTATGATCGTCTTGAGTAACCTTCATATCAAAGTTAATCTTATCGCCTGCTTCTAAGTAAAATTCAACTGGAGCTGTATCACTAGGAGTATTTTTGACAACTGTGCGTTTGGTAAGCGTGTAACTGCCAGATTCTGCTATACCACCATCAATTGGAAGTTGATTGTCAGTAACTGTCACATCTTTAGGTAGCGTCACATTGTCTGATTCTTTAAAGTAGACCTTTGTTCCACCAGTACTGGTTACTTGAATGGTATCTTGTTCATAGCTAGGACCAGAAATAGCTGCCTTTTTAGAAACAAAACTAATATCGCCAACAATACCAGAGGTGTCACCCCTATCTCTTGAAAGGGTAGCATCATACTTACCTGAGCCCTCTTGATAATTATCTTTCGGATGCACATAATTGTGAACTGTCGCTTGACCTTGGGCAGTGATATCTCCTACTAGACTAGTATTGTTAAAGACCAGACGACTACCATCACTGGACTTCCAAGTTCCAGCAATACTATCAAACTGACCACGCGCTACAGCACTCACATCCATATCCACGGTGGTTACTTGCGTATCCGTTTTAGCTTGAGCTTGACTGCTAGATTGGCTACTTGAAGCTTGGCTATCACTTGAGCTCTTTGGCGCTTGAGATTGACTGGCTGAAGATTGGCTCTCGTTTGATGATTTAGGTGCTTGGGACTGGCTACTTGAGGGAACTGATGAACTCTTTGAAGATGATGACTGAGCCTGACTACTACTCGAACTTGGGACAGAAGCCTTTTGACTACTTTGCGTGCTTGAAGACTCCGTCTTTGCACCCGAAGATTCCTTGGCCTTAGCACTAGACTTGCTAGTCTTACCGCTATCTTTACTGGATGTTTTAGCCTTACTTGATGAGGTCACCTGGCTACTCTTAGGCGTCTTATCTGCTGAACTCGATTCCTTATGGCTGGAACAGGCCGTCAGCAAAACCATTGAGGAAAGGGTAACCATGGAAAGCACGATTGCTTGGGAAAATTTGTTTTTCATAATTATTTCCTCATTTCTAGTCTATCGCAAAAAGTAAAGATAGGACCTATGTTACAAGGCAACATTGGGTTCTCTCTACTTTTAAGGGAATAATCTTTTCTACACTTTTATTATATCATTTTCTAATGTAAGCGTTAACATATTAGGATTGTAAATTCTAAAAAAGAGATGAAAATCTCTTGAATCCTTGTGATATAATGGAGACAAAAATTGAAAGTTATATCATGACAATCTATCTTCTAGCACAAGTATTCTCAGCCATCGGAGCTCTCTGTGTCGCTATTTCCTCTTTTGCAAAATCAAAACATAAAATGCTGGTCTGGCAAATTACCGACTACATTTTTACTGCTATTGCCAACCTCTTATTGGGTGGCTATACCGGTGCTTTAACCATTAGTATTTCCATCATACGTAATAGCTTGATGGTCAAAAAGAAGATGACCAAGACTATCTTGACCATCCTCATCATTATTCAAATCATTGTAGGAACCTATCTCAATCAGCTTGGACTTATTGGCTATCTGCCAATCATCTCTTCAGTCTCTTATAGTTTAGCGATTGCTGCCACACCAAACCTTCAGTGGCTTCGCTGGGTCATCATTGAGAATATGTTACTCTGGCTGATTTACGATTTGACCATTCAGGCCTACCCCGCTGCCATAACTGATATTACCATCACACTAACCACTCTCATTGCCATTATCCAAAATCAAAAAACCTTTAGCAGATAGAAGCTAAAGGTCTTTTTCTTATAAAGCCCAAGTACGAATAGCGTGAGCTACACCTGCCTCGTCATTTGTCAAGGTCACATACTTACACAACTCTTTAATGTCGTCACTAGCATTACCCATGGCAACACTTTGACCGACGAATTGAAGCATTTCAAGGTCATTAGCAGCATCACCCAGAGCCATGATTTGATCTGGAGCAATTCCAAGTTTTTCCGCTAAATGCTTAAGTCCGCTGGCCTTAGTTGCCCCCTGTGGCATGATTTCAAAGATATATTCTTGGCTACGAACTGTGCTATAGCTCTGATCAAGTCTGTCTTGCACAGCATTTTGGAAGGCATCCAAAGGTTCAGAATCAGCCATATACATGGCTTGGAAAATCACTTGCCCTTCCGCAAAGATTTCTTCCAAACTCCTAGCTTTTGCTTCTGTGAAAACAGTCCCAGCATCATATGCTACTAGCTCAGGCACCTCATCGCCCACAACATAGTAAGTTTTTTCACCAGTAAAGGTTAGAGCCACCTCTGGGAAGTCTTCGCAAGCCTGCAAGAGTTCTTCCATCTCGGAGCGAGATAAACTTTCATATTGAAGCAACTTCCAATTTTTTGTCTCATAAGTTGAACAGCCATTATTCATGATAATGTACTCTTCTTCACTCAGTCCTAATTTCTCAAAATGGGGAAGAATGCCTGAACGTGGGCGTCCTGTACAAAGGACAATTTTGATACCTGCCGCAGCTGCTTCTTGAATAGCCTTAATATTCTCTTCAGGGATCTCTTTTTGGCTATCCAAGAGTGTTCCGTCCATATCTATTGCAATGAGTTTCACTTGGTTCTGATTCATTTTACTCTCCTTCGACCCTAATAAGTGTCATAAATGGTTAACTGATATTGTTCAATGATGCTGTTTAATTTGTCTCCATAGGTTGTGTCCGTAGCGTAGACCCCTGTTAGGGCTGCTGTTGCATCCTTATAATTCTTAGTCTTGGAACGGTGCACCCCTACATAGTAGCTTCCCTCAAGGAAATCCACATAGTCCTGTAAAGAATTTTCCACAGAACCATAAGAACGAAAAGCCGCATCAATATAGTAAGGATTGCCCTTACCATCATCCTCCCAGGTCGGTAGGGTCACACTTTGACCATTGTAGTCCCCCTTAATCCCAAAGAAGTTATAGGACGGCTTCTGACTCAAAGTAGATTGTCCAGAGTCAGATTCCAAGATGGCCTGAGCTATCATAACAGATGCATAAAGATCATTTCTAGCTGCCAAATAGCGCGACGTCTCACCAATCTCAGCAATAAAAGCAACCGTCGTCTCATCCGTAGACGTCATGTTCTTTTCCATGGTCAACCTTGGAAAATTTAAACTAGCTAGGAGTCCCAATAAGGCAAATAGGCCGATAAAAATCAGACTCCACTTTTGGAAAAATTTAGGAAAGAGCAAGAAAGACTTCTGTTTCTTTTTAGTTTTCTTAGGTCTAGCTTTAGACTTACTTTTCTTTTTTCCTTTCGCCAATCGGTCACCCCCTCAAATCATACTAACTCTCCTAAGTATATCAAAAATCACTAAAAAAGACCCAAACCAACTGGTTTAAGTCTCTATTATTCCTATATTGCATCTCCACTACGTTCGCCAGTACGGATACGGATAACATCATCAATGGGAATGATGAAGATTTTCCCGTCACCAACATCTCCAGTCGCCACGGCGTTCCGAATGGCATCAACAACCTCGTCAACCGCTAGATCTTTGACTACAATTTCAACCTTAACCTTAGCTAGTAAGGTTGGAACAATGCGCTGTCCACGAACAAACTCTGCAAAGCCACGTTGATTACCGTAACCCAGAACTTGACTTACAGTCATCCCCTTGGCCAAGCCACTACCAGTCAAGGCATTTTTCAAATCTTCCAATTTATCCGAACGAATAATCGCTTCTACTTTTTTCATCTGTATTCTCCTACGAATCTAAGCCCATAAAGGTTGGATAGGCTGTCTCTTTGTGTTCACAGTCATCAAGACCAATAGCTTCATCACGGTCACTAACACGCAAAGGCATATAATGAGCAATTACTTTAATAATACCATAGGTCACAAGAGCAGACCAAATAGCTGTAAAGACAATAGCCAAAATGGTCACAACAAAGAGATGGGCCTTTCCATAAATCAAGCCAATATTGGCCTTATCTAGGGCTAAATCTGGTGTCGTAAAAATCGCAGTAGCCAAACCACCAAAGATACCTCCAACACCGTGGCAACCAAAAGCATCCAAAGCATCATCATAGGCAAAACGTTTCTTCAAGACAGAAATAGCATAGAAACAAATCGGACTAACCATAAGACCAATTAGAATAGCGCTCCAAATTGAAACAAAACCTGCTCCAGGTGTGATTGCAACCAGTCCTGCCACCAAACCGGTTGAACCACCAACCAAGGATGGATGTCCTGTGACATGTTTTTCAATTGCCAACCATGAAAACATGGCTGCAGCAGCTGAAACATGGGTGGTTACTAGCGCGTGCACTGCCAAGCCATTAGCAGCCAAGGCTGATCCTGCATTAAATCCAAACCAACCAAACCATAAGAGACCCGCTCCCAATAGAACAAAAGGAACATTATGAGGACGGTGTTCTAAAATGCCAAAATCACGGCGTTTACCAACAACGATTGCCAAAACCAAGGCTGATACCCCAGAGGTAATATGAACCACATCACCACCTGCGAAGTCAATTGTCCCCCATTTAGCAAGGAGCCCTTCGTCCCAAACCATATGTGCAAATGGATAGTAGACAAGAATCAACCAAAAGACAACAAAGATGGCTAAAGGTGTAAAGCGCATCCTTCCTACCACTGAACCCGTCAAAATCGCCACACAGATAATTGAAAACATCATCTGAAAAGCAGCAAACAGCATATCAGGAATGGTTAGACCACGACTTGAGGCAGTTTCAGACACGCCATTTAAAAAAAGGTGACTGAAATTACCGAAGATGTTCCCATGACCGCCAAAAGAAAGCGAGTAGCCAGCAACAATCCACAAGAGAGAAGCTATAGCTAAGGGAAGAACAGACATCATCATGGTATTGATAACATTCTTACGACGTCCGAGCCCACCATAGAAGAAAGCCAAGGCCGGTGTCATCAAACAAACCATGGCTGAACAAATCAATATAAAGGCACTGCTACCTGTATCCATGAAACCACTCCAATTCTCAAATTATTTTATGTCAGATAATATAACACAAAAACATGAGATAAACAAGCGTATTTACGGAATTTTTTGATAATTCTTTCTTTTCTGACATCTTATGTCGCCACAAAAAAAGGAGCCTCTTAAACCCCATGAAAAAGGTTATAAAGCTCTTGTCTGTTTATTTTTCGCTCTTTAGCAACGGTTTTTATAGCCTGATTAGGTTTCATGCCAGAAGCAATTAAAGCTTCAACAGCCTCTACTGGCGTAACATCTGATGTTAGATTTTCTTCCCTATCATTTTCAGAAGCTCCAGCCACAATCAGTAAACATTCTCCCTTGAGAGGATTACTAGCAATATAATCTAAAATTTCTGAAATTGACCCTCGCTGGTACTCTTCATAAAGCTTGGTTAATTCTCGAACTAGCGTTACTTGACGATCGCCATAGACCTCATGCATATTTTCAAGGGTATCCGCCACACGGTATGGTGAGTCGTAAAAAATCTGTGTCTCAGGATAAGATACTTTTTCCTTGAAGAAATCAATCTGCTGTCCCTTTTTACGAGGCAGGAAGCCATAAAAAATATGAGGTTGGGGTGCTAAACCACTGGCAATCAAGGCTGTAATACCAGCCGATGCTCCCGGTAAGGCCACCACAGGAATATCCTCAGCAATGGCGGCTTTGACCAAATCATGCCCAGGATCCGAAATGGAAGGCATACCCGCATCAGAAACCTGAGCCAAAGAAAGACCTGACTTCAAACGCTCCAGTAAATCTGGAATTTTCTCATAGGCATTGTGCTCATGAAAAGAATACTGCTTGGTTTCAATCTCAAAATGCTTGAGCAAGAGACCCGTATTGCGCGTGTCCTCTGCACAAATAAGGTCTACCTCTTTCAAGATTTGAACACTGCGAAAAGTCATATCCTGCAAATTCCCAATAGGTGTGGGAACCAGGTAGAGGGTACCGTAGTTAGACTGCCCCTTAAAACTCTTTTGAACCTGCATGCTTAATCTCCGTACAACAATTCTGCACAGAAGCCACAAGCCTCATTATTATCACGACGTTGACCATAAAAATCTGGACAAATATGGAATCCATCATCATAAATGGCCTCGAGGTTCACCTTGCCATGAGACATCTTAGTTCCTGTCTCCTCTTGAACCACTTGACTCAAGTGTTCACGCAACTTGTCGTTTTCCAACTTGAGGGCTGTATTCTCATCAAGAATCCCTGAGAAGTTCGCCTTAATTGCTTCTACTTCTGCCAACATTGACATCAAATTTTGTGATAATTCTTCGAACTTATCATACAATTCACGCTTTTCCATTTAGCTGAACTTCCTCCACTCCATAAATTAGGGGCGCACGCCCTTTTTCAAACACAACCTTAATAGTCCCTGCAATCACATCAATGGCAACAACTTGACCTTTCCCATCCTTGGTTTCAATTTCATCACCCAAATCAGGATAACTAGCCTTGCTATCTCGGTAAAAGTCATCTTCATAACTGAGACAACACATAAGTCGACCACAGACCCCATTCATCTTACCAGAATTCAAAGATAAACTCTGATTTTTAGCCATCTTAATCGATACTGGTGGGAATTCACCCAAAAAACTAGAACAACAAAGTGCCCGGCCACAAGGTCCTAAGCCACCATAGATTTTTGATTCCTCACGACTTGAAATTTGACGCAACTCAATGCGTGTCTTAAAGTAAGCTGCCAAATCCTTGAGCAACTGACGAAAATCGACTCTCTTTTCAGCCACAAAACTAATCAGTACATAAGAGCTATTTAGAGGAAAAACGATGTCAACCACTTTCATATCTAGTTGATTTTGAGTGATTAAATCAGCCACCACAGACATACTCTTTTCAGCCTTCAAAAGATTTTCATCATATCTGGCAAAATCCCTCTCTCCGGCTAGGCCTTCAACTCGGTTCAAATCAGTAGGCAAACTAACTTCAGGAAAATCAGTGTTTTCCATGACAACCTGAGCTAGGCGCTTATCTTTTTTCTCCAAAACGACTACAAAGTCATCTTTGGCGTAATTTTTATCAGGAACAACGTATTCTACTGCTCCAGTTTCTTCAAATTTTATTCCAATGACTTCTGTCATGATAATACCATATACTCCATCGCATTTTGAAAGCTGACATTAGCTAGCCACATTTTTCGTGCCTCATAAACTAAGTCTAGCCATCGTCTTGCTTGTGGATTTTGTATATCCTTCCCCAATTGATAAGTTAAAAAAGCCCAGACCATCTCTTGTTCCGACTTTTCACTACACTGGACAGCCAGTTTTGCAACGTCCAAATAAAGCAGGTCCTGATTAGATAGCAGGGACTGTGTGAAACGCTCTACTGTATTAATCAGATCAAGAATCTTATTATCTTTAGCTAAGTCTAAAGCCTGAACATCATCTTTAGCAAAGTCCGCCAACACTTTGGCTTGTGTCAGCAACAAGCCTTCCTTCTGCAACAACTCTTCCAGATAAGCCCGATTCTTTGGAAAATAAAAGAGTTGAGCTCGGCTTTTAATCGTCGGTAACATACGACTATCATCAGCTGTCAAAAGAAAAATATAAATCTGACTTTGAGGTTCTTCAATAAACTTTAAAAGACTGTTAGCAGCATTGACGTGCATCTTATCTGCATCCCGAATGATAAAAACCTGAGCCTGCCCCTCAAAACTCGATTGACTAAACTCTCTAGTCAACTGACGAATCGTGTCCGTCTTAATAATCTGTCCTTGTGGCTCTACTAATTTAACATCAGAAAAGTCCCCTTGTGCAATCAAGCGACAGGGACGACAGTGACCACAAGGTAGACCATTCTCAGGAGTCAGACAAAACCGACTCTGTGCTAGCCAAATAGCCATGTCGAGACTTCCAAAATCACCCGAAAACAAATAAGCATGACTCAAACGATTTTCTCTGATAATTTGTGAAAACTCTTCAAATAGTTTGCTTTGACTTTCAGCTAACTTCATCTTGCTCCTTATAAATAGTCTTTAATTACATTCCAAGCTTGCTCTACAACATCCTCAAAAGCCTGTGAGGCATCAATTAGCTTGATACGTTCTGGTTCAGCCTGTGCCAAATCCAAATAACCTTGACGTACACGCTGATGTAGGTCAAGTTTCTCTAAATCCAACCGATTGACTTCACGTTCGCCGCTAGCTGCAATGCGGTCCAAACCAGTCTCAGAATCCACATCAAACAATAGGGTCACATCAGGTTTATACCCATCAGTCGCATAGGCATTTAACCAGGCAATCTCATTCTGATTCAAGCCACGACCAGTACCTTGATAGGCAACTGATGAATCAATAAAGCGATCCATGATGACCATATTGCCCTTTTCAAGCTCTGGCAAAACCTTCTCAACCAGATGTTGACGGCGAGCAGCAATATAGAGCAAGAGCTCTGTCTTAGCATCCATAGCCGTATTATCTACATCCAGAATAACCTCACGGATTTGCTCTGCAATAGCTACTCCTCCTGGTTCACGTGTCGTCACGACTTTGGCTGGATAGGCTTCTCTAAGACGAGGTAAAAGTGCCTCCAAAACTGTTGTCTTTCCAGCACCATCTGGCCCTTCGATTGAGATTAATAACCCTTTTGACATGATACTTCCTTTTTGATTTCTTTACTTTCTATTTTATCAAATTTTAGCTCAAATGAACAATCAAGGGCAAAAGAAAACAGAGGTTTCTAAAAACCCCTGTTTCTATCTGAATACTTCTGACCATGCCGATTGCAGGTTTCGAACCTGTGACCTACGCGTTACGAGTGCGTTGCTCTACCAACTGAGCTAAATCGGCTGACACAGTCATTCTAACACTATGTCCTAAAAAGTCAAGTTCTGTATGAAATTTACAAAAAAGAACTTGGACTAGCCAAGCTCATTCTTTTCTTACAATGATTTGTAAAGTTGACTTGCATTTTCAACAGTGAATCCATATTCTTTAAAGATACGGTCACCAGGTGCTGAGGCACCCCAAGTATCAATAGTAAGTGTTTTACCTGCAAGACCAACATATTTGCCCCAACCAAAGCTAGTTCCAGCTTCGATAGCCAAACGTTTTGTAACAGCTGCTGGAAGAACTTCTTCTTTATATGCAGCATCTTGTTCATCAAAGAGATTTTGTGATGGCATTGAAACAACACGGACATGCACTCCTTCAGCTTCAAGAGCCGCTTGAGTATCAAGAGCCAATTTCACTTCAGAACCTGTCGCAATGATGATACCATCAAGATCACCTTTAGCTTCTGAGATGATGTAAGCCCCTTTATTGACACCAGCTTCGGCATTTTCAGCTGTACCATCAAGGACTGGCAAGTTTTGACGTGTCAAAACTAGCATTGTTGGACGTTCAGTCTCAGCCAAGGCACGTTTCCACGCAGCATTAGTTTCATTACCATCTGCAGGACGGATAACGTTAAGGTTAGGCATTGAACGCACACTTGCCAATTGTTCGATTGGTTCGTGAGTAGGTCCATCTTCACCAACTGCTACTGAGTCGTGAGTCATAACATAAGTTACTGGCAAGTTTTGAAGAGCTGCCATACGTACTGCTGGAAGCAAGTAGTTTGAGAAGACGAAGAAAGTACCACCATAAACACGAGTACCACCATGAAGAGCAATACCATTCATTGCTGCAGCCATAGCAAACTCACGTACACCGAACCAAATATTACGTCCAGCATAGTTGTCTGCTTGGAAATCAGACTCAGCCTTAACCATAGTATTGTTAGAAGCTGAAAGGTCTGCTGAACCTCCCCAGAATGAAGGAACTTGTTTAGAAATCTGTTGGATAGCTTGTTGGCTTGACACACGGCTAGCTACTGCTGAACCCAATTCATGAGCATTCAAGTCAACGTGTACAGGTTCATTCGCAAAGGCAGCCTTGTATTCCGCAGCCAATTCTGGGTAAGCAGCTTCATATTCTGCAAATTTAGTTTGCCAAGCATTTTCAGCAGCTTCACCACGGAATTTAATACCAACTTCGAAACGACGAGCGACTTCATCTGGAACTGTAAAGGCTGGGGCATCATAACCATAAACATCTTTTGCGTGATCAATGCCGTCTTGACCAATTGGAGCACCGTGGACAGCTGATGTTCCTTGGCCTTCAGCTCCGTAACCAATGATTGTCTTAACTTCGATAATAGATGGTTTATCTGTCTCAGCCTTAGCTTCTTCAATAGCTTTAGCAATAGCTTCCAAATCATTACCATCTTTAACAAGAATGTGTTGCCAACCATAAGCTTCAAACTTAGCCTTAACATCTTCTGTGAAAGCCATTGAAGTTGGTCCATCAAGTGAGATATCATTTGAATCGTAAAGAAGTACCAACTTACCAAGTTTAAGGTGACCAGCAAGACTAGCAGCTTCTTGAGAAACACCTTCCATCAAACAACCATCGCCATGGAGGGCATAAGTATAATGGTCAACAATATCAAAACCAGGTTTGTTAAATTTAGCTGCCAAGTGCGCTTCAGCCATTGCCATACCTACAGCATTAGCAATCCCTTGACCAAGAGGTCCTGAAGTCGCTTCAACACCATCTGTATGGTTAACTTCAGGGTGACCTGGAGTCTTAGATCCCCATTGACGGAAGTTCTTCAAGTCGTCCATTGTCACGTCGTAGCCAGAAAGGTGCAAGAGACTATAAAGCAAGGCAGAACCATGACCTGCAGAAAGAACAAAACGGTCACGGTTTGTCCAGTTACGGCTAGTCTTTGGATTAACATTCATCACATGGTTCCAAAGTACATAAGCCATTGGCGCTGCACCCATAGGAAGACCTGGGTGCCCAGAATTCGCGGCTTGAATGGCCTCGATCGAAAGCGAACGAATAGTGCTGACCGCCATTTGGTCAATTGCATCAAAAGTCATGATTCTAACTCTCCTTTTTTGGGAAAAAATGCGGAGCATACAGACTATTAGCGTCTGAGCTCTAGTTATACTATTTTAATTATAGCATATTATCTATCTCTTTGGGCAGTCCAATTCTATTTGTGAGACCCTAAACCTATAAAATACAGGACCTAAAGCGTTCGTTTTTACAAACCAATAGCATTTGTCCTATCCCAAGCAATTATTAAATCTATTCATCAAAAAACAAAAAAGCCGAGGGAAACCTCGACTTTATCTAAAATTATTTAACGAAGTCAAGCAATGCCAAGAAGCTTTCAGCTTCAAGTGATGCACCACCTACAAGAGCTCCGTCAACGTCTGGACAAGCCATGTATTCAGCAACGTTTTCAGGTTTAACTGATCCACCGTATTGAACACGTACTTTGTCGGCAACTTCTTGACCAAAGTCAGCAGCTACAACGTCACGAACAACTTTACACATTTTTTGTGCGTCGTCTTGTGAAGCTGATTTACCAGTACCGATAGCCCAGATTGGTTCGTAGGCGATTACTGTTGAAGCTACTTGTTCTGCAGTCAATCCAGCAAGAGCAGCTGAAACTTGAGCACCTACGAATTCTGCTGCTTTACCAGCTTCGTAAGTTTCAAGTGATTCACCACAACAGATGATTGGAAGCATACCATTAGCAAAGATTGCTTTAGCTTTTTTGTTGATGTCTTCATCAGTTTCGTGGAAGTAGTCACGACGTTCTGAGTGACCGATAACAACGTAGTCAGTACCGATTTCTTTCAAAACTTGTGGGCTAGTTTCACCAGTGAAGGCACCAGCATTTTCAAAGTAAGTGTTTTGTGCAGCAACTTTAAGGTTTGAACCTTTAGCAGCGGCAAGTACAGCTGTCAAGTCAACTGCAGGAGCTGCGATACCAGCTTCAACAAGATCTGATGAAGGAAGTTTTGATGCTACAGCTTCAACGAATGCTTTTGCTTCTTCTGGATTTTTGTTCATTTTCCAGTTACCAGCGATAAATGGTTTACGTGACATTTCACATACCTCTTCTTTTATTTATTTACTCGTTTATTTTATCACAAATCCCTTACTATTACTAGGATTTTAGGAAAATTCCGAAAACTCGATCTGCTTTATGTCTATTTATCACTATCAAAACTTAGCTTAAGGACCTTAAACAGTTTAAAAGTATAGAATACAAACATTTTCAAACACCAAAAAGAGCCGAGTAAACTCGACTCTCTCAATTATTGTCTGACGAATAATTGTATTGGGAACTTAATATTAATTAAGCTTCGATTTCAGATACAATACCTGAACCAACAGTACGTCCACCTTCACGGATAGAGAATGTTGTACCTTGTTCAACGGCGATTGGGTGAATCAACTCAACGTCGATAGTCACGTTATCACCAGGCATAACCATTTCAGTACCTGCAGGAAGTTCGATTGAACCTGTTACGTCAGTTGTACGGAAGTAGAACTGTGGACGGTAGTTGTTGAAGAATGGAGTGTGACGTCCACCTTCTTCTTTAGAAAGGATGTAAACTTCACCTTTGAATTTAGTGTGTGGGTTGATTGAACCAGGTGCAGCCAATACTTGACCACGTTCGATTTCATCACGTTGGATACCACGAAGAAGGACACCGACGTTATCTCCGGCAATACCTTCGTCAAGTTGTTTACGGAACATTTCAACACCAGTAACAACTGCTTTTTGGATTTCTTCTTTAAGACCAACGATTTCAACTTCGTCATTGACACGAACAACACCACGGTCGATACGTCCTGAAGCAACAGTACCACGACCAGTGATTGAGAATACGTCTTCGACTGGAAGCAACAATGGTTTGTCAGTGTCACGTTCTGGTTCTGGAATGTATTCGTCAACAGTGTTCATCAAGTCCATGATGATGTCTTCGTATTTAGAATCACCTTCAAGAGCTTTAAGAGCTGAACCTTGGATAACTGGAATGTCATCACCTGGGAAATCGTATTCTGAAAGAAGGTCACGGATTTCCATTTCAACCAATTCAAGCAATTCTTCATCGTCAACCAAGTCAACTTTGTTCATGAAGACGATAAGGTGTTTAACACCAACCTGACGTGAAAGAAGGATGTGCTCACGAGTTTGTGGCATTGGTCCGTCAGTAGATGCTACTACAAGGATCGCACCGTCCATTTGAGCGGCACCAGTGATCATGTTTTTAACGTAGTCCGCGTGTCCTGGCGCGTCGATGTGAGCGTAGTGACGTTTTTCAGTTTCATACTCAACGTGTGCAGTGTTGATTGTGATACCGCGTTCACGTTCTTCTGGTGCAGCGTCGATTGAAGCGTAGTCTTTTGGTGTGTTAACTGCGCTAGGAAGACGACGAGCCAATACAGTTGTGATAGCAGCTGTCAAAGTAGTTTTACCGTGGTCAACGTGTCCGATTGTACCAATGTTAACGTGTGGTTTACTACGATCGTATTTTTCTTTTGCCATTTAGGAAAAGCCTCCAATAAAATATATTTTATAGATAGACAGTAGGCAATACAGTCTAACTTTACTCTACTATTCTATCAAAATGTCATAGAATTGCAAGTATTTTATATAGTTTTCAGTTTTTCTTTAGAGTAATTACAAATATTCCTTTCAATAATTCTATTTCTACTGCTCCTATTAGCTTTCACTATATTCATACTACTGCCTAACACCATCTAACGAAAAAAGAAGCCGTATTAACGACTTCTTCTTAAAGGTACGATTTTTTCATCTTGATTTTCCAATTCTTGAGTCTGAGATAACTCATCCTCAATCGCTTGAACAATATTATCACGCTTTTCATTAGCAGCGATGTTCAAGACAAAGGCTATCCCAACTGAAGTCACTAAAAGAGAGTTACCTCCTTGCGAAAGGAAGGGGAAGGTAACCCCTGTTGATGGAATTAGCCCTGAGATTCCTCCGATGTTAACGAAGACCTGCATTAGCATTAAGGCACCTACACCCAATGCCATCATAGAGTTAAAAGGATTTCGTGCCTTTACTCCCACAATCATAATACGAAGAATGAGGAAAAAGAGGAGGGCCAGAATCAAGCCAGCTCCGATAAGACCTAACTCTTCAATTGCAATTGAAAACACAAAGTCTGTTGTAGCTTCTGGGAGATAACCAGTTTTTTCAATCGAATTTCCAAGTCCAAGACCGAACCAGCCCCCATTACTCATAGCATAGTAGGAATGAGATAGCTGGAGACCAGATCCAGTCAAATCCTTGAACGGATTAAAATATGCTGCGAAACGCTTGGCAACATAACCGAAGATAGGTACCTTAGCCATGGTTTGAACCCCAACCAAGGCAATTAAACCAAGGAAGGCTGATGAAATCCCTACAATGCCTGCAAATAAGGCCGTGAACCAACGGTAGCCAACACCAGAAATTGAAAACATAACTACCGTAGTCAACACAATGATAGCCGCATTACCCAAGTCAGGTTGGATAGCAACCAAACCAATCATTACAAGCAAATAAACACGCCAGTCATTAAGTTCCTTACCATTCCTAGGAATCCATCTATTCTTCGTCAAGGCTTGGTAGTCATAACGTTCTATAGCAGACTGTTTTTTTGAAAAAGTGTGTGCCAAGAACCAGACAACAATGATCTTAAGGTACTCTGCTGGTTGGAAAGACAAGGGTCCAAGCACAATCCAACCATTGGCACCATTGATTTCCCTGGTGAAAAATTTGGCAATGACCAAAAGTAAAATCTCAAAGGCAATAACAACACCCAAAAGCTTATCTTTCCTGAGAAAGTTCAATTTCAGTCGGTAGATGAAAAAAATAGAGAACAAGGATACCAACCAAAAGGCTCCTTGGTTCACAACAGACGCGAAGGGATTGGCACCCAAGGCTACTAAACGAGCACTCGTTGTTGAATACACTACTATCAAACCAACCACGGATAAGATTAAATAAGGTATCAAGATGGTGTAATCTAAAAGATGCTTCTTTTCAATTTTCATATCTTTAAAAAACTCATACTTTCTATTACGTTACTCTACATTCTTTCTAAAAATATAAAGCTAACAGCTTATATTATAACACTTTGATACCTTAAACTAAAGTAAAAGCTAAATTAACCGTTTTCAAGACTGGAAATCTAATTTTTTAACTTACCTTCAGATAGGTTTTACAATGAGCTTTCTTTGATAACCTTGCTGCTTCTCATGTTTTCTCTTACTACAAACAAAAAACAAGACCTAAGTCTCGTTTTTTGTTTATCTTATTTTGTACCGACACTGATACGATTAAGTGCTCGACGGAGAGCAACCTGAGCACGTTGAACTTCATCAATACGGTCAGATTTAGTTGCTTCTTCCAAGTCACGTTCGGCACGTTGCTTGGCACGTTCGGCACGAGAAACGTCAATGTCGCGTTCACGTTCTGCTGAATCGGCAACGATAGTAATAAAATCATCTTTAACTTCGATGATACCACCGTTTACGGCAATCCAATCGACGTGACTCTCGTCATCCACACGACGAACCTTGAGTTCATCCACTTCAAGTGGCGCAATCAAGTTAATATGGCCTGGCAAGATACCAATTTGACCATCTTTAGTAACCGCGTGGATAAAGCTGGCATGGTGGTCATATTTGAGACCATCCGGAGTTACCACTTGTACGGTCATTTGTGCCATATCTTCACCTCATTAGTAGCCCATAGCTTTAGCTTTAGCTACTACATCCTCAATTGGACCTACGCTACGGAAGGCATCTTCTGGAAGATTGTCATATTTACCTTCAAGGATTTCTTTAAAGCTACGAACGGTTTCAGCAACTGGAACATAAGAACCTGGTTGACCTGTAAACTGTTCAGCAACGTTGAAGTTTTGTGACAAGAAGAATTGGATACGACGAGCACGTCCAACCAATGTTTTTTCTTCGTCTGACAATTCATCCATACCAAGGATAGCGATAATATCTTGCAATTCACGGTAACGTTGAAGCACACGTTGAACTTCAGTCGCAACAGCATAGTGTTCTTCACCAACAATTTCAGGTGAAAGGGCACGTGAGCTTGATGCCAATGGGTCAACGGCTGGATAAATACCCATTTGTGTCAACTTACGTTCAAGGTTGGTTGTTGAATCCAAGTGAGCAAATGCTGTAGCTGGCGCTGGGTCAGTATAGTCATCGGCTGGAACGTAGATGGCTTGGATTGATGTAACAGAACCTTTTTTAGTTGATGTGATACGTTCTTGCAATTGACCCATTTCAGTAGCAAGTGTAGGTTGGTAACCAACGGCTGATGGCATACGACCAAGAAGGGCAGAAACCTCAGAACCTGCTTGAGTGAAACGGAAGATGTTATCGATGAAGAGAAGCACGTCTTGACCTTCAACATCACGGAAGTATTCCGCAATTGTCAAACCAGTAAGAGCAACACGCATACGTGCTCCAGGTGGTTCGTTCATTTGACCGAAGACCATGGCTGTTTTCTCAATAACGCCAGATTCTTTCATTTCCCAGTAAAGGTCATTACCTTCACGTGTACGTTCACCAACACCTGTAAACACGGAAATACCACCGTGCTCTTGGGCAATGTTGTGAATCAACTCTTGAATAAGAACGGTTTTACCAACACCGGCACCACCAAAGAGTCCGACTTTACCACCTTTAAGGTAAGGGGCAAGCAAGTCGATAACTTTAATCCCTGTTTCAAGGATTTCAGTAGATGTTGACAATTCATCGAAAGTTGGTGCTTTTTTGTGAATTGGTTCACGCTCTGCATCTTCTGCAAAAGGTGCTTCCAAGTCAATGGTATCACCAAGAACGTTAAAGACACGTCCAAGGGTATCTTTACCAACAGGAACGCTGATTGGACGACCAGTGTCCAGAACTTCTAGTCCACGAGTCAATCCATCAGTAGATTCCATGGCAATGGTACGAACCACACCTTCTCCAAGTTCAAGAGCTACTTCGAGCACGATACGTTTAGACTTTTGTTCATCAGTATAAACGACCAATGCATTGTTAATCTCAGGGAGTTTATCACCGGCTGCAAACGCTACGTCTACAACAGGACCAACAACCTGAGCAATTTTGCCTGAGCTCATTGTTTTCTCCTTATGATAGTTTTTTGGATGACAATCATCCCTTTTTCATGTGTGTCTAATTAAGACAAATCTCTGCTATTCAAGTGCACTTGCACCACCAACAATTTCAGTAATTTCCTGAGTGATGGCAGCTTGACGCGCACGGTTATATTGGATTGTCAAATCGTTAATCACGTTCTTAGCATTATCAGTGGCTGTCTGCATTGCAGTCATACCCGCTGCGTGCTCAGCTGTTTTGGCATCTACGATAGCACCGTAGATAAGACTCTCCGCATATTGTGGTAAGAGTTGATCCAAAATAGTGTCACGATCTGGTTCCAATTCAAACTTGGTCAACACATGACCTTCTGATTCATTGGGATCCAAATCAGCGATAGGAAGCATTTGTTCCACACGAACTTCGCTAGACAAACTGTTAACATGGTGGTTATAGCACACATAGAGTTCATCAAAAAGTTCATTTTGATACATTCCTACAGCTTTAGAAATGATTTTTCCGACTTGATCAAAACTAGGTTGATCTTCAAGGCCACGAAGTTCAAAAGCAACATTCATGTTACGAGCCTTGAAGAAATCTGAACCTGTTCCACCAATAGAAATGATAGCATATTCATCTTCAGAATCATGGTCACGTTTAATCATGTCCAACACAGCTTTAAGAATTGTTGAGTTATAACCTCCAACAAGTCCTTTATCTGAAGTAATGACAATGTAACCTGTCTTACGAACTGGGCGTGCATCCAACATTGGATTTGACGAACCATTAATCAATTCTGAATGTAGAAGATCTGTTGTGATCTGTCTAATTTTTGAGGCATAGATTTGGAAATCTTTAGCAGCTTGCTCAGAACGTGTCAATTTTGAGGCAGAAACCATTTGCATGGCTCCTGTGATCTGACTCGTTTTCTTTGTTGAAGCAATTTTTGCTTGGATTTCTCTTAGAGAGCCTGCCATATGCTGTCCTCCCTATTTCTATTTGTATTCTGATTGATCTTTGAAAGCTTGGATAGCTTCATTAAGTACAGATTCCTCAGGAAGATCCTTAGTCGTACGAATAGTTTCAAAGATATCCTCATGGTGACTATCAAAGTAGTCATAGAGTGCTTCTTCAAAATCCAAGATTTGATCAACCGGAACACTATCCAAGAAACCGTGTGTCAAAGCGTAAAGGATAACAACTTGTTTCTCAACTGGAAGTGGTTTATGAAGCGGTTGTTTCAAAACTTCGATTGTACGACGACCACGGTTCAATTTCGCTTGAGTCGCAGCATCCAAATCTGAACCAAATTGCGTAAAGGCTTCAAGTTCACGATATGAAGCCAAGTCAAGACGAAGTGTACCAGCAACCTTCTTCATCGCTTTAATTTGCGCTGATCCACCTACACGTGATACGGAAGAACCCGCATCAATGGCTGGACGAATACCTGAGTTAAACAAGTTTTCTTGCAAGAAGATTTGTCCATCTGTGATTGAGATAACGTTTGTTGCGATATAAGCTGAGATATCTCCGGCTTGCGTTTGGATGATTGGCAAGGCAGTAATTGAACCACCACCAAGGTCATCTGAAACTTTAGCTGAACGTTCCAAAAGACGTGAGTGGAGATAGAAGACATCCCCTGGGTAGGCTTCACGACCTGGTGGACGACGGAGAAGCAATGAAAGTTCACGGTAGGCCACGGCTTGTTTAGACAAATCATCATAAACAATCAAGACGTGTTTTCCGTTATACATGAACTCTTCAGCCATTGCAACACCAGCGTAAGGCGCGATGTAAAGCAATGGTGATGGTTGTGATGCTGAGGCAGTCACAACGATTGTGTAATCAAGAGCACCATGTTTACGAAGCGTTTCTACTTGTGTACGAACTGTTGATTCTTTTTGACCAATAGCCACATAGATACAGATCATATCTTGACCTTTTTGGTTCAAGATAGCATCAATGGCTACTGAAGTTTTACCAGTTTGGCGGTCTCCGATGACCAACTCACGTTGACCACGTCCAATTGGAACCAAGGCATCAATGGCCTTAAGACCAGTTTGCAATGGCTCAGAAACTGATTTACGTTGCATAACACCTGGAGCAGGTGTTTCAACTGGACGGAAACCTGTTGTTTCGATGTCACCAAGACCATCAACTGGTTGCCCAAGTGGGTTTACTACACGACCAATAAGGGCTTCACCAACTGGAACTTCCATGATTTTTCCAGTACGTTTAACAATATCGCCTTCACGAATTGCTACGAAATCCCCCAAGATAATGATACCGACATCATTAGTTTCAAGGTTTTGGGCCATACCATAGGCACCATTTTCAAATTCGAGCAACTCACCACTCATGGCATTATCAAGACCACGAGCACGTGCGATACCGTCACCGATATAGGTAACGACACCAGTTTCAGTGACGTCAAAGTTTGGCTGGAAGTTTTCAATTTGCTTTTTAATTAAAGCGCTAATTTCTTGTGCGTTAATTGCCAAAAGTCACACCACTTTCTATTTCAAATTCGTTTTAAAGGTTTGCAATTGACTGCGAATTGACGTGTCAACAACCTTATTTTTTGCTTTGATGACGAATCCTCCGATGAGGTCCTCATCAATTTTTTCTACTAAACGACGTGTCTTAATCTCAAATTTTTGTGAAACAATCGCCAAAAGTCGGGCTTTTTGTTCCTCAGACAAGGGACTTGCTGATGTCACTGTAACATCGTAAGTATTGTCTTCTTGATCAAAGAGCTCAAGGACCAATTTCAACACATCATAGAGAATGTTGGCACGGTCATTGAGTAAGATTACCTCAAGAAAATTGTTCATATACACTGAACAAGACTCTTGAAACAAGCTCAAACTTTCTTTTTTAGCTTCACTTGTCACATTTTCCTGCGACAAGAAGTTTTTTAGATTTGTTTCAGAAAAAACTGTTAGGATTTGCCTTACTTCTTCTTGGATTGTTGACACGGCGTCTTGTTCAAAAGCGACTTCTACCAGGCTTCTGGCATACTGCTCAACAAGAGCTTGTGTTTTCTTATCCATTAAGCATCTCCTAATTGATCAAGATAGCTATCAATCAAGTCAGATTGCGCTTTAGCATCAAGGTTTTGTTTCATAACTTTTTCCGCCAAGAGGACAGTTAAGTCTGCAACTTCACCTTTAACGCCAGCAAGTGCTTCCACACGGCTTTGGGCGATGTCTTGATTTGCTTTTTCTTTCAAGCGTTTAGCTTCATCATGTGCTTCTGCAATGATTTTAGATTCTTGAGTTTTACCAGTTTCCTTGGCCCCATCAATAATTTGAGCTGCCTCAGTGCGAGCACCTGCCAACTCATCTTGACGTTTTTGTGCCAAGCTTTCTGCTTCTTGACGAGCATTTTCAGCACTATCAATATCTGTGGCAATTTTCTTTTCACGAGCAGCAAAGATTCCTGTAATTTGATCCCATGCGAATTTACGGATGAGGTAATACAAGAGAAAAACTGAGCCGAGTGTGATAATGATATTACCAAGTGTCGTACTATTAATAAGTATTGACATTTCATTTCTCCCTTTCTTAATTATTCTTCGTTGACTTTATCACCAATATAGTTTGAACTTAGGATAATAAAGACATAGGCTTGGATAAAGCCGATAAAGGCTGAAAAGGCAACCCAGACAAGGTTCAAAGCAAAGGATACAGGTGCTGCAAAAGCAGACCAGGTCACCAATTGAAGAATCAAGCCAGTAAGTACCTCACCAGAATAAATGTTACCAAACAAACGCAAGGCCAATGAAGCAGGGTTGGTTAATTGTTCCAAAATGTTCATTGGGAGCATAGCTGGGTATGGTGAAAGGTAGCCCTTTAGATAGCCTTTAAACCCTTTTTTACGGATCCCCTCAATATGACTAATGAGGGTAATAATCAAAGAAAGAGTGATAGTAACACCGAAGTTCGATGTTGGAGAAGTCCAAAAATTGTAATGCTCACTTTTTACAGATACAAGCAAACCTAAGTTGTTCGCTGTAAAAACAAAGGTGAAAATTACAAACAAGAGCAAACTATAATTTTTCGTGAATTTCCCAAGATTTTGAGAAATGGTACTGTTCACAAACTCATAGATGAACTCAAGCACATTTTGTTTTCCCTTTGGTTTAATGGTCATCTTACGACTTGACCAAAAAACCACTCCAAAAACGATAATTACTGTCAAGAGAGACATGGCAAGGACAGTCAAGTCAAAATCAATCCCAAATAATGAGACGGTTGGATTACTTGTAGTTTCCACTGCTCATCCCTCCTTCATCTTTTATTTGTCTATTAGACAATGTAGCTAAGGGCAAACAATACGAAGAAGGTACCTTCGATAAAGGCAACACCAGTAAACATCAATGTTTGAAGTTTGCTAAACATCTCAGGTTGGCGAGCTGCAGCTTTAGCGATATTGGCAACGAGGATACCCTCACCAAGAGATACACCCATAACGGCCAAACCGAGGGCTAAGATAGTTAGATTCATAGTAGAATTCTCCTTTTTAATTATTTTTACCCTGCTATTTTAGTCCTATTTTCCACGAAAGTCAATGAATTGACGGTTTTTTAGACGTTTTCACTGACTTTGCCTAACGTTTTCATTTTACTTACACAAGCGTTTATTTTTAATGAAAAACTTTCTGCTTATTTCATAAAAACAAGCCTAACCTTGTGAGATTAGACTTGTTTGGGAGATTTATGAAAAAAAGAAAGTTTCACTGTCTGACTCAGCGTCAGAGGTGTGAGATCTACCGAACCATGTTCAGCAATACTTATTAGGATGGTCATAGTATAGCTTGAGTTACTTAAAGAAAGCTGAAGGGGGGGGGGTGGATTATTTAGTGTCTCTCTCCAAATAAATCTACATGTCTGTTTATTTCCTCTCAAGATAGTCACTAATAAAAATCAATACGAAATCGACCTTTAACCACCAGTTAAATATCTATCTTAATACTAATTCACTTTAATACAAATACATAATTTTACACTTCTCTTCAATTAACATAAATTTAAAAAATACGACTGATTCTTCTACTTTATTGTCTGTATAATAAGAAGAATTACTGTTGCTTTATATAGATAAGTGATTAGTCTTAAAAATTAAATATAACTATTTATAACGATACCTTCTCTTCTTGAAATTCAATCTTTCTTTAAATTCATCCTGAATAATAAGATTTTTTATAAAATCAATCATTTGACCTTGTTTTAAAGGTGAAAGTTTGTTACCTACTAATTTGTTGGAAAGAGATTGAACAAATACTTCAACAGACAGCATTTGCCTATCTAAAGTACTCTCAATATAAGATTTTAATCTCTTTAAAAACTCTATATTCTCAAACATATCTTGGTAGAACGGATCACCAATTTTTATTATATAAAAATCATAAAGTTCATTATTTTGAAAAAAATACGAACCGTATTCATTGAACATTTCCACTGCAAAAGTATTTCCTGAGTAATATTCTTGACGACTAAACTTGAAAGCATTCCATCTCAAATCAAACTCTAAAAGCAGTAAACCATTAATTGATAATCTGTTAAGAATGGACGATAATTTCAGATTACTATTGAATAACAAATAATCAATAGAATTTTCAAGTTGATCGTTGTTATACACCTTACTTAAACAATCATTTTCAAAATCACTTGAGAAGTGACTTCTCAAACTAAAATATTCGCTACAGAAGATACTGAATTCTTCCCTTCTTTGGTTAGCTTTTATTTGAAGTTGTCTCTTTAGAATTAATGATTGAGCATACTGACTTTTACTGTTTACATTTTCTGTAAAGAAATCACTATTTTTACAAACATTATTATGGCTAACAAATCTAAATGGCATTTTCTTATTAAGTTTAAATCTACCTTGATAGCTATATCTATCACCTAACATCCATTGAATAAAAAAAACTTTAAAATTTGATTGATTATTATATTCAAATTGTTTGAACCAAGACCAATCTTTGATGATATCATTTCTTGTTTTCCAGAGTATATCTAGGAATCTATCAGTAAATTTATATTTAATATTTGTCTCTAAAAGTATTTTTTTAGACTCCCCATATACTTTGTTACTATCATTGTTATTATTCGAAATTATTTTTTTTATATTTTTGCAATAGAAATATAAATCTATGTTTTCATACCATTGATTATCATATGTTGACAATAATTGATAGAGCATATATGCAAGTTGATATTTTTCATTCATGCTCCAAATTAAACTTTGAATATTTTTATTTCTGCTCGAAGCATATGTTCTATCATTTTTTAAGATATTAAAATATGTCTTAGAATGAAATTCTTTAAAATCTTCTGTAACATATCTGAATATTTTTTCAATATCTACAGTATCTTCATCAATATCTTTCAATCTCTTCACAATAGCTTCCCATTGATACTCCCTTATTCGATAAATATATTGACAGTTTAATTCGGGTTGTTTATTTTCAAAGTAATTACCAAACGACATTCTGTGGTGTTTAACAAAATCTGAAAAAACTCTTATCACAACCTCATCTTTTTTTAAAATTTGACTAATAAGCAATTCATGAAGAGGAACATATAAATCTAATCTAAAACCTATAAATTCTTTTTCTATTGATAATTCTTGTTTATATATTATACTCGTAAAGTCTTTTCTAATCATTTGTATCAATAGTTTTAGGTGACCGTCTAATACTGATAGCCAAACTTCATTTGAAATACTATCACAGGACTCATCCAGAAACTGTATAAGTTTTTCACAGTATGACTTATAAAATTTAAATAACTTTTTGATCTTAACTTCAGACCATTTTTTTTCAAGAATTCTACTTCTCAATTCTTTTTGAATCCTTTCAAAAATAGTCTTTATCAATAAGGACTTTTCTGAGTCGTTATTCATCTTATTGTACTGTTTACGAACTCCTATAAATAACCTATCTGCTTCTCCGGCTCTTAAACATTCTATAAATAATGAATCATATGTATTTTCAATATCATTTTCTATCTGTTTTTCTATCCATCTAGCTTTTCCAATTTTTAATTCAATGGAAGTTCCAACTGTCTTAATCATTGTAATAACTAAAAAAACATATAATACAATCAAGAACAAAAAATCAAGTTGCCAAATTATTCTCATATCTTCTTGCAGATTAATAAACAACTTATTTCTAGCAAAAAAAATCGTCAAAAATGGAATAATACCAAATGATAAAATAAAGAAAGAAAAACAGTTTGATTTGCTTAATTGATATGAAAATGATCTATTTAAAATATAATTTAACTTATTTTCACCCATATACATATCTCTATCTGCTCCGTTTGCAACGAATTGAAGAAATGCAAAATACATTCCATATAGTGATAAAATGGGAGTAATATTTTTTAAAGCTAAAAAAAGACCATCAGAAAAATCAACCTTTGACATAATGCTTGTATATTTCAACCCAAGAAAATTAAATTTTACACTAAAAAATAAAGCAACATAAATCACTAATGAAATCAAAATCGCTGATATACCAAAATAATCATTAAAAATTCTTTTTATCACTGAATTATAACTTTTTTCACATAGATATACCTTATTCCCAATATAAGGTATGGAAGATAAAGAAATAAATATACCTTTTATAATCAACCTTATTGACGAAATAATAAACAAAAATAGCAATAGTTTACTATAATCTGAACTAATCTTGTTTAAAAAAAATAATATTAATAATATAACATAAAGTGGTAGGACTAATATTTTCTGCCATTTTTTAACATCATCGGAATAAGCAATTCCCAAAAGAAGTGTGGCAGGAACAACAATCCCCCCCAAAACAATCTCTGTAATCAGCACAGATATATTACCATAATAACTTAATATAACCAATAAAACACAAAAGAAATAATAAAAGAAAGCTTTTATAGTACTTTGTGAATTAACAAATAAAGCAAACGTTGAGATAATGAACAATAATAAAATAGTGATGTTAGAAAAAATTAACATACACCCTCCTATATAACTTTTATGCTACTCATTATACCAAAAAAACACGGTATTCCGCCGTGTCTCTTTGTTTATTTAACCAATTTCTTCATTTCTTCAATACGTACGACTGTCGCATCGTATTTAGCTTGGTAATCTTCTTGTTTGTCGCGTTCTTTTTGGACGACTTCTGGTTTGGCATTGGCTACGAAGCGTTCGTTGCTAAGTTTCTTACCAACCATGTCGAGTTCTTTTTGCCATTTGGCCAATTCTTTTTCAAGACGAGCCAATTCTTCTTCGACATTAAGAAGGTCAGCGAGTGGCAAGTAGATTTCTGCACCTGTAATGATGCTTGACATAACCAAGTCAGGCACTTCGACATCTGCTGCAATTTCCAAGTGTTCTGGGTTTGTGAAGCGTTTGATGTAGTTGACATTATCATTAAAGAAAGCATCGAGCTTGCTGTCGCTTGTCTTGATCAAGATAGTGATTGGTTTACTTGGCGCTACGTTCACTTCTGCACGTGAGTTACGAACGGAGCGAATCACATCTTTAAGAGCTTCAACACCGGCTGCTGCTTCTTCGTTTTTAAACTCTGGACGAACCACTGGGTATTCCGCCGTCACGATTGTTCCTTCAGAGATTTGACCGTAGATTTCCTCAGTCACGAATGGCATGATTGGATGAAGAAGACGCAAGATTTGGTCCAAAGTGTAAAGAAGAACCGAACGAGTGATGACTTTTTCGTCCTCATTGTCGCTGTATAGCACTTCCTTAGTCAACTCAACATACCAGTCCGCAAACTCATCCCAGATGAAGTTGTAGAGGATGTGACCAGCCACACCAAATTCGAACTTGTCAAAGTTTTCAGTGACTTTTCCAATCGTTTCGTTGAGGTTGTGAAGAATCCAACGGTCTGTCACGTTACCTGCTTGACTAGCAGCCACTTTAGCTACATTTTCACGCGCCACATCCAAAGTCAATCCTTCATTGTTCATGAGGATGTAACGAGAGATGTTCCAGATTTTGTTAATGAAGTTCCAAGACGCATCCATTTTCTCGTAAGAGAAACGCACGTCTTGACCTGGTGCAGAACCGTTTGAAAGGAACCAACGAAGGGCATCAGCACCGTATTTCTCAATAACATCCATTGGGTCAATCCCGTTTCCGAGAGATTTCGACATCTTGCGTCCTTGCTCGTCACGAATCAAACCGTGGATCAGAACGTTTTGAAATGGTTGACGGCCAGTGAATTCCAATGATTGGAAAATCATACGAGACACCCAGAAGAAGATGATGTCGTAACCTGTTACTAGGGTTGAAGTTGGGAAGTAACGTTTGAAGTCTTCTGAGTCGACATCAGGCCAGCCCATGGTTGAGAATGGCCAAAGGGCAGAACTGAACCAAGTGTCCAAGACGTCTTCATCCTGTTTCCATCCGTCACCTTCTGGAGCTTCTTCGCCGACGTACATTTCACCCTCAGCATTGTACCAGGCAGGGATTTGGTGACCCCACCAGAGCTGACGAGAAATAACCCAATCATGGACATTTTCCATCCATTGGAGGAAGGTATCGTTGAAACGAGGTGGGTAGAATTCTACCTTATCATCTGTGTCTTGGTTGGCAATAGCGTTCTTAGCCAATTGATCCATCTTCACGAACCATTGCGTAGATAAGCGTGGCTCAACCATAACTCCAGTACGCTCTGAGTGACCAACTGAGTGGGTCATCTTCTCAATCTTAACAAGCGCACCGATTTCTTCCAATTTCTTAACAACAGCCTTACGAGCTTCAAAGCGGTCCATACCGTTGAATTCACCAGCCAATTCATTCATGGTACCATCATCGTTCATGACATTGACTTGTGGCAAGTTATGACGTTGACCAACTAAGAAGTCGTTAGGGTCGTGGGCAGGAGTGATTTTCACCACACCAGTACCAAATTCAGGGTCTGCGTGCTCATCGCCAACGATTGGGATTGGCTTGTTCAAGATTGGCAAGATAACATTTTTACCAATCAAATCTTTATAACGGTCATCGTTTGGGTTAACCGCTACAGCAGTATCCCCAAACATAGTTTCAGGACGTGTTGTTGCCACTTCAAGGGCACGTGAACCATCTTCCAACATGTAGTTCATGTGGTAGAAGGCACCTTCGACATCCTTGTGAATAACCTCGATATCAGAAAGGGCTGTACGGGCTTTCGGATCCCAGTTGATGATAAATTCACCACGGTAAATCCAACCTTTCTTGTAGAGCTCTACAAAAACCTTACGAACCGCTTTTGAAAGACCTTCGTCAAGGGTGAAACGCTCACGAGAGTAATCTACAGAAAGACCCATCTTACCCCATTGTTGCTTGATAGTTGACGCATACTCGTCTTTCCATTCCCAGACTTTAGTCAAGAAAGATTCACGACCCAGGTCATAACGAGAGATGCCGTCTTCAGCCAAACGAGCTTCTACTTTAGCTTGAGTGGCAATCCCAGCGTGGTCCATACCAGGAAGCCAAAGTGTATCAAAACCTTGCATGCGTTTTTGACGGATGATGATATCCTGTAAAGTCGTATCCCAAGCGTGACCAAGGTGAAGTTTACCGGTTACGTTTGGTGGTGGAATAACGATTGAATAAGGCTTAGCCTTTTTATCGCCTGAAGGCTTGAAAACATCTTCGTCAAGCCATTTTTGGTAACGACCAGCCTCAACCTCGGCTGGATTGTATTTAGGTGAAAGTTCTTTAGACATGTGTGTGTCCTTTCTAGCTATTTCTTTTCTTTTCTTCTATAACTTTATCAACTACCTTAGTGACTAAAGTTTCGACCATGAATTTCATTTGTTTTTTAAATTCTTCACTTTTCAGAAATTCTGTTATCAATTCTAGCATAAATTTAATAACAGCTTTTCCTCCTTTAACAGCTAAATCCCCAACATTTGCCATTTTATACTCCTTTTTTTAGCTCACGAATAATCTTTTTTAAATATTTGTTTTTTGTTGTTTTTTCCAAGAAATCATAAGCACTTTGTTTCAAATCATCTTTTTCAATTTCAGGATTAAGTTCAGCCTCAACTTTTAAAGCATGGTATAATGCTTTCGGTTTCAAATCAATACTTTTTTGAAATTCAACTAATTGTAATTTTACTTCGTTGTCAATTTTTTCCTGTAGTTGGGGTGTTATTAGATCAGCTGGTAATACTTCTTTGTACTTATTTATTCCTTCAGATAAGTTAGATTCAAAACGAACTAACTCTTTTTCCTGTTGATTTTCTACTTCCTTAATAATTAAATCCAAGCTTTCGTTTTCCATTTTGTACCTCAATACTTTATAAGTTATTTAAACTTTACAAATTTTTTTAGTGTCTATACTTAGTTATTTCTCATCCCACTCACTCTTCAGCAAGCCATATATGAAACTGTCACAACGGTTGCCTTGAGCATCTTTGCGATCTCGGATACGAGCTTCAAGGGTAAATCCTAATTTTTCCGCAACTCGTTGACTTTGAAGGTTGTAACCAAAGCAAGACAATTCAATCTTGTGAAGACCCAAATCCTTAAAGTCTAGGTCAATCAAAGCACGCGCCGCTTCAGGCACATAGCCTCGCCCCCAATAATCTGGGTGCAAGGTATAGCCAATCTCCAGCACATCGTCTTCGTGGCGATGGTTGAAGTCAACAGAGCCGATGATTTTATCAGTCCCTTTGACCACAATTCCATAGCCTGCTGGGAGATTGTCCTTTTGATTGCGCTCGAGGAGGAGATGTTCTAAATAATAGATTTCCTCTTCGAGGGTCTTAACAGGTGGGAAACCTGCTGGGTAGGAGACTTCTGGACGACTGGCAAAACCAAAGATATCCTCAGCATCCGCCACTGTTCGGACTCGTAAAAGAAGACGCTCCGTTTCGATTCGTTCTGGCAATTCAGCTCTTGTCATCCTTCTTCCTCGCTTTCTTGATGAAGCTTCCCATGGGGTCGACTCGATCATCTAGATAGCGATAGACACGCTTATGACCATCACCCATAAAGTAAGTCGGTGCAAAGCGGTCATTTTTAAAATGGCCCTTATCATCCAACAAATCAGATTCAGCCAGACGGTCTAGAATCTTAGCAAAGATATGATAGATACCATCTTCCTCTATAATTCTGTCGACCTTACAATCCAAAACGACTGGACAAGCATCCAAAATAGGTGCTTGTGTCAGTTCAGAAGGTCGGAAATCCAAACCAAGTTTATCAATCTTCTCACGATGACTAATAAAACCAGCCTGTTCCATCTCTAGCATGAGGTTTTCATCAGGGATATTAACCGTAAATTTCTGATAATATTTAATCTGGTCTGCCGCATTTTCCTCGCTACCAACCCCGATGACTAGCCAATCTCCTAGACTATAGGAAGAACTACAAGTCGTCACATTATAGCCGTATGTTTGGTCCTGGTAACCCAAGATAAAAATGGGAAAACCATAATACAATTTACTGGTCTCAAAAGATTGCTTCATGTCACCCTCCTTGGATAGGAACGTAGACCTCGCTTTCGCTCCGTCTACATCAATATCTCTAAATTCACCTGCGACCTTCGGTCTTGGTTCTTTAAAAGATATAGAAAATCCCTGCCATAACTATGACAGGGACGAATGTGTATCCGCGGTACCACCCAGTTTTGAGTGGCAACCACTCACAGCTTTCTTGATTCAATTTGACCATCAGCAACCAGCTTTGACATTTGTGCGGATTTCTCAGTACCACCGCTTCCTGTGACAAATGGGCTTCAAAGCACCTCTGAATGGTCTTATTCTATCACATTTTTAATCTCAAGACAAATGAAATTGTGGGGAAGATGTTATCAGAATAAGTCAGACTACAGATTCCACCTTGAAAAGTAAATACAATGCTTCACTTTTTATTTTCATAAGAAAAATCCCTGTCTGCCGACAAGGATTGTATCTTATTTTTCTTCCTTAGCTCTTTCTTCTTTTAGCCATTTTTCATAGCTTTCAAGTAGATTGATAGCCATTTGGGTTGCCAAGGCTAATGAGAAGGCTTCTGTACCTTCAGTTGTTTCGTCTTGAACTTCCAATTTACTTTCTTCGTAAATGGCTTTGAGAGCCTTATTGCTAAGCGTGTCTTTAAATGCTTGGAATTCTTTCATGGTCAAAGCCTCCTTGATTCTACGGCAACTTTTACAACTACTGTTACCGTTTTCACTTTAAGTTTACACCATTTCAGAGAAATTGCAAGGATTTTCCTCAATAATAAGGAGAGCTTTTCACCCTATCTGCGACCTACTGAGCAGGAGTCGCAGCCCCTGTCAGATACTCAGTCGTATAGGCTACGATAGCTCCTGAATCAGCATTTACCGCGTATTTATAACGTAGACCGCTAGCAGCATAATCAAAGCTGATATTGTAGACTTTACCGTCTCCTTCAGTCTTCAAGTCCGTTTTCAAGTTGGTCACAGAACCTTCAGCTAGGCCAGCATGGTTAAGAGCTGTCGTTTGCGCAGCTTCTTTAGATACTGCTGTCTCTTCCTTGTTTTCGCTAGGTTGAGTCTCGTCTTTAGGCTCTTCACTTTTTTGAGTATCATCCTCATCCTTAGATGTTGGATGGTCACTCTTATGTTTCAAAATAGATCCCGACTGACCGTCAATCGTATACTCAAAATGGTTGTCTGACGTTGTGAAACTAATCTCATAACTTCCGTGAAGCCCAGAACGTGCTTTTGAAACTGTTGATTGAGAGATCTCAGAAGTTTTGACACCTGCATTTTTGTAAGCAATGTCTGCTGCATCTTTTTCTGACAAACGGTAACCTGAACCGTTAAAGATAAACAGACCTGCAGCGATGGCAACTGGGATAGCGAGCAGAAGCAGATAGCTCACTAGCTTTTTCATTTTTCGCATAAAATTCTCCGCTATTTTAATCTAATACTACTATTATATCTTAAAGTTCTAAAATTGTCAGATAAACTTGGCTCATTTTTAGGTCGACATTATAAAAAGTTCCCGATAGCTATCAGGAACTTCTACGAAATGTTACTATTTGGCCAGTTACAAAGACTAGGATGGCTATCCAGATAAAGAGGAAACCTTTCAATTCTCCAAAGCTGACCGTCTCACCAAAAATTAGAATGGCTACGAGAAGTTGAATCGTAGGATTAAGATACTGGATGAAACCAATAAGGTTAAGCGGTGCCCTTTTGACTGCTTCCGAGAAGCAAAGCAAGGGAACAGCCGTCACTATACCTGAAATGGCTAAGAAAAACATTTCCATGCTCGAATAGGACGAAAATGATTCTGGAGAAAAGAAAATGAGATAGATGGCTACAAAAGGTAGTAGCAATCCACTTTCTACTAGCATGGCTACGTCACTGGAGAGCTTAACCCCTTTTTTTATGAGACCGTAGAAACCAAAGCTCAGAGCTAGCCCCAAAGAAACCATGGGAAGTTTTCCTGTATTGACAACAAGAACCAGTACTCCTATAAAGGCCAACACTACTGCTGCCCACATGGTTCTGCTCAGAGATTCACGAAGAAAAATAAGAGCAAACAAGATAGAAACAATAGGCATAATGTAATAGCCCAGGCTAGCCTGCGTCGCTTGCCCATGACCCACAGCATAGATATAAATCAACCAGTTAGCTGCTATGAGAAAACTAGCAAGTAGCATTCGAAATAAGACTTTCTTATCCTGCCAAAGTTCGACTAGCTCATCTTTAAAACGTGCATTTTGCTTAGCAACCAGGGCATAGACCAACATAGTCACTACAGTAAAAACAATTCGCCATGAGAAGGTGTTGTAAGCCGAAACACCTGCTAAAAGCTTCCAAAAAAGGGATAAAAATCCCCATTGAATATAGGTTGCTAGACCAAAGAGTAGCCCTTGATTTTTTCTAGTCAACGACAACACCTGCTTTATCCACAGATAGGATGAAGGTTTCACCATCTAAGCCAAGACCATCTATTGCAGTTTTAAGAGCCTCAGCCTGATCATTTGGCGTCAAGGTCATAACTGTTGGGCCAGCACCTGAGAGATAGGTCGCATAAGCACCGTATTGACCTGACAATTCTTTAATAGTCGCAAATTCTTTAACCAGTTTTTGGCGGTAACGTTCGTGGAACATGTCTCCTTGGATGGCACGTCCCGCCTTAACCAAATCACCTGCAAAGAGGGCAGCAATGGCAACGTTGGCAATAGATGATGCAGCTACAGCTTCTTTGTAAGACAAGTCACTTGGAAGCACCCCACGTGAATCAGACGTCTTAAGTTCATAGCTCGGGATGAAGGCTACAAAGGCACACTCTGGAAAGTCTGTCACGATGCTATTAACATGTTCATCCACATAAGAGGCTACAACGAGATTCCCAAAAATAGCTGGGGCAACATTGTCCGGATGACCTTCAATCTTGGTTGCAATATCAAGTTTATCATCGTCTGAGAGCTGCAAGTCTGCCAATTGATTGGCCAACTCGATTCCTGCGACAATAACAGAGCTTGAAGAACCTAGCCCACGCGCCAAGGGAATATCTGATGCCATCACCAATTTATGGGGCTGCAAATCAGACTTAACTTGCAAGGCAGTTGAAATGAGGAGGTTATTTTCATCTGAAGGAATATCTCCCAATTCATGTTCGATATGCCATGCATCCGCTGGTTCAAGCACCTCGACTGTCAAATATTTAGAAACGGCAACACCCACAGAGTCAAAACCTGGACCAATATTGGCAGATGTTGCTGGAACAGTAATTTTCATAATAATACACCAAAAGGAGGAAAGCCATCAGCGACTTTTCTCCTTGAATACCTTTCTTATACGCACCAGTATGGGCTTATCAATTAGTTAGACAAAACTTTCAATGTGTTGACAACAGTGAAGTCTTCTGCTGCTTCAAGTTTTTCAGTAACAGCTTTGAGTTGTGTCTTAGACATAGCATGTGTAATCACAACGATACGAGCTGTTGTGCCATTTGCTTTTTGTTGCAAGACTTGTTCAAATGAAATATCTTCTGAGTTGAAGATTTCAGATAAGTGAAGGATTTTACCTTTTTCGTCTGGCGTATCAAGGGCAAAGTAGTAGTTGCTCTTAACATCTGCTGGATTAGCCAATGGCAAGTCACGACGGAACTCGTTGAATGGTTTCCCAACATTACCATCTGAAAGACGACGAGCAATACGGATAATATCTGCCAAAACAGATGTTGCTGTTGGTTTTTGACCAGCACCAGGACCGTAGTACATTGATTCGCCAATGCCGATAGATTCAACAAAGACTGCATTCATAACATCGTTGACGCTAGCAAGTGGGTGATTTTTTGGCAAGAATGTTGGTGATACTTCTGCAGAGATACCTGATTCTACTTCACGCACATCACCAACCAATTTGATAACATAACCCAATTCTTGAGCGACAGCTACATCATCAGTAGAGATGTTTGTAATCCCCTTGTGAGTCACATCGTCGAAATCAATTGTGGCACCAAAACCAAATTGGCTAAGGATAACAGCTTTATAAGCAGCATCAATACCTTCAACGTCGTTGGTTGGATCACTTTCAGCATAACCAAGTTCTTGGGCAGTCTTAAGAGCATCCTCATATGACCAACCTTCGTCAACCATCTTAGTCATCATAAAGTTAGATGTTCCGTTGAGTACACCAAGGATACGTGTTACCTTGTCAGATGTCAAAGAATTAGCCAAAGTACGCAAAATTGGAATACCACCAGCAACGGCAGCTTCATAGTAGAAAGCCACACCCTTATCTTGAGCAAGAGAAATCAACTCTTGGCCGTGAGTAGCAATCAAGTCTTTGTTGGCAGAAACAACGTTTTTACCTGCTTCAAGTGCTTTTGTGATAAAGGTACGAGCTGGCTCGATACGACCCATCAATTCAACAACGATTTGAATCTCATCATCGTTAAGGATTTCGTCAACATTTGTGACAAAATTGTAGTCGTTGCCTGCAGCGATAAGACGATTTTTTTCCTCGTCATCTTTAACCAAAACCTTCGCAATTTCGAGTTGGTCACGTGAGGCTGCAAGAACCTTTTCACCATTTTCCTTCAAGAGGAAAGGAATACCGCTAGCTACTGTACCAAAGCCAAGCAATCCAATTTTAATAGACATTTACGATTTCTCCTTAAAAACATACATTTTTTTAATTGTACCACATTTTTATCGGAATTGACAGAATATTGTTGCCATTTAAGAAGAGAAGTATTCTTTTTTTACTGAAAATTCTGTGCATTTTCACCCCATTTTTGTTAGAATAATAGCTAGACCTATTTGAAAGGGGATACAATGACTTCTCAAAAGAAAAAAATAACTCAAGCTAACAGAAAAAAACTGAACCTTCTTCTACTTATCCTAAACCTCGTCCTTCTTGGCTTACTGGCAGTCTTTATGCTTAACCGACCAAATCAGTCGAAAAGCAAGCAACAACAGGCTCAGACCAGTCAGTCTAAGACGACAGCTAAATGGAAAACCTATGACGATCCTGTCCAAATCCCTATCCTCATGTATCATGCGGTACACGTCATGGATCCATCTGAAGCCTCCAACGCCAACCTTATCGTTGACCCAGACCTCTTCGAGGCACAAATCAAGGCTTTGTCAAAGGCAGGATACTACTTCCTAACGCCTGAAGAAGCCTACAAAGCCTTCACTGAAAACGCCCTACCTGCTAAGAAGGTTGTCTGGCTGACCTTTGACGATGGTAACGAAGATTTCTACACCATTGCCTATCCTATTCTCAAAAAATACAAGGCTAAAGCAACCAATAATGTGATCACTGGCTTTGTTAAGAAAGGAAATGCTGGAAATCTTACCGTCAAACAGATGAAAGAAATGATGGCTCACGGTATGAGCTTCCAGTCTCATACGGTTAACCACCCCGATTTGTCAACCACTGATAAGGCGACACAAAAGGTTGAATTAACGGATTCTATTGACTTCCTTGAAAATAAACTCAATACCAAGGTCAATACCATTGCCTACCCATCAGGTCGCTACAATCAAACGACACTGGACCTAGCTAAGAAAACATACAAGTTAGGACTGACAACTAACGAAGGGCTAGCCAGTGCCAAGGATGGTCTTCTCTCACTTAATCGTGTCCGTATTCTGCCAACAACAACAGCTAAAGGACTTCTCAGCGAGATTGATACTGACAATGAGTAAAAGAAATCACTTGATTCAAGAATCAAGTGATTTTTATGTTCTAGTCAAATATTTCTGATAGGAGAGCCACACCCTTTTCAATTTCAGCAGCACTTAGGGTGATTGGTGGCAAAAGACGAATCACGTTTGTCCCTGCAGTTAAGACAATTAACCCCTTATCTCGAGCCGACTGGACCAATTCTCCTAAATTGCCAGTGGTCTCAATCCCAATCATATAGCCCAAACCACGTACAGTGGTAACCGTCTCTTTATCAGATAAATCTGCTTGCAATTTTGCTTGTAGCTGGTTTCCATTTTCAAGGGCAGTATCTAGAAAACCTGGGACCAACATAACTTCAAGCGTAGCTTTGGCCGCCGCCATAGCCAGTTTATTTCCTCCAAAGGTAGAGCCGTGACTTCCGTAAGAGAAGGCTTCTCCAAGAGATGACTTAGCAAGCATGGCACCAACTGGCACCCCATTTGCCAAACCTTTTGCCAGAGTAAAGATATCTGGTTCAATATCGTAGTGCTCATAAGCATAAAGCTTACCAGTACGACCAAGTCCTGTCTGAACCTCATCTACAATAAGATAAATACCCGTCTCCTTACAAAAGTCATCCAAAGCCTTAACAAAGTCCTTATCAGCAGGTTGAACACCTGATTCCCCTTGAACCAACTCCAACATAATAGCCGCTGTTTCGTCACTAGCTAGGGCCTTGACACTATCTATGTCATTGAAAATAGCATAGCTAAAGTGGGGCACACCTTCACCAAAGCCTTGTTTGATTTTATCCTGACCAGTGGCAGACATGGATCCAAACGTTCGACCATGGAAGGAATTTTGGAAGGTAATGATTTCTTGTTTACCTGATGCCTTTCGGGCGATTTTTATGGCTGCTTCATTGGCCTCTGCACCACTATTACAGAAAAAGGCTAGATAGTCCTTGTCACCAATTAAAAGTCCAGCAACATCTTCTTGCAACTGATTGTGATAAAGATTAGGCTGGTGCAAAATCTTACCCGCCTGCTCTGTCAAAGCCTGATTGACATGGGGATGATAGCCCAGGTTAGTTACCCCAATACCAGATGAAAAATCCAAATAGGTCTTACCAGTGGTATCTGTCAAATAATTGCCTTGAGCCGAAGCGAAATCAATCGCTGCCCGTTTATAGTTTGAAAATAGTTTTGTCATCTCTTACTCCTTGATTATGGTGCCGTCTGTCAGGTTATCACCAATAATGACCTGCTCGACACCAGCTAGAACTGTCTGAACAGCACTTTGAATTTTAGGAATCATGCCTCCAGTTATCACACCTGAATCTATTTTTTTCTGAACGTCCACAAAGTTCAGATGTTCCAAAACCTGACCATTTTCTAAAACACCCTTGACATCTGTCATAAGGATAAGTTTTTTGGTACCTAGACTAATTGCCACAGCTCTAGCAAGGTAATCGGCATTGATATTGAGCAAATCCCCCTGCTCACTATAGCCTAGGCTAGGAATCAAGGGAAGTTTGCCTTGAGATAGGAGCGCCACTAGGGTTTGATTATTGATGCTTTTGACTTCACCCACAAAACCATAGATCTCTTGATCTAAGAAATCAGCATGGACAAGGTCTGGCAATTCATCTACAAGCTGATAGGCTGGCAAACCTGCAGTTGTCAGCTCATCCGCTAAGTTTTTCCCAACTATGTCAACCAAAGCTTCTTTGATCAAGGCCATATCTGACTGACCCGTCACACGAAGACCATTGACCTTGTGAATTGGAATATGATTCTCCTCCATCAGCTGATTAATAGCAAAACCGCCCCCATGAACGATAACAATTTTTTGACCAGCCTGCTGCCATTCTGACAGTTTAGCCAATATCTCAGGAGTCAGCTGCTTACTGGCTACTCCACCAATCTTGATTACAATATATTCAGTAGTCATCAGTTAACTCCTTTGTTATAATTAGCCTAGGTATGATAGAGGGCATTAATCTTAACATAATCGTAGGAAAGGTCACACCCCCAAGCAGTTCCTTTTTCATGTCCAGCATGAAGATCTACCGTTATAGTAACTTCATCATCATGCATGATGTCTTTCATTTCTTCATCATCAAAGGAAACAGGACTAGAGGCCAACATGACTGGCAGACCGCCAATCATAATATCAACATTATCCACAGGAACATCCACATCAGCATAGCCAACAGCTGCTAAAATACGTCCCCAGTTAGGATCTTCACCAAAGATAGCTGTTTTAACCAGGCTTGAACCGACAACTGATTTTGCCATCATACGTGCATCAAGGGCATTAGGGGCATTAACCACATCAACTTGGATGAGTTTATTGGCACCTTCACCGTCCTTGGCAATTTTCTTAGCCAACTCTTGCATCACAAAATTCAACATCTTAGAAAACTTCTCAAATTCTGGTGTATCTGGCAGAATCTCTTCGTTTAGTGTACAGCCATTGGACATGACAAGAACCATATCATTAGTTGAAGTATCTCCGTCAACTGTAATCTGATTAAAGGTCTTTTCAACATTTTGGCTCAAGGCCAATTGAAGAGTGTCACTAGAAATATTAGCATCACAAGTGATAAATCCTAACATGGTCGCCATATTAGGGTGAATCATACCTGAGCCCTTAGCGACACCAGCCATAGTGACCACATCACGTCCAAAAGTCTCCGTCACAGCAATAGTCTTAGTTGCTGTATCTGTCGTCAAAATTGCCTTGGCAAAATCATCCGCATTCCCATTAACCACTATCTTGGAAAGACCATTTTTCAAGGTATCCATTGGTAGCAACTCACCGATAATCCCTGTAGAAGCTACACCAACCAACTCTGATTCAACACCTAGCTTTTCAGCGGTCCACTCCTGCATGGTGTAAGCATCCTCCAAGCCTTGAGTCCCTGTGCACGAATTGGCTACACCAGAGTTAACAACGATTGCCTTCATTTTCCCAGCTTTTTTAACTGAAGTCTTGGTCACAATTAGAGGAGCTGCGATAACCTTATTGGTTGTGTAAACTCCTGCCACACTGGCTGGCTTTTCAGAGACAATCCAACCAAAATCCATTTTTCTCTTTTTAAATCCTGCATGTAGCCCATCTGCTGAGAATCCCAGCGGACTAGCAATTGTTCCATCGATGACTTTCATATTTTTTCTCCTAACTCTATGCTTACATCTACAAGTATGACGGTGTCATAAGCAAACCTTCTGTCTCATCCCACCCCTGCATGAGGTTGAGATTCTGCACTGCCTGTCCAGCTGCTCCCTTAATCAGATTATCAATAACTGAAATGACTGTCAGAACATTGGTTTTCTCATTGTAGGCAAAGCCAATATCTGTAAAATTCGATCCGATAACGTTGTGTAGTTCTGGCAAGCTGTCTTGCACACGCACAAAGGGTTTATCGCTATAAGCCTTTGTGAATGCTGAAGCCACATCAGATACCGTCACGTCCTTCTTCAACTTACAATAAACCGTAGCCATGATTCCGCGATTAACCGGTAAAAGCGACGTTGAAAACTGAATCTCAGGCATTTCCGGATTAAAGGTCTGCAAGGTTTGAACAATTTCAGGAATATGCTGATGATGATTGAGTTTATAAGTCACGTAATTATCGTGAACATTGACAAAATGACTAGACTCACTCAAAGCCTTACCCGCACCAGTTAAACCAGACTTGGCATCCACAATGACACTATCCGTCTCAATCAGACTAGAAGCAACCAAAGGAATCAGGGCCAACTCCGTCGCTGTTGCATAGCATCCAGGATTGGCAATGAATTTCTTATCCTTCACATCTGTATATTCCGATAATGCATATGTAAATTTATTCAAAACACTCTGCTTGGCAGGTGATTTTTTATACCATTCTTGATAAACATCTGCCGGCAAGCGATGATCCCCAGATAAATCAATAATAGGAAAATCAGCTTGAACAAATTCCTCTGCTAGCGAGCTAGCAACTCCTGAAGGTGTGGCAAAGAAAACCAAATCCGCCTTTTGCATAATCTTTTCCGCATCATAAGCTTCAATATCTAAGTCACAAACACCTGTCAGATAGGGATACACATCAGACAATCGTCGGCCCACTTCCTTGGTTGCGTGAATAGAAACAAGTTCCACTTTTTTATGATTATTCAAAATTTTAACTAACTCTAAACCACTATAACCAGTGATACCAACGATTGAAACTTTCATTTATGCACTCCTTTTGTATAAATATGTAACTAGTTTATTGCATTTTTATTCATTTGTCAAGGGGGGATTGAAATTAATATGAAAAAACAAGCAGTCTTTTTCAACTACTTGTTTTCATGATCACTATCTAGTTATTAAATAAATGCAAGTTGGCAATACGATTGACCGCTTCGACCAGACGCTCTGGCTCTACCAAAAGCCCAATGCGAACATAAGCATCACCCGCAGGACCAAATCCTTTACCTGGTGCCACAGCAACATGGGCCTTCTCAAGCAAAAGATCCGCAAAACTCTCACTGGTATACCCCTCTGGCACAGGCATCCAAGCATAGAAAGAACCTCTAGATGGAAAGGCCTGCCAGCCAATCTTAGCAGCTGCCTGAACAAAAGCATCTCGACGGCTATCATAAGTCGCATTCAGTTGGGCAACAGCCTCCTCAGATTTAGGATCTAAGAGAGCTGCAATCCCAGCCTCCTGCAAGGCAGGAAAGATTCCCACAAAAAGATGGTCTTGAATCAGATTTAAGGCTTCAATCATCTGGTCACTCCCAGCTGCAAAGGCCAAACGCCAACCAGCCATATTGAAGGTTTTCGAGAAAGTATAGAACTCAATGCCCACATCTTTAGCACCAGGCGTTGATAAAAAGCTAGGATTCTCATAACCCTGATAACCCAAAGCTCCGTAAGCCAAATCACTCACCACTCCTACTTCGTAGGTCTTAGCCCAAGCAACTAACTTTTCATAAAAGGCCTTAGTCGCCACAGCCCCCGTCGGATTATTCGGATAATTGATATAGATAAACTTAGCTCGGCGAGCTGTCTCCTCAGGAATGGCATCCAAATCTGGCAAGAAATCATTTTCAGCCGTCAAAGGAAAGGTTTCATAGGTCACACGGCCTAAACTCACTCCTGACAAGTAATCTGGATAACCTGGGTCAGGCAAGAGCAAGAGGTCGCCAGGATTCATCAAAGCTAGAGGCAATTCCACTAGTCCAATTTTAGCTCCACCCATGACACAAATCTCACGCTCTGCATCCAAATTGACCTCATAATGTTTTTCGTAAAAACAAGCAGCCGCTTCCTTAAAGGGACGATTGCCTCGAAACTGTGAATACTTATGGCTAGCAGGATTTTTCGCTGAGACGCACAGCGCCTCAACAATATGGTCATAAGTCGGTTGGTCGGGATTGCCTTGACCGAGATTGATAACATCTGCTCCTTCCGCTACCTTGGCATTAACTTTAGCAACCAAACCTGCAAAAAACTGTTCTGGCAATGCCTTCAATAAGTCAGATTCTTCAAATAACATAAACGCTCCTTAATGATACAAGTCCGTGCGACGATCCTCAAAAACAGGAATCTGACCTCGAACCTTATCTACCTCTTCAAGATTAATATCGGCCGTAAAAATGCCCTCCTCATGCTCCTTGGATTGCAAGACCACATTTCCAAGTGGATCGATAACCATAGAATGTCCTGAGAAGACATCGTCTGGTCCTGTTCCGACACGATTAACAGCAACTACAAAAGCTTGATTTTCAACCGCACGCGCCTTTAACAAAATCTCCCATTGCTGCACACGAGGTTCCGGCCACTGCGCTACCACAAAAAGCACTTTGGCCCCTTGTGCCATCTGTGTCCGCACCCATTCAGGAAAACGAATATCATAACAAATGACACTAGCAGCTGTCACACCATCAAGCTCAAAAACAGACTCCGCAGACCCAGCAGACATATACTGGTCTTCTGCCATGAGGCCAAAGAGATGGACCTTGCTATAAGTATTGATTAGGTCCCCAGACTTATTGTAGACGTAGGTCGTGTTGTAGAATTTGCCGTCCTTCTCAATAGCAACGGACCCTCCGATAATAGCCACAGCATGTTTCCTAGCAAAATGAGACAAGAGTTCTTGAGAGTCCAAACCTTCCTTGTCTGCAAGCCCATCCAGTTCATCTAAAGCATAGCCAGTATTCCACATTTCAGGGAGCACAATGACGTCAGGCTTTTCGCTAAGTGCCCTTTCCAACATCTCTTTCACGTGCTTTTTATTTTCCACAGGCTGTCCGTGGGCAACATCCATCTGTACCAATGCGATTTTCATAGTAACCTCGATTCTATATTAACCATTATAGCACTCCAAAAGACGTCACAAAAATTGAAAAATTCAATCTCATGATAAAGAAAGGCTATCAAAAAAGGCTGGACACATTGTCCAACCTGATTCATTACTTCATTAAGCAATATCAACGTAACGACGAGCACCGCTCACTGTCATGTATGAGAGCCATGTGTGACCATCGGCTGTCAAAACTTTGTCATAGTTAACACTCATGCCTTTGTCATAGTAGGCCAACTCTGGACTTGAAACCTTAGCTTCTGCCTTGATTGACGCACGACTTGTGAAGGTATAACGACCTGACTCTGGGAGACTTGGTTTTGCGGCTGGTTGACTTGCTTCTGGCTTAGCCGCTGCAATATCAACGTAACGACGAGCACCACTTGTTGTCACATATGAAAGCCATTGACGGCCATCGGCTGTGAGAACCTTATCATAGTTAACAGTCATGCCCTTGTCATAGTAAGCCAATTCTGGGCTTGAAACCTTGGCTTCTGCCTTGATTGACGCACGACTTGTGAAGGTATAAGTGCCTGATTCTGGGAGACTTGGTTTATCCGCTGGTTTAGCAACTGGTTTAACTTCTGGCTTAGCCTCTGCCTTGGCTGCTGCAATGTCAACATAACGACGAGCACCACTTGAGGTCACGTATGAAAGCCATTGACGGCCATCGGCTGTGAGAACCTTATCGTAGTTTACACTCATACCCTTGTCATAGTAGGCTAATTCTGGGCTTGAAACTTTAGCTTCTGCCTTGATTGACGCACGACCTGTAAAGGTATAAGTTCCTGATTCAGGGAGACTTGGTTTATCCGCTGGTTTCGCAACTGGTTTTGTTTCTGGCTTAGCCTCTGTCTTGGCTGCTGCAATGTCAACGTAACGACGAGCACCACTTGCGGTCACGTATGAAAGCCATTGACGGCCATCGGCTGTGAGAACCTTATCGTAGTTTACACTCATACCTTTGTCATAGTAGGCCAATTCTGGGCTTGAAACCTTAGCTTCTGCCTTGATTGACGCACGACCTGTAAAGGTATAAGTTCCTGTCGCTGGAAGGTTAATAGCACCTGTAGTGGCTGGTTTGCTTTCAGCAGGTTTGCTGCTAGCAGCATAATCGCCACCTTCGATACCGAAGTATTCTTCCAAACTCAAGCCTGAATCGTGAATATCTTTAGCTTCTTTACCCACATAGCGAATGTGCCATGCTTCTGGCATGTAGCCAGTTGAAGCTTCTTTACCTGCCTGGAAACGCACGATAAAGCCATAGTTATGTGCATTGTCTTTAAGCCATTGGCTAGCACGTGAATCTTCAAGCAAATTACCAGATTTATCGGTCAAATCAAAGACCAATCCAGTTTGGTGTTCGCTATATCCAGGACGAGCTGAGTAACGGTCCGCAGCTGCCTGACCATCACGGCTAACATAGTTGTCGTAAAGAGTCTTTTGATAGTCATAAGAACGGAAACCACTGTATGAACGTCCAACATTCAAACCTTGGTTAATCATATCGTCACGAAGACGAACAAAGGCTGCCTTAGCTGTAGGATTTTCACCTGGGTTATAGTCCTTAGAAAGACCATGTTTTTTATTGACAATGATAATATCATCGTATTTACCACGAACACTGTAGTAAGAACCGTTATTTGTCAATTTCCCTGTTACATGGGATTCCGTAGCTTGAGGGACTGTAGCTTTAGTTTCTGTAATATAGGTTCTCTTGCCATTCAACATATAGTAAAGATGAACGGAATAAGTACCGGCATCGCCCTTATGGCTAGCTGTATCTACATGAACCTTGTAGCTACCGTCTGATTGTTTGTCGGCATGATACCATGTAAGGTCATCTTGGCCATTCTTATCTGACCAAATTGGAACACGCACTTCTTTAACTTCTTTACCGCCACCTGAAACATTGGTTACAACAACATCAAAACCATTAGATGTTTGGTTGCTGATGGTCAATTTTCCTGTTACATGAGATTCCGTAGCTTGAGGGACTGTAGCTTTAGTTTCTGTAATATAAGTTCTCTTACCATTCAACATATAGTAAAGATGCACAGAATAGGTACCAGCATCACCCTTATGGCTAGCTGTGTCTACATGAACCTTGTAGCTTCCATCTGATTGTTTATCGGCATGATACCATGTAAGATCGTCTTGACCATTCTTATCTGACCAAATTGGAACACGCACTTCTTTAACTTCTTTGCCGCCACCTGAAACATTAGTAACGACAACATCAAAACCATTAGAGGTTTGGTTGTTGATAGTCAATTTTCCTGTCACTTGAGATTCGACAGATTGAGGGACCGTTGCCTTTGTTTCAGTAATATAGGTTCTCTTGCCATTCAACATATAGTAAAGATGGACAGAATAGGTACCAGCATCGCCCTTGTGACTGGCTTTATCTACATGAACCTTGTAGCTTCCATCTGACTGTTTATCAGCATGATACCATGTAAGGTCGTCTTGACCATTCTTATCTGACCAAATTGGGACACGCACTTCTTTAACTTCTTTGCCGCCACCTGAAACATTGGTTACGACTACATCAAAGCCATTAGATGTTTGATTGCTGATGGTCAATTTCCCTGTCACTTGGGATTCCGTGGCTTGAGGCACTGTAGCTTTGGTTTCTGTGATATAGGTTCTCTTACCATTCAACATATAGTAGAGATGGACAGAATATGTACCGGCATCGCCCTTATGGCTAGCTGTGTCTACATGAACCTTGTAAGTTCCATCTGATTGCTTATCAGCATGATACCAAGTGAGGTCGTCTTGACCATTCTTATCTGACCAGATTGGAACACGGACTTCTTTAACTTCTTTGCCACCACCTGAAACATTGGTTACAACTACATCAAAGCCATTAGATGTTTGGTTGTTGATGGTAAGGTTACCAGAAACACGATTTTCTTGTGGCTTAGACTCAGTAGTTTTCAAGGTCGCAATATCCACATAACGACGTGTACCACTGTAACTAATGTAAGAAATCCATTGGTGGTTATCCGCAGTCAATACCTTGTCATAGTTCACTTTGTAGCCTTTTTCCAAGGTATAAAGTGTTTCTGCAGAAGCTTTAGGTTCGTTTTTGACATTCAAGCTACGTGTCACATTATAAGTACCACTTGCTGGAAGCTTTTCAGCACCAGTAACTTCTGGTTTTGCTTGATTAGTTTCTGTTGGTTTAACAGTTGGTGTTTCAGCTTTAGCAGGTGTCAAAGTCGCAACATCTGCATAATAGCGAACATAGTCATAACCAAGGTAAGAAATCCATTGGTGATTATCCGCAGTCAAAACTTTGTCATAGATAACATGGTCACCCTTACTGAAAACAAAAGTAGGTTTGAGGTCTGCTTTTGGTTCTTTCTTAATATCTGTGTCACGTGTAAAGTAGAAAGTTCCTGTCGCTGGGATGTTCAAAGCACCTGTTGTGGCTTGAGTGCCATTAGAAGGCTTACCATCCCCATTACCACTATTACCGTTACCACTACCAGCTGCCACTGGTTTCACTGGCGCATAACGACGCACGCCAGAGTATGATTTGTAGCTAATCCATTGGTAGCCGTCAGCCGTCACGACTTGATCGTAAAGGACGCTGTCTCCTGGATTTACATAAAATTCAGCCTTGGCAGACACCTTAGGTTGATTCTTAATCTCTGTACGTTCCTTGTAGACATAAGTTCCTTGACTTGGAAGGTCGCTGTCTGTAGTTGTAGCTGGTTGGCTCACCAAACTAGTGTTGACAGCCGCTCTCGTTAAGGCAGATACATCAAGGTTAGTGGCTGTTTCAGATGAAGCATTTGTGTTCCTTGTCGCTTCTGAACTAGCAGTTGTTGATTCAGAAATTTTATCTGCTGCTTGTGAGTTACTAGCACTCACTTCACTTCTAGCCTCGCTAGTAGCAGTTTCACTAGCGGTTTGGCTAGTTGTTGAGACTTGGCTAGCTTTCTCGCTTGATACTACCCCATCGGTCGCTACACCACTGAAAATATCAGCTGCTGTCACAGCATCACTATCTGAGGTAGCACGCAAAGTGGCATCTGAAGGTGTTGAAACTTCATGATGCTCATCAGCCAAAGCTTGACCTGCAAAGACCAAACTAGCTCCTAAAAGGACTGATGCTGCCCCAAATGAATATTTACGAATGGAAAAACGTTGTTGTTCGTGTAAAAATTTTTCTCGTTTCATATCAATTATTCTCTCTATCGAATTGATGTTACTGTTTGATTGTAACACTCAGTGACAAACATTACAAGTATTTTACATAATGTTACTGAATATTTCTCACTTGTCCATTAGTATACCAAATTTATTTGACTTGTTCACACCTAAATCATAAACTGTCCAATTTTTGTCATAATCGGAAAATGACTGATTATACTTATATATTCGTTGTTTTTCCAAAAAAATTGAAAATAAAGTAAAAACACGACAGCTTTAAATGCCATCATGTTTCATTTTGAACCTTTTATCAATGTCCTACATCTGAATATGAAATGTAGTATCGTTGACCATCCTTAACAAAACTATACCAGTTTCCATCAGGTAAAATTTCATATTTGTCCCAATCAACATCCCCTGCAGGAAGTTTAGAAACAGCTCCACTGTCTTTATCTGGCGCAGCATAGACAGGTGTTTCCGCATCAAGTGTCAATGTTCCAGAAGTAGCTGTCCAAGCACCTCGACCACCTTCAACTTGAGAAGCTGGTGTTGTAGCTTCAGCCACTTGTCCGCCATCTGTAGTACCTGCTTGAGCTTGTTCTTGAGAAGAAGCTTTAGGTGCTACTGCTGAGGCCTGATTTCCATTTTCTTCATTTGAAACTGATGAAGATGATGATTGAGTTGATTTTTTATCCTTCTTAACAGCCTTACTTGAGCTTGAAGATGACTTCTTAACCGTTTTGACTGGACTGCTACTTGTGCTAACACGAGCTGATTCATGGCTGTTAAACTTAGTCACCAGGAAGATGGCAAGAATAACTACGATAAGAGCTGCCACGATACCAATGAGTTTACTTGTATTTTTCATGAGTGAGATTCCTTTTCTGTTAATTTACTAAGTTATTATAATATATAGACAGCTAAATTTTTCATTGAAGTCATAAACGGTGGTTTTTTCGTCATAATCAAACCACATCTTCTATTTTTAGTGTCTGTTTAAAACGATAGTCTTTAGATTGTGTTGACAAAGAACAATTAGGGTACTTCCCTAAAATCTCTCGAACAGTGGACAGACCTATACCACGTCCCTCTCCTTTACTTGAGCGGCCAAGTTTAAAGATACCGACTGTATTGATAGATTCTGGAGCAATGGTATTCTCTACTATTACTACCTTTGTCTCTCCACTGATAAGAGCAATATTTACTTCCTTAGTACTGCTATCCAAACTAGCCTCTATAGCATTATCCAAGAAGATGGACAGCACCGTTATGAAATCCAACAATTCCATCCTCGAAACTTCAAAGACGTCGCTGACCTCAAGGTGAATGGTAATGGACTGTCCCTGTGCTTCCATGATTTTACTAGTCAGGACACCTTTAACAGCTTCATCTTTAATATTAATCAAGTTGGCAATTTCGTACTGTTTTCCCTCAATCCGAGTCTTTGTTTTTTCAAGGATATTATCGTAGATATCGGAAATCATAGCTATATCCTTGGAGTCAATGCCATATTTGATACTAGACAAGACATTTAGGTAATCATGCCTGAAGCGACGAATATCCGTATAGAGTTGCTCGATTTGTTGACTATAATGGGCCAAATCACTAATTTGCCTATCTTTTTGGAGTAGGACTTCTTCTTTCAGTCTTTCACTGAAAGTCGCATTAATGTAAACAAGGGTCGCAAGAAAGAGTAAAGCATAGGTCACCACGAGATAAACATGCCAATCTCTTCCTCCAGGGCTCTGTTGCACAAAAAAGGTAATATATTGGAGAAGAGGGGCATAAGATAACATTGATATATCTATAAGCAATAAAAAGTACTTTGAAAATGACTTTCTAAAACCATAGTTCAACGCTTTGAAATCCACTTTTAAGGTCTTAATGATTAACCAAAACACAGGAAAGACTAGCAACTCAATGACAAGGTTTAAATGAAAATGGTTAAGTACAATCAGATAATGACGATTGATGACTAAGGCAATCCCATAAATAATAAGATTGTGAACAAGACTTTCTATGACGATTGGAAACAAGCCATAGAAAATATCTAATAACCTATTGCCATAACGATTTCTGTAGAGGGAATAAACAACCAAGAAGGCATGCCCTAAAACATAGGATAGTGCTGGAGAAAGCACAAACAAAAATCGGATAATCAAGGGGATGATGATATACCATCTTAGCTTTATCTTCTCGGAGGTAATGTATTGATAAATGAGAATAAAGAGGATAATCTCCGCTAAAAAGTCTAGATTATCCAACACAAAATTAATCGCTGTCATCGGCCAATTCTCTCAATCAATTTCTTTATTTTCAATTTTGAAACATAGCAAACACCACCATTTTCAAAATAGACCGTCCCCGTACTCTTATCTAATTTGATGATATTTTCTGGATTAACTAGGAAGGACTTATGACATTTAAACAGTCTAGGGTCGCTCTTTTCAATTTGAGAGAGACTGCCATAAAACTCAATCTGCTCCTCTTTAGTATAAAGGATAACCTTATGAACGATATCCGAGGTCTCAAGGTACAAGATATCATGAAAGGGAACCTGAATAACGGTCTTAACATTCTCAATCCGAAAAGCGTCTTCTGGATTCTGACTCTGTATCTTTTTGCAAGTTAATAAGATAATACTTTCCACACGCTTTTGAAAGTCCTCACCCTCCAAAGACTTATCAATAAAGTCTAGAGCTGCCAGTTGGTATTGAAAAGTTAAGGGAAGATACTCTGAATGGGTCGTGAAGAAAACAATATTGGCATAGGGATCATTCTTGCGAATCTGCTTAGCCACTTCCAAACCTTTTTTAGTATCGTCTTTAATTTGAATATCCAAGAAAAAGAGCTGGTGAGACCCTCGCTCGGTAATAGAGTCTAACAGTTGATTGGGTTTGTCAAAAATCTCAAAGTCACCCACTTTAATGTTATTTTTCTTAAGAATCGTATGAATAACCTCTTCAATACGATTTTGTTGGATAAAATGATCCTCTAAAACATAGATGTTAAGCATGGCATAACTTCCTTTAGCATAATCTTAAGAGAAATCCAAGGTGGAGCAGTTCCTTTAATAAACGAATCCCTCTTATTCAAAATGAGATTTATTGTTCTCTTTAATTATTTTACATTTTTATTACAAAAAAGACAATAGTTTGTAATATTTTTTGCTTCATTCAACTAAAAAAAAACACCACCCTCACAAGAGAGTGATGTTACAAATCTTAAGAAATATCCACATAGCGTCTTGCACCGCTATAAGTCATATAAGATAACCAGGTGTGTCCATCGGCTGTAAGGACCTTGTCATAGCGAACGGACATGCCTTTATCATAGTAGGCTAATTCTGGACTAACAACACTTGGTTGAGCCTTGATAGAGCTAGGTTTGGTAAAGGTATAAGTGCCAGTTGCCGCTAGGCTTGGACTTACTGGTTGAGTAACTGCTGTTGCCTTACCATCAATAGCAATGTATCGGCGGTTGCCTCCATGGCTGACATAAGAGAGCCATGTATGACCATCTGCAGTCACCAATCTGTCATAGTTAACGGACATACCAGCATCATAGTAAGCCAACTCTGGACTCGCTACACTTGGTTCTGCTTTAATGCTAGAGCGTTCTTTGAAAGTATAGGTACCAGATGATGGTGTGCTTGGTTGAACAGGTTGTTCTACTGGTTTAGTCACACTTGTTGGTGCGATAGCCACATAGAAACGATGTCCTGAATAGCTAAGGTAAGAAAGCCATGTATAGCCATCATTATTGACAACCTTGTCATAGTTGACTGACATACCAGCATCGTAGTAGCTAACATCTGGGTTGGCTACCAAAGGTTGAGTCTTGATGCCAGTACGGGCGGTAAAGGTGTATGAACCTGAAGCTGGAAGGTTGTGGCGGGTTGCATTTTGAACTGGAACAGTTGTGCTAGTGCCTCCGATACCTACCATTTTACCATCTTGGACATAGTAGAGATGGACAATGTATTCACCTGCTTCAGCCTTATGGTCACTAACATTGATACGAACCTTGTAGCTACCATCATTTTGTCTGCTAGCTTGGTGCCATACAAGATCGTCTTGACCGTTTTGAGCTGTCCAAACTGGAACACTTACGCCTTGGATAGCTTTATCACCACCAGAAACATTAGTGATATGAACGTCAAAACCAAGGTTAGAGAGATTTTCAATATTGATAGTACCGCTTGGTTTGCTTTCTTGTTGAGCAAGTTTAGACACGGCTACATAACGGCGGTTGCCATTGTAGCTGAGGTAAGAAAGCCATTGGTAACCATCACCACTGACAATCTTGTCGTAGTTAACTGACATACCAGCATCGTAGTAGGCTAACTCTGGGCTTGCTACACGAGGTTCTGCCTTAATGCTAGAGCGTTCTTTGAAAGTATAAGTTCCTGAGTCAGGAAGGCTATAACTAGTTGTTGTATGAGTTTCTTCAACCTTAGTAGGAACTGTGTAAGTTGTGCCACCCACACCAACTAATTTACCATTAGTTTCAACATAGTAAAGATGAACATTGTAGAGACCACGTTCATTCTTATGGTCAGTTAGACTGACGTTAACCTTGTAGTTGCCATTGTTAAGACGAGTCGCATTGTACCAGATGATATCATCTTGTCCATTCTTTTCAGACCAGATTGGAACAGATACCCCGAGGACACCGTTTTGGTCTGAAACATTACTGATAACCACACTAAAGTCACCATTGTCATGGCTTTCAATAGCGATATCACCTCTTGGTTTAGCGACAGCCTCTGCAGTAGCACCTAGGTCGACGTAACGACGAGTACCATTGTATGACACATAAGAAATCCAACGGTGGTTGTCAGCAAGCAAAGATCTATCGTAGTTGACTGACATACCTGGATCAAAATTGAACTCAGTCTTAGCAGTCAAGCTAGGTTGGTTCTTCACATCTGCAGGTTTAGTGAAGTAATAAGTACCACGTTCAGGGATGGCTTCATCTCTAGTCGCTTCAGTGTTGCTACTAGTATTTTCAGCCTTTAAAGCTGCGATATCAGCATAGTAGCGTTCATAGTCGTAACCAATGTAAGAAATCCATTGGTGATTGTCTCTCTTCAAGACCTTGTCATAGATAACATGGTCACCTGCACTAAAGACAAAAGTAGGTTTGATATCCATGATTGGCGCAGTACGAATTTCTGTTGTGCGACGGAAATAATAGGTGCCGTTTGATGGGATATCAAGAGAACCATCAGCAGTCACTGGACCATCCACACCAGGTTGAGGAGTATCCACAGCTTCACGGTCAGTAACTCTAGCTTCTGCTACTTCCGAAGTTACTGAACGGTTAGTCTCACTTGCTACTTCAGAGCTAGCTACTGATGATACTTCAGAACGTGGACTAGCCACTTCTGATCTAGAAACAGTAGCAACAGCAGATGCAGAATGAGCAACCTCTGCCGGTACTTCCAAAGAAGCAGCCTCGCTAGCCACCACACTATTAGCTTCAGAAGAGGCAACCTCACTGCTAGCAAGCTTAGGTCTTGGCGCTTCAGATCTTGAAGCTGGTTGATTGAGGACATCGGTAACAGCTTCTGAAGTTGCCTGGTCGATTTGAAGTGGTTCAGAATTATTTACAAAAACTTCATAATCCTTGCTGGTACTTGTGCTGTCGGCTTGTTCCTGAGCCAAAGCATGTCCACCAAGCATCAAGCTCGCACCAATCAAGACTGATGCAGCTCCAAAAGAATATTTACGAATTGAGTAACGTTGACGTTCCTTAACAACATATGCCTTTCTCATTTTGATCACTCTCACTTTCTAGGCTGTTTGATAAACATTGGAATCGTTTTCATATTTCTATTATACCCCTTTGGAATATTTTTTACAATTATTTCAATATTATTACTAAAGTTTTCAAAGAAAAAAGATAGGATTTTCATCCTACCTTTTTAAGTTACTTTTATTGTATCACGTCTTAAAGCTGTTCTGCTACTGCTGAAAGAAGATCTTGGATACCATTGGCATCACTACCACCGGCCATGGCCATATCTGGTTTACCACCACCACGACCTGATACGATTGGTGCGAGAACCTTGATAACATTACCTGCGTGAACATCTTTAGACTTGCTTGCTACAAGGACATTAACTTTTTCGCCAATGTGAGCTGCAAGGACAAGGACGTCAGAGTAGTCTGCTTGTTTCCATTGGTCAGCAAATGTACGAAGGGCACCTGCGTCAGATACTTCCACTTGGCTAGCGATGTAACGAACACCGTTAGCTTCTTTAACGTCTTTGAAGACATCACCAGCTGCTGCAGCTGCTGCTTTTTCTTTAAGAGCAGCATTTTCTTTTTGAAGGGCATGCAACTGCTCTTGAAGGCTAGCAACCTTGTTAGGTACTTCTTTCAATTGTGGTGCCTTAAGTGTTGCTGCGATCGCTTTGAGGGCATCTTCTTCTTCACGGTAAGCAAGGTAAGCTTCACGTGATGTCACTGCCAAGATACGACGTGTTCCTGAACCGATACCTTCTTCTTTCACAATCTTGAACATACCGATTTCAGCAGTGTTGGCAACGTGCGTACCACCACAAAGCTCAACAGAGTAATCACCGATTGAAACGACGCGAACATTCTTACCATATTTTTCGCCAAAGAGGGCCATAGCTCCCATTGATTTAGCAGTGTCAATGTCTGTTTCAATAGTTGTTACTGGAGTTGCTTTCCAGATTTCTTCGTTGACTTGTTCTTCGATAGCACGCAATTCTTCTGGAGTTACAGCCTCAAAGTGAGTGAAGTCGAAACGCAAGAATTCTTGTTCATTAAGAGAACCCGCTTGAACAGCATGATCACCAACAATATTATGAAGGGCAGCATGCAAGAGGTGAGTCGCTGTGTGGTTTTTCATAACACGGTGACGACGTGTGTGGTCAATTTCAAGTTTGTAGTTAGCACCTACAACAAGTTCGCCTTCAACCTCAACAGTGTGAAGGGCTTGTCCATTTGGCGCACGTTGAACATCAACAACACGCGCAACGACTGTACCAGCTGCATCTGAGATCGTACCGTGGTCTGCTACTTGTCCACCCATTTCAGCGTAGAATGGTGTTTGTTCAAAGACAAGGAGTGCTTGACCAGAATTTACACTATCATGACGAGCATCGTCAGCAACGATTACGCTCAAACGGCTTTCTGTTGTTTCAGCCTCATACAAGAACTCAGATGGTTCAGTGATGTTGGCGAGTGTTTCATTTTGCATACCCATAGAACCACCTTTAACCACGCTAGCACGCGCACGTTCTTGTTGTTCTTTCATGGCAGCTTTGAAACCTTCATGGTCAATCTTGAAGCCTTCATCTTCAGCCAACTCTTCTGTCAATTCCACTGGGAATCCATAAGTATCGTAAAGTTTAAAGATATCTTTACCTTCAAGCGTATCTTTACCAGATTTCTTAAGGTTAGCAAGAAGCTCGTCAAGCATGCTTGAACCTGCATCGATGGTACGTGCAAAGGTTTCTTCTTCACGTTTAACGATTTTTTCGATAAAGTCTTTCTTCTCAAGAACTTCTGGGTAATAGCTTTCCATGATTTGACCAACAGTTGGAACAAGTTTGTACAAGAAAGCATCAGAAATGCCGAGACGACGGCCGTGCATTACGGCACGACGGAGAAGACGACGAAGGACATAACCACGACCTTCATTACCTGGAAGGGCACCATCACCAATGGCAAATGCCAATGAACGGATGTGGTCAGCGATAACCTTGAAGCTCATTGTGTCACCATCTGGATCATAAGTTTTACCAGACATTTTTTCGATTTCACGAATGATAGGCATGAAGAGGTCTGTTTCAAAGTTTGTTTTAGCCCCTTGCATTACGGCTACAAGACGTTCAAGACCTGCGCCCGTATCAATGTTTTTATTAGGAAGTTCTTTATATTCTGAACGTGGAACAGCTGGATCTGCGTTGAATTGTGACAAAACGATGTTCCAAATTTCAATGTAACGATCGTTTTCAATATCTTCTTCAAGCAAACGAATACCAATATTGTCAGGGTCAAAGTCTTCGCCACGGTCAAAGAAGATTTCAGTATCTGGTCCTGAAGGTCCAGCACCGATTTCCCAGAAGTTATCTTCAATTGGAATCAAATGACTAGGTTCAACACCGCAAGCAATCCAACGGTTGTATGAATCTTTATCATCTGGATAGTAAGTCATGTAAAGTTTGTCTTTTGGAAAATCAAACCACTCTGGGCTTGTCAAAAGCTCATAACCCCATTCGATAGCTTCGTCACGGAAGTAGTCACCAACTGAGAAGTTACCAAGCATTTCAAACATTGTGTGGTGACGAGCTGTCTTACCAACGTTTTCGATATCATTGGTACGGATAGCCTTTTGTGAGTTGGTGATACGTGGATTTTCAGGAATCACAGAGCCATCAAAGTATTTTTTCAAAGTGGCAACCCCTGAGTTAATCCAAAGAAGGGTTGGATCGTTAACTGGAACCAAGTTAGCTGATGGTTCAACAGCGTGACCTTTTGATTTCCAGAAATCAAGCCACATTTGACGAATTTGTGCTGAAGTAAGTTGTTTCATTGTTTCTCCTTAAATAAATGTTTCTTATTTTGAGCTATTCTCGAGCATTTCCACATAGTCAATAGCAACACACAGGGAAATGGCCAAATCGGCGTAAGTATTTTCATAAACAGTAACAGTATAGGTCGATGTCAGATGGAAGAGCTCCTTTTGAATCCTAGCAACTACCTGATTTTGACTATTAAGCAGTTGAAAATCCAAGTCCCAAATATTACCCTCTATTCGCAAGCCAAGATTATCGACATCATACTTATCACGAAGAAGGGTTAGTTTTTTACGAATGTAAAAACTCGAACCATCCTGCAAGTCTACTGTAAACTTAGGCAAGAGACTAAGTGGCTCCTTGGTGATATGACTAACCTCACGACCGTCCTCACCAAAAATCGTAAAGGTCTTTGGAATCTTAAAAAAGGACCCTTCAACCTGATAGGCAACTCTACCTTGATCATCCTTGATATCAAAGCGTTCGCCACCCAATCGAAACTTCTGTTTGACAAAATAGGTTTTCATACGCTACCTCCAATATTGCCATACAGTTCATTCAGAAAATACCCAAAGAATAAAAGACAAGACCACTAAACGAAGGGCGACGTGAACCGCGGTACCACCTTCATTCAATGAACTTGTCATTCTTATTTGTCTTTAATTGTGAACTTTGAGTAGCAAGTAACCAGATTCGTCCATGGCTCGCAGCGACCGCCATTTTTCTGTATCAGAAGCGATGATTACCAATCTCAAAGGGAAGGCTAAAAATGTCATGATATTAGAACTCTCAGCCACTCTCCATTTTAACGTGTTTTAGGTCTTAGGTCAAGCTGATAATAGCATTATCAACTCTATCTTGTGATTTATTTGCTAGAGCTTGATGATGAACTTGATGAAGCCCCAGAACCAGTCACATACTGGTCAAGAATTGCGCTGAAGGCCTTGTCTACAACTTTAACATTGTATTTCTTAAGGACCTTAGCAATCACTGAGTTAGTGAAGTTAGTATCAGATTTCTTACCATTGATGATGACCTTAGTCAAATCATCCTTATAGTTTTTCCAATCTGCATTTTTCTCAGATTTTGAAACAGTTTTGACGATGTAGTAAGTTGCAGCACCAGTTGAGCTGTTTGAAACAGTCACTACGTCAGAAACGGCATTAGCATCTTGTTTGAAGGCTGCTGTCAAAACATCTGCTGGGAAGTCTTGTGAAGCTGAGTTAACTGTCTTAGAAGTCACTTCCAAGCTGTTATCTTTAGCTACTTGTGAGAAGTCTGCTCCTTCTGCCTTAGCTTCAGAGTCTACTTTATCTGCCACTGCTTTATCAGTAGTTGAAACCACTTGCACCTCTGTATTTGGTGTGTAGTTATCATAGGCAGCCTTGTAATTTGCTTCCGTCAAATCTTTTTGTGCGGCTTGGTTAACAGCATACTCAACCAATTTTTGTGTACGGATTTGATTACGGTATGACTCTTCTGTTTGACCATAGGCTGCAAGTACTTGTGAGAATTGATCTCCGTATTGTTCTGAAGCTTGCTTATAGGCTTTGTCAACGTCTTCTTTGCTGACTTTGCTACCATATTCTTTTTCAAGAGCCTTTTGCAAAGTTGCACTCAAAACACTTTGTTGTGTTTGGCTGCTACCTTTAAGTGAATCAAAAACATCACCAACAGTAACAGTATCACCTTTCATAGATACCAAAGTTGTTTCTTCAGTTGTTTTGTTACCTAGAGAAACATACATAGCACCTGCACCAACGAGAGCTGAAACAGCTACAAGGGCAAGACCTCCAAGGAAGCGACCACCTGAGCTTGGTTTACCAGCATCACGTGTCTTTTTAGTTTTAGCACGTTTAGCTTTTTCTTTCGCTTTTTCACTGGCGAGGGCGATGCTTTCCTCTTCTTCTTTTTGGCGATCAAGATGCTCTTGTTCTGCGTCTTTGTCTGCTACAACCTCTTCAACAGTTTCTTCTGTTGACTCAAGATTTTCATTTTCTTTAGCCATTCTATCTACTCCTTAAATTGTCAATATCTTTGTTATTATACCACACTTACTTAAATAATGCTTAATCTGGCAAGATAATATTTTCAGAATTTTTCCGAAGCATAAGAAGTCCGTCACTCATAGGGACCAAACTAGCAGTCAATCCAGGGTTATCTAAGGTCGCATCGAAAAGACGATGCAAGCCACGGTAAATCGTACGCTGACCACGGCGAACCTCCATGATGTCTTTGGCAATGTCCCCACCTTGGAAGATATCATCAAAGACGATGACACCACCTACCTTGAGACGTTTTAGGATTTCAGGCAGAAAGACGATATATTTAGACTTGGCTGAGTCCATAAAGACAAAATCATAATCAGTGTCCAAATCTTTCAAAACTTCCGCTGCATCTCCTTCGACCAAGGTAATTTGTTTGCGACTGTCATACTTGGCTAGATTTTCCTTGGCAAAGCCAATCATTTCTTCATTACGATCAACCGTTGTAATCTGAGCATCAGGTGCATACTCAGCCATAAGAAGGGCTGAAAAACCAATAGCTGTTCCTACCTCAAGGATTTTCTTAGGCTGCAAGGTCTGTAACAAAAATCGGAAATAAGCAACTACTTCGTGCTGGATAATTGGAATATTTTCCTTACGAGCAAAGGCCTCCAGTTCAGCCAAATGCCCTTTATTTTCCTGAAGATGCGTTCGCATGTAGTCCACGATATCCTTGTTGACTACAGGACGTCGCATGTTGTGATTTGCGTTTTTACTATATGATTTAACCATGTGTTTTATTATATAAAAAATCCCTAGCGAGTGCTAGAGATTTTTCTTATCTATAAATCAAATCGTCATCATTAGGCTACTTGACGTACCCCCCTCTTTTTCAAGAGGTAAGCAATGACCAAAGCCACCACGTAAAGAGCAATAAAAACAAGCAAGGTCATCTGGTATGATTTTGTCAATTCGTAGGTTACCGACAAGAGCATTGGCCCCACTAAGGCCGCCATCGCCCAGGCAGTCAAAATATAACCATGAAGGGTAGCCAACTCCTTTGCCCCAAAGATATCGCTAAGGTAGGGAGGAATCAAGGAGAATCCTGCCCCGTAGCAAGTCATCAGAACAGCCATCGCAACCACAAAGACAAGTGGAACTTGCAGGACAATTAGGAGGACGGCCATAACAATATTAACCACAAAGAGGAGGATAAAGGTCTTCGGACGCCCAATATAATCCGACAAGCCTGCCCACAGAAGGCGACCAAAACCATTAAAGATTCCCATAACACCTACAACAACTGCCGCTGATTCCGCTGACATCCCAACCATATCTTGAGCCATTGGAGAAATAGCAGAGACAAGGGCTAAGCCACATGAAATATTGATAAACAGAATAAGCCATAACCAGTAGAAAGTTGATGATTTCAGAGCCTCATTAGCCGTAACTCCTTTACTTAAATCAGCAGCCTGACGGTTTGGACTCTTGTCAGCCAACAGTTGTGCTTCCTCTACACTTGGTCGTTTAATGAATTGTGAGACAAAAAGCATAACAACAAAATAAACAACTCCCAAGATATAAAAGGTCTGCTCAACACCACGTGCCTGAATCAGATATTGGGCAATAGGACTGGTTAACAGCGAGGCAAAGCCAAAGCCCATAATGGCAAGGCCAGTCGCAAGGCCACGCTTATCAGGAAACCACTTAATAATGGTTGAAACAGGCGTAATATACCCCACACCCAGTCCTAGACCACCAAGAATACCATAACCAAGATAAAGCATCCACAGCTCTCCATGAGCAATGGCAACTCCTGTCAGAATATTTCCCCCAGCATAGAGGACCGCCGACATACTTCCAGTCACTCTCGGACCAAATTTTTCAACCAGACGCCCCATGAAAGCTGCAGAAAGCCCTAGACAAAAGATAGCCAATGAAAAGGCAAAAGAAACTGAAGATTGATCCCAGCCAGTCTGGGCCATAATAGGATTACGATAGATACTCCAAGCATAGGTAGACCCCAACATGAGATGGAGTAAGACACCACACGTTGCTACAAGATAACGATTGGTTGTTTTCACAAAAACCTACTTTCTATTTCTGAACATTGTTCACTTATAAAACACAAAACGTTAGGTTTTTAGTCTATCATGAATATAAACCATGGGCTATAAATATGCTCATCAACTCATTTCCAAATCAATTAGAACTTGTATTCTAGTAAACGTTCGTTTTTAGACATAAAAAGAATCATCCTGATTCAGAATGATTCTCTCTTATAGTGACTTATTTTTAAGAAAGGTGAACACCTTTTTCAACCAAGTCTTCCAATTCAACGAGACGGTCTTCAAAAACTTTGAAGGCAGCATCCAAGTAGTCGGTATTGGTCATATCAACACCAGCTTTCTTGATGACTTCCAAAGGATAGTCTGAGCTTCCCGCCTTAAGGTAAGTAAGGTAAGCTTCCTTATCTTCTTCAGTACCATGAACAATTTTTTCAGCCAAGTAGCTTGCTGCCGCAAACCCTGTAGCGTATTGGTAGACATAGTAATTCATGTAGAAATGCGGAATACGTTCCCACTCAAACTGAATTTCGTAGTTATCTTCAGCTTTGAGATTATAGTATTTCTCATTGAGATCTGCGTAAAGCTTATTCATGAAGTCGGCTGTCAAGATTTGACCAGATGCATCTGCTTCATGGATAGCATGTTCAAACTCTGCAAATTGTGTTTGACGGAAGACAGTTCCCTTGAAACCATCCAAATAGTGGTTAAGAATAGCAAAACGTGTCTTGTCATCTTTGACCTCTTTAAGAAGCGTTTCTGTCAAGATATTTTCATTGGTTGTAGACGCAATTTCCGCCAAGAAGATTGGGTAATCTCCGTAAACATATGGTTGAGTCTGACGTGTGAACGTTGAATGCAAACTATGACCAGTCTCGTGAACCAAGGTAAAGAGATTGTCCAAAGTATCTTGCCAGTTCAAAAGCATGAAAGCATTGGTATCATAGGCACCACCTGAGTAAGCACCTGAACGTTTTCCTTTGTTAGGGTGAACGTCAATCCAACGTTCCGTAAAGGCTGCATGAACCCCTTTACTATACTCTTCACCAAAGATTGCCAAGACTTCTTCTGCTTTCTTGAGGGATTCTTCATAAGTAAGAGCAGTTTCAGTCTCAGAAAGTGGTGTATAGACATCATACATCTTAAGCTCGTCAAGCCCCAAGACCTTCTTACGCAAATCAAGGTAACGATGCAAAAGTGGCAAATGCTTGTTCACTGATTCCAAGAGTGAATCATAAACACTTTCTGGAATAAAGTTAGCTGCAAGTGCTGCATGACGTGCTGAATTATAGTGACGAACTTTGGCTTGGTAATTGTGAACCTTGACAACGCCTTGGAGTGTTTGTGCATAAGTATGTTGGAACTGCTCGTAGGTCCCATACATCGCTTCATAAGCTCCCTTACGAATGTCACGGTCCTTAGATTCCATGAGGGTGATAAAGTTACCATGTGTCAACTCAACCACATCCCCTTGACCATCTGATACCCATGGGAAGAGGATATCAGCATTATCCAAGACATTGAAGGTATCCGTTGGACCGTTGAAGATATCACCTGCTGCTGCCAAGAGCTCCTCAGCTTCTTGAGAAAGAACGTGGTCCTTGTTTGCCAAAAGGCGTTCGAAATAGTGGTCATAAAGTCCAAGACCTGGCTCTTGTTCTTTAAACTCAGCTAATTTCTTATCATCCAAGGCCATAAATTCAGGCTCAAAGTATGCAAAGGCTTCACTCAACTGTGAGTAAAGGTTTGAGGCCTTAGCTTGGTACTCTTGGTAAAGCCCTACTGTTGTGTCTTGGTCATTTTTCATTGACGCATAGACATAGATTTTCTCCAAGCGACGCATAAGGCTCATATAAAGTTCTGTTGCCTCAAGCAAGTTCTTAGCAGAATCTAAGAGATGACCTGCATAAGCACTAGCCTTCTTCAAATCCTGAACAGTGCTTTCATACTCAGTCTCCCAATCTGCATCTGTCGCAAAAATGGTCGTCAAATCCCATGTGTATTTCTCTTCTAAATGAGCACGATTGTCTGACATAATATTCTCCTTAATTGTATCTATTCTTTACTATTTTAGCATAAAAGGTGGGAGGGTAGAGAGTTTGTCGATAAGAAAAATGCCTTTTTCGATAATATTGCATAAAAAGCTTTTCAAAACCTTCAAGTGACTGTCTAATTTGTACAAAACCCTGCTTAGATTCTGGAAATCTCACTTGTGGAAAAAAATCCTGATCAGACAGGCATAACAAATTCATTCCCTTAAGATAGGCTTTTTCCTGCCTTCTCATCCACCTTGGATTTTTCCCAATTAATTCTCGTTGAATCACATGTGAGACCTTCTTTCGCTGAGTTACTTGATAAGTCTCAACCTGCTCTGCTTGATAAGGAAAACGTAAAACTGTCATGAGATTTTCGGTTAACGGCCAAGCCTTAGTTAAATAATAGACTTTCCCAAAAATATCCTCATAGATGAGATACTTAAGTCTAATTTCCTCTTTCTTCCAATCAAGCTCCCACAGGTGAAATCCAATCTTAGCCGAAAAATAGAGAAAGTCCCGCTGTAGGTCTGTTAAACGACCATTCAACCAGAGTTCCTCACCCAAAAGCCAACGCACTTCGTAACCTGCTTGGTGATAGGCACGTGTCCTCTCTCTCAAACGTTGCTGGGATAACCGAGAACACTGAACTTCTAGAGCCAGGGAATCGCCAACAAATAAATCTGCAATTTGCCCCATCTCAGACAAAACCTTTTCAATCCTTACTTTTTCACCATGATTAACCAAAGATTTATACAAAGCTGCCTTAAGGGATAAATGTTGAGCCGATTCATTCTCCGAAAAGAACTGACAATTTTGCAAAGACTTATGAGCAAAATGTGGACACATTACCTGGCCATGCCTCAACAGGACAACTCCCTGGCAACCAGGACAGCTATAGGATTCCTTACGTTGCAAACTGGTTTCTAGAGCTGAAACGAGGTTTCCCTCCTGATTTCTTGCAATTAACACGACACCCTCCTTCATGCACTCTCTTACTTATTCGCAAAAGAATTCACAAAATAAAAAACATCTAGATTACTCTAGATGCGTCCCCCATTCAAACTGAAACTTGCTCCCTGCTGTATGGAAACTTAGGTTTATAGGTGTATTGCTTACCTTGGAATACAAGTGCCGCTCAGTCCATTTGATCTCTTTTCAAAAATCTCAATTCTTCAAGGAAAATCCCCCAATTTTCCTAGGAATCAGGATTTTGAAAACAGTTTCTATCCCACATAACCATTAAAAATAGCTAATGTAGCATAGACAGATGCTCTCACAAACATCTGGTCAAATTCCGTCACTGAAGCATCATCCCAATATGCTTATCACCCTTTTGTTCCGCAATCCCAATAAAAACTTAATCCTTGAGTTGATAATGAGATAAAACAATTTTTAGACTTTTACAAGTTAAAGTCTTTATTTACTAACATTGAACCACCATTTCCCTAGGTGCAGTTCAATACCAACAAACGCAAAATCGTGTTGGTTCAAAATGGTTTCTAGTTAAGAGTATCTTGTGATTGATAGTCAGTCAATCTGAAGAACTTTCCCTCTAGCTTCTTTACGTAGAACGTCATACTACTTACAAGATACTATTTCCTAGAAGAGTATTAGCTAAAACGCCACTCTCAAAACATACCACCTATCAGTCATTAGGTTTAGTCCACCTTCTGATAGGTATATTAGCAGTTACTGCTTTATTTTCTTTCCCTCTTCGCTTTTGACGATTAGTCTCTACCGATTCTGCTGTTTTTGAATCTGTCGTTTGCTCTACACGGATTAAAAATACCGCTAGCTCCCGCTACGATGATGCTGATGTTTTAAATCGATTAATCTAATTTTTTGCTGTTTAAATCTTCTCTTTTTTAAATCATCACAATGAAACATTGGAATTTGATAACTTAGAATTCCAGATTCTAAGCTAGTCCTTTTTGACTAGGGAGTCACCCTGCCAAAAAAACAAACTCTTCCTAACACAATCTATTATACTGTATTATAATTTTTTGTCAATTAATTTATTTCATATTTTTTGAAAATAATATTTACACCCTTGTTTTATACATAGTTAACTATAGAAAAAAGCTTATAATATAGGCTTTAGTTGCGATTTTGAAAAAATTAGAAAATGTATGTCTATTTTTCTTTTTTCAGTCTAAATCAAGCAACCCCAGGAAATGTCAGAAAATTTCATCTTTATTATTTCTGGTTAACTTAATTTTTCCAAACTAAAAAAACTAGGAAATTTTCCTAGCTTTTTTATGTATTATCTTAGTGTTTACGTTTGTAAGTTGAAATACCGAACAAGGCCAAAGCTGATGTCACCATAGCTGCACCTGCTGCTGCAGAAGCTACTGTTGATTTTTCACCAGTAGATGGAAGAGCTGGAGCTTCTTCTTTTACAGGTACTGATGTTGGTGTTACAGGTTTACCTGGTGTAGGTTCTGTTGGAGTTGTTGGTACTTGAGGTTTTGGTTTCTCAGTTGTTTCTTCAACAGATACAAAGTTTTTGTGGTAAGTAACTTTTGCTGAAACAGTGTTTGGAAGAACTGGTTTGTTTGGTTCTTCTGGCAATTCAGGAACAACTACTGTTGAGTTAGTTGCGAACCAGTAAGCAGTTGGAACGTTAAGGTTATTTCCGCTTACGATGAAGTCCATTGGTTCACCCTTGAAGATTGTTGCAGCAGCGCCATAGTAGGCATTCTTCGTACGAGGTGTTCCGTCTGGGTTGATCGCATCCCAACCTTCATCTGTAACTTCACCAGTTGTTGGATCCACTGTTGGGTCACTGTTAAAGCGTGAACCGTTAGCCACAAATTCGTTATCGTTTGTTGCATAAGCATAACCATCTTCATGCAAAGTGATAGATGAACCAGGAATTTGAACGTATTCATTACCATTCAAACCAACTTTTTCAATGTGGTTTCCAAGCTCAGTGTTCCAGTGGTTAAGTGAAGAGATACTCAAAACTGATCCGTTCTTAGACAAATCAAGTGGTGTCACTGATGACTCAGAATCAAAGAAGTTCAAGTTCATCTTAACGTGAAGTTTTTTGTTAGTGTCGTCAGTTTGTGAACCAATGAAAAGTGTCTTAGTTGGATCGTGGTACAACTTAACAATGGCTGAACCATCTGCACTTGGTGTTTCTACCAAAGTGTAAGTTGCAACGATTTTCTTAACTGGAGTACCATTGAATGATGTTCCGTTTAGGTTGTTGTATGTTACAGTCAATGTTTGACCTGTAGCCATCTTCAACCATACATCTTCAGTGTATTCACCGTCAGCATTGATAGTGTATTGTGTACCGTTAGCTGCACTAAAGTCACTTGGAATGTAACGAGATGTGTTGAATTGTTCAAGGATTTCATCTACTGAGTGACCTGATTGGATTGTTTTATCCAAGTAGTCAACAGAACCTGCTGAGTTTTCAACAGTCATAGTAGCATCAGATTCTGTTTTATAGATCAAGCCAGTAGCATTTTCAGCCAAGCCTTTTGTCAAGAGACGAGCTGTTGTTCCCCCAGTGTACTCTTTGTATGATTTTTCCCAAGCAGCATAAGCAAGAACGTCTTGGTAGTATTTATCCAATTGTGTCTTGTAATCTGCAAGTTTTTGTTTATATTCTGAAACCGCAGTTGTCAAAGCTGTTGTTTGAACTTTGTTGTCATTGTTAGCAGCTTCAACGCTAGTGTGTTTAACACCTGCTTCTTCTGTAGCTATGAATCCCCCTGTAGCAACAACATTTGCTTTAGCAGATGTAAGAGCTGCATCAGCTTCTTCACGAGTCAATTTATTTTCAGAAACAACTGTATTTGAAGCTTCTTGAGCATCTTTAGCTGCTTGATCTTGGACAGCTTTAACATCAGCAGAATCTTTTGATGCTACTGCAGTCGTTGTTGCAGCTTCAACAGCGTTATCGAAGTCAGGATTTGAAACTTCAGCAATAGCTTTAGTTGTTGTTTTTACAGTAGTATCTGTTTCAGTAGTAGTTTTTTCTTCTGTTCCAGGTACTGTAGTAACAACTGCTGCATCACCTGTTGTTTTAACAAGGTTAGCACTTGATTCTGCAGCCGTATTTGATACGGTTGCATCAGTATCAGTAGTTGCTGTTACATCTTTAGCTTCATCCGCAGCTGCTACGCTTGTAGCCGCGAGTCCTGCAAGCAATACGCTTGAATACAATGTTGTTTTAAATGGATTGACTTTCATTTACACTTTCTCCTTCTTGGTTAACATTTTATTAACCTATTTTCTTCACCGTTTAATATACTACCGTGATTTTCAAAATTTGGCAATAGCTTTCTGAAAAAAATATTATATATTTGCTACATGTTTTTAAAATTTGACACACTTTTGTTATATTTTAATCATTTCTTTACAATAAAGAGTAATTCGTAAGGATTTTACAGAGTTTTTACTTAATACTTTCTTATAACTGTTCATTTATTTCTCATAATAAACTGTTTCAACGATAGAATAGGCTTTCTATTAGAAGCAGGTCATCAAGAACCGGCCTCTTCATAACTAAAAATACATAAAAAACACCTTCAAGTCCTTGACTTTAGTCGTTTTTCGTCGTATGCTTGAAAAAAATGTTAAGAAAGTTGGGGGACTTTTCAATGACAAAAAAAGAAACTAGGACACTGATCCTTTTTGGGGTTAGTATTATTTTTGCGAACCTTGTACTTCGTTTGCTTCTTAAGCCACTGCCAGAGGAGATAGCCTTTCTCATTAAGACACTAGGCCTAGGGTGTGGCTACTATTTCCTAGTCCATAAGCGACTAGGATTAAAAATAAAATCAACTAAAAAGATCAGTTGGTCTGAAACCTTAAGTGTATGTTGGTTGGTTCTTTTAGCAGATTTCTTCTATCTTTCTGCGGGTGCTTTTGGTATCATTAAGGCACCTCACATGATAGGAACTGCCTTGACTATTGCCTTAGGGGCTGGTTTTTTCGAGGAATATGTTTCTCGCGGACTCTTCCTTAAAATCGCCTTCCAAGATGGTGTTAAATCTTCAAAACAGGTTTTAGGTGTCGTTCTCCTATCTGCCTTATCCTTTGGGTTGGCTCATCTTGTAAATCTCACTCATCAACCCTTGAATGCTACTCTGTTTCAGGTTTATTATGCGACAGCTATAGGTATATTCTATGCGGCTATTTACTTACGTACTGGTAGCCTGTGGTGGACTATTATTCTGCACTTTTTGATTGATTTTGCCAGTGTCCTTATCTCGCAATCAACACAGGCTGCACCAGCTACAAGTATTTGGCATTTCATTTTCTGGCTACCTTTAATTGCCCTAGGACTCTTTCTCATTCGTCCTAAAAAATTGAAAGCCATTAGATATCTTAATGATTAATATTTCAAACTGCATCCCATAAGTTAGATTTTTGGTGTCTAACCTGTGGATGCAGTTTTTTCATTTATCAGAACTGCTTTCTTACGACTTATCTCAATTTCCATAATTAAAAACGATTTATTCATAGAAATTTCATATCAGGTCTTCATCTATTCCTATCAGAATTTTGCTGATTTTAGACTTCTCATTTTGTTATAATATGACCTACAATCATATTTTTTCAAAGGGGATGCTTATGAATTTTCAACAATGTCGCTATGTTCAGACTATCGCTGAAACAGGGTCTTTTAGTAAGGCTGCTAAAAAACTCTTCTTGACTCAGCCTAATCTCTCAGCATCCATCCGTGACTTAGAGGAAGAACTTGGTGTCCAACTCTTTGAGCGTTCCAATACAGGAGCTAAACTAACTGATGACGGTCATGATTTTCTCAAATACGCCAAACGTATTCTTGGAGAGTTAGATCTCCTAGAAGGACGTTACCGTAAATCATTCAAGAAATCATTCACTGTTGCCAGTCACCACTACGATTTCTTATCACTTCCCATGGCTCACATTGCCCAACGTTTTCGTAGTGATTATCAAGAATTTCAACTGATTGAAACAACGACTAGAAAGATTCTCAAAAGCGTTGAAAGCTTCGAAAGTGATCTGGGGATTATTTATCTAGATGAAGACAATGACCATATCCTTGAACGCAGTTTCCAACACATGGATCTGACTTTCACCCCACTCGGAGAGTTTGAAACTAAGATTTTCTTAGGTCGTCAACATCCCCTAGCTCACAAAAAATCCCTCAATCTCAAAGATTTAGAGGGATACCCACAGGTCCGCTTTCGTCAAGAAAGCTCTGGAATCCATTTTGACGAAGATCCTCTCGAGGTTCTGCCTGACCAACAAGTGATTTACAGTAATGACCGAGGCAGTGTCATGAATTTGCTCTGTGCCTCAGATAGTTACGCTTCTGGTCTCGGTATTGTTAATAGTTTCATTAAGGACCAAATTGTTTTACTTCCACTAAAGAACAGTCCAAAGCACACCTTGGGTTTTGTGACCAATAATAAACAGAAACAATCCGCAATTATTCAAGCATTTATCGAGGAAATTCAGGATAGCTTACTACCCCACCACTAAGGAGAAGAAAATGGAATTTCAAACACTTAATAATGGCATCAAAATACCCGTGCTTGGTTTTGGTGTCTGGCAAATTTTCGATCAAAAAGAATGTCAAAAAGCCGTTGAAGATGCTCTTTCTGTAGGCTATCGATTGATTGATACTGCTAGTCTTTATCGAAATGAGGAAGCCGTGGGACGTGCTATTAAGGCATCTGGTATCCCTCGCGAGGATATTTTCCTGACTAGTAAGGCCTGGATTAGCCAGCTTGGCTACGAAGATACCAAATTAGCCCTAAAAGAAACACTTCGCAAACTAGATACTGACTATCTTGATTTATATTTGATTCATCAACCTTTTGGCGACTTACATGGTGCCTGGCGTGCTATGATTGAGCTTAAGCATGAAGAACTTATTAGAGCCATTGGTGTTTCTAACTTCTCAACAGGGCGTTTGGCGGATTTTGCCTTGCAGACACCTGTAATTCCAGCAGTCAATCAAATCGAGTTGCATCCCTATAAACAACACAAACTGATTCAGAAAGCTGATAAGGAATTTGGCACCCTAACGCAAGCCTGGGCTCCTTTCCACAGAGGAGAGGACGGTATTTTTGAGGACCCAACTCTAACTGCTATTGCTGAAAAACATGGCAAGACAGTTGCCCAGGTCATCCTCAGATGGCAAACCCAACAAGGCATCTTGACCATTCCTAAAAGTACCCATATCGAACGGATGAAGGAAAACTTTAATAGCTTTGACTTCCACCTAGACCAAGCAGACCTTGACGCTATCAGTAAACTAGACCGATACCCAAATGCTTATGGTCCTGATGAAAGTGTGGAACGCATTAAGCATTTATTGAAATATAGTGTATAAGAAAACGAGTTCGACTGAACTCGTTTTCTTATACAACAAGTCCTCTTAAGACTTTCCTTAAGAGTAGATGATTTCCGGTTTTAAGGAAGCAAAACTGCCGAGAACTCAACAAAGATCTATTTAAGCGCTTTACTCACAACTGAAGATTAGTAAAAAACAGTTTCCCAATTCAAAAAATTGATAAACTGTTTTTTTATGATATTTTACCCAATCACACTTCCGTTTGGAACAGATGGATCTACTGTCAAGACAGTGAGTTTGCCGTCATGTTCTGCGGAAAGAATCATACCTTGGCTGACATATTTCTTCATCATCTTACGTGGTTTGAGATTAGCCACGACTTGAAGTTTCTTGCCGACCAATTCTTGTTCGTTCGGATAGAATTTAGCGATACCTGAGAGGATTTGACGATCTTCACCGTCACCAGCGTCAAGACGGAAGCGGAGCAATTTGTCTGAACCTTCGACCTTTTCTACTTCTTTAACTTCAGCGACACGGATTTCAACCTTGTCAAAGTCGTCAAATTTAATTTGGTCTTTTTCAGACTTAAGTTCAACCTCTTCTGGGTTCCATTCCTTCTCTTGAGGTTTGCCTGCGTTCATTTGAGATTGGATGTAGGCAATTTCTTCGTCCATGTCCAAACGTGGGAAGATTGGTGTTCCTTTTGAAACGACTGTCACATTCTCTGGGAAGCCTGAAAGTTCAAGATTTTCAAGGTCAAACGCTCCTGGCAAGCCAAGTTGTTCCATGATGGCATTTGAAGTGGTCATCATGAATGGTTGAATGAGGTGGGCAACGACACGAAGACTAGCAGCCAAGTGAGCCATAACAGCTGCCAATTGTTCCTTGTCACCATCTTCTTTTGCAAGGACCCATGGAGCTGTTTCATCAATATACTTATTGGTACGTGAAATGATGTTCCAAACGGCGTCCAAGGCACGTGGGAAATCTACAGCATTCATTTGTTTGTGGAATTCTTCAATATTTTCAGCCACAACCTTAGCCAAATCAGCATCAAAGTCTGTAACGTTCTCAACATAGGCAGGCACTTGACCACCGAAATACTTGTTAATCATGGCAACTGTACGGTTGAGGAGGTTCCCAAGGTCATTAGCCAACTCGTAGTTGATACGGGCCACATAGTCTTCTGGTGTGAAGGTACCATCTGAACCGACAGGAAGACTACGCATGAGGTAGTAACGGAGTGGATCAAGACCAAAATGCTCTACCAACATTTCTGGATAGATCACGTTTCCTTTAGACTTAGACATCTTACCGTCTTTCATGACGAACCAACCGTGGGCAACAAGACGTGTAGGCAATGGCAAATCAAGAGCCATAAGGATGATTGGCCAGTAGATTGAGTGGAAACGAAGAATATCCTTACCAATCATGTGGATAATTTCGTGGTTTTCATCATTTTGCCAGAACAAATCAAAGTTACCATGCTCATCCTGACCATAACCAAGGGCAGTAATATAGTTGATAAGAGCATCAATCCACACATATACCACGTGTTTTGGATCTGATGGGACTTTAACCCCCCAAGTGAAGGTTGTACGTGATACTGCCAAGTCTTCCAAGCCTGGCTCGATGAAGTTTTTAAGCATTTCATTCATACGACCATCAGGTTGGATAAATTCTGGGTGTTCTTTAAAGAAGGCCGTCAAACGGTCTGCGTAGTTGCTGAGTTTAAAGAAATATGATTCTTCAGACACTAGCTCTACTTCATGTCCTGATGGAGCCACACCACCAATAACATTGCCTTCTTCATCACGGTAAACTTCTGCCAACTGACTTTCAGTGAAGAATTCTTCGTCTGAAACTGAGTACCAACCAGAGTATTCACCAAGGTAGATATCTCCTTGTTCCAAGAGGCGCTCGAAAACTTGAGCAACAACTTTTTCATGGTAATCATCAGTCGTACGGATGAATTTATCGTATGAGATATCCAAAAGTTGCCAGAGGTCCTTAACACCAACAGCCATACCATCCACATACTCTTGTGGTGTGATTCCTGCTTCTTCAGCCTTTTGTTGAATCTTTTGGCCGTGCTCATCAAGCCCAGTAAGGTAGAAGACATCATAGTTCATCATACGTTTGTAACGTGCCAAGACGTCACAAGCAATGGTTGTATAGGCTGAACCAATATGCAATTTACCAGATGGGTAGTAGATAGGTGTTGTGATGTAGAATGTTTTTGTCATTTTAATTTCCTTTCATGTGTTAACAAATGGGCTAACACTGATGATATAACATCTTATTATAGCACGTTTTGGACACTAAAAAAACCAGACTAGCTGGTTTTAAACATTACTAGTTTTGGAAGCGCTTTTTATCAACTCTAACATCACGTTCATAGTCATAATCTAATTTCTTCACGTCATCCCCTGATAGGCGTTTGAAACTTCTTTCTTCAATAAGTTTGCCTTTCTTATTATAAGTTGTAACGATCAATCTATCACCCTTAACCTTGTATCGAACGGTTTCTTCAAGAGATTCTTTGTAGGATTTAACGTAAATCTTTTTACTTTCATCGTTATCAGCCTGAGTTCGATATTCACTTATTTTGTATTGATTATCTACCGCTTGGTCAATGACTTTGGTATATTCAGATAGTGACATGGTTGGTTTAAGCGTTCCTGACCAAGCATCTGGATGGTATGCTTCGTCAGTATCATAGTCTGTAAAGTCAACCAGATTGTTCCCGCCAGCTAAGGTATAAAAATAAAATTTAACATTATTACCTTTGACTTTAACAAAATCATGAGCCTCTAGACCACTTTTCTTGAAAGATTCCATACCATCAACCATTTTCTTCTTATCTTTATGGTAAAAGCGATAAGTTTCAAGCAGATAGGTTCCTTCAGGTATTTTACCGCCTTGCAGGTGCATAAACGCATAGCCACCAAATGAAAGTGCCACTAGGACAATCGCCCCCACTACAGAAGCAATAATAATTTTAGCTTTCTTAGACAAGCCTGTCTTAGCAGGAGCAACTTGTGAAACGGCTTGTGTCACTTGGTCACTCAACTGAGCTTGCTGTGGATTAATACCCTCGTCCTTAGCCTCTTGAGAAATAAATTCCCCATTAGCTTTTGCTTGTTGGATTTCTTCCTCTGTCGGCTTACGATTATTGATTGTTTCGAAATAATCTAACCACTCTTTTTCGTTCATAAAAGTCCCCTTTTTCATTGATACTTCCATTCTAACAGAAAAAAGACTCCAAGGCTATTTGATTATTTCCATATAAAGAAAAGCGATACCAGAATGGAGTTTTGGCTCTCCTTCTCGTACCACTTTACTCATTTACATCATTGGGTGATTAGATTTTATCACTAGATTTTTTACTACTTTTACTATCGTCAGAGCCTGATTTAGAACCACTACCATAGTCATCGCTATTACCATAGCCATAGTCATTACCATAACCATAGCCGTAATTGTAGCCATAACCATAATCATAGTAATCCTTGAAGTCATCATATTGATCACTATAAGTCTTCAAATCTTTCTTATAATCTTTGATGGCATCCTTATAGTCATCCCAGCGCTCCTCAGCGTCTCCCTTACTCATACGTTTATAAGTAATACGTGACTGAAGCTTCCCTTTTTTATCATAAGTAGTCAGAGTGTATTCATCGCCATGCTTGACATAGGTACGTTTTTCCTTCAAGGTATCTTTATATTCTCTTGTTGTTTTTTTAACGACTTTGTCAGCTTCCTCTTTGGTATAAAACGAATAGTCTTTTCTCATCTTTTTCATGAAGTCTTTTGTGACATCTTCGACTTGATCCGCATCTAAAACTTGACTCTCTGTTCTATTCCACGGATCAAATACCTGAGGAACATCTATCTCATAGTCCATCAAACTAACATATGATTTATTGTCACTCTCTACTAAATTGTAGGTTCTAGATTGATTATTCTTTACAACTACAAAAGACTGAAACTCCAAATCCTCCTTCTTGTATTCATCTATGCCGTCAACCATTTTATCTTTGTCTTCATCATAACGAGAGAAAGAAACTACCTCATATGTTCCATCCGCAATCTTACCTGATTGGTAGCGCCATAGTGAGTAGCCCCCAACAATAAGTAAAATTGCTGCCAAGGAACCAAAGACTGATGCCAAAATAATCTTAGTTTTCTTAGACATACCTTTTTTAGCAGGTACGACTTGTTGGAAGGTTGCTGTTGTTTGGGCAAACTGAGGCTGCTGTGTCATCGTTATCACAGGTTCAGCTGGCTTAATCGGTCTTTGCTCCGTCGCCTGTCTATTTGAGCCAAAGACGTTAGGGTTAGGTCGTTCAAGGATAAACTCGCCTGCTGCTTGAGCTTGAGCTAACTCTGCGGGAGTTGGTTTGCGACCGTTGACTAATTCAAAGTACTCAATCCACTCTTGCTGGTTCATAATAATCTCCTTTTTTATTGGTCTACTGTTCTATTGTACCAAAATAAATGGTGAAATAGTATTTGACAATTATCATAAAGACTGTAAGGTTTTTTAATAAATCATTAGGTTATGATTCTCGATAGAAAAGAGCTGCTTGGTCGGTAAGTGGTTCAACGCCAGATGAGATAATCCCCATCATGCCTTGAATAATTATAATACTTCAAGGCATACTCATAATCCCTATCATAACCACTTTTGACCCCTTTGGCTTCCTCTGAGCTCAATCGTTTAAAAGTTCTACGCGACTCAATATGTCCATCATTAGCATAAACAGTCAGAACGAGACCATTAGGGCGCTTTTCATAAGTTCTTTTTTGCTTCAACATTTTTTTATAATCGTCTACACACCTTTGGACAGATACTTCTTTTACTCTTGAATACTCCTCTCCCTTTTTAGAAATCTTATCTATATGAGAAATCACTAGAGCTTCATATTCAGAGACTGTTAGATCCTGTTTCAAAGTCCCTGTACGTGGGTCAAAAGTCTGTGGGAGCTTTTCATCATGCTCAAATGGTGAGACAAAAGGTTCCCCATCCCCCACAAAAACATAATAAAATTGAGATTTCATATTCTCAACAACTATAAAATCCTCATATAAGCTATCATTATTCTCTCCTCGCTCAGTCCAATTTATCAATTCATTGGAATATGCCGATTTAGCCTCGTATTTTAGCATCTGATAAGTGCCGTCTGGAATATAGTTCTCTTGATACTTCCAAAATCTTCCCTCTCCTATGGCTATCAAGACTGTCGCAACAAGTCCAAGCAATACAATGATAGCAATCTTCCATTTTTTTGCTTTAGTCATGGCTCTCCCCCCTTACTGGCCTGTGATTCAATTCTATTTTACCAGAAATAGGGGAAAAGCTGATGACATGACTGCAAAGGAAAAGAGGTTGAGAACACAGACTCTCAAACCTCTTTTCAGCTATTTATTTTTTAAGATCCTCAGCACCAATAACTGGGTATTCAGTCAATCCTGACGCTGCTTCTTCTTCAACCTTGTTTGTTTCCTCTGATTTTTCCTCAAAGTCAACCTTAGGTGCATCTTTTTCATAAGCATTAATGATATCAGCTACAACTGGGTGACGAACGACATCGCTAGCAGAGAAGTGAACAAAATCAATAGCCTTAATTCCCTTCAATTTCTCCATAGCATCGACAAGGCCTGATTTAACACGACGTGGCAAGTCAATCTGACTCATGTCCCCATTGACAATCATCTTAGAATTAAAACCAAGACGGGTCAAGAACATCTTCATTTGCATGATGGTTGTATTTTGTGCCTCATCAAGGATAACAAAGGCATCCTCTAGGGTACGACCACGCATATAAGCGAGGGGGGCAATCTCAATAATTTCACGTTCCATGAGGCGGGTCGTTTGCTCCTTACCAAGAATTTGATATAAGGCATCATAAACAGGGCGAAGGTAAGGATCCACCTTTTCCTTGAGATCACCAGGCAAGAAACCAAGGCTCTCACCCGCCTCAACCGCCGGACGTGTCAGAACAATACGTTTAACTTGACCACGTTTAAGGGCTGTAACCGCAAGGGTAACCGCTAAAAAGGTCTTCCCTGTACCAGCTGGACCAATTCCAAAGACCACATCATGACTTTTAATGCTATCAACATAGACCTTTTGTCCTAAAGTCTTCACTCGGATAGGCTTACCACTGTTGTCCTTGATAATCTCTTCTTCATATAAAGCAACAAACTTGTCAATCGAACCATCTTGAGCCATGGTTAAGGCCGCAACAACATCTGAAGTGTTGACTAGCATTCCACGCTCCACTAAAACAAGGAGGGCTTGAATGGTCAAACGAGCCAATTCAATACTTTCCTCGTCATCTCCAAGGATCTGCACACGCTCTGTTCGAGCATGAATAATAACATTTAGGTTTTCCTCGATAAGTTTTAGATGGCGCTCATTGGTCCCAAAAAGTGACAAGACATCATCTGGGTGATTTAGGGTAATTTCAACAGAATACTCTTGCAAATAGAGTTCCTCTTTCTTTCGTCTTTTTCTCCATTATATCAAAAAAATCACGCCAGGCGTGACTTTTTATTATTCTGACTTATTCATTAAATGACACGTGAACGTGGTCATAGTGGTTTTCAGTAATGCTACCACGGTCAGGCATTTGGTTCCAAGTGTTAGCTGGTCCGTAGATATTATCTACTGGTGCGTAGAATTGTTGTCTGTAGATGACATATGAGATACCTGCATTTGAGATATTGTCTACTGCATATTGAGCGACTTGATTACCAACTTCTGAACCAACTGGTACCATAACGTCAACGGCAAGTCCTTGACCATGGTCTTGTGGATCACCTTCACGGTAACCACCGATATCAGTAAGACCGAATTGTGCTGCTACATCTTGACGGAAAGCTTCAGCTTGTGGTTGAAGGTGTGGATCCGTTGGAAGTGTATTTGTTGATGCAGGTTGTGCTGCTGGTGCCTCTGAAGCCGCTGGTGCCTCTGAAGCTACTTCTGATGTTGCTGCTGGTTCTACCGCTGGCTGTTCTGCTGGCGCCTCTGATGCTGCTGGTGCTTCTGAGGCAGCTTCTGATGTTGCTGCTGGTTCTGCAGCTGGTTGTTCTGCTGGTGCCTCTGAAGTTGCTGGTGCTTCTGAAGACGCTTCTGACGTTGCTGCTGGAGCTTCTTCTTTTACTTCAGGTTGTGCTGGTGTTTCAGCAGTTGGAGTAGTTTCTGCTTCAGGTGTAGCTTCTGCTGACGTAGTGACATGATCAATAGCATCAGCAACTGGTTGTTCAGTTTCTGCATATGCTGGTGCTTCTGATGCTGATGCGATAGCTTCTGTTACTTCTGAAACAGCTTGAGTTGATTCTTCTGTAGCAGGTGCTTGAGTAGCTGTTGTGCTTACTGTTTCAACTGGAGCTGTCAAGTCCGCTGCAACTACAGATTGACCATTTACAGTCACTTCGTTAGTTGTCAAATTAGCTTCTGCAACTACAGGTGTAGTTGATGTTTCTGAAGCTGGAGTTTCAACTTTAACAGAGACTGCTTGATTATCAGCATTGTAAGTTGCTGTCAAGACTGTTCCAGGGTAAATCAAATCAATGTTTGTAATTTGATTGATGTTAGCCAAAACGTTCACATCGATACCCATAGCTTCAGCGATACTTCCCAAAGTATCACCGTATTGAACTGTATAAGTTTGTTGGTTATCACTTACAGCGATATCTGCTTTGATTTGATCTACTGAACGTACTGCCCAGTTTGAAGTTTCATCGGCATGTACGTGACTTGCAGCAAAAAGTGAAAGTGCTGCGGTCGAGTAAAGAAGTGCCTTTGTAGTTTTAGATTTTGATAACATGTATAATTCATTCCTTTTTTAACAATTTCAATATCTACAATAATACCACACTTTTCATCAAAAAAGTTATGATTTACTGCTCTTTAAAGCAATTACTAACTAGTTGTAACAAGCCTAATTTATTGAAAAACATCTGAGATATTTGTAAAAAAATGTAACAATTCATCCCAATTCAAATGGTAATTACTTTTTAAAGAAAATGCTAAAAGTCATTATGCTTATCGTAAGCTTAGTCACTATTAATGGGCTAGGTAATCTTCCCAAATCTGGTCAAACTGCCCTAGATTAAAGGAAAAGCTAGCTTGATCTTCCAAGTAACGACTGACTTCTTCAAAGTCATCGGTATGCTTCGGGAAGGTTGAATCTTCAAAAGCCAAATCAGCCAAGATTGCTACTGGTTCATTGGATTTGGGATTACGCTGGGCCATCAGCCAAGTATAAAAGGATTTTCTCATGCCTTCTCCTAACCGATTAATTCTGTTCCAAACTGATCTTGTTTGATTTTTTTGGCCTTCATCAGACCACCTAGAGCCTTCTTAAATTGACCCTTAGAAATACCGAAGGTTGCCTTGATATCTGCTGGTGATGACTTGTCATTAAGCGTCATAAAGCCGCCATTGCTCTCTAAATAGGTCAAAATCATCTGAGCATCATTTTCGAGCATTTCAAAAGAACGTGGTTTAAGAGAAAGATTGAGGGTCCGGTCAACTTCTCTGAACCCAATCACACGCGCTTCAAGGACCTGACCTAAACGTGGCTCCGCATAACGTTCTGATGGATGGATGAAACCAAGCATGTTATTCTCTGGCAAATAAACAAAAGTTCCTGACAATTTGAGACGGTAGGCAATAGCTGGCCATTTTTGGTTTTGCATATTATCGTAAGCAGGTCCAGCCATACGTTGAAAGACCTCAGGTTCGGCAGGAAGTCCCCAAATACGGTCTTTTTTGTCAACATCGAGTTTGATGTAGAGTTTATCCCCCTTCTTAGGCCAAAGCTCCTTGAGTTCTGGCAAAACATCGAGAGAGACAACAATCTCCTTATCTGGAATTCCTACGTCTACAAAGACACCCAAATCCTTACGAACTTCAGTAACCTCTCCCCAATCATAAGAATCGCGAGTTGCCTTGATTTCCTTTTGAGTCAGACGTGATTTTTGCTTGCTATCTGTATAGGCGAAACCTGTCACCATGTCACCAATAGCGCGTTCTCCTTCTTCTTTAGATAAAGCAAAAGTCACACCGTCCTTTTGTACAAAGTAAAATTTATCATTTTCATCAGTTACTAGGGCAGTAATGATCGTTCCAAGTAATGTATTCATCTTTTTCCTCTAAAAAGAGAGTCGGACAAGGAAGCTAACATAGTCCATGCTCTTTTGCTTCTGTCCCACTCTCCTTATTTTTCTATTGATTAAACAGTAAGGAGTTCTTTTTCCTTTTCTGCTGTCATGCTGTCAATCTTCTTAACAGCGTCATCAGTTGCTTTTTGGATATCTTTTTCCAAAGCTTTCAATTGATCTTCTGTGATTTCTTTGTCTTTTTCTTGCTTCTTAGCTTCATCCATAGCATCACGACGGATGTTACGGATAGCGATTTTAGCATTTTCGCCGACTTTTTTCACTTCTTTAGCCAACTCTTTACGTGTTTCTTCTGTAAGTGCTGGGATAACCAAGCGTACAACAGAACCATCGTTTGCTGGGTTAATACCAAGATCTGATTCATTAATCGCACGTTCGATATCAGCAATTGAACCTTTATCAAATGGTGAAATCAAAAGGACACGTGCTTCAGGAACCGTTATTGAAGCCAATTGGTTAAGTGGTGTTGGAGCACCATAGTATTCTACAGTGATGCGGTCAAGAAGTGAAGCATTGGCACGACCTGCACGGATAGAGCCAAATTCACGGGCCAATGACTCGTGTGAGTGGGCGAAACGTTCTTTTGCTTTTTCAATAATTGCGTTTGTCATAAATTCTCTCTTTCTTACTTGTGTGATTCTGCTTTGTTAGATACAGTTGTCCCAATTTGCTCACCAAAGATAACACGTTTGATGTTTCCTGGTTCGTTCATGTTGAAGACAACAAGGTCAATGTCATTATCCATTGAAAGGGTAGAAGCTGTGGCATCCATAATTTTCAAACCACGTTTGATAACTTCCACGTGTGTCAATTCATCAAATTTGACAGCATCAGCGTTTTTACGAGGGTCGTCATTGTAGACACCATCAACGCCGTTTTTAGCCATAAGAATAGCATCAGCTTCAATTTCAGCTGCACGAAGAGCCGCTGTTGTATCTGTTGAGAAGTACGGTGAACCAATACCTGCTGCAAAGATAACAATACGACCTTTTTCAAGGTGACGAAGGGCACGACCACGAATATAAGGCTCTGCCACAGATTTCATATCAATCGCTGTCTGAACACGTGTATCAACACCGAGTTGTTTCAAACTATCTGCCATAACAAGAGCATTCATAGTTGTTCCAAGCATACCAGTATAGTCTGCTTGAACACGATCCATTCCTGCTTCAGCTGCAGGTTCCCCACGCCAAAGGTTACCACCACCGATAACTAGAGCAATTTGAATACCTGAATCCGCTACCTCAGCAATTTCCTTAGCCATAGCTTGGACAGTTGGAAGATCAATCCCAACACCTCGTTCACCAGCCAAAGCTTCACCTGAAAGTTTAATGAGGACACGTTTGTATTTTGGTTCTGCCATGATTTCTCCCTATTAACTATTTTGTTTTATGATTTGATTCTTAGCTGAGATTTATCTTTCCTAAGTCGTACATTACCAGCCTTTTAAGGTGGTTAAGGGGTCTCATTCGAGCATCTCCTTTTTATGATTAGGATAGGAAAATGGTTTCTTTTTTGCAAAGAAAATACTAAATCTTCATCCTTACTATTTTATCATAAATTAGGGTTTTAACCTAGTCAAATATTTAAAAAATATCTTTACAAGATGACTGTAAAAGTAATGGTATCATTTTTGTAGGAAGCAAAGAGACGTCCCTTAAATAATTTGACCATACTTTGTGCCATAGACAGACCAATACCAAATCCCTTATGTTCTTTATTATTATGGGATTCTTCTGTACGGTAAAAACGTTCGAAAAACTTACTATAGTCAACAGACTTGCCTTCTTTATAAGTATTAGACACTTCTAGACGAGCCCGTTTTCGCGTCCTACCAATCTGACAAAGCCTTACAGTAACCGTCCCTTCTGGATCACAATACTTGTTAGCATTATCCACAAGCAAGGTCACAAGTTCAAAGAGAGACTTCTCCTCTGCCTTAACATGAATCCCTGGAGTAATATCCATGACAAACGATTTACCGTCTCGGATAACAGGCCCCTTAAAGTCCTCTGCAGCATCCTCCGTAATATAGGAAAAATCCACATCTTGAAGAACAATGTCCGGCTGCTCCTCCAGACGGGATAGAGCTACCAGAGAATTGATTAGAGTAGTCAAACGTGCCACCTGGTCGTTCGTCGACTTGGTCCATTCGTTCTCTCCAGTCATGAGTTCTTGTAGCTCCGTATTGGCAGAAATAATAGCCAATGGTGTCTTTAATTCATGACCTGCATTGGTAATAAAACGTCGCTGCTTTTCGTAGTTTCGAATGAAGGGACGAATGACAATTCCTGATAAGGCACTGACAATGATGACAAAAAAGATAAAGCCAAACATTGATAAAAGGATAGAAAGACTTAACAAGGCTTGGGAAGAATTATAATAAGAGGTCGTGTCCAGAAAGACCACAAGGATCTTATTTTTGCTAACTTTACTAACCTGATAACTGAGATTAATATTTTTTTCTCTAATGGTTCCAAGAGTACTCGTCATTCGGCTAGCTGCACGGGCATAAGTAGCGGCCTCTTCATCATTTATCAAGGAAGTATGACTGGTGTCCTGACTGACCACTTTATCACCAGACAAGGTCACGCTGAAAAAACGAAAACTATCTGATGGAATTTCACGCCCTTGATTGGTCTCAATTTTTTTCGTTTTTCCGAAACTACCATTATTTTCTGTAAGTGTGTTGAGAACCTTACTAATTTCCTGCTCCGTCTGAAAGGACCTCACAGTATTGATGATTCCCACAGTAGAGACCAAGATAAAGAGGATAGCCAAGGAAGCAATCGTAATAAATTGAAGTCGTAAACGTCTAAACATGAGCTACTCCTCTCTAATTGGTGAGAAGGCAAAAGTCGCCTCCTTTTTCACCAAGAATGCTGATGTCAGCCTGGATGGCTTGCAATTTCTGACGCAGATAGGAAATATAGACCCAGACAATAGACTCGTCCACATCTTCCTCATCCTCCCAGATAGTCTTGAAAAGGTGCTCAGTCGTTAATTTCTTGGCAGGATTGAGCATGAAGTGGGCCATTAACTTGGTCTCTCTGCTTGAAAGTCGAATGGCGTTCCCAGCTACCAACTCCTGCTCTTCTTGGTCCAAACGAACAGAACCAAGAGTCAAAATTTTGGCAGTGAAGCTCTCACTCACACGACGTTCTAATGAGCGCAGACGAGCCAAAAGTTCTTTAAGGGAGATTGGCTTGGTCAAGTAATCGTCTGCCCCAGCATCAAGCCCGGTCACACGATCATCAATTTCAGCCATAGCTGTCAACATAATGACATGCGTCCTGTCCCCAGAGGAGCGAATCTCTTTCAGGGCATCAATACCTGTTTTAATGGGCATCATAATATCCATGATCATCACTTGATAGGCATTCTGTGCAGCTAGATCTACTGCCTCTTGCCCATTGAATGCTTGATCCACCTCATAGCCTTGATGTTCTAGGGCTGCCTTATAAACTCGAGACAGGGCTTCCTCATCCTCAGCTAACAGAATTTTCAAAGTCATTCTAGTCCCCTCCTTCTTGAATTAAGTTACGGATGGTCTGCATGGTCAAATCACATGAGGCTAATTCATCCGCACAGCGCTTAAGCTCACGGGTAATCATTTCTGGATTTTTGATGTCATGTTTATACTTCATCTGATGCTCCAAACTGGCCCATGAATCCTGAGCAATGGTCCGAAGTTGAACCTCAACAAAATAGGTTCCCTTATCATTTCCTAAGACATCTGGAAACTCGGTTTCTACTTCCAAAATGAGGTGGTAAGAACGATAGCCGTTTGGCTTGGCATTTAAAATATAGTCCTTCTCATTATAGACTGAAATGCCAGGAATAGCCTTAATGACATCGATAGTCTTGTAAATATCATCGACAAAGCCACAAACAATTCGAATCCCTATACTATCACGAATTTCCTTGAGAGCAGATTGGCTGGTTTCAGGCAAATTTTTCCTACGACACTTTTCACGCATAGAATCGCTCTCTTTGATTCGTGAAATAAAATGTTCATAGAGTTTAAAGCCTGTTTCTTTTTTGCTAGTTATATTAGCCGCAATAATCGGGTCTGTTATTTCTTGTAAAATCTTGGGGAGATACTGAGCATATTCCCCATAAATACTTGGAGTTGACATATAAACCTCCTCTAATAGCGTTTCCTAATTATAGCATAGATAGACTTAAAATTAAGGAATGAGCCTGGTAGGATAGGCGTTGAGACTATGAAAAAAATCCAGCCGAAGCCGGATTTTTTTTAGTTATCTAAGTTTCATTAGCACTCGACTATTCATCAAGCGATTTGACAAAAGGCCAGTTACCTAGTTTGTGTGTTTCATAAGTCAAGACCTTATAACCACATTGCTTGTAGCCATTTTTCTCATAGAAAGGTACATTGTAATCGCGATTGGTAATCAAACCAAGACTGTGACCTCCTGTACTACGCACAAAAGGTTCAACCCCTTCAAGCAAGAAACGACTCCCTATCCCTTTTCTTTGATAATCTGGAGTCACCGCCAACATCATCAAGTACCAGTCGTATTCTGCAGAATCTTCCAGATGTCTTTCAGACTCTTCAACAAAGTTAAAATACTTGAACAACTTAGTGATGCTTATAAAACGGAAAAGCTTGGTCGCCCCATTTTGAAGATAATTAAGCATAGAAATCGTCTGATGCTGTAAAATAGCTGCCGCAACAATGCGACCGTCCTTTTCAGCCACCAAACATGAGTCCCGTTTAATCGCCAAACGCACCAATATTTCCTGCAAGGCTAAGACAAATTCCTTATACTGTTCAGGCTTCTTTAAATTACTGGCAATCATTGAAAGATAGGGGTAATCTTCAAAGGCATCTGCACATACTTGTGCAACTTCCTGAACTTCGTCTAGTCTTGCTTTGCGATATCGCATCATAATCTCCTAATCTGTCTGTTTTTTTCAGTATAACACAAAACGTATGACTGACAGTCATACGTTCTATGGCCTTTTGTAAAATCTTATAATTTTATAAGAAAAGTTTAGGCAACTTCTTCTGTAAATTGACTATTATAAAGATCAGCATAGAAACCATCTGCTGCCATAAGCTCATCATGATTGCCCTGTTCAATAATGTTACCATCTTTCATGACAAGGATAAGGTCAGCATTTCGAATGGTTGATAAGCGGTGGGCAATGACAAAGGAAGTCCGACCTTCCATAAGCTTGTCCATAGCTTTTTGAATCAACTCTTCTGTCCGGGTGTCAACTGATGATGTCGCTTCATCCAAGATAAGAAGAGGGGCATCCTTAAGAAGCGCACGCGCAATGGTCAAGAGCTGTTTCTGACCAACTGACAAGGTCACAGAGTCATCCAAATAAGTATCATAACCCTTTGGAAGTGTGGTGATGAAGTGGTGAACACCGACAGCTTTGGCTGCAGCAATAACTTGCTCGTCAGAGATATTTTCTTGGTTGTAAATCAAATTATCACGAATAGTACCTTCAAAGAGCCAAGTGTCCTGAAGCACCATAGAAAATTGGTCATGAACGGTTTCACGCTTCATGTCATTCGTATCCACACCGTCAATGGTGATACGACCTTGGTCGATGTTATAGAACTTCATAAGCAGGTTAACAATAGTCGTCTTACCAGCACCCGTTGGACCAACGATTGCAATCTTTTGACCTGGCTTAGCAAGAGCTGAAAAGTCATGAATAATAGTTTTTTCAGGAGTATAACCAAAGGAAACATGATCAAAGACAACTTGACCTTTAGTATCTGTCAATTCAGCTGTCTTAGCCGACTCGTCGTCCATATCTTTTTCTTCCAAAAATTCAAAGATACGACCAATGGCTGCAGTGGCTGATTGGAGTTGTGTAATCCCTTGGGCAATTTGAGAAAGAGGTTGGGAGAAGATACGAACGTAGGTCATGAAGGCTACCACATCACCAATCGTCAAGCTACCATCAATAACTTTGATAGCACCCACAAGACAGACCATGACATAACCAAAGTTCCCAATGAAAATCATAAGTGGCATCATAATACCTGAGATAAACTGTGATTGCCACATCGATTTATAGAGTTTATCATTAAGTCCCTTGAAAGCTTGACTACTTTCTTGAGCAGCATTGTAGCTTGTTACGACTGCTTGACCCGTGTAGATTTCTTCAATATAACCATTAATATTAGCCAAATTTTCTTGTTGGCGCTTGAAAAGGGGTTGCGAGAAGCCCATGATGAAGGCTACCAGAACAAAACCTATCAAGACAGAACCAATCGCAGTAAAAGCCATAGTGACATTTGAGTAGAACATCATAATAATGGCTGCCACCAAGAGAACACTTGAAGTAATCAAGGTACCTAAACCTTGACTAAGCGATTGTCCCAAAAGGTCAACGTCGTTGGTCACACGAGAGAGGGTATCCCCTTGAGAGTGACTATCAAAATAATTAAGAGGGACACTGTTGATTTTCTTTTGGATAGCTGTACGGAAACGTTGTGAAAAGCGTTGTGTAACTGTCGCAACCGTAAAGCTTTGTAAGTAACCAACAATCGCTGAAATGGCATAGAGAACAGCCAAGGTCATAGCAATACTTGCTACCTTGTCCAAATCAATACCTGGAATTGTCCCCATTTTAGTAGGTGTAATCCCTTCAGTAATAGTATTGGTAATTTCTTTAAGCTTATCTGGTCCAATAACTGTAATGACTGCTGAAATAATTGCTCCAAAAATCGCAAGGACAAACGGAATTTGGAAACCTTTAATATAGGGTTTTAAGCGTTTATAGGATGATGTTTTTGGCTTATTTTCCATTTTCTAACTCCTCCTTAGACAATTGTGAATAGGCAATTTCTTGGTAAACCTCATTATTTGCCAAGAGTTCCTTGTGAGTTCCTTGACCAACGACCTTACCTTGATCAAGTACCAAAATTTGGTCCGCATCCATAATAGTAGAGATACGTTGGGCAACAATCAACTTGGTCATCTCTTGTGTTCTTTCAGCCAATTCTTGACGTAACTTACGATCGGTCTTATAGTCTAAGGCTGAAAAAGAATCATCGAAAATCAAGATTTCAGGCTTACGTGCCAAGGCACGCGCAATAGCCAAACGTTGTTTCTGTCCACCTGAGAAGTTAGACCCGGCTTGGTCAACTTCTGCTTTAAGTTGACCTTCTTTATTTTCAACAAAGTCTTTTCCTTGAGCCAATTCGAGAGCTTCCCAAATCTTAGCATCATCAAGGGGACTGTTATTGCTCGTTCCCATCGTCATATTTGACGTAATATCACCTGAGAAAAGCACTGCCTTCTGTGGAATATAACCGACTATATTGTGCAAGGTTTCATGGTCATAATGTCGCACATCGACACCGTCAACCTTGATCGTTCCTTGCGTGGCATCATAAAAACGTGGGATAAGGTTGACAAGCGTTGATTTACCAGATCCAGTCGAACCAATAAAGGCAACCGTGTCACCTTTTTTAGCTTTGAAGCTAACATGCTCCAAAACAGGCTCTGAAGTTTCAGAATAACGGAAGGAAACATCATCAAATTCGACAGTACCCACTTCTTTAGGTTTTTCAGAACTATTTTCAGGATAAGAGACTGAAGATTGGGTATCTAGAACTTCATTGATACGACCAGCTGCTACAACTGCACGTGGAAGAAGGAAGAAAACAACAATCATCATCATGAATCCCATCACAACCTGCATGGCATAAGATGAATAAACCACCATGTCTGAGAAGAGATGGACCTTATTTTCCATAGCACCAGCAATCTTAGTTGGATCTGTTGGAATCTTAACATCTTCAATCAAATGTGCACCAATCCAATAAATAGCCAGTGTCAAACCACTTGATACAGCAGTCATCACGGGTGTCAGTAAGGCAAAAGAACGACCGATAAAGAGATTGTTTTGGGTCAAATCAGTATTGGCCTTTTCAAATTTATCCTCTTGATAACTTTCGGCGTTATAGGCACGCACCACACGAATTCCTGTAAGAGATTCACGCGTTACGCTATTCAGTTTATCGGTCAGAGTTTGAATCAAGCGTTGCTTAGGCATAACCATAATCAAGAGGAAAAGCATGAGAATGGCAATCACTGCCACAGCGACAAGCAAGGCAAGGAGCCAATTTCCATTTTTATCGGCAATCTTTGTAATCGCCCAAATGGCCATGATAGGTCCCTGTGTAATAACCTGTAACCCCATGGTAAGTACCATCTGCAATTGGGTAATATCATTTGTCGTACGGGTCAAAAGACTAGGAATTGAGAATTTCTTGATCTCTGCGTCCGAAAAATCTAGAACCTGATGGAAGATATCATCACGAAGGCGGGTGGTAAAACTTGCCGCTGTTCTGGCAGCTAAGAAACCAACCACTACAGAGGCCATAAAGCCTGCAAACGACATTAAAAGCATTCGCATCCCTGGAGCATCTGTATTCCAGGCAAAAATATCCGACGCTTTAGTTCCCTTAGTTGATAAGAGTGTCGTAATATCAGACATATAGTCTGGAATTTTCAAGTTTAGATAGACGTTCAAGCAAACAAAAATCACCGCTAAGACAATCATGATTAACTCTTTTGTCGTCAAACGTTTAAAAATTTTAAACATAAGTTACTCCTTATTTTTTTCTAAATTCATACGAATTTGGTGAAAGACACGAAAGGCTGTTTCAGCATCTTCTTTGGAAATACCTTCTAACAGCTGTTCATGGATGGCCTCTCGAAAATGTTTGACATCTCGAGCTTTCTTTTTACCTAAGTCTGTCAGATGAACATACTTGTAGCGTTTATCCTTGTCCGATGTCACCAACTCAACAAAACCATTTTTTTCCATTCGTTTGACCAAATTACTAGCCACTGATTTAGAAATACATAGTCTTTTTTCAATGTCTTTGATAAAGATTTCTTTATCTTGATTGTCAGACAAATACTTGACAGCAAATCCTTGAGGGCCAGCTAAATGCTCAACCCCATGGACCTTTCCTAACTCTTGCACGCGAGATTCCATAGTATTGATGAATTCTCTGAATTCACTAAAAGTATCTTTTCCATGCATCGCAAGTCCCTCCTTGAATAATTCTCATGGAAACTATTTTAGTTCTTATGAGAACTAATGTCAAGAAAAAAGTTCCTATGAGAACTAAAAAAGAGTGAGAAAAAAATTGCTTTCCGCTCTCACTCCCATAACTATGATTATTAAGGCTTTGAACTCAAAAACCTAGCCCGCTTGGGCTAGGCTATCTAAATAATAATCCCCTCTAAATGATCCAATTCATGTTGAATAATTTGGGCTGGCATACCAGAAAAACTTAACTGTTTAGGCATCCATTGTTCATCTAAATAGGCAACCTCAATCGACTCATAACGTCTGGTCGGACGACTTCCCTCTAAAGACAAGCAAGACTCCTCTGTTTGATAAGGTGAGGACTTGCTGACTAAAACAGGATTAAACATGACCAGATTGACAAAACCGATATTGACGATAATAACACGCTTTTTAACGCCAATCATATTGGCAGCCATACCCACACAGGCTTCCTTATGAAACTCCAGTGTATCACGTAAATCTTTAGCCAAATAGAGGTCTTCTTTAGTCGCTTCTGTCGATTTTTGTCCAAGGAAAAAGACATCCTTTACGATAGTTTTTATCATCTATTTACTCCCTTTTCTTATCTAAACTATGAAATCATATACACTTCTTTTATCGGAAACAAAGGTTTTCAATTTCATATTAATCACCTTGACCTATTATATCAAAAGGGCTACCATCTAGTAAAACAGACAAAAAAAGAAACCCGCAAGCTTCTTTTTAGTCATCTTTCTTCACTCTATACAAATAACCAATAAACGCCAAAAGACTAATAGTTGATACACCCATTGCCAATTTGGCAACTGGGGTATAGCCATAGGTCAAAACGACATCATGCTTACCTGGTGGTAGGACTAGATTAGTTGGATTCTTTTCCTTAGCTAAGTAAGTAGTTACTCGCTTTCCATCAATCCTCGCTTCTTGTCCTTTATAGCAGAAAACTGGTAGCGACAAGACTTTAGCTTCTTTTGACTCGTTATCTACTGTAAGTGCTAGCTCCTTTGGAGAACGGCTGATGGTTGACTTAATTTCCTGATTATCCAAGAAAAGATGTTTGTCAAAGACAAAGCCAAAGGGCACTTCTTTATTGGTGTAATCGCCATTTATATTTTTATAAGTTCCCTTAGCTAGCATTTCTCTCGTGACTTTTGTATTGCTTGGCAATATATTCTTGGCTTTAGTCATCTTATCTTGGACAGTAACAATCTGAAACATATTCAGGCAAAGACCAAACAAGACAAGTATCGTCGTTGCCTTCATAGACATATTTTCCAAGATATTAGACAAGGCTAAGCTGAAGAAAAGCAAGGCAAAACTCCATAATCTCCAAGGAAATTGTAGGTTGGACACTGGACTCTCCTGTAATAACTGCCAAGGAAAACTATTCAAAGTTAAAAAAGCCAAAACAAAAGAAATAAAAAGGTAAATTCTAGCTTCCTTATCCTTCACAAAACGCTTAGCAAAGATTAGGCTTAGCACTAGACCCAAGAGATAGAGAAGATTAACTGATGGAGTCCTTAAATCACTTTTTAGAATCAACTCCCAGTTGTCTGCCAAACTTAAGGCAGTCTTGGATAGGAGCGGTTTAAAAGTCGTTCGTAGGGTGACATACTTGAATTGCTCTATCATAGGAACAAAGAAAGCTAGAGACATACTAAGAGTGACAAGAGTGGCCTTAAGAAATCCTAGAATACGTTCTTTTTTATTATCCCAAATCCCAAAACTAGCTACCACTGCTATGAAAATCATAAGAGAAGCCAAAAGGACAGACAAGACATGGGAATAGACTAAACCAAGCATGCCAAGAGTCAAAACCCACCATTTCTTGTAATCTCCAAATGTTATCAAACGAACGCCAACGAAAACTAGAGGTAAAAAAATCATAGCCAGCGTTTCGCCAACGGCTGCCCGGTAATAAGAATTGTGCAAGAAATAACCCGAAAAGAGATAAAAGGTAGCAAATACCATCACCTGTTTATCAGAATAGTTCAATAAACGTAATCCGTAAAAACTAAGCAAACAAGTTACAAAGCGAACAAGAAATTGAAAACTCATCCAGGCTACAAAGACTGACTGAGTCAGCTTATAGATTATAAAAATAGGATAATAGGTTAACCAGGGATAAAAGGTATTGATTAATTGTCCGGTCCCTCCGTTAGTTGTAAAATTGATAGGACTCTTCCAGACAGTATCCAAGGATAACAGTCGGTTAATGTGAAAGACAATATCATCACCATAAAGCTTGTCCCTAAAAAAGAACATAGGCAGTATTGACACTATGCTGATCAAGAAACTTATTAGAATGACTGTCTGATTAGTATACTTCTTTTCTTTTGCCCCACAGGGATCCTTTCCAAGACTCACGATTATTCCTCTCATATTCTAATTCATAAAAATCTACTCTAGAAAAAGATTTCTTACTAGCTCATTATACCAAAAAAGGACAAATCTCCTCTTCCTCCTAAGTCTGTCTAAACAAAAAAAGAAACCCGCAGGCTTCTTTTCTTATTTTATCGAGAGGCTATTGGTAATAGTCTATTAATTAAACGATACCTTGTGCTGACATAGCATCTGCAACTTTAAGGAATCCAGCGATGTTGGCACCCACAACAAGGTTACCTTCATGACCAAATTCTTTAGCAGCTGCTGCAGCATTTTCATAGATACCTTTCATGATATCGTAGAGTTTAGCATCAACTTCTTCGAATGTCCATTGTGTACGTCCGCTGTTTTGTGCCATTTCAAGAGCTGATACAGCAACACCACCGGCGTTAGCAGCTTTGGCAGGACCAAATGATACACCAGCTTTAAGGAAGACATCAATAGCTCCCAAAGTTGAAGGCATGTTAGCACCTTCTGAAACAGCCAATACACCATTTGCTACAAGTGTTTCTGCATCTGTTTCATCCAATTCATTTTGAGTTGCACATGGGAATGCCAAGTCAGCTTTAACTGACCAAACTGTCTTTTCACCACCAGCAGGTGTGAAGGTTGCATTTGGACGAGCTTCTGCATATTTAACGATACGTTCACGTTTAACTTCTTTGATTTCTTTCAACAAGTCAACGTCGATTCCGTCTGGATCATAAACAAAACCAGATGAGTCAGAACATGTTACTGCTTTAGCACCAAGGCTTTGCAATTTTTCAATAGCGTAGATGGCAACGTTACCAGCACCTGAAACAACTGCAGTTTTACCGTTAAAGTTTTCACCACGTGCATTAAGCATTTGTTCTGCAAAGTAAACAGCACCGTAACCAGTTGCTTCTGTACGAGCAAGTGATCCACCCCAGTTCAAACCTTTACCAGTAAGAACACCTGTGTACTCGTTACGAAGACGTTTGTATTGGCCGTAGAGGTAACCAATTTCACGTCCACCAACACCGATATCACCTGCAGGTACGTCTGTATCTGCACCAATGTGTTTGCTCAATTCAGTCATGAAGCTTTGGCAGAAACGCATGATTTCGTTATCTGATTTACCTTTAGGATCGAAGTTTGATCCACCTTTACCACCACCGATTGGTTGACCAGTCAATGAGTTTTTAAAGATTTGTTCGAAACCAAGGAATTTGATGATTGATTGGTTTACTGATGGGTGGAAACGAAGACCACCTTTGTAAGGACCAATAGCTGATGAGAATTGTACACGGAAACCACGGTTTACTTGTACTTGTCCTTTATCGTCAACCCATGGCACACGGAATGAAACGATACGTTCTGGTTCAACCAAACGTTCCAAAAGGTTTTCTTCAATATATTTAGGATATTTATCGAAGACAGGAACAAGTGAATCGAAAACTTCTTCAACTGCTTGAAGGAACTCAGCCTCATGGCCATTTTGAGCTTTCACTTTTTCAAAAACGCTAGCAACGTACTCTTTACCTGTTGTCATATCAATGTTTCCTTTCAAATAATTACCTTAGTAATTTAATTACATGAATAGTATAAATTTTCAGAATCTTCTTGTCAAGTATTTTCTGCTATTTTTTTGATTTTTATGTTAGGTTTTATGACATAGCAAGTGACCTCTCTTTTTTAAGTTAATCCTAAAATGTTATCAATTCAACAATGTAAGCGGATTCCATTTTTCTAGTTTTTCTCCAAAATTTTTTAAACTTTTTTTGAACTTTAAGGCTAAAATGTGTTGAAAATAATTTAGTAAATTTACTATTTTTACATTTACAAAGATTACCAACTATGTTATCATGAATTTAGTAATTTTACTAAATCTCAAAAAGGATCATTTTTATGAAAAGAAAACAATTATCTGGAAAGCGCATCGGCATTGTTTTTGGAACTTTCGCTCCAATGCACGTTGGACACGTTGACCTCATTACCAAGGCAAAACGCGCTAATGACAATGTGCTCGTCATCGTAAGTGGCAGCAACACACAAGAAGATCGTGGGACACGCGCAGGCCTATCACTCAATCGACGTTTCCGTTATGTTCGAGAAGTCTTCTATGATGATGAATTAGTCGTTGTGGATAAACTAGACGAAGCTGGGATGCCAGCCTATCCAGAGGGCTGGGTGCCTTGGGTTAATCGTGTCAAAGAGCTTATCGCTAAGAATACGGATGATCCTGAAAAGATTACCTTCTATGTTGGAGAGCCAGAGTATGTGACTGAGCTCAATCGCTATTACCCTCAAGCTCAGGTAGAACTCATCGAACGGTCTATTATCAATATCTCTGCTACTGAGATTCGAGACAATCCGATGGAAAATTGGCGTTTTATCACCAAGCCTTTCCGTCGCCACTTTACGCGCAAGGTCCTTGTTGTGGGCTCTGCTAGCGGTGGAAAGACTACTCTTGTTAAGGATTTGGCCCGCACTTACAATGCTCCCTGCTCTCTGGAATATGCTAGGGAATATCAAGAAAAGTATAATGTACGAGATGACGAGTTAGATACCAACGACTATATTCACCTCCTAACAGATCAATATGCCCAGACCTCTGATATCATTGACAAAGGGCAGCATTCGGGTCTTATTTTTGCCGACACCAACTCAACAGTCACCAAGGTTTATATCGATTACTATTTGAAAGAAAATATTTCTAAAGAAGAATTTGACATGCTGGATAGGCTCTATCAGGTAACCCAGGCCCGTGAAAAGTGGGATTTGATTTTTGTGATTCTGCCAAAATCAAACTATGTGGATGATGGTTTCCGTGACATGACTATGGCTGATAACCAAACACGTGACTGGTTTACCCAGCACCTCTTAGACCTCCTATCACCATTTAAGGATAAAATCGTTATTTTAGGGGAAAATAGTAATAGCGACAGCTTCTTTGCGGATAACTACCATCACGCTAAGAAGGCAATCAAGGAACGTCTACACATCGAGATTTAGAAGACTGATGTAAAGCCATCATCATTTGAACTTACAATAAATAAAGGAGGAAACCTATGACTAAAACCTTCGAAAACTCTGGTGGTGAAAAGGAATTTTTGGACATCTATCGGCGAGAAGAAATGGATAAGTACGTGAAGCCCTCAGTGACCGTTGACTCGGTCATCTTCCGCTATTATGAAGGAAGAGTCCAAACCTTACTTATCAAGCGAAAAAACCATCCCTTCATGGGGAAATACGCCCTCAGTGGTGGCTTCGTTCAGGAGCAAGAAGATCTCAATCTAGCTGTCTGTCGTGAGGTACAGGAGGAAACATCCGTTAAACTCAACCCTGACCACATTGAGCAACTCATTACAGTGGGAACACCTTATCGTGATCCTCGAATGTGGACCATTACAGTGGCTTATCTCTGCTTTATGACCTTTAATGACATTCAAGTGGAAAAGGCTGCCGACGATGCGGCGTCTACGCATTGGTTAGACATCGCCATGGTAGACGGTCGACTGCAACTTGTTGATGGCGATAAGACACTGTCACATGATGACCTCGCCTTTGACCACTGGGAAATCCTCTTAACAGCTATGGAACGTATCAAGGGACGACTCGAATACTATCCAACTATCCTTTCCATTATGCCCGAGGAAAACACCTTGACTACCTACCGTCAACTTTTTGGTACCTTTAATGAAGACTACCTCAAGATGGATTCCACAAATTTCTTGCGCCGCTTTAAACACCTCTTCCAAAAAACAGGTCGTCAGGTAGCTACGAGAACCAGAAAGGCTGCCACCTACACTTATCAGATCAAGCCACTCTAAAGTAAGGTCTTTGTTTGACAATTTGATACTTACATAGTAGTATTAAGAAAAATTAATAAGAGGTATCCTATGAAAAGTTTTACATTGATTAGTGGAATTCTCATTACACTCTTGGGTGTCTTTTTCTTCGCTAATCCTACAAACCTTCTTGCCATCGTTGGTTGGCTGTTTGCCCTAGTGATGCTCATATCTGGTGTTTCAAGTCTCATGGTTTATTTTAAACGAGATAACGAAAACCGCTCCTTCTTCCAACTGCTTCAGAGTATCATTTCCATTGTTTTTGGGATTATTTTGCTATCAACATCAGCATGGGTGCTCTCAGGTGTAGCTGTAACCATTATCGCTTGGTGGCTTCTTGTCTCAGCCTTTACACAAGGCTTTCAAGCTCATCGCCAACGTCAATTCGGCTTCTCAGGACAACCCGCCCTGTCAATCGCCTTAATTTGTCTGGTATTTGGGCTCTTGCTCTTTAGTGCTCCGTTTTTCTCAGCCTTTCTTATTGGGCGCTTGGTAGCTTCCTTAATTATCTTTACGGGTGTTTCAGTCCTTTCCTTTTCATTCCGCTTGTGGTAAGAAGAAACCAGACACTACATAAACATAAAAAAGCCTTGCAAATGCAGGGCTTTTGTCATACTTTGATTACTAAAGAGCTTATCCCTCTAGCTCACTCAAATACTCATAGCGTTCATACTTTTCAAGTAAGGTTTCATTAGCAGCATCCAAATCACGTTGAAGGGTAGCTAACTGTCCATAATCGCTAGCATTTTCAAGCATGGCTGCTTCAATCTCTTCGATTTTGGCTTCAATGTCAGCAATCTCATCCTCGATGGTCGCCCACTCTTGTTTTTCAAAGTAGCTCATGCGTTTTTTGTCTTCTTTGACTTTCTCAACTTTAACGCTAGCTTGCTCTTTTTCCTTCTCGAGGAGGGCTGATTGCTCTTGTAAGAAGGCTTTTTCATCAAGATAGTCAGTGTAGTTACCAAAGAACTCTCGCACGCCACCCTCTTCAAAGGCTAGAATCTTGTTAGCTACCTTGTCCAAGAAATAGCGGTCGTGACTTACTGTAACGACAGGGCCGCCAAAACCATTAAGGAAGTTTTCCAAAACCGTCAAAGTTGCAATGTCCAAATCATTTGTCGGCTCATCCAAGAGCAGAACGTTAGGCTTTTCAATCAGAATCTTAAGTAGATAAAGACGTTTCTTTTCCCCACCAGAGAGCTTGGCAATCTGTGTCCCATGGGTAGAACGAGGGAAAAGGAATTGCTCCAAGAGCTCTGTGATACTGGTTGTTCCAACCGTTGTCTTAACTTCATCTGCAACTTCTTGCAAGTAGTTAATGACACGCTTGCTCTCATCCATATCTTTAATTTGCTGTGAGAAATAACCAATACGTACCGTCTCACCAATATCTAGAACACCAGCTGTAGGCACAAGGTCGCCATTAATCAGATTGAGCAAGGTCGATTTCCCGACACCATTATCCCCAACAATACCGATACGATCACGATTTTGCATGATAAGATTGAAATCACTGAGAATTTGCTTGCCATCTTCATAAGCAAAATCGACATGCTCGAAGTTCACTACTTTCTTACCAATACGGCTGGTCTCAAAGTTAATTTCAAGATCGTCATTATTAACCGTTTGGTGAACCTCACCCTTAAGGTCCTTAAAGCGATTGATACGAGCTTGTTGTTTGGTTGCACGTGCCTGTGGTTGTGTTCGCATCCATGCCAACTCCTGCTTATAGAGTTGCTTTTTCTTGTGAAGGGCTGCTGCATCTCGTTCATCTTGTTCGGCCTTTAGACGCACATAGTCTTGATAATTCCCTTGATATTCAATCAGATTAGCCTGGTCTAACTCAAAGATACGTGTGGCTACATTGTCCAAGAAATAACGGTCGTGGGTAATAAAGAGTACCGTTTTTTTAGAAGACTTGAGAAAATTCGTCAACCAAGCAATAGTATCAATATCCAAATGGTTGGTTGGCTCATCCAAGAGCAGGAGATCTGCATCATTCAAGAGAACCTGAGCCAACTGCACACGACGACGAAGACCACCTGAGAGGTCCCCGACCTTTTGCGAGAGATCTGACAATCCCAACTTAGACAAGACTGTCTTAACCTCGCTCTCAATAGACCAAGCATCTAGACTATCCATCTCAGCCATAACCTTCTCCAAGCGAGCCTGATTCTCCTCAGAATAATCTGCCATAAGGGTTTCATATTCACGAATCAAAGCCATCTCACGAAGGTCTGATGACAAGACCGTATCAAGCACTGTCTTGCTATCATCAAATTCTGGCTCCTGGGTCAAATAAGCAATCTTATAGCCATTAGCCTTAGTGAAAGGTGACACATCACCATCAAAACCAATACGCTCAGAGACAACATCTAGCAGGGTTGTCTTACCTGTCCCATTGACACCAATAATCCCAATACGATCCAAATCATGGATAATGAATGAAATCTCTTTAAAAACCGTCTTATCCCCAACGGACTTGGTTAATTTTTCAACAATAAAATCTGACATCTTTCTTCCTTTTTACAAATAACACCGCTACGGATCCTACGCATGCTCTGTAGCGGTGTGTCATTTTTATCACGTCTCTAGACTTATTTCATAGCTTGAACAAAGGCCATGATGGCTTCCTCGGCATTAGCTAGTTGACCATCAACGATGGCATTTTCGATAGCCTTAAGTGCACGACCAAGGTCCGGACCAGGTTTGAATCCTAGCTCCTTCATCAGTGTGCCACCATTCACAACGATTTCGTGCTTATCATGGATGAGCAACTGACCATCCAACTCGGCAATACGCTCATAATCGACGTCCAAGCCCTGAGCCCGTCTCAAGGTTTCAGCCTCCTCTATGAGTTCCTTACCATACTGATAAACATCTTGTTTAGTCACGGCTCTCTCCAAACGGAAATTGAAAATCTCAATCAAGGACTGAACTATCTTTTGGAAATTAACAGACGTCTTCCATTTTTTAAGGAAAGAGCGTGGATTATCATGCTTGAGAGCCAAAAGAGTTGCCGCCCAAGCCTGTTCAGAACTTGTAAATCTAAAGTTCTCCACATAGTCTGCCACAAAAGACTGCCATTCTTCAGCAGTTTCTTGAAAATCTGGAAGATACTGATAAGCCTTTGTCGCTAGAAGTGCCTTGATTCCTTTTTTCCAATGTGGGGCCAAAAGCAACTTATCGAACTCGATGAAACTTCGCTCAATCGAGATCTTTTCCAGAAGTGGGGCATGGCTGGTCATAGCCTGAAAAGTCTTTTCTTCGATATCAAAGTCTAAACTCGCGGCAAAACGTAGTCCTCGCATGATACGAAGTGCATCCTCGTTAAAGCGTTCCTCAGCCTTACCAACAGCCCTCAAAACACGATTGTCCAAATCAGTAAGACCATCAAACTTGTCGATAATCTCAGCATTTTCATTAAGAGCAAAAGCATTGACTGTAAAATCACGACGCTTAAGATCTTCTTCCAATGAACGCACAAAGGACACGCTAGACGGACGACGGTAATCTACATAGACGTCCTCTGTTCGGAAGGTCGTCACTTCATACTCACCGCCATTTTCCAAGACCAAAACGGTCCCATGCTCAATACCAATGTCTACCGTACGCTCAAAAATCTGTTTAGTCTCCTCAGGATAAGAAGACGAAGCAATATCAACATCGTGAATGGGACGGTTGAGAAGGGCATCGCGGACCGATCCACCAACAAAGTAAGCCTCAAACCCTGCAGCCTTAATTTTCTCTAATATTGGTAAAGCCTTCTGAAATTCAGAAGGCAAATAACTTAATCTCATAGTAAATGTTCCAAACCATAAACAAGCTGATTACGTTTAACAACTTCTTTAATCCCAAGATTAACACCACCCATAAAGGAAATGCGGTCGTAAGAGTCGTGACGCAAGGTCAATCCTTCTCCTTGGGCACCAAAGATAACCTCTTGGTGAGCCACAAGACCTGGCAAACGCACACTGTGAATACGGAAACCATCAAACTCCGCACCACGTGCCCCAGCAAGTGTTTCCACCTCATCCTTAGCTCCCTGACGTTTAGTCTCGCGAACCTCACGAATAAGTTCAGCCGTTTTCACTGCTGTACCTGAAGGCGCATCTTTTTTCTTGTCATGGTGAAGCTCAATGATTTCAAGATCTGGGAAATATTTGCTAGCTTCTGCCGCAAACTTCATAAGAAGGATAGCACCAATAGCAAAGTTAGGAGCAATCAAACCACCAATAGACTTGTCTTTAGAAAGGTCTGTCAATTCCTGAATTTGTGCTTCAGTAAATCCTGTGGTACCCACAACTGGTGCAAAACCATTCTCCAAAGCAAAACGAGTATTTTCATAGGCAACAGCTGGCATGGTGAAATCCACCCAGACATCTGCGTCAAAGCCAACCAAATCCGCTTTATCTGTGAAGACAGGAACACCGTCCACTTCTTTTTCTGTCGCAAATGGGTCAAGCAAGGCAGCCAAAGTCAATTCGTCATCTCCCTTGACCATTTCAACCGCAGTTGAACCCATTCTTCCTTTAAATCCAGCAACAATAACTTTAATAGACATGTCATTTTTCCTCTCTATTGATTTTAATCATAGACAAACCCCATTCCAGATGGATAGTACTTATTTGGTAAATTTAGGTGTTATACCTAGTACTAGTGCTCCTTCACCCAAGTGTGTCGCAATTACAGCACATAAGGATACCACTGTTGAAACGCTAATTCCCTGTGCTTCTAGCTGCTTTTTAAAATCTTCAGCTTTTTCAGGAGCATTGGTGTGAAGGATACTAAGTTCCATTTCACGATTTTCCTCAGCTAGGGCAACCAAACGTTTCACAGCTTTCTTCTCTGTACGCACCTTTTCAAAAACAACGATTTTTCCTTCGTCATTAAAATTCAAAATAGGTTTGATAGACAAAAGATTTCCTAAAATCGCCGAACCATTCGACAAACGGCCACCCTTAACCAGATGATTAAGATCATCCACAAGAATATAAGCCGTCGTTTGGTCAACTTGCTCCTCAAGCTTCTTCAAAATGTTCTCAAAAGACATTCCTTGGGCTGACCAATGCAAAACGTTTCTCACCATAGCTCCCATAGGAGCTGCTGTGATTTTTGTATCAGGAAAAGCAATCTTCAACTTGGCATGGTCCTCAATCAAAAACTGACTATTGGCCCAAAAACCAGAGATTCCTGAAGAAAGGAAAAGCCCAATGACATGGGTATAACCTTCCGCCTCCAACTCCATAAGCAAGTTATCCAAGTCAGCTAGATTAGGTTGCGACGTCTTGAGCAGTTCCTCAGAGTTTGCCATTTGTTCATAAAACTGATTGACATCCAAGTTTTTTCCTTCAACAAAAGGCTGCCCCTCAATGATGACTGGAATATCTAAAACATAAACATCAGCATGGCCCTGAATCTCAGCAGGGAGATTAACCGATGAATCCGTAATAACTGCAAGAGACATCTTAGAACTCCAAGTTGATACCTGGGCGATCCAAGGCAATTTCAGTTACTTCATAAGTCAAACGTTGAAGCGTATCCAAGAGCGGTGCAGCCAAGGCTTCTGCTTCTTCTTGTGAGAAGTCTTTTGGTTCATTGACGATACGGTTTTGAATATGGTCCATTTGAGAAACAATCCCTGAGATAACAAACTCATCACGGACAATCATAAATTGCAAAACAGCTACAACAGACGTATTGTTAGCTTCTTCATCTTTATTGTGCAACTGGAAAGTTACTTCAACATTTGTTTTAGGCACACCATTCTCTTTTTCCCACTCATGGTTACGAACATCATAGTGGTAACGGTTAACAAATACTTTTTCGCGAATTAAATCCATTAGTCATATTCTCCTTGATACAATTACTCTTTATTATAGCATAAATATGCTTTATTATGGGAATATTATTGACAGAAAAATGAGTATTTAGACTGATTTTGACAGCAACAATAATCACTAGAAAAGTAGGAGCTTTGATTTAGGACTAGGACTACTAAAATAAGGCTCCTTCATCAGAAGAGAACCCTTATATTGCCAGCTAACAATCCCTCAAAGAACATTTCTGCTGTCCCTTTTCATCAAAATTCTCAGGAGCTAGCCAATTCTCAAATCGTTTCTTAAGTGCCGGCCACTCACTATCAATAATCGAGAACCAGTCCGTATCACGGCTACGTCCCTTATAGATAGCATGGTTACGAAAACGCCCCTCATAGGTGAACCCTAAACGCATGGCAGCATTGGCAGAAGGACGGTTGAGACTATCACATTTCCACTCATAACGACGATAGTTAAGATCTTCAAAGACATATTTCATAAGCAGGTATTGAGCTTCTGTAGCTGCTCGAGTCTTTTGTAAAGCAGGTGCTAAAATCACTCGTCCCATCTCAACACTACGATTTTTTGGTGTAATAGCCATAAGTGAAAAGGTTCCCAGAACCTTACCTGAAGCCTTATCCCTGATGGCAAAGAAATAAGGGTTATCGGATTGCTCATAATCCTCCAAACACTGACGTACAGCTTCTTCAGATTCAAATGGATCGGCATACATATAGGTCCAATCAGAAAGAATCTGATTAGTAAAGTAAAAGTCTAAAATGTCCTTATAATGCTCTGCAACCGTCAAATGTTCAACGCTACAATAACGACCTTCTAATAGAGCAACATCTGGCATTTTACCTGGACTGGCATCTGCTAGACTTGGCCCTACTTCTTGTTGGTAGTGATTTAAAGGCATAGGATTCTCCTTTTTTCATAAAGAAAAGCCTACACAAAAGTGCAGACTTTAGCTTAATTATTTAGCAACTGGGTATACAGATACTTGTTTTTTGTCGCGACCTTTACGTTCGAAACGTACAACACCTTCAACTTTAGCGAAGAGTGTATCATCACCACCACGGCCTACGTTTACACCTGGGTAGATGTGTGTACCGCGTTGACGGTAAAGGATTGATCCACCTGATACAGTTTGTCCATCAGCTGCTTTAGCACCAAGACGTTTAGCTTGTGAATCACGACCATTGGAAGTAGAACCCCCACCTTTTTTGTGGGCGAAAAGTTGCAAGTTTTCAAGAGTTTTCAACATAAGATTGTGTCCTTTCTTAGTGATTAGTCGCTAACTTACGCGTTGATAGCGTTGATAACAACTTTTGTATAAGGTTGACGGTGACCTTGTTTACGGTGGCTACCTTTTTTAGGTTTGTATTTGAAAGTAACAACTTTCTTTTGTTTACCTTGTTTTTCGATAGTTCCGACAACAGTAGCTCCCTCAACAACTGGAGTACCTACTACAGTTTTATCACCACCGACAAGAACAACTTCGTTAAAAGTTACTTCTGATCCAGCTTCAGCGTTGATTTTTTCAACGTAGATCGCTTGACCTACTTCAACTTTAACTTGTTTTCCACCAGTTTTGATGATTGCGTATGTGCTCATGATGCACCTCCTATTAAAATTTTTAATGTGTCTGAGGTTTCCCTCTGTGAAGACTCGCCTAGTACTGCGGGGACGAACCCACTTGCAAACAGTAGTCGTGCGGTTGCACAGGACGTGCATTTAGTCAACGTTACAATTCTATCATTTTTTCCCTCTAATGACAAGAGAAAAAGTTATTTTGATTATTCTTATTCTGCTCATTGAAATTTATCAAAGTAACGATTACCCTAATCAACTCTTATTCCATATCTTCCTAGAAAAGTCTTAGCTAGAGCCCGCTCCAGACCAACTAAGGAAAGGCTCTTATCCGTTGTCAAAATTTGATAGCGTTCACTTCCTTCAAAATAGAAGTGATTCAATGCCTGATAGCCATTTCGTTCATAAAATGCTAAACGTTTTAAACGTTGAGCCCGATTAGAGACTTGCTCCTCATCCATAGGTTCAATCGTAAGCACACACGGTCGTACCCCTGCTTTTTTCTTAACTTGTGCCAAAATCTGACTGCCATATCCCTGAGACTGTTTACTTTCTTTAACCGCGAGAAAGAGTAGGTAGACCAGGTTATCAGTACAGATTACATAGGTAAAACCAATAAAAACTCCCTGATCAAAATAAGCCAAGAAAGATTGTCCATTTTTCAAACTGTTCCAAGACAATTGCCAAAGTGGGAGTCTCTCCTCCACAGGAAAAGCCGCTTCATAAAGCGAAGCGACCATCTTGAATGTTGGTGTCAGAGGATAAATGTTACGAATCTCTAGTGTCATTTTCCTAACCAATAACCTTCTTATAATCTTCTGGTGTTGCTACATGAGCATGCTCACGTTGGCGATCAAGCAAGTGACTGAGGAAGTCACGGTTGCCCAAGGCTTCTTTAAGTGTTTGCTTAAATTGCCCAGCATTCATTGGTGAGAAGATATTACTTGGCGCGGTATACTCAGGACCATGGCTAGTGTTCGTAAAGGCAAGGATAAGCAAGTTATTTTCAAAGGCAGCACGTGTCGCTGACAAGATTTCATTTTGATGGTTAATATCCAAGTAAAAATCAGCTTCTTTATAAAGGCGCTTAACCTGCTCCGTTGTAATATTAGGGTAGAGGCTAACATTACTATATTTAGCCAAATCCATCAAGCGACTTGACATTTCTGTGATTGCTCCAACATGATAGTGCATGGTAGGTACTTCACTGACAATGCTTTCCAAATGTTCAATCTGGTCTGAATTGGTCAAGATAAGCGCTTGATTTTGGAAGTTGTTCTGACGGGCAAATGGATACATGAATCCAAGGAAGGCCACGCGAGAAGCCTGCTCTGGACTAACCAACTTTAGAAGATTCGTATAAGCTGTGTAATCTTGTACAACAATCTTAGTCTGACGATGGTTGCTCTCAAGAAGCAGACGCATATTTCCAGGAACTGAATCAGTGATAGGCTCTTGCCAGAAGAGAACGTCTTGACCAGAATTTGGAAGATTCATAGTTGTCAAGAAAGGTGTCGCCAGTGAGTTGTATAGAATACGACTCAAATCATAACCAGCTTCTTTAAGATAGAAGACTACAAATTCAGATTTATTTTTGAAAATGTAGACCTTGTCTTTCCAATTCAAGATAACGTCTTTAGTCAAATGGTTGATGACGATAACTTCCTTGTTGTCTGGAGTGAAATAGCTCGTAATGGTCGCTTCTTGCTTAACATTATAGGTTGTTTGTGAGAAACGGTAACCCTTGTTATTGTAGCGATCAGTCACGCGCAAGCGTCCTGACTCATCATACCAGTCAACAGCTTTAACCAGACGTTGGTGAGCAGGATGCGCATAATGAATATGACCACGTTTCTTATCAAAACGGAAGATTTCCGCATTGCTATTCGTTCCTATAATTTCCCAGTAGTCAGGCACAGGGACCTGATTAAAGTAAAGTGCAGAACCTTGAACCTTGTCAAAACCAGTGAAATAAAGGTAGGGTGAGGTCACATCACTAGGCAGAAAGCCATCATCTGAAAGACAAACTGTTGTATTTACATAGCCAGCGACAATCAGTGAGTAATGGAGATCCCAACTACCCTGACTATAGTTTTCAAATAAATTAATCATGACTAGTCATCTCCTTTACTAAGTTAAGCCACTTCTGCTCGATTTCCTCTGTCAAAAAGCCTTTGGCGATATCATAAGAAACTTGATGAACATGCTCCAAATCTGAGCGATTGAAGAAGGCTACAATTTTCTCTGCCAAGGCAGCCACGATAGCAGGCTCATCATCTTTTTCAAAACGAGGAATGAGGTAGCCATTTTCATTATCCTTGATAAAGGTTTGGTTCCCATAACGAACATCAAAACCAATCATACCGAGACCCGATCCCACGGCTTCTAGAAGTGTCAAGCCAAACCCTTCACTCTTAGAACCTGATAGGTAAAGTTCGTAGTCCTTGTAGACTTCTGTCAAGTCTTGGTGACCTTTAAGGTGGATATAATCCTGAGCTTGATTTTCCTCGATAATGGTCTTAAGCTTGGCTTCTTCAGCACCTGTTCCATAGATATCAAAGTTTACTTGTGGCAGACTTTCTTTAGCCTTAACGACAGCCTTGGCCAACCAGTCCACGTGTTTTTCATTGGCCAAACGTGAGGCTGTGATGATAGAGAATGGTTTACGCTCTCCTTCAGGCTTTCTCAGTTTATCCACACTTCCCACAGGGATGGTTACGATATGAGGCGTAAACGGTGTGTATTTATTGAACTGATCTAGCATAATGCTACGTTGACGCTCTGTCGCTGTGATAAAGAAATCAACCTTATCCGCATTGCTGAATTGGTACTCGTAGAAGTTATTCCATAAAATAGTCTTATCTGTCACAGCATTTTCACTAAAGTGCTCTGCATGAACCACAACCCCAAGCTTAGCAGGTTTGGCATTACGGAAAACGGCCTGCCCTGTACCAGTTGCACGGTCCAAGATGACGATATCCTGGTCAGTTAGACCAAGTTGAGACATGAAGTAGGCGATAAATTCATGCTTAGATGACAAAATCTTATCTGGAAAACGGAAGACACTATCCTTACCATCAACAATTTCATCATAGGCAACACTACCATCCTCATTGAAGAAACGACGTTGATAGAGGTGAGCCTTATTGTCTACCGGTGTGTAGTACTCTGTGAACATCTTAGTGTAAGAGTAAAAATCTTTACGGATTAAGCAACCACGCGATACTTTTTCCACACGGTGAACAATATCTTCACCTTCTTTACGCAAGTAGGCTGCATAGAAGATATCTTCCTTGGCACAAAAGAGCTTAACCACTTTACCATTAATCTCACGACGCGTGATGTCATAAGGAATTTCCTTTTCCAAATCCTTGACAGTATAGGTCGTTGGAGCAATTTTTAGGTCTGTAAAATAGCTGTAGAGCCAGATGATGTCTTCATCCGCAAACCCCATGTTACGGGTTAAATCAGAAAGATTGTCCTGCAAGAACATATCCATAAAGACAAATTTGGCCTTAATACCTGTGTTTTTGAAAATTGTAGAACGATAGGCCTGAGCGTATTCAACACCACTTGATGCCCAACCGATTCCTAAATTGATGTTATAAACAGTCATGTATTTTCCTTTCTGGGTAAAAGTTCAACATCGACATTTCTTTTTCGACATACCTAACTCTAGTAGCAGCTAAGCACTGCTATGTTAGTACGATATCTTCCTAGATTAGAGCAAGTCTTCGATAAGTGTATCCACTTCGTCTTGCGCCTCTTCAATAGGTGTGATTTCAGTCACCATGATTCCTGCAACCGCACGTTCAACCAAGGCGTCAACATCCATACGACGTTCATATTGTTCGACATTTTTGATTTTTGGATTAGTCTTTGGACGGTCAGGTGCAAAGATGGTACAGCAATCCTCAAAAGGTTGGATGGAAATGTCAAAGGTATCAATTTTTTGTGCCAAATCAATGATTTCCAACTTGTCCATAGTGACAACCGGGCGAATCACTGGCGTACATGTAACAGCATTAATCGCCTGCATAGACTCCATAGTCTGACTAGCAACCTGACCAAGACTTTCACCATTGATAATCACAAGGCCTCGGCGTTCTTCACGAATGCGGTCCGTAATACGCATCATAAAGCGACGTGTCAAGGTCATCAAATAAGCCTCAGGCGCTTTTTCTTTGATTTCCTCTTGAATTTCAGTAAATGGTACTTCGATGAACTGAATATTACCTCCAAATTTAGTCAACTTACGGGTCAAATCTTGAGCCTTTTTAAGAGCTCCAGGACTAGTGTAAGGAGGACTTGCAAAGTGGACAGCTTCGATATCTACACCACGTTTAAGCGCAAGATAACCTGCCACTGGTGAGTCAATCCCACCTGAAAGCATGAGCATTCCTTTACCAGCAGTACCTACAGGTAGGCCGCCTGCTCCTTTGATTTCCTCGTGAGAAATATAAGCCGCCTCAGCACGAATTTCTACCTTAAGGTTGACATCTGGTCCCTTCATCTGAGCCTTAATGTCAGGCAATACATCAAAAACTGCATTTCCTAAAGTAAGATTGAGCTCACGACTGTCAAGGACAAAATCGTGGTCGCTACGTTTAGCAGTTACCTTAAAGGTAAGACCGTCACGATAGAGGCCAGTCATAATATCTTGAACAGCTTTTTTCAAGACTTCGACATCTTTTTCAAACTTGTAAACAGGACTAAAGGCTTGAATACCAAAAATTTGCTTCAAAGACTCTGCTACTGGCTCGTAGTCTGTACCATTGAGATAGATATGTCCACGGTCTCGATCAAAAGTCACTTTAACTTCTGGATAGATGGATAGGACATCTTTAATATTATTTCTAAGTTTATTGATAAAGCGCATACGGTTCTTGCCCTTGGTAGACAATTCACCATAGCGAACCATAATTTCTGAATATGTTAGTGTCATTCCTTTTCCTTTTAAATGTGAATTTAGTTTTATTGTTTAATCGATTAAATCTTGCTATCTCACTTTTTGTGTCTTGGCATAGACCTGCTTGAAAATCGTGAGGAACTGTTCCACCTGTCCCATATCATTGTCATCATCAAGACTGATACGAACGGCCGTTTGAGCTAACTTAGTCGGTACACCCATAGAAATAAGGGTTCCCGCTGGTTTACCCGCCTTAGATGAACATGCTGATGTCGTTGAAATATAGATTTGATGCTCTTCAAAAGCATGGACAATAACTTCACCTCGAACACCCTTGATTCCAAAGGTCAAAATATTGGGAGCAAAGTCTTCACCTTCACCTGAGAAAATAGTAATATCCTCGTACTTAGCCAATTCGTCAAAGATAATCTTTTTCATCTTGGCAATTTTAGGAAGAGAAAATTCCTCTTTGTCAGTTACCAAGCGCAAGGCCTTGGCCATACTCGCAATGCCGGCAACATTTTCAGTCGTTGAACGAAAATCTTTTTCTTGGCCACCACCAGTTAAGAGTGGCGTAATCTTTTTCCCTGCCTTTTTGTAGACAAAACCGACACCACGAACAGCATGAAACTTGTGACCAGAAAAAGTCGCAAAATCTACACGGTCAGTTAAATAGGACGATACTGGAATCTTTCCAATAGCCTGGACAGCATCCACATGAAAAGATATGGTAGGCTCATTAACCAAGAGATCTGAGATGGCTTGAATAGGTTGAATTGATCCGATTTCATTATTAACAGCCATAACCGAAACCAAGATTGTGTCAGGGCGTAATAATCCAGCAAGAGCTTCAACATCCACAAACCCTTGCTCATTTACTGGTGCATAAGATACCTCGAAACCATGTTCTGAAAGCCATTTGGCAGATTCTTTTACCGCAGGGTGTTCAATATCAGAAACAATGATGTGATTGCCGTAAGGCTCCTTTTCGAAAGCTACACCTTTGATGACCCAGTTATCACCTTCGGTTCCTCCAGACGTAAAGAAAATCTCATCGGCTGATTTTCCAATGAGTTCCGCAACTTGCTTACGAGAAGCCTCCAAAATACGTGTCGCAGATGTTCCTAATTGGTGTAGGCTGGATGGGTTCCCAAAAATTTTAGTAGCCACTTCTTGATAGGTTCTAAGTGCCTCTGGATAAGGCACCGTCGTGGCCGAATTATCAAAATAAATCATGATTTTTCCTCGATTTTTATTTACTATTTATTATAGCATAATTTTTTTAGCAATTTTTGCGAGAAAATCATATAATAGAAAGTACGAAATATTTTTAAGGAGAGCATCATGTCTGAAAATTACTCACGCCGTAATCATTCATCAAAAGAAGAAAAAAAATCTGCCCCAAAGGTGACTGAACACGTTACAAAAGGCTTCACTGCCTTCCAAAAAGTCCTTACTGCCGTCGGGACAATTTTATCAATCATCGTGGCTTCAATCACTATCATGAATTTCACAGCCTCTAAAAATAAGGACACTTCTGATTCATCAGCCAATCAATCAACTGTAGTCATCAAAGAAGGCAATAATAAGACTCAAGAATCAAGTGCTGCCTCATCTAGTTATGGCAATGCGACTGATTCAGAAACAGAAACAAGTAGCCAAGCAGGAACTAATACCTATTCGTCATCTGCAGATACAACAACGGGTGGCAATACGACTACCTCTTCATCAGCAGCTACTGCAGACACAACATCTGGCAATGCGACTACTGGTGGTGCAACAACTGGTGACGCCGCTTCTAACTAAGACATGTAAAAGGCTAGGAAACCCTGCCTTTTTTCTATAATCCTATGAACTATACAGAAACTCTAAATTTTATCCATTCTTTCAAGGGCAATGGCCGTCGCCCTCAACTCGAACGTATGCGTTGGCTCTTGAAACAAGCTGGAGATCCCCAGTCTCACTATCCAACGGTACATATTGTCGGGACCAACGGTAAGGGGTCAACAACTAGCTACCTACAAAATATCCTAACAAAGTCAGGCTATCAGGTCGGGACTTTCACCTCCCCTTATATTACTCGCTTCAACGAACGTATTAGTATTAACGGCACAGAAATTCCTGATAAGGATTTGATTAGCCTTGTCGCGAAAGCTCAGGTTATTCTCAACGATTTAGAAGAGCACACTAATTTTGGCAGACCAACGGAATTTGAGTTGGTCACCTTACTCATGTTCCTCTACTTCGACCTTAAACAGGTTGATATGGCTATCATTGAAGCTGGAATTGGTGGACGACTTGATTCGACCAATGTTCTTTCGCCAGAGCTTGTCATCTGTACTTCGATTGGCTTTGATCACACTGAAACCTTGGGCAATAGCCTTTTGGACATTGCCAATCATAAGGCAGGCGTCATGCGAGAAAATACACCCATCTTACTTGGTCGGGTCTCTACAGAAGTTGAACATTTCTTCGACCAAAAATCACATGACCTACAAGCTCCTTTAGCCATCATTGATAGGGAAATTCAGCTGCTTCCGAAAGACAATCGAACGATCCAAATTTCTTATGACCATTGGGAAAGTCCAAATCTTAAACTTCCAATGTTAGGGCAGCATCAAGAAAACAATGCTGGGCTAGCTGTCACTGCTGCCCATCTCCTAGCTCAAACATTTTCTAAGATTACCGATAAGAGCATCCAAGAGGGGATTGAAGAGACGCATTGGCCTGGTCGTAGTGAGTGGATAGGAAATAACATTTATCTAGATGGTGCCCATAACCCTCAAGGAATTGCCAGCTTAAAGCAGGTACTAAAAGATAACTTCGCTAATCGTAGGGTACATATCCTCTTTGCAGGACTTAGACGAAAGCCTTTGGCAGACTTACTAGAGGAATTGAAAGATTATGATATAACGGTAACCAGCTTTGACTTTTTTGAGGCACTGCCCTTGGACGACTATCCCAAAGACTTCAAACGTGCAGCCGACTATAGAGACTGGTTAGCACAAGCTGAATCATCAAATTCTGATGACCTATTTGTTGTCACTGGATCTCTTTACTTTATCTCAGAAGTAAGAAACTACTTAATTAACGAAAGAAAGGCCTGAAGGCCTTTTTTTATTTAGACAGTCTATAGTTTTACACAAAGTGTAGGCTGCTATTTGAACACAAAGAAAAGTCTGAAACTCTCGGTTAACAGACTTTACTTTTCTATCTCATCGTTATAAATTCTTCTGAACCCGTTAGAAGGATAGTTTCAATTGAACCCATTCAGACACAAAGAAAAGCCTGAAACTCTCGGTTAACAGACTTCACTTTTCTATCGCATCGTTACAAATTCTTCTGAACCTGTTGGATGAATGGCAACCGTATTATCAAAATCAGCCTTAGTTGCTCCCATCTTAATAGCCACAGAGAAACCTTGAATCATCTCATCAACACCATAGCCAATACCGTGAAGACCAATGATTTTTTCATCCTCACCAAGCGTTACTAATTTCATAGTTGAAGGCTGACGATTCTCTCCAAGGGCCGTATACATTGGAGTGAAACTAGATTTATAAACCGTAATATTCTCCTCACCATATTTGGCGATTGCTTTTTCTTCAGTCAAGCCAACAGAACCAATAACTGGATGGCTAAAGACCACAGTGGCTACATCAGTGTAATCAAGCTTAGCATCAGCTTTATTGTTGAAGAGTCGCTCTGACAATTGACGTCCAGCCTTGACTGCAACTGGTGTCAAATCAAGTTTACCAGTTACATCGCCAAGGGCATAGATTCCAGGAACAGATGTATTTTCAAACTCATCCGAATAGATTGTTCCTTTTTCAGTCAGTTTAACACCTGTCTTTTCAAGTCCAAAACCAGAGGTGTTGGCTGCGCGTCCAATAGTCCAGATGAGGCAATCAACAGTAATCGTTTCTCCATTATCAAAACTAATGGTTAAGGAATCATCTGCATTCTTCACTACCTCTGTCACATTAGCATGCGTATGGAGGGTCGGACCAGATTTAGCCATTTCATCAACTAAAACATCAACGATATCCTTATCAAAGGTACGCAATGGACGATCTTTACGCACAAAGAGGTGTGTATCACTTCCAAGAGCATTGAGAACACCAGCAACCTCAACGGCGATGTAGCCAGCACCAATAACAGCTGTACGTTTTGGCACCTCATCTAGTTCAAAGAAACCATCGGAGGTAATCCCATATTCACTACCTGGAATGTTTGGATAAAGGGCGTGACCACCAGTCGCAATAAGGATATGGGGTGCTGTATAACGCTCACCCGCTACTTCAACCGTATGAGGGTCAACAAATCTTGCATACTCGTATACACGTTCAACGCCATTGCTATCAAAACCACGCTCATAAGAACCATGGATACGGTCGATATAAGCCTGACGATTGGCCTTAAGCGTTGCAAAATCAAACTTATTAATTGTCACATCAAAACCGTACTCGCCTGCATAACGGTGAAGGGTTTCAGCAACCTGAGCACCATACCACATGACCTTTTTAGGCACACAACCTACATTGACACAGGTACCACCGACCTCTTTTCCTTCAAAGAGAATAACCTTAGCACCATGCATGGCAGCACGATTGGCACTGGCAATACCACCAGAACCACCACCAATGACAATATAATCGTATTCTTTTACCATATTTTACCTCTTATGTTTCTTTATACAGCGTACTGGCTACTAGATAAGCCATTTCTGCCTATACTTTATCATAAAATAGGTACCCTGACAAAAATCTGCTACGACACAAAAAACAGGCTCTATAATTTCTGTAGTGGGTAAAACCACTGTAGAGATTATAGAGCTTTTTGAGTGTAAACAAAAAGTCCCATAAGAACTATAATGAAAAGCAACCAAACCATCATTAGGAAGAACTTATGAGACTTATTAAGAATACCACAGAATTAATCGGAATTAAAGACCCTAACATCATTATTTCTCTTGTTTTGGAAACTAATACTCATATCGAGATTCATGCAAAACTTGATTATTCTGCACCACCATGCCCTCATTGCCATGGAATGATGATCAAGTACGACTTTCAAAAATCTTCTAAAATCCCTCTTCTTGAACAAGCTGGAACTCCAACACTACTACGTCTGAAGAAACGTCGCTTCCAGTGTAAAGTGTGTAAGAGAGTAACGGTGGCTGAAACCTCAATCGTTGAGAAAAACCACCAAATCTCCAACCTTATCCGACAAAAGGTTGCACAACTTCTAACTGAGAAGGTATCACTAACGGATATTGCCAGAAGACTTCGTGTATCGACGTCCACTGTCTATCGTAAACTTGACCAGTTTACTTTCAAGGAACATTATGACAAACTCCCAGCTGTTATGTCCTGGGATGAGTTTGGGTTCAAGAAAGGTGAACTCGCTTTTGTGGCTCAAAACTATGAGACCAACAAACTCATAACCATCCTTGATAATCGCTGCCAAACTACTATACGAAACTATTTTTTGAAGTATCCATTGAAAGTCCGACAACAGGTACAGTTTATCACGATGGACATGTCAGGAGCCTATATGCCACTGGCTCGCAAACTCTTCCCTAACGCCAAAATCGTTCTTGATCGATTTCACATTATCCAGCACCTTGGTCGAGCCTTTTTAAAGACAAGAATTGCGATTATGAATCAGTTTGATAAGAAGTCACTACCTTATCGAGCTTTAAAAAATCACTGGAGACTCTTCCAAAAGGACAGCCGTAAGTTATCTCTCAACCCTTTTTACTCAAAGACCTTCCATCAAACATTATGCCCACATGAAGTCGTTGAGAAGACACTGAATTTCTCAGAAGAACTCTCCAATTATTATAACCTCTATCAGCTTTTGCTTTTTCACTTTCAGGAGAAGAGGGGGAATGAGTTTTTTGAACTCATAGAGGAGAATATAAGCAAGGTCAATCATTACTTCAAAACAGTCTTTAGGACTTTTCGTAAACATAAACAATACATCAAAAATGCACTAGAAACACATTACTCAAATGCAAAATTGGAGGGGACCAATAAGCTTATCAAAGATATTAAACGTCTAGGCTTCGGTTTTAGAAACTTTATTAACTTTAGGAAGCGTGTTTTCATCACTCTGAACATACAAAAAGAGAAAACCTATCAGGTTCTCTCTAGATGTTAGCTTTTCGTCACCCACTACAGTTGACAAAGAGCCAAAAAACAACCCCGTCACAACGAGATTGTTTTGTCATATCTTATTTATCTAGTGGTTTACGGAGGAATCCGAAGAGGATACCTGATACCACAGCACCAATCAAGATGAAGAGAAGGTAGAGAAGGGCATTTGATGTGAGGGCAATAACGAAGATACCTCCGTGTGGTGCCATCAATTTGATTCCTGCCATACCTACAAGAGCACCTGTAAGAGCTGAACCGACGATAAAGCTTGGGATAGCGCGTGCTGGGTCAGCTGCACCAAATGGGATCGCACCTTCAGTGATGAATGAAAGTCCCATAACAATGTTTGTCAAACCAGAGTTGCGTTCTTCTTCAGTAAATTTATCTTTAAACAAGAGTGTTGCTACAAATACTGCCAACGGAGGAACCATACCAGCCGCCATAACTGCTGCCATAACAACTGAACCACCTGAAGTTACTGTTGCTGCGAGAGTACCTGTACCAAAGACATAAGCTGCTTTGTTGACTGGTCCACCCATATCCACTGCCATCATACCACCAACAAGGAGACCAAGTAGTACGGCTGAGCTTCCTGACAAGCTTGACAAGAAGTTATTAAGACCAGTATTAATTGCTGCCATTGGGATATTTACTGCCAACATCAAGAAACCAGTAGCAAATACACCAAGAAGTGGCAAGAGCAAGATAGAACGAATTCCTTCAAGGGCACGTGGAATACCTGCCAAGAGTTTACGAAGAACAAGGATAACACCACCTGCAAGGAAACCACCAACAAGAGCTCCAAGGAAACCTGAAGATACGCCAGCAAGGGCAAGGGTTGCTTTACCACCTGAAGCAAATGGAACACCACCAAAGGCTGCACCACTTGAAGCAATAGCACCAGCTACGAAACCTGATACCAAACCTGGTTTTTCAGCGATAGAGTAAGCAATGTAACCTGCAAGTACTGGAAGCATGAAGCCAAAGGCAGCGCCACCAATTGTCTTGAATTGAGCAGCAATTTCATGGTAAGAACCAAGTTGTGACAATTGATCTTTAGGAACACCCATGATTTGGTCAAGCAAGAAGGCAAGCGCAATCATGATACCACCACCGATAACGAATGGAAGCATTTGTGATACCCCACTCATCAAGTGTTTATAGAAGGCACCACCAAGGCTCAATTTCTCACTTGATTCTTGAGCAGATCCAGCATTTTCAGCATGGAAAATTTCAGCTTTACCATCCAAGATGTTTTGGATTAACTCTTGAGGTTGACGAATACCTGCAGCGACTGGTTTAGAAAGCAATTTTTTACCATCGAAACGTGCTGTTTCAACTGCCTTGTCTGCTGCTACGATAACACCTACAGCCTTACTGATTTCTTCAGCAGTCAATGGTGTTCCGACACCTGAAGCACCGTTAGTTTCAACACGAACATTGACACCCATTTCTTCACCTGTTTTAATTAGTGATTCTTCAGCCATGTAAGTGTGAGCAATACCAGTTGTACAAGCTGTTACGGCTACGATAAGTGGTTTATCGCTTGAAGCTGCTTCTTTAACAGCTTGTGCTTTCTTAGCTTCCTCAGCTTGTGCTTCTTCTTCACCCGTATTGAAAGCAGCAATCACTTCATCTGGAGAAGTCACCTTACGCAAACGATCTGCAAAACCATCTTGCATAAGGTATTTTGACAACTCAGCGAGGGCTGCCAAGTGAGTGTCATTTGCTCCCTCTGGAGCAGCAATCATAAAGAAGAGGTCTGTAGGTTGACCATCAAGTGATTCGTAATCTACACCTTTATTAGATTTAGCAAAAAGTACTGTTGCTTCTTTTACTGCAGCATTTTTGCTGTGTGGCATAGCGATTCCATCACCCAAACCAGTTGATGTTTGTGCTTCACGAGCCATAATACCTGCTTTGAAAACATCAAAGTCAGTCACAACACCATTGTCAACCAAGCTGTTAATCATTTCATCGATAGCAGCTTCTTTTGTAGTTGCTTGAAGGTCAAGCAACATTACTTTTTTGTTCAGTAAATCCTGAATTTTCATAGTTTTTCTACCTCTACTTTATTGTATGTTTCTTTAATAAATTCAATTGTCGCTAAGTCATCTGAGAAAGCTGTAGATGTTCCACACGCTACTCCCCACTTGAGAGCCTCAATCGGATCACCAGATTTAACAAACTCACCAGTGAAACCAGCAACCATCGAGTCACCCGCACCAACAGAGTTTTTAACTGTTCCCTTGATTGGTTTGGCAAAATAAGCAGCCTCTGGTGTGACAAGCAGCGCTCCATCACCTGCCATTGAGATGATAACGTTCTGTGCCCCCTTAGCAAGGATTTCACGCGCATATTTTTCAACATCAGCCAAACCATTAAGTTTGACATTGAAAATAGCTTCTAACTCATGATTATTTGGTTTAACCAAGAGTGGTTGATAAGCCAAGGAATCAAGCAAGGTTTGTCCTTCAAAGTCACAGACAACCTGTGCACCCGTTTCACGCACTAGTGGAATCAATTTGTTATAGACCTTATTTCCAAGATTGCTTGGTGCTGATCCAGCAAAAACAACCACATCATCGGCACTTACACTTGAAAGAACTGCTTCCAATTCAGCCAATTGATACTCATTAATGACAGGTCCTGCACCATTAATTTCAGTTTCTTGGTCAGCCTTGATTTTAACATTAATACGTGTGTCTTGATCCACTGCTACAAACTTGGTTTTAATGCCCTCTGCATCCAAACCATCTGTCACAAAACGTCCTGTAAAACCACCGATGAAGCCCGTTGCAGTATTATCAACACCTAAGCGTTGCAAAATACGACTAACATTAATACCCTTACCGCCAGCGAACTTATCATCACTCTCCATACGGTTAACTTCACCAATCTCTACTTTATCGATACGAACAATGAAGTCGATTGATGGATTCAGCGTTACAGTATAAATCATACTTCAATAACCCTCGTTTTCTCTTTTAATTCTTTTAGGAGCTCTTCTTCCGAAGCATTTGTAATTATGGTTACTTTTTCAACCTCAGCTACCTTAGCATAGGTAATCTGACCAAGTTTAGAGGCATCAGCTAGAACATAGGCTTTTTGCGCATTAGCTATAACCGTCCGTTTGATAACTGCCTCTTCCATGTCTGGTGTGGTGAAATAATGAGCATCAACGCCATTAGCACCAATGAAAGCACAATCAAAATTCAGTTGTCTGATTTGCTCTTGAGCAGTACTTCCAATAGACGCATCCGTTGAATGTTTAACCTTTCCTCCAACAATCCTAGTGCTAACACCAAGATCTACCAGCTTAACCGCATGATGGATAGAATTAGTCACAACCGTTACCTGACGATTGGCCAAATGTGGAATCAAAAGTTCATTTGTTGTACTAGCCTCAAGAAAGACGACATCACCTTCCTTAATCAAATCGGCAGCATAACCAGCTAACTGAGCCTTTTCTTGAACGTTTCTAATAGCTTTTTGACTATTGGCAATTTCTTCCTTTAGACCATGAATGCTTTCAGCACCACCATGAACACGTTTAAGTTGGCCATCTGCCGCTAACTCGTCCAAGTCACGACGAATCGTCGACTCGGAAGTATCACTTAACAAAACAGTTAGGTTTTCCAAAGTGACAAAACCATCTTGTTTCAACTGAGACAAGATAATCTGCTTACGTTCAGACTTTAGCATAATCTCTCCTTCTGTAATCGTTTACAAAATCTATTATACTCAATTTTTAATAACTGTCAACTAAAATCAGTCAAAAAAAATCAAAATATTTCATTATAAAATACTAATCTACCAAAATGACGCAATTTGATAAGAAAGTTCTTACATTTTCAAAAAGAATACAACCTTTCAGTATCAAGTGCAAAATAAAAAAGCCTTGCGGCTCTCTTATCTTATTTGGCATAGTCAACTGCACGGAATTCACGAATGACTGTAACCTTAATATTTCCTGGGTAATCCAAGTTCTTCTCGATTTGTTCACGTACCTTGTGAGACAAGATTGTAACTTCATCATCTGAGATTTTGTTTGGATGAACCATAATACGAATCTCACGACCAGCTTGAAGGGCGAAGCTTGTTTGAACACCGTCAAAGCTTGATGCAATTTCTTCCAAATCACGAAGGCGTTTGACGTAATTCTCAACAGATTCATTACGAGCCCCTGGACGAGCCGAACTCAAAGCATCTGCTGCAGCTACAATAACTGCAATGACGCTCTCAGGTTCTACATCGCCATGGTGGCTGGCAATAGCGTTAACCACAACTGGATGTTCTTTGTACTTACGTGCAAACTCAGCACCAATCTCTACGTGACTACCTTCGACTTCTTTGTCAATGGCTTTCCCCATATCGTGAAGGAAACCAGCACGACGAGCGAGGGCAACATTCTCACCCAATTCACCAGCCATGATACCTGCTAGTTTACCAACTTCAACTGAGTGACGAAGTACGTTTTGACCATACGACGTACGGAACTGCAAGCGTCCCATAATCTTGATCAAATCAGGGTGAAGATTCATAGCGCCAATTTCGTAGGCTGCCTCTTCACCATATTCACGGATACGGTTATCCATTTCCTGACGGCTCTTCTCAACCAACTCTTCAATACGAGCTGGATGGATGCGTCCATCCTTAATCAAGGCTTCGAGAGTCATACGTGCAATTTCACGACGAACGGGATCGAAACCAGAAAGGACAACCACTTCTGGAGTATCGTCAATAATAACGTCAATACCTGTTAGACTTTCAAGCGTACGGATGTTACGCCCCTCACGTCCAATGATACGACCTTTCATATTGTCATCTGGAAGGTGAACAGTAGTTACTGTTTGTTCAGTAACATAATCTCCAGCCAAGCGTTGCATAGCTTGAGCCAACACGTTTTTGGCTTTCTTATCAACAGTATCTTTAACCTGTGCTTCCGCATCTTTGATACGTGTTGCAATCTCATGAGTCAGATTATTCTCAGTCTCCGTTAAGATTACCTCACGCGCCTCTGCAATGGTCATCTGACCAACACGTTCAAGTTCAGCTTGCTTCTCAGCCTCTAACTGAGTCACATTCTCTTCACGCTCATTAAGATGTTTAGATTTGTCAGCAAGACTCTGCTCTTTCTTCTCGAGGGCAAGTTCTTTACTTGATAGATTTTCATCCTTACGATCAAGGCTGGTTGCACGTTCTGTTAAACGATTTTCCATTTGTTTAAGCTCTTGACGTTCAGATTTGAATTCTTTTTCAATATCTTCTCGATATTTTCTAGCTTCCTCTTTTGCTTCTAACAAGAACTCTTTACGTTGAGCCTTACTTTCGCGTTCAGCAGTCACACGCAGATGATCTGCATCATGTTCCGCCTGACTGCGAAGGTTCACAGCGTCTTGTTCTGCCTTTAGCAAGGTAGTTTCTGCTTGCTCCTTAGCTTTGCTAAGTTTAATAGAAATTGCTAAATATCCAACGACTAAACCAATGAGTGCAAAGACAACTAAAATTATCATGTTTATCATGTCTTTACCTCAACTTTTCTAAGGTTTCCATAAAGAAAACCGTCTTCTAGTGTATCATATTTACAGCGATTCCTCAAATAAATACTAGAACTTTAAACTGATTTTGTGGTATCATAACTCTATTAGAATAGGGAGGTATTACCATGCCAAAAGACGTTACTGTTGAAAGTTTTGAACTTGATCACACTATTGTAAAAGCACCTTATGTCCGTCTTATTTCAGAGGAAGTTGGACCTAAAGGAGATATCATCACAAACTTTGATATCCGTTTGATCCAACCCAATGAAAACAGTATTGATACAGGTGGTCTTCATACTATCGAACACCTACTCGCTAAACTGATCCGTCAACGTATAGATGGCCTTATTGATTGCTCACCATTTGGTTGCCGTACAGGTTTCCATATGATTATGTGGGGTAAACAAGATCCTACAGAAATTGCCAAAGTTATCAAATCTAGTCTTGAAGCTATCGCTAACGAGATTACATGGGAAGATGTTCCAGGGACAACCATTGAATCTTGTGGTAACTACAAGGATCACAGTCTTCATTCAGCTAAGGAATGGGCTAAACTTATCCTTGAACAAGGTATCTCAGACCAAGCCTTCGAACGCCATACCGTATAAAAAAACATTGGGGTAAATCCCAATGTTTTTTAATATTTTCTAAAACGTTGATAACGCGCTTCAAGTAAGTCTTCTGTTGATAATTGGCTTAATTCTGCCAACTCATCTACAATTGCTGTCTTAATTGCTTCAATAATTTCACTTGTAAAGTAACCACGTTCTGGGATAACCTTATCAACGATTCCCATGTTAAGCAACTCGCCTGATGTAATCTTCATCAACTCTGCCGCCTCTTCTGAACGTGAGCCATCTTTCCAGAGGATAGTTGCAAATCCTTCAGGACTCAAGATAGAATAGATGGTATTTTCAAGCATCCAAACCTTATCGGCTACTGCCAAGGCAAGAGCTCCTCCCGAACCACCTTCACCAATGATAATGGCAATAATTGGCACCTTAAGGTCGCTCATTTCCATAAGGTTACGCGCAATTGCCTCACCTTGTCCGCGTTCTTCTGCCCCAACACCAGGATAAGCACCTGCAGTATTGATAAATGTAACGACTGGACGACCAAACTTTTCAGCCTGTTTCATGAGGCGAAGAGCCTTACGATAACCCTCTGGATGAGGTTGGCCAAAGTTACGGTTGAGGTTATCTTGTAGGTTTCTACCTTTTTGGATACCCACTACAGTAACCGCTTGGCCATTTAAACGACCAATACCACCAATAATGGCACCATCGTCACGGAAATTACGATCGCCATGAAGTTCGATAAAGTCATCGAAGATTCCTTGGGCAAAGTCCAAAGCAGTTAAACGGCCTTGGTCACGCGCTTCTTTTAAAATACGTGCTACGTCGCTCATTGAACACCTCCATGGAATGATAAGAGTGTGGCAATGGTATCAGCCAACTCTGTACGTTTAACAATGGCATCAACAAAACCATGTTCTTGAAGGAACTCAGCCTTTTGAAAATCATCTGGCAAAGTTTCGCGAACTGTGTTTTCAATGACACGACGACCTGCAAAACCAATCAAGGTTTGTGGCTCAGCTAAGATGATATCACCTTCCATGGCGAAACTTGCTGTAACCCCACCAGTTGTTGGATCTGTCAATACAGTCAAATACAACAAGCCAGCATTCGAATGACGTTTTACAGCAGCTGAAATCTTAGCCATTTGCATCAAACTCATGATTCCTTCTTGCATACGGGCCCCACCAGATGCTGTAAAAATAACAACTGGAAGTTTTTCCTCAATCGCATGTTCAAAGAGTTTAGTGATTTTCTCACCAACAACAGTTCCCATTGAAGCCATGATAAAGTTAGAATCCATAATGGCCAAGGCTGTTTTTTGCCCCTTGATACTTGCAACACCGGTTACAACAGCTTCATCAAGACCTGTTTTTTCCTTAGTCGCTGCTAATTTCTCCATATAACCTGGGAAATTCAATGGATTTTCAGTTTTAATACCAGTAAAAAGTTCTTGGAATGAACCCTCATCAACCGTTAAATCGAGACGTTCTTTAGCGGAAATACGGAAGGTATAAGAACAATTTGGACAGATTTTAGCTTGTCCCAAGTCCTTTTGATAAATAGCTTGTTTACAACCAGGACATTTGGCAAAAAGTTCATCTGGAACTTCTGGCACTTGGTGATCAACCCCATTACGTACAGAACGGTTAGGATTGATACGGATATACTTTTCTTTTCGATCAAATAATCCCATAAACTTTATTCCTCACGATTCTGATAATCTGGTAGGAAGGTCTCCATCAAGAAGGAAGTATCATAATCCCCAGCGATAACGCTACGATCTGAAATCAAATCCAACTGGAAGTCAGCATTAGTCACAACACCATCGATTTCTAGCTCATAAAGAGCACGTTGCATCTTCATGAGTGCCTCAAATCGATTCTCTCCATGAACAATGATTTTAGCAATCATTGAATCATAGTAAGGTGGAATAGTATAGCCAGGATAAACTGCACTGTCTACACGGAGACCAACGCCACCACTAGGTAGGTAGAGATTGCTAATTTTCCCTGGACTAGGTGCAAAGTTGAACTTAGGATTTTCTGCATTGATACGACACTCAATAGCATGTCCCTTGATTTCAATATCATCTTGGGTCACAGAGAGTTTTTCACCTGCGGCAATACGGATTTGTTCTTTAACAATATCCACACCACTTACAAATTCTGTAACTGGGTGCTCAACTTGAACACGGGTATTCATTTCCATGAAGTAGAACTGACCTGTTTTTTCATCAAGAAGAAACTCGATAGTACCCGCATTTTCATAATTAACAGCCTTAGCAGCACGGACGGCCGCTGAACCAATTTCGTGACGAAGAGTCTTACCAATAGCAACTGAAGGTGATTCTTCCAAGACCTTTTGGTTATTACGTTGAAGAGAGCAATCACGCTCACCTAGGTGAACAATGTTACCGTAGCTATCTCCCAAAATTTGAACCTCGATATGACGAGCTGGGTAAATAACTTTTTCAATATACATTGCCCCATTACCAAAGGCTGCTTTAGCTTCTTGTGACGCAGATTCGAAGGCAGGTGCTAACTCTTCTTCAGTGTTAACCTTACGAATCCCCTTACCGCCACCACCAGCAGAAGCCTTAAGCATTACTGGATAACCAAGACGGTTGGCAACTTCCAAAGCCTCCTCAGCTGTAAAGACTTCACCATCTGAACCAGGAATTACAGGGACATTAGCCTTAATCATTTCAGCACGGGCATTGATTTTGTCACCCATCTTGTCCATGACTTCGCCTGAAGGACCAATAAACTTGATGTTCATTTCTTCACAGAGAGTGGCAAATTTAGAGTTTTCACTCAAGAAACCAAACCCTGGGTGAATAGCTTGAGCCTCAGTCACAATAGCAGCTGATAGGACACGATTCATATTCAAATAAGAATCCGTTGATTTTGCAGGCCCGATACAAATAGCTTCATCAGCGAGCATAGTATGGAGAGAATCCTTATCTGCTTCAGAATAAATAGCAACCGTTTGGATACCCAATTCACGCGCTGCACGGATAATACGCACTGCAATTTCACCACGATTGGCAATCAATAATTTTTTAAACATAAAACAAGATAACATCAGACATTTTTTGATAGTCTGTGTTGATTTCCTTTCTATGTGATAGACCAATGTCTAAAGAAAAATCCTTTCCGACTGTCGCCAGAAGGATTTTCACAAAACATTAGCTTCCAATAGCAAAAGTCAAAGTACCTGATGCAGCAAGTTTCCCATCGACTTCAGCCTTAGCTTCAACAACAGCAATTGTTCCACGACGTTTAACAAACTTAGCTGTCATAACAAGTTGGTCACCAGGAACCACTTGTTTTTTAAATTTAACCTTATCCATACCTGCGTAAAAGACTAATTTGCCTTTGTTTTCAGGTTTAGACAATTCAAGAACACCAGCTGTTTGCGCAAGAGCTTCCATGATAAGAACGCCAGGCATAACTGGGTATTGAGGAAAATGTCCATTAAAGAAAGGTTCATTGATCGTTACATTTTTAATAGCTGTGATTTCGTCTTCTGAAACTTCTAGCACACGGTCAACCAAAAGCATTGGATAACGGTGTGGTAAAGCTTCACGAATAGCATTAATATCAATTGTCATTTGATGCGTACCAATCCTTTTCCATAGTCAACAACTTCTTCATTCGCTACCAAGATCTCAGTAATAACACCATCTTTAGGCGCTGGCACTTCATTCATAACCTTCATCGCTTCAACGATAAGAAGAGTTTGACCTTTCTTAACAGTGTCGCCAACAGAAACAAAGGCTGGTTTTTCAGGTGATGGAGACAAGTAAGCCACACCGACAAGTGGACTTTCAACCACTTCTCCTTCAGCAGCTTGAGCTGGTGCAGAAGCTTCTTCAACTGGTGTTGCTGGAGTTTCAACAGCAGCAGGTGCTGCTACTGGAGCAACCGGAGCCTGAGGAGCTGGCGCAACTACTTCAACTGTAGGAGCTACTGGGGCAGCTGTTACTGAACTTGTTTGATTTTTGCTCAAGTTCAATTCTTCACCATTGTTTTTGTATGAAAATTCACGCAAAGTTGATGCATCAAATTGAGCCAACAAATCTTTGATTTCAGAAATATTCATGAATTAAGCCTCCCAACGTTTAAAGGCAAGAACAGCATTGTGTCCACCAAAACCGAAAGTATTTGAAATTGCGTACTCAATATCAGCTTCTTGACCTTCACCATAAACAACATTAGCTTCTATGTAGTCAGACAATTCTTTTGTACCAGCAGTTTTCGGTACATAGCTATGACGAATAGCTTCGATTGTTGCAATAGCCTCAACCGCACCAGCAGCACCTAGCAAGTGACCTGTAAATGATTTAGTAGATGAAACTGGAACATCTTTACCAAGTACAGAAACAATGGCGCCACTTTCACCTTTTTCATTGGCAGGTGTTGATGTCCCGTGAGCATTAACATAATCAACATCTTCAGGTTTGATACCAGCTTCATTGATAGCCAATTTAATTGCTTTAGCAGCACCAGAACCGTCTGGAGTTGGTGTTGTCATGTGATAGGCATCACAGTTTGATCCGTAACCAACAATCTCAGCCAAGATGTTAGCACCACGTTTTTGGGCATGTTCCAAGCTTTCGATAACGAGAACCCCTGCACCTTCACCCATAACAAAACCATTACGGTCTTTATCAAATGGAATTGATGAACGTTCTGGATCCTCTGTTGTTGAAAGTGCTGTAAGAGCATTGAAACCACCAATACCAATCTTAGTGATTGAAGCTTCAGCACCACCAGCCAAGACAACATCATGCAAACCGAATTTAATTTCACGGAAGGCTTCACCGATTGCATCATTGGCAGAGGCACAAGCAGTCGTCACTGATTTACATACCCCTTGAGCACCAATTTTAAGAGCAATGTTACCAGCACCCATGTTTGAAAGTGCTTTAGGGATAAACATTGGTTTGATACGTTTCATCCCACGTTCGTGCATACGAATGATTTGATCTTCAAGTTCTTGAAGACCACCGATACCAGATGACACGATGACACCAACACGATCACGATCTTCTTCTTCCATGTTAAGTCCTGAATTTTCAAGAGCTTCCATAGCAGCATAAATCGCATAAAGTGAGTAAGTGTCCATACGGTTAGTATCTTTTTTCACAAAGTACTTATCGAACGGGAAATCTTGGATTTCACCAGCGTTAAAGACTGGAATTTCAGAAGCATCGAACTTCGTAATTGGTTTGATACCAATTTTACCGTCATGAAGACTGTTCCAAAATTCTTCTGGTGTATTACCGATTGGTGAGGTTACGCCGTAACCTGTAACAACAACACGATTTGTAGACATATATATTCTCCTTTTGTCGGGTGGATATTCTAGTAAATGACTTTTTGATATTGACATTCAATTATTGCATGGTCATACCACCATCAATAGCGATGGTTTGACCTGTGAGATATTCTTGACTAGCCAAGAATGCTGCAACTTCAGCCACTTCTTCTGCTTGACCAATACGTTTCATTGGCACTTGAGCAATCATAGCATCTTTCATTTTCTCTGGAATAGCGTCAGTCATATCTGATTCAATGAAACCAGGAGCAATAGCATTGACACGGACACCACGAGCCGCAACTTCACGCGCCACTGATTTTGTAAAACCAATCAAACCAGCTTTTGAAGCCGCATAGTTAGCTTGACCAATATTCCCCATGAGACCTACAACAGATGACATATTGATGATGGCACCTTGACGAGCCTTAGACATTGGTTTTAAGACAGCCTGTGTCATATTGAAAGCACCAGTCAAGTTGATTTTCAAGACACGTTCAAAATCTTCTTCACTCATCTTCAACATCAACTTATCATTAGTGATCCCAGCATTATTAACTAGCACATCAACACTACCAAGCTTTTCAATAGCTTCAGCTACCATACGTTTAGCATCTTCACCGTTAGAAATATCACCTGAGATACCTACAACTGTTACACCATAATCTGCAAACTGTGCAAGCAAGTCCTCAGAGATTTCAGAACGTCCATTTAGAACAACATTGGCACCAAGACTAGCAAATTTGTGTGCCACAGCTAATCCAATTCCACGTGTTGAACCTGTTACAAAAACATTTTTATTCTTAAGTTCCATGTTTACCTCGTTTTAAGCATTAAGAAGGGCATCAAGACTAGCTTGATCTTCAACATTATAAGTTGGTAAGGTTTTATCAATTTTCTTCAAGAAGCCTGACAAGACTTTTCCTGGACCAATCTCAATTACTTCATCTACACCAAATTCTTGGATAGTGGCAATCGAATCATAAAAACGTACAGGTTCCATCACCTGACGAGCCAAAAGTGCTTTGACGTCTTCTGACTTCATGATTTGAGCCTCAGTATTACCTACTAAAGGAAGCGTAAAGTCCTTGAATGACACTTTCTCAAGTTCTGCTGCCAATTTTTGACTAGCTGATTCAAGTAAAGCTGTATGGAACGGCCCTGAAACATTAAGAGGAATCAGACGTTTAGCACCAGCTTCTTTAAGCAATTCCACAGCATAATCAACAGCCTCAACTTCACCACCAATAACAATTTGTGCTGGAGTATTATAGTTAGCAGGCGTTACTACACCCTTTTCAGATGCTTTTTGACAGATTTCTTCAATCAAACTTGGATCTGTATTCATGACAGCAACCATTTTCCCACTTCCAGCAGGAGCAGCTGTTTCCATGAATTCTCCACGTTTAGCAACCAGGGCTACCGCATCCTCAAATGAGAGTGCTCCAGCCGCAACTAGGGCAGAATATTCACCCAAAGAGAGACCGGCAACAATATCAGGAGTGATACCATTTTCTGCCAAAAGGCGATAAATGGCTACTGACGTTGTCAAAATAGCTGGTTGAGTATAGCGTGTCTGATTAAGTTTTTCTTCGTTAGAATCAATCAATTCACGCAAATCATAACCTAGAATACGACTTGCCGTATCAAATGTCTCTTTGACAACGGGATAAGTCGCATACAAATCGCTCGCCATGCCCAATTTCTGAGCCCCTTGACCAGCAAATAAGAACGCACGTTTTGTCACTATCCTAATCCTTTCGACGTTTTTAGACGTTTACATCTGCCCAACGAGCAGCTTCTTCTTTAATCACCTTGGCAGCACCTGTGTATAGGTCTTCCAAGATTTCTGCACATGTTTCTTCTTTACGAACAAGACCTGCAATTTGTCCAGCCATAACTGAACCATATTCCACATCTCCATCAACAACCGCGTTACGAAGGGCACCTGCACCAAGCTCTTCAATTTCCTCTTGAGTCTTCTTACCAGCCAAGAAATCTTTTTCAGCTTGGTTATATTCAGTAGCCAATTTATTCTTAATCGCACGAACTGGGTGTCCAACAACTGAGGCTGAAATAACAGTATCAATATCTTTAGCCTTCAAAATCTTATCTTTGAAGTTTTGGTGTGCATTAGATTCTTTAGCAACAGCGAAACGCGTACCAACCTGAACAGCTTCTGCTCCAAGCATAAGAACAGCAGCCATACCACGTCCATCAGCAACACCACCAGCTCCAATAACTGGGATAGATACCGCATCAGCAACTTGGCGAACAAGTGCCATAGTTGTCAATTTACCGATGTGACCACCAGCTTCCATACCTTCTGCGACAACAGCATCTGCTCCAAGTTTTTCCATACGTTTAGCAAGTGCTACCGATGGAATAACTGGGATTACTGTAATTCCAGCATCGTGGAAACGCTCCATATATTTACCTGGATTTCCGGCTCCTGTTGTAACAACCTTAACGCCCTCTTCGATAACGAGGTCAACGATGTCATCTGCAAATGGTGACAAAAGCATGATATTAACACCGAAAGGTTTGTCAGTGATTTGTTTTACTCTATCAATATTAGCTTTTACCACTTCTTTAGGGGCATTACCGCCACCAATAATTCCGAGTCCACCAGCATTTGAAACGGCTCCTGCCAAGTCGCCATCAGCAACCCAGGCCATACCACCTTGGAAGATTGGATATTTAATTCCTAACAGTTCTGTAATACGAGATTTCATTTTGCACCTTTTTTCGATTTTCTAATCAAATAAATAGTTTAATAATCAAAGTAATTGTATAAACAAAGGAGAATATCCCAAATAAGAATATTCTCTATGCCCTGCTCATTTAGTTTTTTCTTCTACGTAAGCAACAAGGTCACCAACAGTGTTAAGACCTTCTTCAGTTTCGATTTGGATATCGAACTCATCTTCGATTTCTGAGATAACTTGGAACACGTCAAGTGAGTCAGCGTCAAGTTCGTCAAAAGTAGTTTCTACTTTTACTTCTTCTGCATCTTTCCCAAGTTCTTCAACGATGATTTCTTGTACTTTTTCAAATACTGCCATTTTAATTTCTCCTTTAAGATAAATATATTTCTTATAATCTATGCTGGTGCATAATTTATATAACTAGATTTTAACAATAAGACTGCCCCATGTCAAACCCCCACCAAAACCTGATAAGAGAATTGTTTGACCGCTGTCTAATTTTAAGGTCCCATTCGCCAAGTTTTCAGAAAGCAGAATTGGGATACTTGCCGCACTGGTATTACCATAAGACATCATGTTTGCCAAGAATTTGTCACGATTGACATCGATTTTCTTAGCCATAATATCCAAAATACGAATATTAGCTTGATGAAGAAGGAAGTAATCAGGCTCACCTTTTTCTTCAACCAAGGCCTTAATACTCTTTGAAACCGTCTTAACGGCAAAATCAAAGATTGCTTTCCCATCCATTTGCATATAGGGATTAGGCTGATCAGACTCATCTGAATAAGGCGAGATAACTGCAGAGGCTCCTGACTCAAGACCACCCTTGCTACCATCGGTATTTAAAGATTCTCCCAAGAAATGTTCTTCTTCAGTTTCTTCCAAAAGGACTCCGCCAGCACCATCTCCAAAGAGGACAGCTGTTGTACGGTCAGACCAGTCTAACGTTTTAGAAAGGACTTCAGCACCAATAACTAGACCTCTTTTGTAGACACCTGACTTAATCAATTTTTCTGCGGTTGCCAGGGCAAAGACAAACCCACTACATGCCGCAGTAATATCAAAAGCAAAGGCATTGACTGCTCCAATTGTTCCTTGAACACGCGCTGCCACTGACGGCATCGAGCTATCAGGAGAAATCGTTGCAACTAAAACAAAGTCTAGCTCCTCAGGAGCTAATCCTGATTTTTCTAATAGCTGATGAGCAACATTGGTAGCTAAATCACTCGTATTCTCATTCAATGAGATGCGACGTTCCTGAATACCGGTACGTGAGCGAATCCACTCATCGCTAGTATCCATGATTTTTGATAGGTCATCATTAGTCACGACCTGAGCAGGTGCATAATGGGCAACCTGACTAATTTTTGCAAATGCCATTATTTCAACTCCTCAAGAAAGGCGTGGAGATTTTCCAATCCCTTGCTCATAACCTTCAATTCCTCGTCGTTAAAGCCTTCTGTAATCCTCATCACCATTGATTTATGAAAACGACGGTGAAGACGATATACCAAACGACCCTTTTTAGAAAGCGAAAGATGGACCACACGACGGTCAACTGATGAACGCGTACGGACAATATAACCTTTCTTTTCAAGTTTATTGAGAGATGTTGTTACAGTACCAAGAGTTAGCATGAGTTCTTTAGCTACTGCACTTGGTGTCGTATCTGGATGTGTACCGATCACATCAATGGTATGCATTTCCTTGAGGGAAACATCGTTAAACTTTGAATTCTTTAAACTTGCTTCTTCGATAATAACTACGTTATTAAAAATATCAACAAGATAGCCATCAATTTTGTCGTAATTCACACCAGACTCCTTTCAATAAAACTTTGACTTTCAAATTATATCAGACTCAAACTAATTTCGCAAGCCCGATTAAAAAACTTTAGTTTTTCTTTTAGAAAATGTGGCTATTTTCCTTGGAATTTAGGTCGACGTCGCTCACTATAAGCACGAACCCCTTCCTTGAAGTCCTCTGTAAAGGCAAGAGATTTTTGCAAGTCAAGTTCCAACTTAGCATAATTTTCCCATCCTGCAAATTCAGATTCCCAAACCATTTCTTTAATAGCTTTGAAGGAGTTCACTGAAGAACGGTTCAATTTTTTAATCAGCTGACTAACTGTTTTTTCAAGTTTTTCTGATTCGACAACCTTATAGGCAATTCCCCAGTCCAAGGCTTTTTCAGCTGATACTGGCTCTCCTGTCATGGTAATTTGAGTCGCACGGTTGATACCAATTGAACGTGTCAAAAGGTAAAGACCTCCAGCGTCAGGTGCCAAACCAACACCTACAAAAGCTTGGATGAATTTAGCCTTATCAGATGCAATGGTAAAGTCTGCTGCAACAGCTAAGTTAGCTGCAGCACCAGCACAAGGTCCATCAACAACCATAATAACTGGCTTAGGCAATTTTTTAAGAGCAAATGAAATTTCATTTACCTGCTCAGCAATACGAACCAAAGACTGCACATCATCTACAGCAACCGCTTTTTGCATTTGATCAAGGTCTCCACCAACAGAAAAGACTTTCCCATTAGCATTGATTACCAAGAATTTTACTGACGCATCTTGATTAGCTTCTTCAATTGCAGCCATAATTTCATCACAAACTGGAATATTAAATCCATTTTGCACTTCTGGACGATTAAGTGTCAAAGTTGCTACTCCCTCTTCAACACTATAAAGAATTGTTTCGTAAGCCATTTTTTACATTCCTCCGATAACTAGTTCCTATATGAAAACCGCATGTTCTTTATGTTTTTATACAATTTTATTTGATGAATAGATAATTTGATTATCAAATCATTCATCGTTATTTTCTAGTATACCATAGTCCACCTAAAGGTCAACAGAAACTTAGAGTTTTTTAATTTGATATATCAAAACACCGAGCTCTACAACTCGGTGTCTCTGTTACTCCAATAAGTCCAAAACATCTATGAGGTTATCCAACAAACCTTTGGCTGCTCCCTGATCCATGCCAAAACGATTATCTTTTATGGCCCAGACCTCAACGCCAGCAGCAACGCCAGCAGCAATTCCTTTTTCGCTATCTTCAATAATTAAAGCTTGATTTGGTTTGACGCCTAATTGATTTAAGGCTGTCAGGTAAATCTCTGGATTGGGTTTACTCTCTTTGAATTCCTCCCCAGAAAGAACAACATCAAAGAAACCATCCAAATGATTTTCCTTCAAAGCTCTAAGAATATCTGCCTTCACTGAGCTAGAAGCCAAACCTATTTTCAACCCTCGAGATTTCACTTCATTCAAAACTTTTAAAACATCAGGAAAGATTAATTCTTTATAGGGTAAGGGATTGTCTTGTTTATAAGCATTGTACTCTTCTTGTAAAGTTGGCACATCCCAGTTATCATAGTCATCTCTGAGAATATTTTCCCAAACCTGCTTGGTATTTCCACCTATAAAGAAAGACGGGGGTAAATGATCTATTGAAATTCCCTTTTGAGCCAAGAAATTTGCACGTCGATCATAATAATATTTTTCAGTGTCAAAAAGGACACCATCCATATCAAAAATAATTGCCTCTACCACGGGATATCCTCCTTTTTCTTACCTTATTGTACCATATTAGGGCTAAATCTTACTTGCTTTTAAAAACAATGTGACAAATTGTCAGAATTTTGCTATAATTGTATAGTAATTTAAATTTTTTGGAGAAACTATGAAAGTCATCAAATTCGGTGGAAGCTCACTTGCTTCAGCCACACAATTAGAAAAAGTCTTAAACATTGTAAAATCTGACCCTGAACGTCGCTTTGTCGTTGTCTCAGCCCCAGGTAAACGTAACGATGAAGATACCAAAGTTACGGATGCCTTGATTAAATACTATAAACACTATACAAAAGGTGCTGATGTCAAGGCTGACCAAGAATGGATTATTAACCGCTACCAGGCTATGGTTGATGAACTAGGTTTTAAATCAACAGAAATGGCTAAAATAGCCAAATCTATCAATGATTTAGCAACCCTCCCTATCGAGGATAACGAATTCCTCTACGATACATTTCTAGCCGCTGGTGAGGACAATAACGCAAAACTGATTGCTGAGTATTTCCGTAATAATGGTATTGAAGCACGTTACGTTCATCCTCGCCAAGCTGGTATTTTTGTCTCAAGCGAACCTGGGAATGCTCGTATCCTTCCAGGAGCTTATGACAAGTTGGAAGAGCTTCGTGAATCAGATGAGGTTCTTGTAATCCCTGGTTTCTTTGGTGTTACCCCTGATAATCAAATTTGTACTTTCTCGCGTGGAGGCTCTGATATCACAGGTTCTATCGTTGCAGCTGGAGTTAAGGCAGACTTATATGAAAACTTCACAGATGTAGATGGTATTTTCGCAGCCCATCCTGGTGTCGTTCATGAACCACATTCTATTCCTGAGTTAACTTATAAAGAAATGCGTGAATTGGCTTATGCTGGATTCTCAGTTCTTCATGATGAGGCTCTACTGCCTGCCTATCGTGGTAAAATTCCATTGGTTATTAAAAATACTAATAATCCAGACCATCCAGGCACACGTATTATTCTTGAACATAAGGGTGCAACTGTTCCTGTCGTTGGTATTGCGAGTGATGATAAATTCGTCAGCATCAATATGACCAAATACCTCATGAATCGTGAAGTTGGTTTTGGACGTAAGGTCCTCCAAATTTTGGAAGATTTAAACATCCGTTGGGAACACATGCCTTCTGGAATCGATGATCTCTCAATCATTATTCGAGAATGTGAACTTACCCCAATCAAAGAACAAGAAATTCTTTCATACTTGACTCGTGAACTCGGTGTTGATGAAGTTGAAATTGAACATGGCCTTTCAATCCTCATGATTGTTGGTGAAAATATGAAAGACCACATCGGTGTTACAGCGACAGCGGCTAAAGCGCTCTCTGAAAAACATATTAACCTAGAAATGATTTCTCAAGGTTCTAGTGAAGTTTCTGTTATGTTTGTAATTGAAACCGAGCAAGAAAAAGCAGCTGTCAGAGCTCTTTACGATGCTTTTTTCCGTAGTGACGACTAATCTAAAAACCTATCTCCTTCAAGGGATAGGTTTTTTCTTTATGAAAAAATAAGTCATCTCTCATGATATTTACTCCAATAGAAAATTCGTTGAGCAATTATACACAGCAATTGCTAACCAAAAAACACTAACTTTCGTTAGTGCTTTTTTTACAAGATATTTTCGTAAGTTTCACGAACGGCATCTGGCCAAACTGAAGTTTGAACCTCACCAATATGTTTCTTACGAAGCAAGAACATAGCCATACGTGACTGACCAATACCTCCACCAATTGTTAGTGGGAAAAGGCCATGTAACAAGGCTTGGTGCCAATCCAATTTCAAACGATCTTGGTCGCCAGTAATTTCAACCTGACGTTTAAGGGCATCTTCATCAACACGAATACCCATTGATGACAATTCAAAGGCATGTCCTAATTGTTCATTCCAAACCAAGATATCCCCATTCAAACCATGGTAACCATTCTCAGACTCAGTTGTCCAGTCATCATAGTCAGGTGCACGGCCATCATGTGGTTTTCCATCAGGAAGAACACCACCGATACCAATCAAGAATACAGCGCCATATTCCTTGGTAATAGCATCTTCACGCTCTTTTGGTGTCAAATCAGGGTACTTCTCAACAAGTTCTTCTGAATGGATGAAGGTAATTTTCTTTGGTAAAATTGCTTCAATATCGTAACGTGCTTCAACTGCTAGCTCAGTCAAACGAATGACCTTATAAATGGTTTCAACAGTTTCTTTCAAATAAGCGATATTACGATGTCCGTCAGGAATAACTTTTTCCCAGTCCCATTGGTCAACGTAAACAGAGTGCGTTGCATCCAATGAATCTTCATCTGGACGAAGAGCCTTCATATTAACCACAAGCCCTTCACCTTCATTGAAACCAAAACGAGCCAAAGTATGGCGTTTCCATTTTGCTAATGAGTGAACAACTTCGTATGTCGCGTCTGGAATCTGAAGCACATTAACAGTTACAGGATTCTCAATACCGCTCAAATTATCCTGCATACCATCCCCGACCTTACTCAAAATAGGCCCTTGCACTTCAACGACGTCAAGTTTATCAATCAAATACTGTGTAAAAGTATTCTTCACAAAAGAAATTTCCTCTTGTTGATGAATGAAGCTCTTTTTCATACGCTCCTCCTTTAAAAAATCGATAAGCCTATTATACTCCTATTTTTCAGAAAAATAAAGAAATTTTCCAACAATTTTGAAAATTTCTTGTTTTTTATGTTAGGTTTTATCACATTTTCTTAGTTAGCTTCACAACTGCTTCTGTTCGAGCCGTATGAGGAAACATATCTACTGACTGGATATAATTAACATCATAAACTTTAGCCAAAGAAACTAGGTCTCTAGCCAAAGTAGATACATTACATGAAACATATACCATTTTTTCAGGAGTGTAGTCCCGTATCGTTTTAAGTAGCTTATCATCTAAACCAGTTCTAGGGGGATCCACAATAAGAGCATCTGCTCGATACCCTTCCTTGTACCAACGTGGAATGATATCTTCTGCTTTACCCACCTCATAGTGAGCATTTTCCAGTCCAAGTGATTTGGCATTCTTCCTAGCATCCTCGATAGCCTCAGGAATAATATCCATACCTCGAATACTCTTTACCTTATTTGCAAAAGCAAGTCCAATAGTACCAACCCCACAATAAGCATCAATAAGATGTTCAGCCTTATCCACATCCAAAGCTTCAACAGCCTGACCATAGAGTACCTCTGTTTGTTGAGGATTCAACTGGTAAAATGCACGAGGAGAGAGAGCGAAGTTATAGTCCAGTACCTCTTCTTGAATCGTGTCTTGTCCCCAAATAATCTCAGTATCCTGTCCATAAATTTCACTAGATTTCGAATAGTTATAATTGACAGCGATTGTTACGATTTCTGGAAAACTTTCCGTCAATTCCTTAACTAATTTTGTGAAAGAAACTGATTTAGAGGTTACAAAAATTAACTGGACCTGATTTGAACCCAAAGCACGTCGTATCATAACAGTACGAATTCCAGCAATTTTGCGCTCATTATAAATTGGTAACTTGTATTTATCTAACAAATTTGTCACCTTATTCATAATGGCTTGAGTTAGCTCATCCTGAACTAGGCAATCATCAATATTAATGAGGCGATGACTCCCTTCCGCAAATAAGCCAGCCTTAACTGAGCCACCAAAAGAACGGGTTTGAAATTGTAGTTTAGCTCGGTAATGTTGTGGTTGCTCCATCCCTATTGTTGGACGAATGTCATATGACTCAAAATTAGCCGGTTTAAACTTCTTCAAGGCTTGTCCTAACAAGTCAGTTTTAAACTCTAATTGCTTATCATAACGAAGATGCATTAACTGGCAACCACCACAGTCTTCATAAATATTACATGCAGGTTCGACACGAAACTTAGAAGGTTTATTAATCTTTAATAATTTCGCCTGAACAAAGTTTCTCTTAACAGAAACAATCTGACAGAACACCTCTTCACCCTTCAAAGCCCCTGGTACAAAAACTAGAGTTTTCTTATAAAAACCAATGCCTTCGCCATTGATTCCCATGCGTTTTATCTTAAGCGGGATACGCTGTTTCACTTGTAAATTCATACTACCATTCTAACATTTTGATATAATAATAACTATGAAAATCACAAAAATCGAGAAGAAAAAGAGACTTTATCTCCTTGAGATAGATAAAAAAGAGAGTCTCTACGTTACAGAAGATACCATCGTTAAATACATGTTGACTAAAGAAATGATACTGGACAAAGATCAACTAGAGGATATTAAATCCTTTGCTCAGTTCTCGCATGGTAAAAACCTAGCTCTCTATTTTATTTCATTTAAACAACGTACTGAGAAAGAAGTAAAAGATTACCTTTTTAAACATGAAATAAACCCTCATATAATTCCCAAAATTATTGATAATCTAAAAAAGAATCATTGGATTGATGATTACAAACTCCTAGAAAGTCTAGCTCAACAAAATCTGAATTCAGGCGATAAAGGGGCCTATGTGCTGAAGCAAAAATGGCTTCAAAAAGGTTGTAACAAACAAATCATTGACGATGTTTTAAGCCAATTTGATTTCTCAGAAATAGCCATTAAAGTAGCCTCAAAACTGTTACGAAAATATCAGGGAAAACTACCATCTAAAGCTCTAAAAGATAAATTAACTCAAAGCCTTATCAATAAAGGTTTTTCATTCCAAGAAAGTAAACTAGCAATCGATCATCTAGAACTTGAAGCAGATGAAGAAAATGAGCAAGCTCTACTTTATAAAGAAATTGATAAGCAATATCAAAAATTTAGTAAAAAATACGACGGTTATGAGCTTAAGCAACGCTTGACACAATCTTTAGCCCGAAAAGGTTATGACTTTGATGCGATAGCATCCGCTCTAAGAGAATATTTATAGGTATTCCCCCTCTTTTCAAAAAATTATGATACAATAAAGGGGATAACCCTTATTGTAGAAAGAGGACGCCATGAAATTACCAAAAGAAGGCGACTTTATCACAATTCAAAGTTATAAGCATGATGGTAGTTTGCACCGTACTTGGCGCGATACTATGGTACTAAAGACAACTGAGAATGCTGTTATTGGCGTTAACGACCACACCCTCGTTACTGAAGCAGACGGAAGACGATGGGTAACACGTGAACCTGCTATTGTTTATTTCCACAAAAAATACTGGTTTAATATTATAGCCATGATTAGGGATAACGGCATTTCCTACTACTGCAATTTAGCTAGTCCATATATTTTGGACCAAGAAGCACTAAAATATATTGACTACGACCTAGATGTCAAAGTCTTCGCTGATGGTGAAAAAAAATTGCTAGATGTAGATGAGTATGAAACACATAAAAAAGAAATGCATTACTCTCCTGATATTGACTATATCTTAAAGGAACATGTTAAAATCTTGGTAGATTGGATTAACAATGGTAAGGGGCCATTTTCACAATCTTATGTTAACATCTGGTACAAACGTTATCTTGAACTAAGGAATCGTTAAAGTTGTCATAAAAAAGACTAGTAATGATACTAGTCTTTTTTTGCACTAAAAACTAATGCTTCGGAGTCTAAATCCATATTCAAAAGATAACGACCTTCTTCTACTTGAATAAGATACCCTAATAATTCTAAAGCATCAACAAAAATATTCCTCCTTTTTTGAAGTGCATATTCCTTCCTAACGTATTTTAAAAGAAAAGTCGTAACATGTTTTAAAAAATATTCAGGATTAACATCCCCTAATATATCATATAATCTATTCTGCTCTTCCGATAATGGTAGATTTTCTCTTAATTTATAGAAATAGTTTGAAATTGTAAGATCATCTCTCGTGATACTCGTTTGTTCAATAATGACAACTTCATTAGTAGAATTACTTATCTCAGTAACAAATCTACGATTTAATAGCTCTAAATAACAAGTAGAATCATCTTCAATAAAAAAATGCTGATCTAAGTCAATTGTAGAAGAATCCAACACTAGATTAATTAATAGACGATAACGCTTCTCAAATCGTTCAATATAGCCTGCTTTTACAAACTCCTCAATTAATTTATCTATATTCTTTTGAAAAGGAAACTCCCTTTTTATTGCTCTCAGGGTCACAGGCTGATTAAGATATAGATAATTCACTATTTCCATAAAAAAAGCTTGCTTACATAGTTTGTTTGGGTTAAATTGTATTATCATAAGAAGTATTATACCATTAATCAGACCACTAAAAAAAGGCCTGACGGCCTAATTTTATGCATTAAAGCTTTCAGTCAACTGTGGTACTACTTGTTTCTTACGAGAAACGGCACCTTCAAGGAAAGCATGATTATTTTCTAAAACAAAATCAAAGGCTTCTTCAACATTATCAGTATTTGAACCAAGTGCAAGAATTTCTGAATTTGAATTAAGGATATCAGTAATCATTAAGACAAAGTCAGAGTATCCATTGCTTTTAATTGAGTTATTAATAGCTTCTTCGATTTCCTCTTGACGAGAAAGAACATCGGAAATATCAACTGTATTAACTTGTGCAACACGAACTTGATTGCCATTCAATTCAAAAGTTTTGGCATCAATATCAATAAGTTCTTCAGCAGATTTAGAAGAAAGATTAGTACCAGCTTTAAGCATAGCAAGCCCATATTCTTCCAAATTAACTCCAGCAATTTCTGCAAGTTCAGCTGCAACTGCAGGATCTGAAGCATGTGTAGTTGGAGATTTAAGGAGAAGAGTATCCGAAATCAAACCTGACAAAAGCAAACCAGCCACTTCCTTAGGAACTTCAACATTGTTTTCTTTGAACATACGATAAACAATTGAAGAAGCTGATCCAACAGGTTCCAATCGCATCATTAATGGATTAGCGGTTTCAAAGTTAGCCACACGGTGATGGTCTACTACCTCAATAACCTCAACATCCTTAATATCTGAAATAGATTGTTGAAACTCATTATGGTCTGTAAGAATTACTTGATTAACTCCCTCTGACAAAGCTGATTCAACAACTCGTGGTGCCTCAACACCAAAATAATCAAGAACGAAAGCTGTTTCTTCGTTAGGAGTACCTAAAGCAACAGCTTCAGCATCAACGCCAAGTTGACGTTTCAAATAAGCGTATCCATAAGAAGACCCAATCGCATCAGAATCAGGGTTTTGATGACCAAAAACAAAAACTTTAGACATAAATTCACCTCAAAAATAGTATTATAAGTTATTATAACATATAAAAAAAAGAAACAAAATAAAAAGAGTAACCTAAGTTACTCGAAATATAGTCCGTACGGGATTCGAACCCGTGTTACCGCCGTGAAAAGGCGGTGTCTTAACCCCTTGACCAACGGACCATCTTTATGCCGGCTACATGACTTGAACACGCGACCCTCTGATTACAAATCAGATGCTCTACCAACTGAGCTAAGCCGGCTAACTTTTCTAATGCGGGTGAAGGGACTTGAACCCCCACGCCGTTAAGCGCCAGATCCTAAATCTGGTGCGTCTGCCAATTCCGCCACACCCGCATATATGACCCGTACTGGGCTCGAACCAGTGACCCATTGATTAAAAGTCAATTGCTCTACCAACTGAGCTAACGAGTCTCAAATATTTCTACTTGACGGTCCCGACGGGAATCGAACCCGCGATCTTCGCCGTGACAGGGCGACGTGATAACCGCTACACCACGGGACCTATGGGAGTTAACGGGATCGAACCGCTGACCCTCTGCTTGTAAGGCAGATGCTCTCCCAGCTGA